>DASYUL010000023.1:0-13296 GCA_036001245.1 Thermoanaerobaculia bacterium
GGAGCTCGACGCGTCGCCCGGCGGCCGGGTCCCGTCGCCCGGGTAGTATGGGCGGTATCCGAGACCGTCCTTCACCGGCAGGCCGGGCTTCGCGATCAGCTTGTCGATCCCGAAGATCGCCTCCTCCCGGTTGAAGAAGGCCATCTCGTAGTCGCGGGTCATCCAGATCGCGTCCTTGGGGCACGCGTCCACGCAGAACCCGCAGAAGACGCAGCGCAGCATGTCGATGTCGAAGACGACGGGATACTTTTCGTAGGCGATCTTCGGGTGCTCGCCGGCGACGATCGTGATGCACTCGGCGGGACACGCCTGCGCGCACATGTAGCACGCGACGCACTTCAACGTCCCGTCGTCGCGCGTCGTCAGGATGTGCTTTCCGCGGAAGCGGTCGGAGTAGTCGCGTTTCCTCTCCGGATAGAGGATCGTCGGGAGGCGCCGGATCGCCATGAGGTTGCGCAGGAAATGCCGCATGGTGACGGCCAGTCCCTTCAGGACTCCGGGAAAATACAGGCGCTCGGAGAGCGTCAGCCTGGAGAGGCGCGCTCCGACGTCGACGACGCCGCTCACCGCTCGAGCTCCCCCGCGATGATGTTCAAGGTCCCGAGCGTCGCGATGGCGTCGGAGATGCCGCCGCCCACGATCATGTCTTCGAACGCCGCCATCATCGGGAAGCACGGCGGCCGGGGCTTCAGGCGATACGGCCCGGCGCCGCCTTCCGAGATCGCGTAGAACCCGAGCTCGCCGTTGGCGCCCTCGATCCAGTCGTAACGCTCGCCGCGCGGCACGCGGATCCCCTCCATGATCAGCTTGAAGTGAAAAATCAACGACTCCATGTCGTGGTAGACGGCGTCCTTCGGCGGCAGCACGACGTGCCAGTCGTCGGAGTTGACGGGGCCCGACGCCGGGAAAATGTCGAGGGCCTGCCGGATGATCGCGAGCGACTGGCGGATCTCCTCCATGCGGACGAGGTACCGGGCGAAGTTGTCGCCGTCGCTGCTGATCGGGATATCCCAGTCGAACCGGTCGTAGAAGTCGTACGGGCGCGAGCGGCGCACGTCGTAGGCCACGCCGGTCGAGCGGAGCATGGGGCCGGTGAATCCCCATCCGATCGCCTGCTCCTTCGTCACGACCCCCGTTCCGGAGAGCCGATTCCGCACGATCTTGTTCCTCGTGACGAGCCGCTCGACGTCGTCGACGAACCTCGGGATCGACTCGATGAGCGCGCGGCAGCGGGGGACGAAGTCCTCCGGCACGTCGATCGCGAGTCCCCCGACGCGCACGTAGGAGACCGTGAGGCGCGCGCCGCAGCACGCTTCGATCAGCCCGTAGATCGACTCGCGCGGCTGGTACAGGTACCAGAAGTTCGTCAGCCCGCCGATGTCGACCAGGTTCGTTCCGATGTTGACGCAGTGATCCATGATCCGGGAGAACTCGGAGAGGATCGTGCGGACGAGCCGGCCGCGATCCGGTACCTCGATGCCGAGCATCTTCTCGACCGTACGCACGTACCCGACGCCGTTGATCATCGCGGACACGTAGTTCAGGCGGTCGCAGAACGGGATCACCTGGTTCCAGGTATGGGTCTCGGACATCTTCTCGAAGCAGCGGTGCATGTAACCGATCTGGGTCTCGGCGCGGGTGATCCTTTCGCCGTCGAGGCGCGCGACGAGGTGGATGATGCCGTGCGTCGCCGGATGCGACGGCCCGATCGAGATCGTCTGCGTCTCGAAGTGACCGGCGCGCTCTTCCGTGTGGACGGCCCACGCCGGCATCCGAAGGTCTTCCTCCGCGAAGAACCAGCGCTGCCCCGGCGAGTAGTCCTTCCGGAGTGGATGCCCGACGAACGCGTCGTGGCACAGAAGACGCCGCTGGTTCGGGTGTCCGGGAAAGTCGAAGCCGAAGAGGTCGTAGGCCTCCCGCTCGAACCAGTTCGCCGCCGGCCAGACGTCGATCACGGAAGGGAGCCGCGGCTCCGCGCCGTCGGGCAGCAGGACCTTCGCGCGAACGTGCTCGTCGCGGGAGAGCGAATGGAGGTGGACGACCGCCTCGAACCGCGTCGGGCGTCCCGGCCGTTTCGCGTTGTCAACGCCGGCCAGGTCGAGGAAGAGGTCGTAGCGGCACTCCGGATCGTCACGCAGGAAGCGGGCGACCGTCGGCCAATCTGCCGGCGAGACTTCGACCGTGGGCAGGTCGAGGTCGAGAACGGCGACTTTCTCCGACAGCGGCGAGCGCGCGAAGCGATCGCGGAGCCTCTCGGCGGAAGGCGAGAGGGTCGGCGGCGCCTCGACCGAATTCGGATGCGGGTGCAGGCCCGCAGGGCCTGTCCCCGCGGCGATGCTCATGGCTTGCCCGGCGGCGGAGTTCGTTCGCCGGGAGACCAGGCGAAGCGGCTTCCTTCGCCCGCGGCGGCGGACCGGCTGTCGCGCGACTTCTCGCCCGAGCGGATCTTGCGCTGGAGCTCGAGGATGCCGTACATGAGCTCCTCGGGCGTCGGCGGGCAGCCGGGCACGTACACGTCGACCGGGACGATCTCGTCGATCCCCTGCGTGACGTGGTACGCGCGGTAAAAGCCGCCGGAGGACGCGCACACTCCCATCGAGATGACCCACTTCGGCTCGGGCATCTGGTCGTAGATCTTGCGCAGCGCCGGTGCGAGCTTGTCGACGACGGTGCCGGCGACGATCAGAAGGTCTGCCTGGCGCGGCGAGAAGCGCACGACCTCCGCGCCGAACCGGGAGAGGTCATAGTGCGACGAGACGACCGACATGAACTCGATCCCGCAGCAGGCGGTGGCGAACGGAAGCGGCCAGAGCGAGTTCGAGCGAGCCCAGGCGACCATCGCCTCCAAGCGCGTCGTGAAGAAGTCGGCGGGCCCGCCCGCCGCAGCCGGATCGCGGACGGGCAGTGTCTTGCCTTTGCCGAAGAGAGGCATGGCGCGGGGATTGTTTCACAGGACGACGATGCTTGTGAAACCTTTCACAAGGTTTCCCTCACCCTGTCATTCCGAGCGAAGCGAGGAATCTGACCGCGCAGCGGTCATCCTGAGCGAAGCGCGCTCGGGATTCGGCTGACCCTGCGGCGGCTCTGCCGCCGCGGTCAACCGAACTTTACTGTGTAAGCCAGCGACTTCATGTCGGGCATCCGGTCGAGGTAGACGAGCCCATCCAAATGGTCGATCTCGTGCTGCAGGACCCGGGCGTGGTATCCGGACGCCTCGAAGGTTACGGGTTTCCCCGACCGGTCGAGAGCGCTCACGCGAACCGTCTCCCACCGCGGGACCACTCCGCCCCACAGGAACGGAACAGACAGACAGCCCTCCGAGTCTTCCTCCTTCTCCGGGCCGACCGGCTCGTAGCTCGCGTTGAAGAGGGCCGTCAAAGGGACGCTCTTCTCCCGGCGCTTTCGCGTCTCGGGATTCACCTCGTACAGGAAGATCCGCAGCGGCGTGAAGACCTGCGGCGCGGCGATCCCGGTCCCGTCGTACTCGCGCATCGTGTGCTCGAGGTCGGTCAGAAACGCCTCGTAGTCCCCGCGCGACACCGCCTTCGCGTCCACCTCGCGGGAGTGCATGCGGAGTTGCTCCACCCCGAGCTTTGCGACCTTCAGGATCACGGCGGGAATCTTAGTCGGACCGTTGCGGGCGACACCCCTTTTCGCTACACTGCGCGACCCGGCCGGCCGCGCCCAGGTAGCTCAGTTGGTAGAGCAAGGGACTGAAAATCCCTGTGTCGGCGGTTCAATTCCGTCCCTGGGCACCATGCTTCCCGCTGCGGAAGGGGAATTCGCGCGCCGTTCACCCCGTTTCGCAGGCAGCACCATATTTGGGAGGTTTCGATTGAGCTCCGTTCTTCCGGCGATCCTGATCTTCGCTGTCCTGGGCGCGCCCCCGCAGCAGCCACCGCCCGCCTCCAAGCCGAATTCACCGCCGGCGGCGACGGCGCCGACCGCACCCCCACTCGAGATGTCCGTCCCGCCGGGTCCGGGCAACGTCGTCTGGGCGAACAGCACCGCCGAGGCCCACGACCGCGCCGCGGCCGGGGGCAAGTTCATGTTCTTCGAGTTCACGCAAGACAACTGCGGAAACTGCCAGCGGATGGACACGCTCATCTACTCCGCGTTCGACCTCGAGGCTCTCCTCGTTTCCGCGATCCCCATGAAGATCGACCTCGAATCCCCCGAAGGCAAGGCGCTCGCGGCGCGGTATTCGATAGACGAAGCTCCCTCGGTTCTCGTTACGACGCCAGCGGGGCGCCTCGTATTCCTGATGCAGGGGTTCGTGAACCAGGGGGATTTCTTTCGGCACGCTTACGAAGCGATCGACGGGTACCGCAAGTGGGCGAAGCAGATCGATGCGCAGAACGTCGCCAGGCTGTCGGCGAAGGAAGCGTTCGACTCGGGGAACGAACTCTTTCACCGTTCGGACCCCGAGGCCGCGCTCCCGCGCCTGAAGCGCGCCGCAACCGCGCCGGGAGCGAGGGCGAAACAGCGCGAGGACGCGATCGAGCTCCTCGCCGCCGCCGAGCTCGATTCGGGTCAGCCCGCGGCGTCGCGAAAGACGATCGAGCAGCTCATCGCGACGACGAAGGATCGCGAGAGGCGGGAGCGGGCCGAGCTCTTCCGCGCGCAGATCCCGCTCGCCGAGAACCGACCGGCGGAGGCACTCGCACTGTTCCGGAAGTTTCAGAAAGATCATCCGACCTCGCCGCACCTCGCGCGCGTGAGGGAGCTCGTCGCCCGGCTGCAGGAGCGCGTCGCGAAACCATGAAATGGCTCGGCGCGGCGCTCCTCGCGGTGGCCACCGCCGCGGGACTCGCGGCCCAGTCCCCGGAGTCGAAGGCCTCGCCTGACCCGGCGAGCCTCCTGAAAGTCGAGCCGCGCGTCGAGATGCGCGGGGCCGGCGAAGCGCTCCTCCTTCTCAACGCGAACCTGGCGTCGGGGTGGCACGTCAACAGCCACAAGCCTTCCGAGGAGTATCTCGTCGCGACCGAGGCGCGGCTCGATCCCGCGGCGGGGATCCGCGCGGGGGAGGCGCGTTATCCCGACGGCATGATGAAGAAGTTCGCCTTCTCGGAGACGCCTCTCTCCGTCTACGAAGGCTCCTTTGCTATCGAGATCCCCTTGCGCTTCGACGGAGCGGCGCCGGCGCTCTCCGGGCGGATCGACTACCAGGCGTGCAACGACACGCGCTGTCTCGCGCCGACGTCGGTGTCGTTTCGCACCGCGGCGGCTGCCGGCGAAACGGCCGCGGGCGGCACGATGGCCGCCGTCCCGCTCTCCGCCGCGCCGCCGTCCGGCAGCACCGCCGCGGCCGGCGCGTCGAAGGACTTCGGCGACATGCTCGAGCGAAACGGCCTCTTTCTCGTCCTTCTCTCGATCTTCGCGGGCGGGCTCGCGCTCAACCTGACGCCCTGCGTGTATCCGGTCATTCCGCTGACCGTCGGCTACTTCGGGCGGCAGTCGTCGGGCTCCCGCAGCCGTCTCTTCGGGCTCGCGGGCCTCTACGTCCTCGGCATGGCGACGATGTACTCGATCCTCGGGGTCGTGGCGGCGCTCTCCGGGCGGCTCTTCGGGTCGCTCCTCCAGAACCCGTGGGTGCTCGCGGCCATCGCCGCGGCGCTCGTGGCGATGTCGCTGTCGATGTTCGGCATCTGGGAGATCCGCATGCCGACGAAGCTCATGAACCGCGCCGGAGCGCGCGCGGGTGCCGCCGGGGCTTTCGGAATGGGCCTCTTCGTCGGCATCGTCGCGGCGCCCTGCATCGGCGGCTTCATCGTGGGACTTCTGGCGTTCGTCGCCGCCCGGCAGAGCGCTTTCCTGGGATTCCTCTTCTTTTTCACCCTGTCGCTCGGACTCGGGCTCCCCTATCTCTTCCTCGCGGCGTACTCCGGAAGGCTCTCGCGGCTGCCGCGCGCCGGCGAGTGGATGGAGGGCGTGAAGAAGATCTTCGGGTGGATCCTGCTCGCGATGGCCGCCTACTTTCTCCGGAGCGTCTTCCCGCCGCCGTTCGGAAAGTGGCTTCTCCCTGCCGTCCTCGTCATCGGAGCGATCGTGATCCTCGTGACGCGCCTCGGCCTCCGATGGCCGGTGCGTGCGGGAGCCGCGGCGATCCTCGTCGGAATCGCGATCTTCTTCGTCCCGCGCGAGCTCAAGGGATGGCAACCGTACGTCCCGGAGGCGATCGGCGCCGGCCGGCCCGCGATCATCGATTTCTCCGCGGACTGGTGTCTCCCCTGTCTCGAGCTCGAGAGAAAGACCTTCGCCGAACCGCGCGTCGCCGAAGCGCTCGCCCGCCGCTCGCTTCTCAAGGCCGACATGACGAAGATCGCATCGCCCGAAGCGATCGCCCTGTCAGAGAAGTTCGGGATCCTGGGCGTCCCGACGATCATTTTCCTCGACGCGACGGGGAAAGAGCGCCAGGATCTCCGGCTGGTGGGCTTCGAGAACGCCGAGCGGTTCCTAGAGAGGCTGGCGAAAGCGCCCTGACGTCTCAGGCCGGCAGGCGTCCCAGCTTCTTCAAGGCTTCCTTCGCCGCCTTCCGCTGTGCCTCGCGCTTGGACGAGCCGCGGCCGTACGAGAATGCCGCGCCGTCCCAGGAGAGCTCGACGACGAAGGCCTTCTCGTGATCGGGACCGTACTCGTCGATGACGCGATATTCCGGCAGCGGCAGTCCGAGAGCCTGCGCGGTCTCCTGGAGCGCGGTCTTGTAGTCGTGGAAGGAGAGATCCCCGACGTCGATTCCGGTGATCTCGGGGCCGAATGTCCGCTTGACGAACTCCGTGGCCGCCGGGAGCCCTCCGTCGAGGTAGATCGCGGCGATCAGGGCCTCGAACGCGTCGGCGATCAGGGAGAGCTTCTCGGCGCCCCCTGAGCGGGCCTCCCCCGTTCCCATCCGCAGGCACCGGCCGATTCCGAGATCGCGGGCCTTTGTCGCGAGCGTCGTCGAGGAGACGAGATGGGCCTTGATCTTCGAGAGCGCGCCCTCCTGCAGGTCGGGAAAGAACCGGTAGATCAGCTCTCCGATCACGAACCCGAGGACCGCGTCGCCCAGGAACTCGAGCCGCTCGTTGTTCGGCGAACGGGTCTCGCGGTTCTCGTTGGTGAAGGACTTGTGCGTGAGCGCGCGCTCGAGCAGCGTCGGATCGCGGAACTCGTATCCGACGCGGCCCTGAAATTCCGATGGCGTCTCGGTGGCAACCCCGCTCATCGTGTCCTCGACTGGTTTTCTGGTGCCGGAGGCCGGAGTCGAACCGGCACGGGCCTTTCGGCCCTCGGGATTTTAAGTCCCGTGCGTCTACCAATTCCGCCACTCCGGCGATCAGAGACGGGAAACGGGAAACGGAAAAGGAAAAACGAGGAACCCAAGTCCGGGCCGTTCGTTTCCCGTTTCCCGATTCCCGTTTACCGGCTCGGGATTCCTAACTGGAGGCGACGGGCGGATTCGAACCGCCGAATAAAGGTTTTGCAGACCTCTCCCTTAACCACTTGGGTACGTCGCCAGTAGAGGAGAGATTTTAGCAAACCGATATGCGGATTCGGCATCCGACCAATGTCGCAGGCGCGGGGTCTGTGACATCTTTCGGCGGCGTCTCGACGACGCCGCGAGGGAGCAAACGGCCGTCGAGCAGCAGCCCATGGCAGGTTTCAGCGCTGCCGCAGATTTCAGGCCGAATAATTCCGGATGAGTCCCGTGACCACGCCCTGGACCGTGACGTCCCGCGAATCGATCATCATCGGTTTCATCGCCGCATTTGCAGGCTGCAGTCGCACCCGCGAGCCCTCCGCGTAATAGCGTTTGAGCGTCGCTTCGCCGCGGATCAACGCTACGACAGTCTGCCCGTTCTGCGCGCTCGAGCGCTTGCAGACCACGACGTAGTCGCCGTCGCGGATTCCGTCGTCGACCATCGAATCGCCTCGGACGCGCAGCACGAAATGCTCGCCGCGCCCGAGAAGTGACGCGGGAACCTCGATCGTCTCTTCGTCGGGAAACGGTTCGATCGGCCGGCCCGCGGCGACCGCTCCCAGGAGCGGAACTTCGCGCGAAGCCGTCTTCGGCTCTGCGGGCGAGATCCCTCGGCTGCGGTTCCATTCGCGCGACAGAGCGCCCTTCTCCTCCAGCCGCTTCAGGTGCTTCTGGACGGTGCCGAAAGAGGAAAGCTGGAACCGCTCGCGGATCTCGCGCTGGGTCGGCGAGATCCCGTTGGCCTCACGGTAGTCGCGGATGAAATCGAGGATCTCCTTCTGTCTCTTCGTGAGGTTCATCTCTCTCCCATTTCTTTACGGAGATTGGGAAGTTCTTCCGAATGATTTACGGCGAGCGCAACGCTTCCCTTCAGTTCGCCGGATTTTCTTAAGGAAGTTTGGCATTTGCTCCGAATAATTTAAGGCCGAGGGACCACCGCGGCCGCTCCGTGGCCACCCGGAGCCGGCCCATCGGCCTTGACGAAAGCATTCTGGGCGGAAGAAAGGCGCAAGTCAAGTGGGAATCTAGATCTCGTCTGACTTCCAGCACTTTAAGGAGATTTAGCAATTCTTCCGAATAATTTAAGGCCGAGGTCGACCGCGGCCGTGGCCACACGGAACCCGCTAGACTGACCGGCCTGGGCGAGAACATCGACGAAGCCCGCAGCGAGCGCCTCTACCGCCTGGCTTTTTGGGCGCTTCTTTCAGTCGCCGCGGCGCTCCGGGTCTGCCGGCTCGGGCATTTCTCCTACTGGCTCGACGAAGTCTTCGAGTCGTACGTGATTCACGGCTCCTGGAGCTTCCTCTGGACCACGCTGCGCCAGGACGCGTTTCATCCTCCGCTCGACTACGCCGTCCAGAAGCTCGTCGAGGGCCTGAACCCCTCCGACGCGGCTCGGAAGATCGTTCCCGCCCTCTGGGGCGTGGGAACCGTCGCTGTCTACGGGCTCCTCCTGCGGAGGAGAGGCGGCCGCGCCGTCGCCCTCCTCGCGATGCTTCTCCTCGCGGCCAACCCGTTTCTCGTCCGTTACTCGCAGGAGCTCCGGCCGTATTCGCTGGGACTCTTTCTCGAGGGACTGTCCCTCGTCGCGCTCGACTTTGCCCTCGCCCGTCGATCCCGGATCGCCGGCGTCGGCTTCCTTCTCGCGGCCCTCGCGACGGCGTTTGCGCTCTATCTCGCGGCTGTCGGGCTTCTCACCGCTGCCGCGGCGCTTCTCGCGGACGATTGTTTTTTGCCCGACGCCTTCCGCCGGGCGACCGCTCGCCGCTTCCTCGCGTGGAGCCCGGCATTCGGCGCAGCGCTTGCCGTCGGCTACCTTCCCTGGTGGCCCGTGGTGCTCCGGGCCGCCAGGACGACGTATCCGGCCCGCTCCGATTTTTCCGTGTCCCACTTCGGCAGGCTGATCGCCTCGTTCTCGATTACGTCCCGAGAAGGCGGCTACTCCTTCGGGCCGCCGAAGCTGTTCTACGTCGTCTTCGCGGTGTTTGTGCTGCTCGTCGCCGCGGGTTTCTTCTCCGCAGCGTTCCGTCCCGGCCTGCGATTCCTGTCGGGCTGGCTCTGCGGCGGTTTTCTTCTCATCCAGCTCCTTCTCTCCTCAGCGACGGGCCGCTCGGGGTTCCGCTACTACGCGGGGGTCGCGATTGTTCTTCCCCTCCTCGCGGCCGTCGGTCTGGCCGCGCTTGCCCGGCGACAGCGCGCTCTTGCGGCTGGCGCTCTCCTCTTGATCCTCGCTTACCAGTCCTTCACGCTCGTCGATTACTATCGGGCGGGGAGGTACGATTGGAGGCCGATCGCGCGATTCTTCCAGCGCACTCCCGACTCCGAGAAGATCTTCGCCGACAACCAGAATTCCATCCTCTGTCTCTCGTACTACATCTGCGGCCCGCGCTGGCTCTCCGGGGCGCCGTGCCGGAAAACTTTCGTGAACCTCGACGGAGCCGTCGCGCCGCTCGAGGAGTCCGCCAGCCGGGGAGAGAGGTCATGGCTTGTCCTTTCCACCCTGCCGAGCGCCGAAGAGCCGCGGCGCTGGTCGCAGCGATTCCCGGCGATGTCTTTCCCGGAAGCGGAAAGCGTCACCGTCAGGAGAATCGAAAAGAGCGGGCGAAACGAAAACAGGTAGCCCAGGTACCCGCCGAGACGGAGTCTTCCGATCCACTGAGAGCCTGTTGACCTGATTGGTCGGGGCGAGAGGATTTGAACCTCCGACCACTCGGTCCCGAACCGAGTGCGCTACCAGGCTGCGCTACGCCCCGAGGAGCCGCGAGTTTTACCTGATTCGGAGGATTAGTGCAAAGCGCGGCGAGCGCTACTGCACCCGTACGCCGAGCTGACCGCTGGCGTAATCGAGCTTCAGAGTCCGCGTCTCGGACGGCAGCATGCTCGCGCTCGTCGTTCCGAACGCGGGCGAGATCCCCGGTCCCGAGAGCCACACCTTGACGGTGACCGGCCCCGTCGGCACGGGGATGTTCGCCGAGACGGTCCCCGTTCCTTCGACGCTCCTGAAGAGGCCCGACTTCTTCTTGAAGTTGTAGGGGCGCCGCAGCAGGATCTGATCGTTCACCGCGACCATCACGTGACCCTCGGAGATCGGCGAGTCGAAGAGGAGCCGCAGGGTCGCGTTGCTCGCGGCAGCCGGAGCGGGGGGCGGCGCGGCCGGGCCCATCTGCTGGGCGTTCTGCGCCGTCTGAGGCGCACTCTTCGGCATCGCCCGGATCTTCGCGAGGTGCGCCTCCAGTTTTTTCTTCTCGGCCGCGGACTTGTCGATCTGCGCGACCGCGTCCTGGCGCAGCTTCGTCGCGTCCGCGTTCTCCGAGTCGAGAACGAGGACGGCGTCCGCGCGATCGCGCGCCTCCTCCCATTTCTTCGACGTGAACGACTGTCGCCCGAGGTCGAGCGCGGCTGCGATCTGCGCGGCCCGTCCCGTCTGCTCCGTCTGGACCTTCAGCGCATTGTCCGCCTGGTCGACGAGCTGCCGGGCCTCTGCATTGTTCGGGTCGCGGCCGAGCACGTCCCGCAGCACGACGAGGCTCTCGGAGTACTTGCCCTCGTCGTAGAGGCGTTTGCCCTGCTCCACGGACTTCTGCGTCGCGACGGCCTCCGCGTTGGCCGGCGCGGTGTCGACCGCGGCGGCGGGCGCCGGAGGGGGAGCGGCAGCGGGTTTCCCCCGCAGCGCGAAGTATCCCGCGATGGCGAGAGCGGCGACGACCGCGACCCCCGCCACGAGACCGAGCGCGCCCCGCTTCTTCGCGGATGACTTTGCCGTGATCGGCCGAACCGGCATCGTCGGCGCCGGCCTTCCGGGACTCGTCGACGAGGCGACGGTGGGCTCGACCTCGTGCGGGAAAACCGCCGGCCCCTCGGGAACGGGCTCCTTCGTGCGCTGCGACCCGCTCTGCGAGAACGAGCCCGACCCCTCGCCGCGGGCCGCCGACGCAGAGGAATCGCCGGCGCCGACTGCGGGGATCGCCGCCGGAGTCTCACCTCGATCGGGGCCGCCGCTCTCTGCGATCGCCTTCAGGTTCGCGATCCTGAGCGTGGGAACGCTTTCCGCTGCCGCGGAGATCATCGTGCCGAGATCGTCCTGCGACTTTCTCTCCTCGAGCCGAGCCTTCAGCTGGTAGAGCGCCAGGGCCATGTCTTTTCCGCGCTGATAGCGATTCCAGGGATCCTTCGCCATCGCGCGCGCGACGATGTCGTTGAATTCGACGGGCACTCCGGGCGAGAGCGTGGCGGGAGGAGTGAAGTCCTCGTGGACGATCTTGTAGGAGATCGCCGTGAGGTTGTCACCCTGGAACGGCTTGCGGTTCGTCAAGAGCTCGTAGAGGACCACGCCGAGGGAGAAGAGGTCGCTGCGCCCGTCGACCGGCGAGCCGGAGACCTGCTCGGGCGACATGTAGTTGGGGGTACCCAGGAACTGGCCGGTCGTCGTCAGGTTCGAGGACGCGATCTTGGCGATCCCGAAGTCGGTGATCTTCACCTTGCCGTCCGTCGTGATGATGATGTTGGCGGGCTTGACGTCGCGGTGGATGATCCCTTTCCGGTGCGCGTAGTCGAGCGCGTCGGCGACCTCGGCGACGATTTCCGAGACCTGCTCGAAGGCGAACTTCGTCTTCTCGCCGATGAGCATCTTGATGTTCTTCCCCTCGATGTACTCCATCGCGATGTAGGAGGTCTGAGTATCCGGGTCCTCGCCGATGTCGTGGATGGTGACGATATTGGGGTGGGACAGGATTCCGGCGGTCTGCGCCTCCCGCGCGAAGCGCTCGCGGAACTCCTGCGTATCCTCCTCGTCGCCGGCGCCGGTGATCCGGATCGTCTTGATCGCGACGAGACGGCCGATCGCGGGGTCCTTGGCGAGGTACACGATGCCCATCGCACCCTTGCCCAGCTCGCTGACGACCTCGTAGCGGCCGAGCTTCGCGATCCTCGGGCCTGCAATACCCCGATCGGCCATGTGATTCTCGACTTTACCCCTTTCCCCCGGCGCCGCCACCCGGGCGCCGCGGAAAAAGAGCCAAGACGGAAGAAGGTCGCATTTTAGTCGCGCCGCTCCGCGGGGGTCAACCCGCGGGCGCTCGTTTGCACGGGTCCCGACAGCGTATCCTCGCGCCGTGAACCCTGTGAAGTCGCGGGGACAGGTTTCAACCTGCACCCGCATCCGAACTCAGTCGCGGGGACAGGTTTTAACCTGCACCCGCATCCGATGAACGCCGATGCCGCGGTCGTTGCCGCTACGAGATCGCGCGCATCGGTCCGGCGGTCTCGGCGCCGTCGTCGCTCGCGATCGACCTTGCGCGAGAGTCGGGAATCACGCTGGTCGGATTCCTGCGCGATTCCACCTTCAACGTTGACTCCCGGGCGGAGCGCCCCGCGCCGATCGCGCCTTCTCGATGAGCGAGGGAAGAATCCAACCGAGCAGGATTCCCGCGAACACGAGCAGGCCGACCGCGATCACGAACGCGATGCCGAGCGCGAGGCAGGAGAGGGCCGTCACTCGTCGTAAGTCGTGAGCCGTAAGCCGTAAGCCGCACGGAGAACAGGGGACCATGTCGGACGACGAGGAACGGCGGAGATTCTCGAGCGGCAAGGCGGTTGCGGCGGCATTTCTATTCTTCGGGCTGTTGCTCTGCGCCGGCCTCGTGTTCCTGATCGTCCTGATCCAGCGCGCGTGCTGAACGAACGCGGTTCACGGTTCACGGTTCACGAAATATAATCCCCCGCCTATGAAAATCTTCTCCGCACCCGCACTGCGAAACGTCGCCGTCGTGGGTCACAACACCGTCGGGAAAACGACTCTGGTTGCGGCGATGCTGCACGCCGCGGGCGCGACCACGCGG
>DASYUL010000024.1:0-123711 GCA_036001245.1 Thermoanaerobaculia bacterium
AGATGCCCCGGGGCGCCGACGGTGCCCACCGGCTTGCCGGCCCGGTCGAGCCACGTGAGCTGGGTTTGCCCTCCGCTCACTCCCGTCTGGTACGCGAGCAGCCCCTGATCCGAGGCCGCGAAGACCGCTTGTGCAAAGGTCGCGAAGTACTGGACGTCTTCCGCGACCGGAAAAGCTTCCTCCGTGAAACGCAGGGACTTCGTGTCGAAGGGCCGGGCGAGCAGCGTCCTCTCCCGGTAGAAAAGGAGGTGGCCCGGGGGGGTGTAGGCGACGTTGGTGTTGGCGTTGAAGAGAAACTTCCGCTCGCCGCCGTCCAAAGAGGCCGCGTAGATGCCGTTCTTCTCGCCGGCCCCCACACTGCTCTGGGCGAGATACAGGAACCGCCGGCCGTCTGGCAGAAAGACGGGCCAGCGGTGACTGAGCTCCGACGCACCGCCGTCGAGCTTCGTCACCGGCGAGGCCTCACCGCCGGACGCCGAAACGCGATGGACCACCTCGCGGGAGTTCGGAACGAACAGGATCACGCCGTCGCGGTTCCAGCTTCCTCCCCTGCCGAGCGACGCGTCCGCCAGAGTCTGGGGGGGTCCGCCCGAAGCCTCGATCTTCTTCAGCTGCCGGTTCGCGAAGAACCCGAGGAACCGGCTGTCCGGGGACCAGAAGGGATTCGAAGCTCCCTCCGTTCCGGCGAGCGGTTGGGCCGACACCCCGGAGAGCGGCCGGACCCACAGCATGTTGATCCCGGAAGAGGTCGCGACGAAAGCCATGCGGCGGCCGTCCGGTGACAACGCCATCGGGCCGAAGTCGAACGCGAAGGCAGATTTCTCGGGCGGATGGAGCATGGATACCACCGTTCGCGGAGTCTGAGTTCGCAACCGCACGACGAAGACCGTCGCCGCCACGGCCGCAATCGCGGCGACCGGCACGAGCGCCCATGCGAGCTTCTCGCGGCTCTTCCGCTTCGCGGCGACCGGCGCAGGAAGCCCGATCGCCGACCCTCCCTCCGCGATCCACTGGAGCTGGAGCCTGACGTCGTGGGCCGTCTGAAATCGGTCGTCCGGGTCCCTGGCGAGGCAGGTCCGGACGACGCGGTCGAGCACCGGCGGCGTCATGGGCTTTGCGGAAGAGATCGAAGGGGGCTCGCTGTGCATGATCGCCCCGATCAGCGACGCCTGGGTCTTGCCCGAGAACGCCTTTTGTCCGGTCGCCATCTCATAGAGGAGGAGACCCAGAGCAAAGATGTCGGTGCGGCCGTCGGCTTCCTCGCCTTCCAGCTGCTCGGGAGCCATGTACTGGAACGTGCCGAGGATCGTCCCCTGGGCAGTGAGTCCCATCTCTGCCTGCGTGGGGACGACTGAAAGACTCGAGACGACCGAGCCCGGCGCAGGACCAGCGAGCTTCGCCAGCCCGAAGTCCACGAGCTTGAGGCCCGACTTCGTCAGCATGACGTTGCCCGGTTTCAGATCCCGGTGAACGATTCCCTGACGGTGCGCCTTCTCCAGAGCGTCTGAGATCTCGATGCCGTAGCGGAGAACTTGTTCGATCGGCAGGGGCCCTCGCGCCAGCCTCTCGGTCAGCGTCTCGCCTTCCAGGAACTCCATGACGAGGTACTCGACGCCGTCCTGGTTCCCGACGTCGTGAAGCGTGCAGATGTGGGGATGCGAGAGCTGCGAAATCGTCTTCGCCTCGCGCTCGAAGCGCTGTCGGAACCCGGCGTTCTCCGAGAGGCGGGCCGGGAGGACCTTTACGGCGACCGTGCGCTCGAGCCGCGTGTCGCGTGCCTTGTAGACCTCCCCCATCCCTCCCGCGCCGACCGCGGAGAGAATCTCGTAGGGGCCGAGGCGCGAGCCGGCCGGAAGCGTCATTTCGAAACGGTCTCGGCGGCAATCATAGCCGCCGGCTCGTTACGCCGGGACGATCTTCGCGAGCACGTTCTCGAAGCGCGGATGCGCACGCAGAGAGTCGAAGGCGCCTCCCACGCGCGGCCACCAGGCGAGCGCGTTGCGTTGGTCGACCGCGAGTTCGAGCGCGGCGATTGCGGCGTCCAGGTCCGCAAGGCCGATGTGGATGAAGGCGAGGTGAAAGGGCGCGACGTACTCCCGGGTCGATCGCTCGCGGAGCTCTTCCAAGACCCGCAGGGCATCCGCCCGCCGTCCCGCCGCGCCGTAGCTCCAGCCGAGGTGGCCGAGGTACCAGGTCTGCCCACGATCGGTCAAGGCGACCGCCTTCTCGAGCATGCCGACCGACTCCTCGTGCCGGCCCAGCATCCGGAGCATCATGCCGCACGCCCAAAGCGGATAGAGCGCGTCCGGATCGAGCTCGAGCCCGCGGCGGAGCTCGCGCTCGGCCTCCGCGAGCATCCCCTGCGCGTAGTAGGTCCAGGCGACGTTCGTGCGGACGTTCGGGGACAAAGGCTCGAGCTCCGTCGCCCGCACGGCGCTCCGGCGCGCCTGGGCCGGATCGTCGACGAATGCCCGCTTCAGCCCGAGCCACGAATGCGCGGCGGCGGAGCGCGGGGCGAGCTCGATCGCTCGAAGGAACTCGCGGTCTTCGCGCTCGAAGTCCCAGCCGTAGTAGTGCTCGACTAGACCGAGCGCCAGGTGCGTCTCGGCGGAGTCCGGCTCGAGCTCCTGCGCCTTCGTCGAGGCCGCTCGCGCCTTCGCGAACGCGTCGAGGGTCGGGATGCCGCCGTAGAAGCCGAAGATGCAGTAGGCCTCGGCGAGGCCCGTGTGCGCCGGGGCGTATCCCGGATCGCGCGCGATCGCCCGTTCGAACTCCGCGATCGCCTGGCGCGGGACGCGCCGGTTGAAGAAGTACTTCCCCTTCAGGTAATGGTTGTACGCCTCGACGTCGTCGGTCGCGCGCGCGACGAGCTCGCCCTCCTCGCCCGCGAGAAGCCGCACCTTCAGCGTGTTCGCGATCGCGAGCGAGATCTCGTCCTGGATCGCGAAGACGTCCTCCATCTCCCGGTCGTACCTCTCCGACCAGAGCTGATATCCGTCCGCGACGTTCACGAGCTCCGCCGACACCCGAAGCCGGTTACCCGCGCGCCGCACGCTTCCCTCGAGGACGGTCCGGACGCCGAGCTCGTCGCCGATGCGGCGGACGTCCTGGTCCTTGCCCTTGAAGGCGAAGGCAGACGTCCGCGAGGCGACGCGGAGCGCCTCGATCTTCGACAGGGCGTTGATGATTTCCTCGGTGACCCCGTCGGTGAAATATTCGTTTTCCTTGTCCGCGCTCATGTTCCGAAAGGGCAGCACCGCGATGGACGCACGCGCGGAGTCCGAGATCGTCGGACGAGGCGTGGCCGCGGTCGGCGGACGGCTTCCCGGGACCGGCGCCTGCTCGATCGACTCCGGCGCCTCGGTCTCTCCGGACATCTGGAGGATGAATGCGAGATCGCTCGCCGACTGGAAGCGTTCCTCCGGCTTCTTCTCCAGGCAACGCGCAATGATTCGGACGAGCTCGGGCGGAGCGGCTCCGCGGCGGCGGAGGGCGGGCGGGTCTTCCCGGAGGATCGCCGTCATGGTCTCGACGTCGGTCTCCGCGCGAAACGGCGGCTCTCCGAAGAGGAGCTCGTAGAGGATGATCCCGAATGAGAAGACGTCCGTGCGGTGGTCGGCGGTTTCGGCTCGAACTTGCTCGGGCGACATGTAGCCGATGGTCCCGAGAATGGTCCCGGGCATCGTGCGCGCCACGGTCGGGGCCTCGGCGGCGCCCGGTGCGGCTTTGGGCGCATCCCGCCGGGCTAGCCCGAAGTCGAGGATCTTCACGTGCCCGTCCCCGGTGACGAAGACGTTTTCCGGCTTCAGGTCTCGATGGACGATCCCCCGCGCATGGGCGGCGGCAAGGCCGCGCGCGATCTGGCGGGCGTAGTGGACGGCTTTTCGGAGCGGCACGGCCGCGGCGCTCATCCGCTCCCGGAGCGTCTCTCCCTCGAGGAGCTCGGTGACCGCGTACGACACACCGGAATCGCTTCCCACGTCGTGAATCGAGAGGATGTTCGGGTGCGAGAGCGCCGCGACGAGCTTCGCCTCGCGCTCGAACCGGGCCAGCGCCTCCGAGTCGGACTGGATCGAAGCAGGCAGGACCTTGATTGCCACGTCCCGCTCGAGCCGCGTGTCGCGGGCGCGGTAGACCTCCCCCATTCCTCCCGCGCCGAGCGGCGAGACGATCTGGTAGGGACCGAGCCGGGATCCGGGAGAGAGCGGCACCGCTGCCGGATTATAGGGACCGTCGCAGTCGCTTGCTCGGGATCTGGCTCTGCCACCGACGCTCGGCTCGGCGCGACAGCCTCGACCGAGCGCCTGATCCCTCCCCGCGCTCCCGCTCCCGCGGCGCGAGGCTCCTCCCTCGATTACCTCGGGAGACTCCTCGCGCACCGAAAACTCAGTCTTCCCCCGCGAGATAGTCCCGCACCTTCTGCATGTCCTCCCACACGTCGCGCTTGTGCTTGGGCGACCGCAGGAGAAACGCGGGGTGGAACGTGGCCATCACCCGCGTGCCGTGCGCGACGCGCCAGCGGCCGCGAAGCTGCGAGATCGGCTCGGTCGTCTCGAGCACGGACTGAGCCGCGAATGTGCCGAGCGTGACGATCGCGCGCGGAGAGACCAGGCGGATCTGCTCCTCGAGAAACGGGCGGCACGCGGCGATCTCGTCCGGCTCGGGGTTGCGGTTGTTGGGAGGGCGGCACAGCACCGTGTTGACGATGTAGACCTCCTCCCGCGTCGTCCCCATCGCCTCGATGATCTTCGTCAGGAGTTGCCCCGCCGCTCCGACGAAAGGCAGCCCCTGCTCGTCCTCCTCGCGGCCCGGCGCCTCGCCGATGAACATCAGGTCCGCGTTCGGGTTACCGTGCCCGAACACGATCCGGGTGCGCGAGCCCGACAGCTTGCACCGCGGACAGGCGTCCAGGAACGCGGCGAGCGAGGGAAGGTCCGCCATCGAGCCCGCGACGAGCTCGGCAACGACCGGTGCGCTCACGAAGATGTCCGTTACGCCGAGGTCCCGGAAGTACTCGAGCTCCTCCCCGACCGAAGGCAAGGTCAGCTCCGGGGTTCCGGCTGAGAGCGGACCGCTGCGAGCTGAGAGCTTCTGACCTTCCGCACCGCGTCCCAGATCTTGTCGGCCACTTCCCGCTTCGAGCGCCGCGACACGGTTTCGCTTCCGCCGTCGCGCTCAAGCAGGAGGATCTCGTTCTCCGCAGCATCGAAGCCGACGTCGCGCCTCCCGACGTCGTTGACCGCGATCAGGTCGGCTCCCTTCGACTCCATCTTGCGCCGGCCGCGCTCCTCGAGGTCTTCCGTTTCCGCCGCAAAGGCGACAACGGTCTGTTTGCCGCGGAGCTCTCTGAGCCCGGCGAGCAGGTCCCGCCCGGGTACCAGCCGGACGGTGCGCTCTCCCCCGTCGCGATGGAGGCGTTCGAGGCTTTCCTGCGGGATGAAGTCGGCGACCGCCGCCGCCATCGCGAGGACGTCGCACTCCGGGAACTCGGCGCGGAGCAGGTTCTCGAGTTCCGCGGCGGTCTCGAAGGACACGAAGCGCATCCCCTCGGGCCGCGTGAGCCCCGTGGGGCCGGAGAGGAGCGTCACCCTTGCGCCACGGTCGCGCGCCGATTCGGCGAGCGCGTATCCCATCCGTCCACTCGAGCGGTTCGAGACGAACCGGACCGGGTCGACGCGCTCGCGGGTGGGTCCGGCGGTCACCAGAACGCGAAGGCCTTCGAGGTCGCGCCGCGCGGTCGTCGCGAGCGCGATCGCCTCCTGCGCGATTTCCTCCGGCTCCGCCATCCGGCCAACCCCCTCGCGGCCCGACGCGAGAAACCCGGTGCCCGGTCCGACGAAACGGGCGCCGCGCGCCGCGAGGAGCTCGAGGTTGCGCCGGGTGGCGGGGTGCTCCCACATCCGGGTCTCCATCGCGGGCGCGACGAGAACGGGCCCGCGATGGACGAGGAAGTACGTCGTCAGAAAATCGTCCGCGAGCCCGTTCGCGAGCCGGGCGATCGTGTGAGCGGTCGCCGGCGCGACGACGAGTACGTCGGTCCACTCGGCGAGCTCGACGTGGTCGACCGCCGGGACGTTGCCGCTCCCGAAGACCTCGAGGTAGACCTCGTGCTTCGAGAGCACCGCCAACGTGAGCGGCGCGACGAACTCGCGGGCGGCGCGGGTCATCGCGACACGCACGTCCGCGCCCGCGTCGACGAGACGCCGGACGACCTCCGGGGATTTGTAGGCGGCGATGCCGCCCGAGACTCCGAGCAGGACGTGGGGGCGCCGATTCATCGACGCCGTATCCTCAGTCGAGCGAGGAGACCGGCTCTTCTTCCTCGATCTCTTCGGGCTCGGCCTCTTCGCCGCCCGGTTCGAGGACTCCGCCTTCTTCCCCGTAGTCCCAGCGGATCTGGTTTTCCTCGAACTCTTCGGCCGCAAGGCGTGTCGGCTTCAACGGCCGGTCGCTCGCGACCTTCGGACGGGCGCCGCGCATGAGCTGTTCGGCGCGGCGGGCAATCAACAGGACGAGCCGGAACTTGCTGTCCACCCCGTCGGGAATGCTTTGAATCATCGTTCGACAACCTCTTTCAGTGGAAATCGCGGAAGACGCGCTCGAGACGCTCCTTCTGCCGGGCGTAGGTCACGCGTGTGGCCCGAACGATGGATTCTAACTCAAGTGCGGCGGATTCGAGCTCCTGGTTGACGATAACGTACTGAAAATCCCGGGCTTTACGGATCTCCCGGGCGGCCGTCCGAAGCCGTCGCCGGATTTCTTCCTCTTCGTCGACCCCGCGGTCGAGGCCGCGCACCCGCAGACGCCGCTCGAGCTCTTTGCGATCGGGCGGGACGATGAAGATCGAGACGGCCTTCGGATAGGCCTTTCGGATGTCGCGGGCGCCCTGGACGTCGATGTCGAGGACCACGTCATCCCCCCGCGCGAGCCGGGGGAGCACCTCCGCGCGGGAGGTCCCGTAGCGGCGGCCGTGGACGACGTTGTGCTCGAGGAAGGCACCCTGTGCGGCCATCTTCCGGAACTCCTCGTCCGTGACGAAGTAGTACTCGCGGCCGTCCTTCTCCCCCGCGCGTTTTGGGCGGGTGGTGTGGGACACCGAAAAGTGCAGCGGCTCGCCGGGCGGGTTCGCGATCAGGCGGCGGATCAGCGTGGTCTTTCCGCCTCCGGAAGGCGACGAGACGATGAAGAGGTTTCCACGAGGCCGGCGCGTCATTCCAGGTTCTGGACCTGCTCGCGGACCTTCTCGATCTCCGACTTCATCTCGAGCACTTCCCGGACCATCTGGAGATCGCGCCCCTTCGACCCGAGGGTGTTCAGCTCCCGTAGGATCTCCTGCGCCAGGAAGTCGAGCTTCTTGCCCACCGGCTCGCGCGAAGACGTGAGCAGCGAGCCGAACTGCGAGAGGTGACCCTCGAGACGCTGGAGCTCCTCCGCCACGTCGGAACGGTCGACCGCGAGCGCCGCCTCCTGCTCGAGGCGGCCGGGGTCGAGCCCGGCCTCAGCGATGAGCAACTTCAGCCGCTCGCGCAGGTTGTCGAGATTGCGACGCACGATCTCGCCACGCCGCCCGGCGAGCTCGGCGAGCCGCTTCTCGAGGAAGCCGATCCGCTCGGCGAGGTCCGCGGCGACCAGCGCCCCCTCCGCCTCCCGCATGGCGACGAGCGCGCGGGCCGCCTCTCCGGCGATCTCTTCGAGCGCGGCGACGTCGCTCTCGGTGAAGCCGTCGACGGAGCTCTCGACCGCGAAGATCTGCGGGATCGTCAACAGGTCGCGGGCTTCCAGCTTTCCGCTGACCGGATACCGCTCGGAGAGCGCGGCGAACCGGGCGAGCAGCGCCTCGAGGAGCCCCTCGTCGATCGTAATGACGGTCGGAGCGGGGGTCGCTCGGCGGAGCCGGAGGGAGACCTCGACCTTTCCCCGGGCGACGTGCCGCGAGAAGACGCGCCGCAGGACAGGCTCGAGGTCGATCTCCTGCTCCTTGAGCTTGATATTGAGATCGAGGAACCGGTGGTTGACGCTGCGGGCAACCACCTCGACGGCCCAGTCTTCGCCGACGTTGCCCTTCGCGCGGCCGAAACCGGTCATGCTTCGAATTGTCACGAGCGCGCCGCGGCCGGAGCCTCGATCTCCCCGAAGTACTGCATGTCGTGCAGCCTGCGGTAGAGGCCGTTGCGAGTCAATAGCTCCTGGTGCGTTCCGGACTCGACCAGCCGCCCGCGATCGAGCACCAGGATCCGGTCGGCGCGCCGCACGGTCGAGAGGCGGTGCGCGATGACGAGAGTCGTCCTCCCCTCCATCAGGTTCGTCAACGCCGACGCGACGAGCGCTTCCGACTCGGAATCGAGCTGCGAGGTCGCCTCGTCCAGAATCAGGATCGGGGCGTCCTTGTAGAGCGCGCGCGCGATCGCGAGCCGCTGCTTCTGCCCGCCTGACAGCCGCCCCGCGTCCTCCCCCAGGCGTGTCTCGTATCCGTCGGGCAGGCGCGATACGAACTCGTCCGCGAACGCGGCGCTCGCCGCGGAGCGGACCTTCTCCTCCGGCGCTCCCGAGCGGCCGTAGGCAATGTTCTCGCGCGCCGTCGAGTCGAAGAGAACGGTGTCCTGGGTGACGATGCCGATCTGACGCCGGAGCGATGCGAGAGTCGCGTCCTTGAGGTCGACGCCGTCCAATGTGATGTGTCCTTCCGTCGGATCGTAGAGCCTCGGAAGGAGGTTGACGAGCGTCGTCTTGCCCGCGCCGGACGGACCGACGATCGCCACCGTCTCGCCGCGTCGGATCGTCAGGTCGATGTCGGAGAGAACGGTCTCGTCTTCCCCGTAGCGGAAGGAGACGTTCTCGTATTGGATCGTGCCGGAGAACGGCGGGACGTCTCGGGCATTGGATTTCTCAGCGACGTCGCTCGGCGCGTCGATCAGCTCGAAGATCCGCCGCGCGGAGGAGAGCGCGAGCTGGAGCGCCATGTTGACCTTCGTGACGTCCTTGAGGGGCTTGTAGAGCATCATGAGCGCCGCCAGGAAGGAGATGAGCCCGCCGACGGTCATCCTCCCGGCCGCGATCACGCTGGCGGCGTAAACGAAGATCGCGGAGAGCCCGATCCCGGCGATCACCTCCATCATCGGCGAGTTGAGCGCCTGGATCCGCACCGTGCGGCGGGTGACGCGGAAGTACCGGTCGTTCGCGCGCGCGAACCGCTCGGCCTCGAACGGCTCCATCCCGTACGTCTTGATGACGCGGTGTCCGCGCAGCGTCTCGGAGAGGAGTGCTCCCATCTCGCCGATGCGCTCCCGCGAAGAGAACGTGGTGCGTCGCAGCCGGCGGGTGACCTCGACGATCGGAAGGAGGAGAACCGGCGCGAGGAGCAGGACGAAGAGCGAAAGTTGCGGGTTGAGCGAGATCACGTAGACGAGGACGAGCACGATCGTGACGGCGCCCTGGACGAAGTCCGCCAGGCGCGTGCCGAATGCGGACTGAATGAGCTCGACGTCGGACAGGAGCCGCGCGAGGAGATCACCGGTCGTCGACTTCGAGTAGAAGCTCGCCGACTGGTGGAGGAGCTTGCCGTAGGCGTCGCGCCGGAGGTCTCTCACCATCGACAGCCCGATGCCGTTGAACGCGAACTCCGAGAAGTACGAGAACACGTTCTTCGAGACGAGCGCCAGGAGCAGGAGCAGCGGAACGGCGAGGCGGACGGGGATGCCCGCCGCCTCGGCCGCCCGGAGGCCGGCCGAGTAGATCGAGTCGAGGGAGCGAAGAAAACCCGTCGCTTTCCCCGGTGCGCCGGCGAGTCCCGGCAGCGCGGAGGCGGTGCCGGTGCCGAGCACGTCGTCGATGATCTTCGTCAGCAGGAAGAGGAGGAGCACCGTCGAGAGCGAGACGATCCCCATCGCGAGCAGCGCCGCGGCGGCCCGCCCCCGGTAGGGTCGGAAGTAGGCCAGCAACCGGGAGAGAGGGGTCGTCATCGCGCGGATCGCCGGCGCTCCCCGGGCTCGAGGACTTCGAGAATCGCGTCGGCCGCGCGGGCGCTCCCCCCCGGCGGTCCCAGCCGCCGGGCGACGCTCGCGAGCGCCACCCGCATCCGGCCGAGCTCCTCGGGGGATCCGAGGAGCGCCGTGGCCTCCTTTTCGAGCCGCCCCGGATGCACCTCGTCCTGGAGCAGCTCGGGGACGATCTCCATCCCCGCCACGATGTTCACGAGTGAGATCCACGGCACCTTCACGAGCCGTTTGGCGATCGCATAGCTCGCCGCCGACGTCTTGTAGACGACGATCATCGGAGTGCCGCAGAGCGCGGTCTCGAGCGTCGCGGTGCCGGAGGCGACGAACGCGAGGTCGGCCGAGGCGATGAGGGCGTGCCGGCCGGTCGTCACGACCGGAATCCCGAGTTCGGCGGCGCCGGCGAAGAGGTGCTCCGGCAGTCCGGGGGCCTTGACCGCCGCGACGTCGAGTTCGAAGCGGCGCGCGAGCGCCTCGGCCGCCTCGAGCATCGGTTTCCAGTGCCGGCGCACTTCCGCGACGCGGCTCCCCGGCAGCAGCACGAGGCGCCGCTTCTCTCTCCGCGGAAGCGGCGGCTGCATCTCCAGCGCTTCGCGGACGTCGTCGACGAGCGGATGCCCGGCGCACACGACGTCGGCGCCCAGTCGCCGGTAGATCTCCGTCTCGAACGGAAAGAGCGTCACGATCCGGCGCGCCATCTTCGCGATCGTGCGGGCGCGGCCGGGTCTCCAGGCCCACACCTGCGGGCTGACGTAGTAGACGATTGGCACGCCGTCGCGATGGAGCTTGCGCGCGAGGATCCCGTTGAAGTCGGGGAAGTCGATCAAGATCGCGGCGTCCGGCGGCGATCGGCGGGCCGCCGTCCGCATCCGCCCGAGCGCGCGCCAGATCGCGGGAAGCTTTTCGACGACCTCGAGGACTCCCACGACCGAAACGGATTCGGATCGCACGATTCGCTCGAGCCCCGACCGCTCGAGTCGTTCGCCCCCCATTCCGAAAGCGGAGAGGTCGGGCCGCCGGCGCTTCAGGGCGTCGAGGAGCCGCGCGCCGTGGAGGTCGCCGGACGCCTCGCCCGCCGAGAGAAGGAGGTTCAAGCCCACCGTGTCATTCTGAGGCCCGAAGGGCCGAAGAATCTCTCGCTTTTGGGAGAGATCTTTCGCTTCGCTCAGGATGACAGAGAGGGAGTTTCACGGGGGAAAGGGATACATCAGCCACGCGACGGCGAGGCCGCCGACCAGGAGCGCAGCGAGGAGAATTCCGAAGAGGCGGAGCCGGGCGCGACGCTCCTCCCGCCAGAGAAGCGCGAAGAACGCCGACACCAGGACGGCGTACACCGCCATGATGATGAAGTGATCGGTCGGGAGGAGCGCCGCCATCACTTCTTCCCCGCGGCGATGTCCCAGGCGTCGAGCATCAGCAGGAGATTCATCAATCCGGCGGTCAGGAGATAAGCGCAGCCGTATTCATAGGTCGGCGAGAGGATGGTCCCGCCCGGGTTGTCGGACAGGAGTCGCGCGGCGATGTTCAGCAGGCCGGTGCCCGACACCGCGAAGGTCGCGAGGATCGTCAGCGGCTGCGAGCGGTCGATCGTGTAGAGGCGACCTTCGAACGAGAGGCCGAGGAGGAACATCGCGGTCACGATCGCAGCATAGGCGAGCGCGGTCTTGCGCCGCCCGAGAACCGCGTGGCCGAGTCCCGGGAAGATCCACGCGAGGAGCGCCGCGACGGCGGGATGGATCCGGCGGGGAGAGACCTGCGCGCTCAACGGTCGGCTCCGGCGAAGCGAGGCGCAAGCCGCCGCAGCGTGACGGACAGCTCTTCCGGTACGACCCTCACGTCTCCGGCGACGGTCATGAAGTTCGTGTCCCCCTTCCAGCGCGGCACGATGTGGACGTGGTAGTGATCGGAGACACCCGCCCCCGCCGCAGACCCGAGGTTCACCCCGATATTCAGCCCGTCGGTGCGGTACTCCTCCGAGAGGATCTTCTCGGCCCGCGCGACCGTCGTGACGAGCTCGGAGAGGGTCGCCGCCTCCGAGTCGGACAGGCGCGCCTGGTGCTCGTAGGGCGCGACCATCAGGTGCCCATTCGTGTAGGGATATCGGTTCAACAGAACGAAAACCCGGCGCCCGCGAAAAACGACGAGAGACTCCTCATCGTTCTTTGACGCCGCGGCCTCGCAGAAAATGCAGCCATCCGGTCTCTCCGCCACGAGGTACTCGTAACGCCAGGGAGCGAAGAGGACTTCCGGCATTCGTAGCTGTCAGCTCTCAGCTCTCAGCTCTCAGCTGCCCAGGGACCTCCTGAGCTGATCGCTGATGGCTGATCGCTGATCGCTATTTATTGATCAGCTCCTTCAGCTCTTTTCCCGGCTTGAAATAGGGGATCTTCTTTGCTGGAACGGAAACCTTGACGCCGGTCTTCGGGTTGCGTCCGATGCGGGCGCCGCGCTCCCGGAGCCGGAACGAGCCGAAGCCGCGCAGCTCGATCTTCTGTCCACCCTTCAGGGAGTGGATGATCGCCTCGAAGATCGTGTCCACGATCGCCTCGGCCTGCTTCTTCGTAACGTCCGTCGCGACCGCCACGCGCTCGATCAGTTCGGCCTTCGTCATCGCAACGCCTCCAAACCCGTAGGACTGAGCGGATTACGCGTTCGGGTTTTCGACCGACTTACGTCTTGGGCTCTTCCGTCTTCTTCCGGGCGCGGCGCTTCTTCGGCGCAGCTTCGCCTTCAGCGCCTTCGTCGGGCGCTTGCGCCGCCGGGGGTTCCGCCGACGCCTCGGGCGCGGGGGCCTTCGCTCCCGCCTCGGCCGCGGGTAGCGGGGATACCTCCGGCGCGACTTCTCCCGCGGTCGCTGCCGGCGCCGCTTCGAGCGGCTGCCCGCCCTCGTCCACGCCGGAGAGCCCGATCTTCATCTCGCCGTCATCGATGCGCAGGATTCGCACGCGGATCGGGTCGCCCTCGTGATAGTGCTCCTGGGGCTTCTCGCCCCGAGGCAGCGGCGTCTCCGAAACGTGCATCAGGCCCTCGATGAGGCCTTCGATCTGGACGAAAACCCCGAAGTCGGCGATCCGGGTCACGACGCCGTCCACGACCGCGCCCGGCTCGTGCTTCTCGCGAAAGGTCTGGAAGTCGTTCGGCTGAAATTCCTTGATCGAGAGCGAGATCCGCCGGTTCTCTTCGTCGATCGACGTGATGATCGCCTCGACCTCGTCGCCCTTCCTCAGGACCTCGGATGGGTGCTTGATGCGCTTCGTCCACGACATATCCGAGACGTGGACGAGCCCGTCGACCCCCTCCTCGATCTCGACGAACGCTCCGAAGTCCGTGAGGTTGCGGACCTTGCCGTTCACGCGGCTGCCGATCGCGTACTTCTGGACAACGGACACCCACGGGTCCGGGAGCGTGTCCTTCAGAGAGAGCGAGATCCGCCGGGCGTCCGGATTGACATCGGAGACGACGGCCTCGACCTGGTCCCCCGGGGACACCAGCTTCGAGGGGTTCTTGACCTTCTTCGACCAGCTCATCTCCGACACGTGCACGAGGCCCTCGACGCCCTCTTCGAGCTCCACGAAGGCGCCGTAGTCGGTCACGTTGGTGACGCGGCCGGACACGCGCGAGCCCGCCGGGTACTTACTCGGCACGTGCACCCACGGGTCTTCCGTGAGCTGCTTGGTGCCGAGCGAGACGCGCTCAGTCTCGCGATCGAACTTCAGGACGACGACGTCGATCTCGTCGCCGACCTTCACGAGGTCGGAGGGATGGTTCACGCGCCCCCAGGACATGTCCGTGACGTGGAGGAGCCCGTCCAGGCCGCCGAGGTCGACGAACGCGCCGTAGTCGGTCAGGTTCTTCACGGTGCCCCGGAGCACGCGCCCCTCTTCCAGGAGCTGCAGAGTCTCGCGCTTGCGCGCCTCCTGCTCGATCTCGACGACCGCCTTGCGGGAGAGGACGATGTTCCCGCGCTTCTTGTCGACCGAGATGACCTTGAAGTCGAGCTCCTTGCCGCGGAGCGACTCCAGGTTCTTGACCGGCTTGACGTCCACGAGGGATCCGGGAAGAAACGCTTTGACGCCGATATCGACGGCCAGCCCCCCCTTGATCCGGTCGATGACCCGGCCGCGGACGGTCGAGCCCGAGCGGTAGGACCGCTCGACCTCGTCCCAGACCTTCATCTTCTCGGCCTTGTCCTTGGAGAGGACGACGTAGCCGTTCTGATCCTCGGTCCTCTCGAGGAGGACGTCGACCGTATCTCCCTGGTGGACGGTGACGTTGCCCGAAAAGTCGGTGAACTCGGCTAAGGAGATGATGCCTTCGGACTTGTACCCGATGTCGACGATGACCTCGGAGGGAGTGATCGCGAGCACGCGGCCGCGGATGATCTGCCCCTCCTGGAGGTTCTTGAACGAGTTTTCGTACTGAGCCAGCAGGTGCTCGTATTCCTGCGGCGAGAGTTCCTCTTCGACTTGCATCGGTTCGGTCTGGCGACCCCCTTTGTCGTTTTCACCCGGCATGGAACAGGGATGACCCCCTCATAAGTCTCTGAAAACGCGAAATATACTTTGCGGCCTCGAACGGAGTCAACCGGCTCGGGTCCCGGATCCGGTCGGAGACCCGGCCCGAACGCGGGCTTCGAGCTCGTCCACGATCTCCTCGACCGTCCGGCGGCCGGTATCCACCACGGTGTAAGTCTCGTCGACGGTCAGGGGGGAGTCGCGGCGCGTCGAGTCCGCGTAATCCCGTCGCTCGATGTCCGCCCGGACCTCATCCAGGGATTGAGGAGTGCCCCGTTCCGCGAGCTCCCGGGCGCGCCTCTCCGCTCGGACGTCGAGCGGCGCCGTCAGAAAGAACTTGTGGGGGGTGTCGGGGAAAACCCGCGTTCCGATGTCCCTTCCCTCGAGAACTCCTCCCCGCTCGGCCGCGAGCCGCCGCTGCTCCGCGACGAGGCGTCGCCGGACCGCGGGAATCGCCGAGACCGCCGAGGCGTAGCGCGAGACCTCCGGGAGCCGGATCGCTTCGGAGATGTCTCGCCCGTCGAGCCGGATCCGCGTCTCCCCGCCCGAGACGTCGAGGTCGATCGCGGCCGCCCCCGCGATCGCGGCGACCGGGGCGGGGTCCGCGATCGGAAAAGCAATTCCGCGGTCGCGCGCCGCCAGACCGATGGCGCGATACATCGCCCCGGTGTCGATATAGGGGACGCCGAGGCGCGCCGCCAGCGCTCGGGCGACGGTGGACTTCCCGGCGCCCGACGGCCCGTCGATCGCGACGATGGGTGAGGTCAACGCGGTGTCCGTGAATGCAGCGATTCAGCGTTGACCCCGCGGAGCTTCTCGACCTCGAAGCGCGAGAGCGGCCGCCAGGCGCCGGTCGGCAGGCGATCGTCCCGGATCGGTCCGATCGCGACGCGCTTCAGCTTGGAGACGGGATGTCCGATCGCGTCGAACATCCTCCGGATCTGCCGCGTACGGCCCTCCTGCAGGACCACGCGGAGCCACGAGTTGCCTTCGCCGCCGCGCGCCGTGGTCGAGACCCTCTCGATCCGGGCGGCGCGGGTCGGCCGGCCGTCGAGCGGGATCCCGCGGCGCAGGCGCTCGAGCTGCGCTTCTGTGGGCACGCCCGAGACCTTGACGCTGTACTCCTTCGGACACCCGGTCGAGGGGTGAGTCACGAGGCGCGCGAGCTCGCCGTCGTTCGTCAGGAGGAGGAGCCCCTCGGTCTGGACGTCGAGGCGCCCGACCGGCTTCACCTTGCCGCGGAGAGCCGGCGGCAGCAGATCCAGGACCGTATTTCGGCCCTCCGGATCGTCGACGGTCGTCACGTAACCCTTCGGCTTGTTCAGCAGGACGTAGGACTTGCCGCCGGTGCGCGGATGGAGCCGCTTTCCGTCGACCCGCACGGCGTCGCGCTCCGGGTCGGCGCGGAAGCCCAACCCGACGACCCGACCGTTGACCTTGACCCGCCCCTCGCGGATCCACTCCTCCGCTTCCCGGCGCGAGGCGAGACTCGCGTCGGCGATGATCTTCTGGACCCGGACGGGAGGCACTCCTCAGGCGCTCTCGTCGTCGGCGGGTTCCTCCGGCGGGACCGCGGGCTCGGTCGCAACGACTCCGGATTCGGGAGTCGCCTCGACCGTCGCCGCGAGATCCTCGTCGAGCTCCTCGGGCTTGGGCAGGTCCGTCAGCTCGTTCAAGCCGAAGCGCACGAGGAACTCGCGGGTCGTGCGGTAGAGGAACGGCGTCCCCACGACCGCCTTTCGCCCCGCCGTGGTCACGAGCTTCTTCTCGAGCAGCGTCGTCAGGACGCTCGAGGAATTGACTCCCCGGACGTCCTGGATCTCCGGCAGCGTGATCGGCTGGCGGTACGCGATGATCGCGAGGGTCTCGAGCGCCGCGAGCGAGAGGCGGCTCCTCTCGGTGACCTCGTGGAACCGCCGCAGGAGGGAGTCGAACTCGGGCCGCGTGACGTAGCGCCAGCCGCCGGCGACGCGCTCGAGGCGCACGCCGCGCGTGGAAACGTCGGCCTCTTCCGCGAGAGAGGCGAGCGCGGCCGCGACCGCGGCCGGCTCCGCTTCGAGCGCTTCGGCGAGCTCCGCGTCGCGGACCGGCCGCGCGGAGGAGAAGAGCAGCGCCTCGAGCGCCGGGCGGATCCTGCGGACGCTCGACTCGCGCGGGGGCCGCTCGGGAGACTCTTCGCCGATTGGAGCCGGCGTCGTCGTTTCTTCCAACTTACTGATAAGTATCCCGCACGTCCGCCGCGCTGAAGACGACGTCGGTCCGCGTCACGTGGATCTCGCCGAACGCGACCTTCTGGAAGGCGCGCGCCACACCGAGCCGGATGAGCTCGAGGAAAGCGAGGAACGCGGTGACCGCCTCCGCGCGGAGCGCCATCTCCCCGAAGAACTCGAGAAGCGGGACCGTCCGGCGCTCGTCCAGCCGCGCGAGCAGCTGCTCCATCTTCTCGCGCACGGAGAACCGCTGGTGCCGGATCTCGAGCGCCGCCGGATGCGCGAGCCGGTACCGCTCGGTCACCTCGCGGAACGCGCCGATCAGGTCGAAGAGCGAAACCTCGAGGGTCTCCCCCTCGGGCGAGGAGGGCGGCGCGATCGGCGGCCGCGGCCACAGACCCGCGCGCAGGGCGTCCACCTCGTACAGCGTTTCCGCCGCCTCCTTGTAGCGCTGGTATTCGAGGAGCCGCCGCTGCAGGTCTTCGAGCGGACTCTCTTCCGGCTCCCCCGGCGCCCTCGGCAGCAGCATCCGCGACTTGATGTAAATGAGCTCCGCCGCCATCGCGACGTACTCCGATGCGACGTCGAGGTCGAGCTCTCGCATTGCGTCCAGATAGGCCGTGTACTGCTCGGTAATGTCGGCGATCGGGATGTCGGTAATCGACACCTCGTTGACGCGGATCAGGTGCAGCAGCAGGTCGAACGGGCCCGAGAAGGCCGCGATCGCGATCGGCGGGAGGGCGCGCTCGGCCGTTTCGTCAGTCATCAGGACCTCACGGCTCTGGACTCAGTCGGACGGCTTCCCGTACTCGCTCCATGGTCTCCTCCGCCACGGCCCGCGCCGTCGCGTCCCCCGCGTGCAGCACGTCCCGCACGACGTCGCCGGGCATCGCGAGTAGGCTGGCCCGCTTCTGGCGAATTGGCTCCAGCGCGGGGTTCATATTCGAGATCAGGTGCTTCTTGCAGTCGACGCAGCCGCGCGCGGCGGTTCGGCACTCGCGGTCGACGATCGCGACCTCCTCGGGCGGGGAGAAGAGGACGTGAAAGGGGAAGAGGTTGCAGACGTCCGGGTTGCCCGGGTCCTGACGGCGCACTCGCGCGGGGTCGGTCACCATCGCCATGACCTTCTCGGCCACGCTCTCCGCGGGTTCGGAGACCCCGATCGTGTTGTTGTACGACTTCGACATCTTGCGTCCGTCGACGCCGTTGACCTTCGGCGTCGGCGTGTAGAGCGCCTTCGGCTCCGGGAACACCGGGCCGTAGAGGGAGTTAAAGCGGCGGACGATCTCGCGGCAGATCTCGAGGTGGCTCGCCTGGTCCTCGCCGACCGGAACGAAGTTCGACCGGTAGAGGGCGATGTCCGCGGTCATCAAGACCGGGTATCCGAGGAAGCCGTGGGTGGCGAGGTCTCGCGATCTCAGCGCCTCGATCTGGTCCTTGTAGGTCGGCACGCGTTCCAGCCATCCGAGCGGCGTGATCATCGAAAAGTAGAGCGCGAGCTCCGCGTGCTGCGGAACCCGCGACTGCAGGAAGATCGTCGCGCGCTCCGGGTCGAGGCCGACGGCGAGCCAGTCGAGGACGGCTTCGCGCGTGTAGGCGGCGAGCGCCGCCGTGTCGGCGTAGTCGGTGGTCAGCGCATGCAGGTCCGCGACGAAGAAGAAACACTGGAAGCTCGCGGAGTTCTGGAGGTCGACCCAGTTCTTGACGGCGCCGAAATAGTTGCCGAGGTGAACGCGGCCCGTGGGCCGCAGGCCGGACAGGACGACCGGCTCGTTCACAGAAGACCCCGGAACACGATCTGGATCACCGCCTCCTGGGCAGGTCTGAGAAGCCGCGCGAGAAAGCCGGTCGAGAGCAGGACGATCAAGATCAGGAAGCCGAACGGTGCGATCGTCGCATACGCGCGGGCCACCGATCCGCCGAATGCGGAAATCACCACACCGCTACCGTCCAGGGGCGGGATCGGGATCAGGTTGAAGACCGCGAGCATCACGTTGATCAGCGTGAACTCGAAGAGGATGTACATGAGAGGAGCGAGTGTCCCGGAAGCGAAGCCCTGCCCCCGAAGCGCGAGCGCGAGGTCGACGATCGCCTGCGGCGCCACCGACTTGATCACGAGAAGGGCGCCGATCGCGATCGAAGCGAGCAGCAGGTTCGACACCGGGCCGGCGGCTGAGACGACGAGGTTCGCGAGGCGAGGGTTCCGCGTGTTGCGCAGGTCGACGGGCGTCGGCTTCGCGGCGGCGAAGATGAACCGTCCTCCCGAGAGGATGTACATGAGCGCCGGCAGGAGCACGCTGTTGACCGGATCGAGGTGCCGCAGCGGGTTCAGGCTGATCCGCCCGAGGTCGCGAGCCGTGGTGTCGCCGAACTTGAGCGCCGACCAGGCATGCGCTGACTCGTGAAACGAGATCGCGAAGAGGATGACCGCCAGCTGGATCGCGAAGTCGACGACTTTGAAAGCCACGACGGGCAATATAGCGCGTCGAGCGTGAGAGTTACCTTCGCGAAACCTTTGGGGCGCCGGCCGCGTCTCTCCCGGTGAGCGTGAAGGCGTGGCCGGCGGACGATCGCGACGACCGCAGCCTCCTCGAGCGGGTCCGCCGTGGGGACGCGGGCGGCGCGGAGGAGCTCTTCGAGCGCTACGCCCCCGCCCTGCTGCGGTTCGCCGTTCGCATGCTTTCGGATCGGGAATCCGCGGAGGAAGTGACACAGGAGGTCTTCGTGAAGGTGATTTCCCGGGCGCATCAGTACGACGGGCGGGCCGCCGTCTCGTCCTGGCTCTTCGCGATCGCCGCCAACGCGTGCCGCGACCGGCGGCGCCGGGATCGGCGGGCGGCCGTCGTCCCGCTGGACTCGGTCGGCGACCTTCCCGCACGCGGCGAGGGTATCGAGTCCCGGCTCGCCGGCCGGGAGCGGCGCGCCGCGGTCCGAAAGGCGCTCGAAGGTCTCTCCGAAGAGCAGAGAGAGGCGCTCGTCCTCGCCCGGTATCACGAACTGCCGTACGCGGAGATCGCCCGGGTGCTCGGGATCTCGGTCGGAGCCGTCAAGACCCGAATTTTCCGCGCCATCGAGAACCTCAAGGCGCGATTTTCCGAAGGAGAAACCTCATGGAATGCCGCGAACTGACCGAGTACGCCCTCGGACGGCTGCTCGGAGAGACGGCGTCCTCCGAGCGCGAAGAGCTGAACGTGCACCTCGGCGGCTGCGCGCCCTGCCGGGCCGAGCTCGCCGCGCTCGAAGAGACGTGGGAGACGCTCGGCGCCGATCTCGACGCGCCCGTGACACCGGAGTTCCGCTCGCGAACGGTCGAGCTCCTCCAGGACGAGATCGCGCGGCGGCGCATCCGGTCCTTCCGCCCGCGCCCGCATGCGCGCCGGGTTCTCGCCCAGGCGGCCGCGATCTTCGTCGCGGGGGCCGTCGGCTACGTGGCGGCGAGGGGGGGAATCGGCGGCCGGACGAAGTCCGCGAACGCGTCGGCGTCGACCGCAAACGCCGCGCCCTCCTGGCCCGACCTCTCGAAGAACCCGCGCTTGACGAACGTGTCGTACCGGACGGACCCCGACGGCAGGGTCTCGATCGAGTTCGACTCCACCAGCCGTCGGTCGATCACGGGCCCTCCCGATGACCCCCGGGTCTCGAGCCTGCTCGCGTACCTCCTCTCGCGCAACGAGACCGCCGGAGAGAAATCGCGCGCGATCGAGCTCGTCTCGCAGAATTTTGGTCTGGGAGCCTCGGTCGCTTCGCCCGAGATCGTCCACGCGCTTGCCACGACCTTGAAGCGTGACCGCAACCCGGGAGTCCGCAAGAAGGCCGCGGAGGCGCTCGCGTCGTTTCGATCGACGCCCGAGATCCGCGCCGGTCTGCTCGATGCGCTCGAGAACGACCCGAACCCGGGTGTCCGGCTCGTCGCCGTCGACGCCCTGGCGGCGGCCGCGAAGGAAGCCCCCGATCCGAAGACGATCCAGTCTCTCCGCGAGAAGGCTTTCGATCCGTCCGAGAACGGGTTCGTGCGCGCGCGGGCGGCCTCCGCGCTGAAGGCGATCAACCTGTGAGGACCCGTAACCGCGGAGGGAGCGCGGCGTCTCTCCTTTCGATGGGCGCGACGCGAAACACGGACAGGGTCGAGAGGACGGACCGCGTCGTGCTGTGGGTCCTGCTCGCGGTGGGAGCGATCTTGATGCTCCTCGCCGCTGCGCCGGTGCGCGGCGAGGAAACCGCGAACCGTACGGACCGGATCACGGCGACCCTTCCCGCGGGATCGACGGTCCGGATCGACAACGTCTCCGGCGACGTCGTCGCGGTGCCCGGCGGGGAGTTTCGCGCGGTGGCGACCATCGTGGTCGCGGCACAGGACAGGAAGCGGGCGCAGGACGTCCTCGACCGCGTGCGGATCGTCCAGTCGCGCGAAGGCAGCGAGCTCTCGATCGAAACGCGGTGGCCCGAGAGCCGCTGGCGCTTCGAGCGATCGGACCGCCGGTCCGGGAGCCGGCGCCTGTTCGCCCGGTGCGCGGACTGCCGGATCAACGCGCGGTTCGACGTGACGCTCCCTCCCGGCGTCACCGCGGTGCTCGGGACGGTGAACGGCGACGTGCGCGTCAAGGGCTTCGACGGGGATCTGCGGCTTCGAACCGTCAACGGAACGGTCGAGGCGACCGGCGTCAAGCGCTCGCTCGCCGCGGAATCGGTGAACGGCAACGTGACGGCAACGGCGGTCGCGGTCCCGCGCGGCGCGGAATACGAGCTCGAGACGGTGAACGGCGCGGTGCGCCTGACCCTTCCGAAGGATGCGCGGTTCGACGTGAGCGCGTCGACCATGCACGGCTCGATCGCGTCGACGTTCGCGCTGCCGCGCGCCTCCGACGACGTGGAAGAAGGCCTCGTCCGGCGGAGGCTCCACGAGGAAAGGGTCGAAAGGATCGAGGGCAAGCCGGTTCGCAAGATCATCGTTCGCGAAGTGAAACCGGACGACGACGGGACGGCGGTCGTCGACCTGAAGGAGCTCGAAAAGGAGCTCGAGGAGTCGATGCGCAACGCCGACGTCGAAATCCGAGAGGCCGTTCGCTCGGAGCACGCGGCGCGCGGCGGAGCGGGAATCCGCGGTTTCCGCATCCTCGATCCGCGGCGCTCCTATTCCGGACGCGTCGGGGACGGAGGCGCGAAGGTCCGGCTCTCTGCCTTGAATGGCTCGATCCTGCTGCTGGCGAGCGGGACCCGCGCCGAGGACGCTCGTCCGATCGTTCTGCAGCGGCGCTCTTTCACGGTCACGATCCCGATTCAGGTCCGCGTGCCGGAGGTGAAGGTCGACATTCCCGCGATCCGCGTGCGGGTGCCCGAAGTCCGCGTGCGCGCTCCGGAAGTCCAGATCGTCGTCCCGCAGCCGGTCGTCGAAGCGCGGCCGCAACCGATGCAGCCTGTCGTCTGGGCGACAGACGCGCCGGTCCAGCGCGGCGATATCGAGGGCGACTTCCTCGCGACGAGCGGGACGTCGAGCTACCGGATCGGAAACGTGTCGGGACGGGTGAAGATCTTGACCCACTCCGGCGAGATCTCGGTCGGGTCGGCGGGCGGGAGCGCCGACGTGAAAACGCTCGGCGGCGACATCCGGATCGGTCCCGTCAAAGGCGACCTCGCCGCGCAGACTCTCGCGGGCGACGTGCGCGCCGCGGCGGTTGGCGGCTCCGCGAGGGTGGAGACCTCCGGGGGCGACATCCGGATCCAGAGCGTCGACGGATGGCTACGTGCGCGGACGGCCGGCGGAGACATCGTGGTGCCTCTCGTCGGCGGCTCGGTCCGCGCCGAGACCGCGGGGGGCGACGTGCGCATTGCGGTTGCCGCGCGAGCGCCGCGGGAGGGAATCTTGATCGTCAACGGCGGCGGAGACGTCGCGCTGATGCTCCCGGCGGACTTCAAGGGCGACCTCGACCTGACCGTCACCGAGGCGGACCCGTCCGAGCCGGCGGTCCGCTCCGAGTTTCCGGAGATCTCGATCTCGCGCAAGGACGGGACCGTGCGGGCCACGGGCGCCGTCAACGGAGGCGGCGAGAAGGTGAAGATCCAGACGAGCTCGGGAACCATCCGCCTGCGCCGGGGGCCCGCGCCGCAGAAATAAGACCTAACAAAACCCTCCGAGCCGCGTCCAAGAAGAGACGCAGCTCTCCTTTTTCCGGCGCGACGCGAGTCGCGCCCTTTTTTCGTGATGCCGCCGCCCGTGCCCAGCACGACAACGGCGGCGTTGGTCACCGAGACGTTCGCGATGGAATGAGTGTGGAGACCGTCGGCGCGACACGCTCCTCTCTTACGGTTACTGCCTGTTCCCCGATCTGCCCGTCCTGTTCGCGGCTTCGGCGGCTGCGCGCTCCTGCTCCAGGCGCGTTCTGTCCCGCCACTGCTGCGCCCAGCCGAGGCGCTCGGCGGTGCTCATGTTCACCCTGCCGTCGGCGTTGTAGGTGCCGTTCGCGATCAGCCGTGCCTTCTCATCGGGGGAGAAGGAGGCGGGCACTTGGTCGTCGGGCGACTCGGGTCGGAAGAAGGGATGGTCCACGACGACCTGGAAGTCCTTGTAAGCCCTCCGGACGCCCTGCACGAGGTAGGAGAACTCCACGTCGCGGTTGCCTTCGACGACGACTTGGTTCAGGTCCAGTCTGGAAACACCGATGGCGGTCGGCCTGCCCATCACGGTGACCTGAGCCGTGAGCCCATCCGAGTCGGTGACCATTCGGAAGCTCTCGGGCACGTCGATCACGGCGCGGCCGTGCTCCAGCACGCCGCGGCCGCGGAAGTAGGTTCCGGCTTCGGGGCCTTCCAGCGCGACGTAGCGTATGACCTTCTCCGGGTCGGTCGGGTGCGGCTCGTAGAAGTTCTTGGTACCCGTGCCGCCGAGACCGCCAACGTAGGAGACGCCCAGATTCGAGCCCGAGTCTCCGAGACGCCCTGCCCGGACGATGGCGGGCGTGGCGTCGAAGGTGAAGCCGCCGACGGCGAATCCACCGCCGACGAAGTCTTGGATGGTGCCCAGTACCCCGTTGCGAACGCCGGTGCTCTCCCCGCGCACGCCGGTCGGGAAAAAATTGGTGTTGGATGGGGTACGCGTTCCTGAGACACCCAGGACGCCCGCGGAACCGTTGGTCGTACCGAAGTTGTTGCCCCTGACGCCGTAGTTGACTCCGGACCCCGTGAACTGCACCCCCTGGATGGCCGAGCCGCCGTTACCTGCACCGCTCATTACGCCTCTGAACGCGGAAGTGGAATCGAAGGTCGAGGTATTCGTGTTTTCACTGAAGACGAGGCCCTCGCCCGGTAAGGAGCCGCGGAAGCCGACGACTTCACCGGGGTTGATGATCGTGCCGCTGTCCTCGAAGTAGCCATTGATGTCGATGATGAGGTCTGTCCCTGAAACCCCAGCGATGACGGTGACTCCCTCGAACGCTCCCGCCGGCACGATCGCGGCGTTGGCAACCGTCTGCCCGGCGACGTAGTTGAGGGTCGAGACAAGAGGCTGCGCCCCTCCCTGCGGGAAGATCAGTAGGAAACCTGGCCCCAGTGTGTTGGTCACGGTGATGTTGAGAGAATAGGAGGCCACTCCGACGGCAATCCCCGTGCAGGGACCGCTCCTAAGAGCGAAGTTGCGGGGCGAGCCCTGCGCGAGCGAGGGGGCGCCGAACGGGCCAGCGGGCCCGCGGGTATCGACGATGCGGCATGGCGTCACGCCGACGAAGGTTCCGGGGGACGTCACGTCGGCGAGCGTTCGCAGCCCGGAGCCGGAACTGGATGATGACCCGGAACTGAAACCGGACGAGGGCACCGCCCAGTTGGGCACCACTGCGCCAATCTGCGCTTGGGCGGCGCCTGCGATGAATGCCAAAACCAGGATCACGAGAGATAGCCTCATTACCCGGGACCTTGTCATTCGATCCTCCCTTCGAAAGGGTTGTTTGATTTTCTGGATTCCCTCCAAATCCTTTTCAAGCCCTTTTCGTGCCGCTTCTCGTTTCCGGATCGCATCGTCTCGAAGACTTCCCGGGGGCTCGATCGGAAGATGCCTCCCGGAAGTCCTCGGGGCGGTTCCTTGTCTCTTCTTTGTGCAGGAAGACCGCTGGAATACCTCCAGGGTTTCTGGCGATCCAAATATCACGGGAGACCGTTGCCGCGCAAGACTCGAGAGCCCAGGCGCAGCCCTCCTTTTCGGCGCGACGCGAGTCGCGCCCTTTTTTTGAACTACTTGACGAGGTAGTACCGGGTCTGCCGCTCCAGCACCCAGGAGACTTTCCCGTTCTCGTCCACGACGGCGTCCTCTTCCTGCGCGGAGCGCAGGAGCTGCCCGCCCCACTCGGGGACCGGGCTCGTCGCCTCGAGCTCGATCGAAAACCACGTCGACGGCAGAACGAGCACGTCGCCGCGGCCCGGCACTCCCTCCTGCCGGTCCCAGAGTCCGATGAGCGGCCCCGCGCCGTGGCCGTGGTCGCCGATCGGGTGCGTGTAGACGGTCCCGGTCAGGCCCGCCTTCTTCATGGCGGCGAGCGTGTCCGCGAGGATGGCGTTGCCGGAACGGCCCGGCCTCAACCTCTCCATCAGGAGGTCCTGCAGGCGGTTCGAGTTCTCGAGCGCTTTGCGCAGTCCCGCCGGAGCGTCGGTCTCCCCCTCCTTCAGCACGTATGCCACGTGTTGCGTGTCGGTCGCGAGGCCCATCGCCTTGATGCCGAAGTCGACGTGAAGGTGGTCGCCGCGCTCGATGACGGCGTCGGATCGGTCGCCGACGACTGCGCCAGGTTTGACCCCCCGCCGCTGCACGTCGACCGTGGGCGCGAACCACTCGCCGAGCCCGAGGTCGTTGACGCGCTGGCGCAGCCACCACTCGACGTCTGCCGTCGTCGTCTTTCCCGGAGTCACGACCTCGTTCGAAAAGGCGCGCGTCAGAAGGCCGTGTGCGATCCGCATCAGTTTGCGATACGTCGGGAGCATTTCGGGAACGCGGGTCGAGAGGTACTCGAGCGGAAGGTTTTCCGCTCTCACGATCTTCGGCGTCCACGGCCCGAGCGCCGCCTCGAGCTGCTCGCGCTCCCCCGCCGAGAGGCCGTCGGAGAACGCGTGCGTGTGCGAGATGTCGAGCGCGATCCGCTCGGGCTTGCGGTCCTCGACGATCTTGCGCAGCATCGCCCACTGCTTCTCCCCCCACAGCTCGCGGTTCTCGATCTCCGGATCGCGGTAGACCGTGTAGAGGCCGCCGTTCGATCCGCCCCCGAGCGCGAGGCGCTCGATACCTCTCTCCCCTCCGCGGTCGAAGAAGACGAGGATCGTGCGTCGGCGCGCGGCGAAGAGCGACGGCGAGGAGAGCGAGAGAAAGACCGGGTCTTCGTTGTACTCGCGGTTTGCGACGATCCACATCGATATGCCGTGCTTCCGCATGAGAGCCGGGAGCACGCGCTCCAGGCGCGCCTTCAGCCAGTCCTGCCGGATGCGGTGTTGCTCGCGGAGCGGTGGCAGCGTCGCCGGCGCGTCCGCGGCCGGCGCGATCGCGGGTAGAAGCGAAACAATCGCGACGGCGATCGCGCGCGCCGAGCGGATCATCGGATTCGGAGAACCTTCACCTGGTCGAGCTCGACCTCGCCGCCGAACCCGCTCCTGGGGTCGTGCTTCATCCCCCCGGTCAGGTACTCGCGCAGGCCCGCGCGAAACTCGTGCCACTCCCCGTCAAAGACGGCGAGCGTCTCCGCGACGTCCGCGACGTTGTCGCGCGAGAGGCTCTTCAGCTGGTCTCGCGTGAGCGGCGGCGCGTCGATCCACCCGCGCCGGGCGAGCAACTCGAACGTCCGCGCCAGAATCCTGCCCCACCAGATCGGAAGGTGCACCAAGGGCTTCCTGCGCTTGCCGAGGACGGTCGCGATCTCACGATAGATCTCGTTCAGCGTGAGGATGTCCGGGCCGCCGAGCTCGAACGTCCCTCCCGTTGTATCGGGCTTCTCGAGCGCGTCGCCGAAGACGCGCGCGACGTCGTACACCGACACGGGCTGGAAACGGGTGCGCCCCTTCCCGATCACCGGGATGAACAGGGGATTTTTCTCGACGATCGGCGCGAGCAGCGAAACGAATCCGTCGCCCGGCCCGAAGACGATCGAAGGCCGGAAGATCGTCCAGTCGAGCCCGGACGCGCGCACCGCCCGCTCTCCCGCCGCCTTCGTTCGCCCGTACTCCGAGGGCGAGTCCTCCGCCGCGCCGACCGCGCTCATGTGGAGGAGGCGCCGGACGCCGGTCGCCTGCATCGCGGCGACGACGTTCTCGACCGATTCTCGGTGCATCCGGTCGAACGTCTGCGCGCCCTTCTCGTGAATGATCCCGACCAGGTGAATCACGGCGTCGCGCCCGGCGATCGCAGTCGAGAGCGACGCGGGATCGAGGACGTCCCCTCGACACGGCTCGACCGGACGGTTGTACCGGTTCCGCGCGCGATTGGCGTGTCGCGCGAGCACGGCGACCTCGTGTCCGCGCCGCACCAGGGCGTTGACGAGGTGCGTTCCGACGAAACCGGTTCCACCCGTGACCAGGAGTCTCAATGTGCCTCGCTTTTCGGCGCGGAAGAATATCCGAAGAGATCGCTCACGATCCGTTCGCCGCGATCGAGCTTCTCGCGCGCGAGCCGCCGCGCCCAGCCCAGCCGCGGGAGGTCGCGAAACGGGTCCGCGACTCGCATCGCGGGTATGCCCGACTGCCGGCTTCCCAGCAGGTCGCCCGGTCCCCGCGTTTCCAGGTCCTTCTCGGCGATCGCGAAGCCGTCCGTCGTCTTCTCGAGGATGCGAAGCCGTTCGCGCGCCTCTTCCGCCGCGTTCCGGCCGACGACGAGCGCGCACCACGACCGGCGGGAAGACCGCCCGACGCGACCGCGGAGCTGATGCAGCTGCGCGAGGCCGAAACTCTCCGCGTTCTCGACGATCATGAACGTCGCCTCCGGCACGTCGACGCCGACCTCGACGACCGTCGTCGAGACGACGATGCCGATCCGCCCGGCCACGAAGTCGTCGAGCACCCGGCTCCGTTCGGCGGGCGGCAGGCGGCCATGGAGAACGCCGACGCGCGCTTGCGGCGCGAGAGCGGCGACCCGCGCGGCCGTCGCCTGCGTCGCGGCCACGTCCCGCTCCCCCTCGTCGATCGCCGGAACGACGACGTAGACCCGTTCCCCGGCGGCGACGCGCTCTCCCGCAAAGCGGTAGATGCGCTCGCGATCTCCCTCCTCGCGCACCCGGGTCACGACCGGCGAGCGTCCCGGCGGCTTCTCGTCCAGCACCGACACGTCGAGCTCGCCATAGATCGCCCAGGCGAGGGACCGCGGTATGGGCGTGGCGGTCATGACGAGCACGTGCGGGGTCTCCCCCTTTCGAAAGAGGCGCGCGCGATGGGCGACGCCGAAACGGTGCTGCTCATCGACGACGACGAGGGCGAGCCGGCGGAAGCGGACCGGCGATTCGACGAGCGCGTGAGTGCCGACGAGCACGTCGATCTGCCCGGCCTCGAGCGCCCCGTAGAGCGCGCGCCGGGCGGCGCCGCGGACTCGCCCGGTCAGGAGCGCCAGCCGGACTCCCGCCCCGGAGAGCAGGCGCACGAGCGTCTCGGCGTGCTGTTCGGCGAGCACTTCAGTGGGAGCCATGAGCGCGGCCTGCACGCCGTTGCGCGCGGCGAGCATGAGCGCGAGCGCCGCGACGACGGTCTTGCCGCTGCCGACGTCGCCCTGGAGGAGCCGCGCCATCGCTCGGCCGGAGGCGAGATCGTCGGCGATCTCGCGCATCGCGCGCTTCTGCGCGTTCGTCAACCGGAACGGGAGCGCCTCGCGGGCGGCGGTGCGCAGCGCCGCGTCCGCCGCGAGCCGGAGGCCGCGCCGCTCCCGGAGGCGGTCGCGTTTCTCTTCGATGCGCGCCGCGAGGACGAGGAGCTCCTCGTCGACGAGCTTCCGTCGGGCGGGCCCGGCGTCCGCGGGATCGGACGGGAAGTGAGCCGTCTCGAGCGCTCCGAGGAGCGCGGCCGCGCCCGTCGAGGCCGCGGAGACGTCGCCGGACAGGACGTCGAACGTCCGCCGGACGAGAAACCTCCAACGCCGCGATGGGATGTCCGCCGCCCGGTGGTAGATCGGCACGACTCGGCCGGAGTGCAGAGGCTCGCTCTCCACCTCCTCGTCGAAGAGCTCCGTCTCCGGGTTCTCGATGCGCATCTCGCCGCGCGGGCCGCCGACCGGCGTGCCGTAGATCGCGGCGGCGCGTCCGGACTGGAGGGCCTGCGCGAAGGAGGGATACCGGTTGTGCCACACCACCCGCACGGCGCCGGAACCGTCGTCGGCCACCGCCTCGATGCGCAGAGTCCCCCGGCGCATGCGGTAGGAGCGGACGGAGCCGAAGCGGACGAAGAGAGTCGCGGGCTCGTCCCAGACGAGCTCCGACACCTGGCGGAATCGGCGGCGGTCCTCGTAGCGAAAGGGCAGCGCGAGGAGGAAGTCGGCGACGGTCGTGAATCCGGCCTCGGCGAGGCGCGCGGCGACGGCCGCGCCCACGGACGGAATTCGAGACACCGGGTCGCGCAGCGTGAGCGCGACCAACGCGGACTTATGCTCCAGCAGTTCGCAGAGTCAGAGGGACCAGCCCGAAGCGAAGCTCGTCGCCCCCGGCCACGGCCACGGGCGTACCGGTGGCGACGCGGGAACCGTTGACGAAGGTCCCGTTCATCACGCCGATCTCCTCCATCAAGTAGAGGCTCCCGGCGAGCGGGTAGATCTTCGCGTGGCGTCGCGACGTCGATCGCTGCGGGTCGAGCGGGGCGAGGTCGACGTCGGGAGTGATGCCGGTGACCGGATCGCCGCGACCGATCAACGTGTCCCCCTCGGGATGGAGGAAGAACTCCGCCTTCCCCCCCGGATCCACGAGCCGAAACGCGCTCCCCTTGGGCGCGGCCCGCTGCTGCGCGGGTCTCTCCTCGTCCGCGAGCTCCCGGCCGAGTGATTCCTCGAACATCGCCGTGATCTCGCGCACCCGGCGCGAGAGCTTGCGCATCATCCGGACGGCGATCTCGGTGTTGCTCTTCAGCATCGCGTCGAACGTCGCGCCGTTGATCCGGACGAGCTCGACCTCCGTCTTCGCGCGGGCGGAAGCCGTGCGCGGGACGTCTTCGAGAACGCTCATCTCGCCGAAGAAGTCCCCCTTCTCGAGCGTCGCCAGGACCCGCGTCTCGCCTCCGATTTCCTTCAGGAGCTCGACCGTCCCCGACTGAACGATGAACATCTCCGTCCCGATCTCCCCCTCGGAGAAGATGATGTCGCCCATCGGATGCGTGACCAGGTAGCGCTCGAAGGGGCTCTTCGGGGTCCCCGCGCCCGTCCGGAAGACCGCTTTCATCGCCGGTTCACGCCACCGCGGTCTCGAGGAACTCGATCGCTCCCCGCTCCAGGTCCACGCGGACGCGCGCGCCGAGCGGCAGCGTGCGCGTCGTCGCAACGTGGCCCGCGGGAAAGCCGGCGGCGACCGGGAAGGGAGCGCCGGCGAAGCGCTGCGTCAGCCACGAGCGGACCTCCTCGGGGGATTCCGCGCCTTCGCGCCGGCCCGGCGCGATCGAGCCGATGACCATGGCCTGCAGTCCGTCGAATGTACCGGACCGTTCCAGCTGGGTCAACATTCGGTCGAGGCGGTACGTCTCCTCGCCAACGTCTTCCCAGAAGAGAACTGCGCCGCGGCAGGCGATCGCCTCGGGCGTTCCGCAGAGCGACGCAACGAGCGAGAGGCAGCCGCCAACGAGCGGACCTTCGCCCATCCCCGGCGCGATGACGTCTTCGGGAGCGACGGCGGCGGGCTCCGGCAGCTCGCCCGAGAGCACGCGTTCCCAATCGAGATCGGCCGCGCCCGCCGCGCCCGCGATCTGCACGGCGACCATCGGGCCGTAGGCAGTCGCGAGCGAAGCGTGCTTCGCGACGAACGCGAAGAGCGCGGTGAGATCGGATCCGCCGAGGTGGATCTTCGCGTTCGATCGGATTTCGTCGGGGTCGAGATGCGTCAGCACGCGGGACGCGCCGTAGCCGCCGCGCGCGAAGAAGATGGCGCCGACGCCGGGATCGCGAAGGAGCTCGCGGTAGCCCTCGGCGCGCTCGTCGTCTGCCCCTGCGAGGAACCCGTCGCGCCGGCGCAGATTCGAGGACTCGACGACGCGATATCCCTTCGATCGCAGAGCCGCCAGACCCGGGTCGAGACGGGACTCCTCGACCGGACCCGAAACCGCCGCGACGCCGATCGTAGCCCCGCGGTGGAGACGCGGCGGTTTCAACAGCACGGTCACTTGGGATTCGCGGCGCGAGGAGTCTCTCGTCGCATCGCGAAGAGTCTCCGCGAGGTAACCGAGCGGATTCGCGGCGCGAGGAGTCTCCCGAAGTAATCGAGGGAGGAGCCTCGCGCCGCGGGAGCGCGACCGCGGCGAACGACCAGGCACGCGGTCGAGTCGGATTTTGGCGAGCCGCGTGCCGGTGCTCTGCGGGTCGTTCGCAAGGGAGCGCGACAAAAATGTCCGAGCGGGCCTGTAAGCCGAATTCTGTGTCCCGGTCTCCCGGGACCAGCGATCATTCCTCTTGGCCCGGGGTCTCCCCCGGACTCAAGCAGCCGACCCGGAGACGCCCCGCTCGAAGCGGGACGGGACGGGCGCCCTCCGTCTCCCTATTTGGCCTTGCTCCGCATGGGGTTTACCGTGCCTCCGCCGTTGCCGGCGGAGCGGTGCGCTCTTACCGCACCGTTTCACCCTTGCCGTCCCCGGACATCTGCCCGGGAAGGGCGGTCTATTCTCTGTGGCACTTTCCTTCGCGTTACCGCGACCGGGGATTACCCGGCATGCCGCCCGTTCGGAGTTCGGACTTTCCTCCCCGGCCTAACCGGGGCGATCGCACAGCCCGCTCGGACCACTAAAGCATAGCATCGGTGTGGCTTAGCAGCAAGTCCAAAGTCCAAGGTCCAACGTTAAGTCAGGAAGAGTTCATTCCTTCTTGTTTCTCTCGTTTGCGAACCAGCGTTCCCAGTCCTCGACGTCGACCCGGGTCTCGCCGGGTCGGACGGGATCGGGAACGGCGGCGCCAAACCGTCTCCAGAAGTCCGCCGGTGAGATCGCGGTCGCCCCGGCGTCGCGGGCCCGGCGGACGAGCTCGCGGTCGGCGGTCACGACGGTCATTTCGGCGGGGCGTCGCGCCCTCGAGATCTCGCGGACGATCGCGTCGTCCGCCGACGTCGCCCCTGCGAACCGCACCGAGAGGTTGCCGAGCGAGAGCGGCCTTCCCTCCCCGTCGAAGAAGAGGACGACGGACGCCCGGTTGCGCCGGAGCCTCTCGGCGATCTCGGAAACGAGCGCGTCCCGGTCCTCCGAGCCACCGGGCCGGCGGCGCGCCGTCCCCACGAGGTTGTTGCCGTCGAGCAGGTAGGGCACGGGAGCGGCCGGTCACGCGCCCGCGGGCTTCGGGGGCTGTCGTCGTCTCGGGTGCTGGAGTCGGAAGAAGAGGACGCCGAGCGCGCGACGCACGCGGTCGAGATGGGTCACGAGCACGATGAGAAGGCCGGCGAGAAAGAGCGCGGTCATCCAGGGCACGAAGAAGACGAGCAAGGCGAGCACGACCGCGATGACGTCTTCGGCGAGGGAGAGCGCGAACTGGGTCCACCCGTGGGTCGCTGCGTTGGTGTCGAGTCGAGTCGTCGACTTCGCGACGTGCGCCGCCGCCGTCGCCACAGCTCCGGCGAGCCCGATGCCGATCTGCCGGGGCAACGACGTGGCGGGCACCGATGCGATTGCGAGGAGGGCGCCGACGATGGGCCGGATGAGCGTATGGGCGAGCTCCCAGAAGCGGTCGAGCATCGGGATCTTCTTGATCACGAGCTCGAGGAGAAAGAGCACGAGCGCGAATCCGAAAAGGGTCCGGCTGCCGAGCAACGACGCGAAGGCGCCCGGAAACTCCTGCGGCAGGAGCCGGTAGAGTCCCGAAAAGACGAGCAGCACCGCCCAGGCGTTGAATCCCGCGGCTGCGGCCAGACCGAGTCCCGTGAGAAGAGCGCTCACGGACGTTCCCCCTTCCGGCTCCGCATTACTTCCCCTTCCGGAGCATGCGGGAAAAGAAGCCTCCGAGCCCTGCGGCCTCGCCCGCCGGCGTCGGCGCCGGCGCCGCGGGATCGAGCGTCTGCCGGCCGGTGACCTCCGTGAGGAGCGCGGCGCTCTCCGGGCCCGGCTCGAGCTCGTGCGCCCGGCGGGCGTAAGACTCGGCCTCGCGTTTCCGCCCGTGCGTGACGAGTGCCCGGGCGGTTCCGCGCAGGAAGTCGGCGCGGGGCGGGTCGACCCGCGCCGCGGCTTTCAGGTTCTCGAGGCCTCGTTCCACCCACTTGGCGTTCTTGAGCTCGGTCTCTCCGAGCCGGAACCGATATTCGGCGACGTCCGGAGCGAAGCGGACGGCTTCCTGCAGAAGCGCGATCGCCGGGAAGTAGTCCTTCATTGCGATGTAGTCCAGCGCGTGCTCGAAGTTCCTCCGTGCCAGCTGCTGGCGCGCCTCGGGGTCGCCACCCCCCGCCGAGAGAACGGGACCCGCCGACTCGCCGGGCTGCCGATCGTACTCGGCTCGCGCGTCGGGATCGGCGAGCGCGTCGTGCGCGACCTTCAGCCGTTCGAAGACCGCCGTGAGTTCCTTCCCGAGAGCGGCAAGGTCCGGGCGGTTGCGCAGATCGGGGTGGAAGAGGCGGCTCTTCTCGAGATACGCGCGGCGGATCTCTTCCGGCGAAGCGTCCCGGCCGACGCCGAGCAGCTCGTAGTGCGAGAGCCAGTCGATCCGGCGCCAGGTATTCCGGACGAGCTCCGCGTGGCCCGGCGTCGATCGCTGGGGCTCGTTCGCCACCTCGACGTTCAGCGTAGCCACCGTGCCGACGCTCGCGCGCCCCTCTGTGCCGTCGCTCTTCCACTCGACGAGCCCGCACGAGAGCAGAGCGTAGAGCATCTTCGCCGCGGTGCCCCGGGACGAGCCCGCGATCGCCAGAAGCGAATCGACGTCGAGAAGTCCGTCGATGCGGGACAGGACGTACGCCTCCTGCGGCGCGAGCGGCAGGTACTGATAGCGAGACATCGGTTCGCGCGCGAGGCGAAGCACTCCGCTCCCTTCGCCGAGACGCGCGCGGAAGATGGGATTCTCCGGCAGGCGCCGGATTCCTTCGACGATGATCGCCGCGGTCGAGAAGGCGAGGACGATGTCGGGATCGAGCACCGCGGTCGACGGCTCGAACCGGTACTCGCCGTCCTCCCACTCGAACGCCGAGAACACGATCTCCTCGACGAGCCGCTTCATCTCCGAGTCGATGATCGCCCGGGTGAGGAGCCCCCGCTCGACGAGCTTCTGTCCGAGTCGCGAGCCCTTCTGCCGGGCAATCTCGTCGAGGGCCCAGCGGATGTCCTCGTCCGAGACTCGTCCCCTCCTCTGGAGAAATGCGCCGATCCGCTGGCTCTCTCGCGAGGAGGTGGCGGTGCGGAGCTCGCCCTTCTCGAAATACAGACGCCGGAGGTCGTCCCCGCGCGCGAGGGTCAAAGTCCCCCGGAGCTGGTCGACGAAGATCCAGCGCAGGATCTGGGGCAGAGGGGTTTGGGCGAGGGAGCCGCGCAGAGGCGCGGCGGCGGGAAGGTCCGAGGAGGCGCCGGAGCCCGTCATCGGATCAAGGTAACAGAGCGCGCGTCAAGACGACCACGGGATGGTTGGTCGGAGTGAAGAAGAAGCGGGGTACGGACGCCTTGGCCGAAATCGCCTCGTCAAGAGTCGCGTACCGTCCCCACAGGACCCGGAAGCACTCCCGTCCTCGATGGTTCGAGACGAGCAGCCACATCGCCTGCCGGCGGTCGTACCTCGACGCTTCTTCGAGTGACGGAAGCTCGCAGACGAGCTCGAGCTGGATGGTGTAGCGCGCGCGTCGATCGCTCGCGAGGGCTTCGCGGTCGCGCGCCGCGCGCTCGAGCCACCGGCGGCGATCGGGCTCCCCGGGCGCGGGGGCGGCGGCCGGCGGCGGGGTGGGTGGCGTCGGCGGAAGACGAGTCGGAACGATCGTCGGGCGAGGCGCGCTGGCGGTCGGCGGAATCGGAGTCGCCGGAATCGCCGTCGGCGAAGGCATCCGTCCCGGTGCGGCGGCGGCGACGGCGGGCTCCGTCGAGAGAGCGGTCGTGGCGGCGGGCGACTCGGTCGGAAGGGTGGTCGGAACCGCCGTCGCAACGGTGACCGGAGACCCCCGCCGAGGGACGTTCTCCGCCTCGCGCGCCCGGAAGACGAGAAGCGCCGCGACGGCGACCGCGAGGACGGCGAGCAGCCATACCGGCGTCAGCGTCGGGCGGCTCGAGCGGTAGAAGACCGGCGGCTCGGGAAGATCGAGAGGCTGGTCGAGCGGCTCCGGGGGCATCTCTCCCCAGGCGAGGATCGCCTGGTCGGGCTCGGCCGAGTCGGGAACGGGCTCGATCGGGAGCTCGATCGAAGGCTCCTCGTCCGGCGGCGGCGCGATCGAGGCCTCCTCGGGCGCCAGCGGTGGAACCGGGACCTCCGGGTCGGCCTGCCGGCGCGCGGGCTCCTGCGGCTCGGGCGGTTCGGGTCCCGGTCGCCCCCGTCTTTTCGGCGCGCCCGGTGGCGGCGCCGGAGTGGGGATCTCCGCGGTCGGCGGCGCCGGGAGCGCAACCGGACGCGGCTTCGTCTCGATCGCATATTCGGGGTGGACGAGCCCGAGGGTCGTGAGCGCCGCGAGGAGCTTCTGGACGGAGAACGGATCCGGCGGAACGCGCAGGCAGATCTCCGCGGCGGTCGTGCGGCCGTCGATCGCCGTGACGACGGCGAGGGCATCGGGGGTCAGTCCGAGAGCGGGGAATACCTCGTCGAAGTCCTCGGCCCGCTGGAGCGGCGCATCCGTGGCGCCGAGCGACTGGTGGATGAACTCGCGGTCGCGGGATCGGAGGAAGAGCTCCAAGAGCAGCCTCTCGATCCCGACGCGTAACTCCCCCTCCTCGAGTGTCTCGTCGGGGTCGAACGAATAACGCCCCTCGAGCCAGGTCAGGAGGTCCGCGAAGATCTCGACGGCGCGGATCTTTTCTCCCCAGCGCCAATCGCGCTCGGTCAGAAGTCCCTGCTCGCGCGCCGCTCGCGCGCGGTCCCGTCCCGCCGTCAGTCTCCGCCCCTCAAGCGCCGAAGGGTCGAGCTTCCCGGCGCGCCCCAGCACGTCGGCCGTGTCGAACGAGGGATCCGACGAGAACGCCCCGACGACCGCGCCTTCGAGAATCTCGAAGCGGACGCGCCGGTCCGCACGCGAGAAGGCGAGCACTCCGGTCGCGCCCTCCCGCCACAGCGTCGCGAACGCGGCGGCGAGATCGACGCTCCGGATATCGCCCTCGCGCTCGAACGCCGTCCTCATGCCGAGTGGACGCGTCCTCCTTCGGGGGAAGCTTCCGCGGCGCCGACGGGTTCCTCCGCCGGGCGGGCCGCGTCGAGGTACTCGCGGACGGCCCTCGCCGACGCCGGCCCGACCGCCGCCTCGACGTCCTCCGCATCCGCGGCCGCGAGGCCGGAGATCGAGCCGAAGCGGCGAAGCAGGGTTCGCGCCCGGGTCGGTCCGATCCCCGGGATCTCCATCAGGCTCGTCTCGCGCATGCGCCTCGAGCGGCGCCCGCGGTGGCGCGTGATCGCGAAGCGATGCGCTTCGTCGCGCACCCGCTGAATGAGCTGCAGGGCCGGGTCCTTGCGCGGGAGGCGGATCGGGTCCGGCCGCGCCGGCACCCAGATTTCCTCCTCCCGCTTGGCGAGCCCGACGACAGGCATCTCGATGCCGAGCCGGTCGAGCGCGGTCAGCGCGGCCTGCAGCTGACCCCGGCCGCCGTCGACGAGCACGAGATCGGGAAGGGCCGTCCCTTCGTCGCGAAGCTTCCGATAGCGCCGCTCGACCGCTTCCGCCATGCTCCGGAAATCGTCGGGCGCGAGCAGCGTCTGGGACGCGATTCCAAAGAGGCGATAGTCGGACTTCTTCGGCTTTCCGTCCTCGAAGACGACGAGGGAGGCGATCGAGTCGGTGCCCTGGAGGTGCGAGATGTCGAACGCCTCGATGCGCCGCGGCGGAACCGGGAGGTCGAGCACGCGCGCGAGCCGCTCGACGCCGAGCGCTCCCTCCCCTCCCATGCGACGGAAGCGCACCTTGTGGCGCTCGCGCGCGTTGTCCTGCGCAAGCTCGACGCGCTCCCGCGCGGGCCCGCGGCGAGGCACCCGCACCGAAACCCGCGCGCCGCGCCGCGCTGCCAGGAAGGCCTCGAGCAGCTCCGGATCGGAGATCTCGACGGGCAGGTGGACCTCTCCCGGGAGAAACGGGTTCGCGTCGTAGAACTGCGGGAGGAACGCCTCGAGGAAGGCCGCGGGATCGACCTCGTCCGACTTCTCGAAGAAGAACTCCCGCCGGTCCTGGATCACTCCTCCCCGGACGACGAGGACGCAGACAGCGGCGTCCCCTCCCGCCTCGAAGAAGCCGAAGACGTCGACGCTTTCGCCCTTCAAGGAGTGCACGACCTGATGCTCCGAGACGTCCTCGACCGTGCGGAGCGCGTCGCGGTACGCGGCCGCCATCTCGAAGTTCTCCTCGGCGGATGCCCGGGTCATCTTCTTTTCGAGGCTCGCGAGGAGCTCCCGGTTCCTGCCCTGGAGAAAAAGGACGACGTCGCGCACGGCCTCGTCGTACGCGGCCTTCGTCGTGAGGCCGGCGACGCAGGGACCGAGACAGGCGTGGAGGTCGTAGTAGAGGCAGGGGCGCGGCAGCGTGCCGTCGATCTCGATCGTGCAGGTGCGGATCTGGAAGTGCCGCGTGATCATGCGCATGATCCGGCGCGCGAGTCCGCCCCAGAACGGCCCGAAATAGGAGTGTCCGTCCTCGCTGACCCGGCGGGTGACGAGGGCCCGCGGCCACTCTTCTCCGGTCGTGATCTTGATGTAGGGGTAGGTCTTGTCGTCCCGCAGGCAGACGTTGTAGCGGGGGCGATGCTTCTTGATGAGCGAGTTCTCGAGCAGGAGCGCTTCGAGCTCGGTGTTCGTAACGATGGTCTCGACGTCGGCGAACGAGTCGAGAAGCGCCTCGGTCTTCGTGACCTCGGCCCCGCGGACGAAGTACGACGCGACGCGCTTCTTCAGAGACCGCGCCTTCCCGACGTAGAGGATCTTTCCCCGCCGGTCCTTGAAAAGGTACACGCCGGGCGCGTCGGGGACGTTCTCGGGCGGACGGCGCGCCTCGCTCATTTCAGGCTCACTTCAGGCAGTGTAACGCCGACGCTCCCTCAATCGTTTCCCGCGGAAGCGAGCCGTTTCCGTCCTGTCGTAGGATGAAGCGACGCGATGAAAGAGTGCCCTTACTGCTATACCGCTGTCGGCCCGCAGGACTCCGTCTGCCCGAAGTGCGGACGTGAGATCGAGCGCTGGCAGACCGGCTTCTACACGCGCCAGCCGCTCGCGACGAGGAAGAAGACCGCCGTGCGGGTGGGACTCATCATCGCGGTCCTGATCGTCCTCGGAGGGTTCGCCCGCGCCTGTCACCTCTTCTAATCGCTGCGGGGACAGATCCCGAAGGGGTCTGCACCCGCTCCTGAGTTCGCTGCGGGGACAGATCCCGAAGGGGTCTGCACCCGCCTCCTGAGTTCGCTCTCAGTGGCCCGACGGCGCCTGCGCGCGGACGGTTTCGGGCGCTCGTCGAACCGGCGGCCGGCGCGCGACCTGTCGGATGGAAGGACGGGTCGGCTTCTCGAACGGCGGCAGCCGCACCGCGCGCTTTTCCGCGGCCGACCGGTAGAGAGCCCGGATGATCCGCACGTCGGCGAGCCCCTCGAGCCCCGAGGGCTCCGGCTCCTTGGCGTCGATCACGCACTCCGAGAAATGGACGATTTCCGCGGCCACCTGGTCGCGCTTCGGAAAGCTCCTTCGCGTCTTTCGCTCGCCAACCGTGAGCTCGAGCTTCTTGGGGTCGGCGAACTCGTAGGCGTCGTCGACGAAGACGTCGCCCTTGGTGCCGACGACCCGGTAGGAGTCGTGCTCGGAGGCGCCGAAGCTCGACGTGAACGAGGCGAGACGTTCGCCCGGGAATCGGAGCACGGCGCTCGTCATCTCGTCGACGTGGCGGAATCGCCGCTCCCCGTTGTTGGCGGTGACAGCGACGACCTCGACCGGCTCCGCGCGGAAGAGTGAGCGAGCCCCGTTGATGCAGTAGATCCCGATGTCGTACAGCGTGCCGCCACCCATGGCGACCGGGTTCAGCCGGATGTTGTCCTCGTCTTCGACCTGCATCGTGAAGACGGACGAAAAGATCCGGGGGTCTCCGATCTTCCCCGAGTTGGCGAGCTCGGCCGCTGTCAGGTTCGCCTCATCGAAGTGGAGGCGGTACGCGATCATCAACCGCACGTTGCTCGCCTGGGCGGCGTGGATCATGTCCTGACACTCTTCCTCCGTCACCGCCATCGGCTTCTCGCAGACCACGTGCACGCCCGCGTCCGCCGCGGCGACTGCGTAGTCGCGGTGCAGGTGGTTCGGAAGGACGATGTACACGGCGTTGACGCCGCCGCGCCCGAGAATGGCGGGATAGTCGTCGTACGAATACAGCTGCTCGACCCGATACTTCCGGCCGAGCTTCCTGAGCTTGCTCGGATCGCCGGAGACGAGGGCGACGAGCTCGCTGTTGTCGCGCGCGTGCGCGAACGCGGGCAGCACGGCCGTCTGAGCGAACCACCCCAGCCCGACAACGGCATAGCGGACTTTTTCCCGGCTCCGGCCGTTCCCCCTCGCGCGAGTCGTCTTGTTCGGCATCTCTCCTCCCGCTGTCCGATCGGGGCAATTTCGGTGCCACGAAGAGCGTTATCCTTTTCGGTGATGTGCACTCGAAAGCTCGTCCTTGCGATTGGGCTCGTGGGCGCGCTCGGCCTCGTTTCCGTGGCGCGCGCACAGTGGGTGCGCCTGCAGCGTTGCGAGGGAGCTCTTCCATGCGCGATCCCGTTCGGCGTTCGCTACGCGCCGGACTCGCTCATCGCGGGGCAGTTCGGTCGCATGTCACCCAACGGCTTTTCGGGACGAATCTCGTTCGACCCGAAGCTCACCGTGGAGATCGACAAGCCTCACGTGTCGCTCGAGTCGCCGGATTTCGCCGCTGAGGCCGCCCGCCGGTTCGTGCTCGCGCATCCGAATGCGCCCAGAACCGAACCAGCCCCGAAGGGCCCCGCGCCCACCCCGACGCCGGCGCCGCCCCGGAACTAGCGCCGAATCACGAACGGAAGATCTGCAGCTCCCGCAGTCCGCGCAGCTCGTCGCGGATCTCTGCGGCGCGCTCGAAATCGAGCTCCTTCGCCGCGACCCGCATCGCTTTCTCGAGCTCGGTGATCTGTCGGGCGATGGAGGGCGCGTCGGGCAGGTCTGGCCGCGAGAGCGCGGGCGTCGGGTCGTAATAGTCGAGGCTCGACATCCGCACGAGCGGTGAGTTGACCTGCTTCACGATCGACGCCGGCTCGATCCCGTGCTCGCGGTTGTACGTCTCCTGGATCTTGCGCCGACGAGACGTCTCCTCGATCGCCCGTCGCATGGAGTCCGTGACCGCGTCGGCGTAGAAGATCACGCGACCCTCGAGGTTGCGCGCGGCACGGCCGGACGTCTGGATGAGGGAGGTCTCGCTCCTCAGGAACCCCTCCTTGTCCGCGTCGAGGATCGCAACGACCGCGACCTCGGGCAGGTCGAGCCCCTCGCGCAGCAGGTTGATCCCGATCAGGCAATCGAACACCCCCCGCCGGAAGTCCGTGAGGATCGCGACACGGTCGAGCGTCTCGATGTCGGAGTGGAGATAGCGGACCCGGACGCCGACCTCCGAGAAATAGTTGGTGAGCTCTTCGGCCATCCGTTTCGTCAGCGTGGTGACCAGGACGCGTTGCGACTTGGCCGCCGCGTCGCGCACGACCGCGAGGAGGTCGTCGACCTGCCCCTTGACCGGACGCACTTCGATCAAGGGATCGACCAGGCCCGTCGGCCGGATCACTTGCTCGACGACTTCCCCGCCGGTTCGCCTGAGCTCCTCGGCGGCCGGCGTCGCGGACACGTAGACGACCTGGTTCAGCCGCGCCTCGAACTCTTCGTGCGTGAGAGGGCGGTTGTCGAGCGCGGAAGGGAGGCGGAAGCCGTAGTCGACGAGGACCTCCTTGCGGGAGCGGTCGCCGTGGTACATCCCGCGCACCTGCGGGAGCGACACGTGCGACTCGTCGATCACGAGGAGAAAGTCGCGCGGAAAGTAGTCGATCAACGTCGGCGGCGGCTCTCCCGGGCGCCTCCCGGACAGGTGACGCGAATAGTTCTCGATCCCGTTGCAGTAACCGAGCTCCTTGATCATCTCGAGGTCGAACATCGTCCGCTGGTGGAGCCGCTGCGCCTCGAGCTTCCGTCCCGCGGCGGTCAGCTCCGGAAGCCGCGCGTCGAGCTCGAGGCGGATCGACCCGATCGCGCGCTCGAGCGTCTCGCGCGGCGTGGCGTAGAACGTCCTCGGGTAGAGCGCGATCCGGTCGAGCTTCTGCAGCGCCGTTCCCCGGAGCGGATCGGTGCGCGTGATCTTCTCGACCTCGTCACCGAAGTACTCGATCCGAACGCCGACGTCCTCGTAGGCCGGATGGATCTCGAGCACGTCGCCGCGTACGCGGAAGGTGCCGCGCGCGAGGTCGAGGTTCGTCCGCTCGTACTGCATCTCGACGAGCTGCGCGATGAGCGAGCGCATTCCCAGACGGTCGCCGACCGTGACGTACGCGAGCATGTCGTAATACGACTCCGGCGAGCCGAGTCCGTAGATGCAGGAGACCGACGCGACGACGATGACGTCGCGTCGCTCGAAGAGCGCCTTCGACGCGGAGAGTCGGAGCTTGTCGATCTCCTCGTTGCGCGAGGTCTCCTTCTCGATATAGGTGTCGGTCTGAGGGATGTACGCCTCGGGCTGGTAGTAGTCGTAGTACGAGACGAAGTACTCGACGGCGTTTTCCGGGAAGAAGCCCCGGAACTCCTGGTAGAGCTGCGCGGCGAGCGTCTTGTTGTGGGAGAGCACGAGGGTAGGCCGGTTCACGGCTTCGATGACCTTGGCCATCGTGAACGTCTTGCCCGACCCGGTCACCCCGAGCAACACCTGGTCGCGCCGGCCTTCGCCGATCCCCTCGACCAGCTTGTCGATGGCCTGCTGCTGGTCGCCCTGCGGGGTGAAGTCGGTCTTGAGCTGAAACGTTCCGCCCGCGCGCGACTGCGCTTCCAGGTACGAAAGAGGCTTCGTCGCGCCCGCCCGGGCAAGCGCCGAGGTGGGCTTCGGTTTCGAGCCGGGGCGAGGGCTCAAGGGACGGGAGTTGCTTCGATCGCGGGAGTGGATTCCAGGGGCGCCCCCCGTGTTTCGTGTTCCGTGTTCCGTGTTCCGCCGGGCGTCCCGGCCGCATTCCCGGCCGCCTCACGGAAGACGCGTGTGAGCTCGCGGACCTCCTCGCGATGGATCTCGCGCCCGAGCTTGATCGTGTTGCGGACGCGGTCGAGGTCTTCCTTGCGCACGCGCTTGCCTTCGAGCGCGCTTCGGAACTCCGCGTACGCCGCCTCGAGGTCCGCCTTGTCCTCTCCCGTTACGTCCGACGCGTAGCGGTCGCGAATCCTCTCCATGAGCATGTCGGTGACGCTCCCCGGCCGCTTCTGAACGTAGATCCCGAGGCCGACGAGGCACGCGACCACGAGAACGGCGGCGCCGCCGCAGCCGATGAGCGTTCCTTTCCAGCAGCCGCGGTTCGCGGGAAGACCCGCCGGGGCGGGCTCGATGGGAGGCGCCGTGCTCACGAGCCTCCGGCTTATAGCATAGCGACCGACGATGGCTCAAAATGGCCGTGTGGCCCTTCTCGATCGAAAAAGAATCGCGATCGCGCTGACCCCGCTCGCGGCGGCGGCGCTGCTCGGCGCCGTGGCGGGCTCGGCAGGGACGAACTTCGTCCGGGTCCCTCGGGTCTCGGAGCTGGAGACCTACCGCCCCGACATCATCACGGAGATTCGGGGGACCGACGGCTCGACGATCGCGCGCTACGCGATCGAGCGGAGGATCCTCGTCTCGCGCGGTCAGATCCCGGCCGTGCTGCGCAACGCGATCATCGCGACCGAGGACAAGAACTTCTTCCGCCACGGCGGCGTCGACGTCCAGCGCACAGTCTCGGCGCTCCTCGCGAACCTGAAGCAAAAGAGCTTCGCCCAGGGCGGCTCGACCCTGACCCAGCAGCTCGCCCGGGCCATCTTCCTGTCTCCCCGCAAGACGATCTCCCGCAAGATCAACGAGGCCTTCGTCGCCTTCGAGATCGAGCGCCGCTACTCGAAGGAACAGATCCTGACGATGTACGCAAACGAGATCTACTTCGGGCACGGCAACTACGGCGTCGAGGCGGCGTCGAAGTACTACTTCGGAAAGGGCATCAAGGACCTGACGCTGGCCGAGGCCGCGCTCCTCGCGGGGATCGTGCAGCGGCCGGAAGATCAATCGCCGTTCCGCAATCCGGCACAGGCCCGGCGGCGCCGCGCGACGGCGCTCGCCCGGATGCGCGCGGAGGGCTACATCACCGACGCGCAGGAGCAGAGCGCGAACGCCGAGCCGCTTCCCACGAGCCCCTCGCTCGAAGAGACGATCGTCGGTCCGTATTTCTGCGAGGAGATCCGGCAGTACCTCGAGCGAACTTACGGAGAGCAGGAGCTCTACCGGCGGGGTCTTCGGGTCGAGTCCACGCTCGACCCGCAGCTCCAGCGCTGGTCCGACGAAGCGCTCGGCTGGGGCCTGCGCCGCCTCGCGAGGAGGCACGGCTTCCGGAAGCCGCGCAACCTCCTCGGGGAGGGGTACAAGGACCTGGACGCCTTCGTCGACCCCTCGTGGGAGGTCGCGTCGGCGGACGGTCGCGGCGCGCTGCGCGGTGTCGTCCTCTCGGCTTCGCGCACGGGAGCCGAGGTCCGGGTCGGAAAGAAGGTCCTGCCGCTTTCGCCCTCCGGGTTCGCCTGGACGACCGCGGCGGATGCGTCGAAGATCGTGAAGCGCGGCGATCTCGTCACGGTCTCGATCGACCAGAAGAAGGACGGCTCGGAGTCGCTCTCTCTCGAGAACGACCCGAAGGAGGAGGGCGCGGTCCTCGTCATCGAGAACTCGACCGGAGCGGTCCGCGCCATGTCGGGCGGCTACGACTGGACGCGCTCGAAGTTCAACCGGGCGACTCAGGCCCTGCGGCAGGCGGGCTCGACGTTCAAGCCCTTCGTCTATCTCGCGGCGCTCGAGGCGGGATACACGCCGTCGGATACCGTCTTCGACGGGCCGATCACGATCATCGTCGACCCGCGTCAGCCCCCCTATCGCCCGACGAACTACGACGGACGGTTCCGGGGCATCGTCACGCTCCGGCGCGCGCTCGAATACTCGTACAACGTTTCCGCGGTCCGCGTCTCCGAGATGGTCGGACGGTCGCACGTCATCGAGGCCGCGCACCGGCTCGGGATCCGGCAGAAGCTCTCCCCGTATCCGTCGATCGCGCTCGGCGCTTTCGAAGTGACGCTCGCCGAGATGACCTCGGCGTTCTCGGTCTTCGCCAACCAGGGCCTCGCTTTTCCGATGTACCTCTTCGACCGGATCACCGACGCCAACGGCGACCTTCTCGAGCAGACCCATCCCGACGCCCGCGAGGTCGCGAGCCCGACTGCGTGCTTCCAGCTCCTGCAGATGATGAAGGGCGTGACCCAGCGCGGAACGGCGGCCTCGGCCGCGCGGCTCAAGCTGAATCTCGCGGGCAAGACGGGGACGACGAACGACTGGACGGACGCCTGGTTCATCGGGATGACTCCCCGATACACGATCGGCGTCTGGACCGGAAACGACCAGAAGACGTCGAGTCTCGGCCGTGGGATGGACGGCGCCCACGCGGCGCTGCCGATCTGGATCCGAGTCGTCGAGCGCATGAAGGATGGCGGCCGAATCGACGAGAAGGAGGACTTCGATGCGCCTCCCAACGTCGTGTTCACCGCGGTCGACTACGACACGGGACTGAAGGCGACGCCCCAGAGCCCGCGCCCGATCCTGGAGACGTTCGTCTCCGGATCCCAGCCGACCGAGGAGTACGACGCGCGCTGGCAGGAGATCACGCGGCTGCCCTGGTCGCTGCAGCGCTCGTTCTACCTCCCGAAAAGCGGCGAGAACGGCGAAGGGGGAGCTCCCGTCGGGGTGCCCGGTCCGACTCCTCCACCGCGGCCTCAGCCGTAGCCGGCCACCGCCCCCGACGGCGCTAGACGGTGGCGGGGACCGCGGGCTGGACCTCGATCGTCAGCTCCGCGACGACGTCGCGGTGGAACCTCACGTGAACGGTGTGCTCTCCGAGCCGCTTGATCGGCTCGGCGACTTCGATGCGGCGGCGATCAACGTCGATCCCGCGCTCGGCGAGAGCATCCGCGATATCCGCCGGAGTGACGGACCCGTAGAGAACGTCTCCCTCCCCCGCCTTCTTCGCGATAACGAGCTTCAAGCCCTCCACGCGACGGGAGACGTCCTCGGCGACGCCCTTCTCATGGAGCGTCTTCTCGTCGTACTTCTTCTTTTCTTCGGTCAGGCGGCGCATGTTGGCGTTCGTCGCCTCCCAGGCGAGACCCTGCGGAAAGAGGTAATTGCGCGCGAACCCCGGTTTCACGGTGACCGTGTCCCCGCGGTGCCCGACCCCCCGGACGTCGTCGGCCAGAATGACTTTCATCGCTTCTCGATCGCTCCCGCGCCTCGGCGGCGAAAATCCACGTACCAGTCGAACAGCCCCAGGAGCGCGACCCCGACGTTCATCGGGAAGTACGCGACCAGAGTGTAGAAACCGACGCGGAGTAACCAGAACCGGAACCACTTCCGGGCGAAGTGGCAGATGATAGAGAGCCCGGCCACGAAATACAAGGCGGACAGCGGCAGGAGAACGCTGCCCGCGACGGGCCGAAGTCCCGGCTCGAGGAGTACGGACCCTGCCCCCGCCGCGACGAACACCGGCGCGAGCGCGGCCGGCACGCGCAGGTTTTCGAACCGGGCGGCCTCGGCCGACGGCGCGGGGCGGGCGCTGCGCGCTCCTCCGTAGAACGAAATCGCAGCCGAAAACACCCAGAGGAGTCCGAGGAGTCCGGCCCAGTACCGCCGGCTGAACTCGCGGGCGGTCTCGAGCGTCGCACGCACCCGAACGACCGTCTCGGTGTCCATTCCCGATCGCCCATACGACTCGAGCGCCGCCGGGATCATCCGGTCGAACTCTCGGGCGATCTCGTCGCCCACCGGACGGCCGGATGCCGCGGCGCCCCCGAGGAAGATCGCCGCGAGCAGCACGACTCCCGTTACGCACAGCAGAACGTACGCCGCAGAGGGATTCCCCGTTCGCCGCGCGAACGAAGCGAACAGGGCCGGGAGCGCGGCTGTGCCCGCGGCCATAGCGCCTCGCGACCATCCGGCGAGGTCGCCGCTGGCCATCGCCACGCCCGCGACGAGCGCTCCTGCGAGGAGGGACGCGACGAGCGCAGCGGAGGCGCCGCGCCGGTGCGCGAGCCGGACCGTCGGAACGGCGGCGAGCGGAAGCCCGAGCGCGCCGACGAGCGGCAGCACGAGGAAGAGCGCGAACGCGAGGGCCGAGAAGCCCGCGGCGAAGGCGATCTCGAGAGGGCCCGCGTGCGGGTTACGCGACGCGGCCGGCTCGTCGATCGGGTTGGCCTCCATCACCGGGACCGGGAAACGGAAAACGTAAACCGAAAAACGAGGACGAGAGCCTTTCTCGTCGTTTCCCGTTTCCCGTTTCCCGTTTTCCGGCTAGTCCGTCGCGTACGGAATGAGCGCGATCGAGCGAGCCCGCTTGATTGCGGTCTGAAGCTTACGCTGGTGCAGCGCGCACGTGCCCGAGATCCGCCGGGGCAGGATCTTTCCGCGCTCGGGAATGAACGACTGCAGGAGCTTGACGTCCTTCCAGTCGACGTACTCGAGCTTCTCCGCGCAGAACTTGCAGACCTTCCGGCGGCGGACGAAGAACTTCTTGCGGCCACCGGTCTTGCCGTCGCGGCTGGCCGCGGCGGAGCGGGTTCCTCCACGCGGTGCGGGGCTCATGAGGGCTCTCCCTTCTCGATCGACGGCGGCGCTTCCGTCAGGACGGCAGGCGGCATCGGCGCCGGCGGCCGCGGCGGACGGCGCGCCGCTTTCTTCCGCTGGCGCGCGGCCGACTTCGCGGCACGCTTCAACTCGAGGTCTGCGCGAACCGCGAGGTGGCGCAGCACCTGGTCGGACAGCTTCATCCGGCGCTCGGTTTCCGCGACGATCGCGGGCTCGGCCGAGACCTGGAAGTAGTGGTAGTAGGCCTCCCTCTTTCGAAGGATCGGGAAAGCCAGACGGCGCCGGCCCCAGGTCTCGTCCTTGACGATCTCGGCCCCCCCGTCGGACAGGATCTTCCGGTATTCCGCCGCCACCTTCTGGGCGTCTTCGTCGGTCAGGTCCGGGGTGACCAGCGCGACGATGTCGTAAAGCCTCATTCGCTTCTCCTCGTGGATGTCAATCCCGGTCGATCGGAGCCGGGAGAGGATGGTTTTCGATTCGCAATTCTCATGGCGGCATCGGTTCCCTCGGTGAGCCACGTCCGGAGCGACTCGACCGCTCGCTCGAGGGCCGTCTCGAAGAGCTCCCTCTCGCCGCGCGCGAACGGTTCGAGAACGTAGTCGCCGAGCTCGTTTCTCTCGCGCGAATAGCGTTCCCCGCGCACTCCCACGCGCAGGCGGGCGAACTCGGTCGTCCCGAGCCGCTCGATGATCGACTTCATCCCCTTCTGCCCTCCGGCGGAACCGCGGGCCCGCATCCGCAGCAGGCCGAGAGGCAGATCGATGTCGTCGAACACGACGCAAATCTCGTCGGGACCGATGCCATTCTGTTCGCAAAGAGCTCGAACGGCCTCTCCGGAGGCGTTCATGTACGTTTGCGGAAGCACGAGCATCACGCTCTCGCCGGCGATCGTTCCGCGTCCGACCCGGGACTTTCCTTCGCGCGATCGAATCCGGATGCTTTCCTCCGCCGCCAACTTCTCGACCGCCTGGAACCCCGCGTTGTGGCGGGTGTCCTCGTAGCGTTCGCCCGGGTTGCCGAGGCCGACGATCGCGCGCAGGCGTTACTTCTCCTTCTTCTCTTCTCCCTCTTCCTCGGCGACCGCCTTGCCCTTCCGCAGGACCTCGGGCTCGACCGGCTCCGCCGCGACCTCGACCGCCTCCGGCGCCGCCGCCACCTCTTCGTGGGTCGGGTGCGCGATGTGGAGGACGACCTTCTCGGGATCGTCCACGATCTCGACGCCCTCGGGCGCCGGCACGTCCGAGACGCGGAGCGCATCGCCGATCGAGAGCTCCGTCACGTCCACCGGGAGGTGCTCGGGGATGCTGCCCGGCAGGCACTCGATCTCGATCTCGCGCGTCACGAAGTCGAGAATGCCGCCATCGGTCTTGACACCCTTCGCCACGCCGACGACCTCGACCGGAACGTGGACCCGGATCTTGATGTCCATCAGCACGCGGACGAAGTCGAGGTGCATGACGCGGCGAGAGAGCGGATCCCGTTGCATCTCGCGGATCATCGCGTGTCGGCTCTGGTCGGATCCCTGGAGCTTCAGCAGGAAGATCGCGTTCTCCCCCGCCCCGCCCCGGAACGCGTCGGAGAGGTCGCGGAGGCTCACGTTGATCGGCACGGTGTCGCGGCCCGCGCCGTAGACGACGGCCGGAACCTTGCCCTCGGCCCGCGTCCGGCGGGCGGCGTTCTTTCCCCTGGACTCCCGCCGTTCGACGGCGAGCTCGATCGTCTTCATCTTCTTCCTCTCGAGCGGGATCTGACCCCTTCGGGATCAGACCCCGGGCTCTTCCCCTGCGCGGGATCTGACCGCTTCGGGATCAGACCCCGGGCTGTTCCCGAAGTCGCGAAAAACGCGACATTCTACACAAAAAGCGAGGAAACGGAAGCGCCCTGGTGGATGCGCTGGATCGCCTCGCCCAGGAGTGGGGCGACCGAGAGCGTGTGGATCTTGGAACAGTCTTTCATCGAGCCGTCGAGCGGGATCGTGTTGGTGACGAAGAGGGTCTCGAGCTTCGAGGCCTCGATCCGGTCGCGCGCCGGGCCCGAGAAGACCGGATGAACCGCGGCCGCAAAGGTCCGTTTCGCCCCGTGGTTTCTCAAGGCCTCCTCCGCCTGAACGAGCGTACCCGCCGTGTCGATGATGTCGTCCAGGATGAGGACATTCTTTCCCTCCACCTCGCCGACGACGTTCAGCACCTCGGTCTCGTTGGGTCCCCCGCGCCGCTTGTCGATGATCGCAAGCGAGGCGCCCAGGCGCTTGCCGATCGCGCGAGCGCGGGCGACGCCGCCGACGTCGGGCGACACGATCACGAGATCGTCGATCCCCATCTCGCGAATCGCGTCGAGGAGCACGGGGGCGGCGAACAGGTGATCCACCGGGATATTGAAGAAGCCCTGGATCTGCAGCGTGTGCAGGTCCATCGTCAGGATGCGGTCGGCGCCCGAAGCGGTCAGGAGGTCGGCCATCAGCTTCGCGGCGATCGGCACGCGGGGCTTGTCCTTCTTGTCCTGCCGCGCGTAGCCGAAGTACGGCATGACCGCCGTGATCCGCGAAGCGGAGGAGCGGCGAAAAGCGTCCAGGAGGATGAGGAGCTCCATCATGTGGTCGTTGACGGGCGACGACGTCGGCTGGACCACGAAGACGTCCGTGCCGCGCACGTTTTCGTCGATCTGGCAGTAGTTCTCGCCGTCGGAGAAATTGAAGAGCGTGATCTGTCCCAGCTTGATCCCCAGGTACTCGCAGATCTCGCGGGCGAGCGCCGGATGTGCGCGGCCCGAGAAGATCTTCAGCTCTCCGTAGGAGAAGTTTGGGGTCAAGCGGCGGGGATTCTAGCGTGAGCGCCCGTCATCGGTCGCGGCGTGAGGAGTCTCCCGAAGTATCCGAGGGAGGAGGCGCGCTCCGCCGATGTGTGGATTGGGGCCCTGGGTCGCGGCGTGAGGAGTCTCCCGAGGTAATCGAGGGAGGAGCCTCACGCCGCGGGAGGCGCAGCGTCAGCTGCGCCGACGTGTTGGCTGGGGCGGGAGGACTCGAACCTCCAGATGCCGGCTCCAAAGGCCGGTGCCTTACCAGTTTGGCGACGCCCCAATCGTGAAGGCGTCGAAGAGGATAGCGCGGTTTTCATCACTCGCTCACTGCGCTCGCGATCGTCGCCGTGCCCAACGAGTGCCCGATTTGGTGCCGATCGAAGAGCGCGGACTGTCTCTCGAAGTCCCGGTGCCGGATGTAACGGTTCACGGTTGCGCCCTTCATTCCGAGGGAGAGTTCGAGAGCGCGACGATCGCCGAGTTGATCCAGCTCCGTCGCCACGGTGTGCCGAATGTCATGGAGCCGGAACGTCGGGAATCCGGCTCGGTCCCGAGCCTCGTCCCATGCCTGCCCGAGTCCCTGGTACAAAGAGCCGCCGCCTTCGGCCTCGAACACGAGCGCAGAGCCGTCGATCTTCCGAGGCGGCAGGAGCGCCCTCATCGCGGCCGTTAGAGGCACAGAGCGCCGTCCGGTCTTAAAGCCGGGACGGTCTGGAAGGGCGATCCGGTCCCGCTGGATGTCCGACCAGCGCAGGCCGCAGACCTCCCCCTTCCTCATGCCGGTCAGTCTCAGAAGGCGCACCACCGGCCGGTAGATCGGCAGGAGGTGAGCGGCGATCGCCTCGAAAGCCTCGTCCTCGATCATCTGCCCCTTGCTGTCCTCCTCACGTTCCGGCGGTAAGAGGTTCGCCCGCAAGTCTTTGGTGAGCTTCTCGAAGACGTGGGACTCGATCCGCCCGTTGACCTTCGCGAACCTCAGCGCCGAGCGAAGATGCGAGAACGCTTTCTTGATGGTGACATCCGAGAGCGTGCGCTTGGTCCTGCGCCGGTAGTCCTGCCTGCGTTGCTGGCGATACCGGAGGAGGGCGTCATAGGTGAGCTTCTCGGCCTCCACGTCGCCGAGCAAACCCTCCAGTTCCCGGCGGTAGTTTCCGAAGACCTCCTGCGAGCGCGGGCGGATGTTCGGGACGTGCAGCTCGTGGTACGCCGCCAGAACGTCGCGCACGGTTGCCGCGGCCCTCTCCGGCTCGGGAAAGGGCGCGAGGCCCGCCTCTACCCTTTGCCGGACTTGCATCTCCATCTTCGCCGCGGCTGCGACCGATGCGAACTTCGTCCGGCTGCGCCGCCGGACGCCGTTCTCCGTCCAACGGACGTCGAGCACGACGGTCGGATCGTGTCCGCGTATTCGAGTTTGCAGCGCTATTTTGCGCCGCCTTCGGGAGTTCATTCAGGCACCTCCTTCTGTTCTTTCCGGCCCGCGTCAGTGCGGCCGGACTTCATGGGCTCTCTTTCTCTGCCGCCCGCAGCTTGATCGCCTCAGACACAGCCTCGATCGGATCGCGGCCTTCTTCGCGGGCGCGAGCTGCGACCTTTCTCAGCCCCTTCCGGAATGTCGCGAGTTCCTCGCCCTTTCTCGATTCCTCGATCTCCCTGGCGCGAAGCCTCCGCCAGAGATCCTCCGGTATCGGCCCAACGCCGAGCGACTCGCCGGCGGCTCTACGATCCTCGGACTCTCTGTCCGGGATCTGATATTTCCCCTTCCACCAACTCATTTCGTTGGCGCCTCCTTCAACGTTTCCGCCGGGTCATTGCGGCTCGGCAGGAAGTCCAAAAACACGCACAGAAACCGCCCATCACCGGCGAATGAACTCCTTACGAGTCCAGCCGGACTTCAAGGCATTGGTGCCCTCCATCGCCCGCACCTTGTAAAACCGGCCACTTCGGTCGAGCACCAGCACGTGCTCGCCTCTGTTCATGATGAACGCGCCTCCTTCTATAACTCCGAGAGCATCACCAATCCGCGCCGCATCTAGGGCCTTCTCGTAAGCATTCTTCGTCGGAGCCACGACGATGACTTCAGCATTGACGTAACCGTGAGCGCCAGGCTCAAGGTCAGCGGGCTCCGGCGCGGGCGGCGGCGCCGGAGGCTGCGTCGGAGCCCCCGCCGATGACGCGCTCGATGGTCCTGAGGGCTTCTTGGGGGATACGATCGCGAGAAAGGCGATGAAGGCGAAGAACGCGAATATCGCAATCCCGGCTATTTTGAAACGCTTCCGTTCCCGGTCGTATCGCTCTTGTCGAACACGTAGGTTTGCCGTCTTCTGCTGCGCCTCGCGCTCAGCAGCGATGCGATCGACCTCCTCGCGCCGCGCCTTCTCCTCTTGGTAGATGCGTTCCCGCTCCTCCGGAGTGATATCGCTTGTCATCCGTTCCTCCGATCCTACTGAGCGAACCCCCGAGTCGCTTGGTTCTTTGAGCCGTCGTCGTTTCGGCTCGTCACCTTTCCCGCCTCAGCTCCCTCTGAAGGTAGTTCTCCAGAGCCCGAACGATCACGCCGCGGAGTCCCCCGGGCTCGTCGATCGCGCGCATTCGCGCGGCGCGCCAAACCCGCTCCGGGATCTCGACGGATGTTTTCACTCCTCGTGTCTGGCGACTCACCTTTGATTTCACGTCAACGCCTCCGCCGTGCGAAACCTCGGGGGCTCAGGACACTCTTTGATCGCCGCTCTTATGCGATCAATCATCGCGATTACCTCCCGCGGGTCGTTCGATGAAAGGATGTCCTTTCGTTCGGTCATGTCCTTCGACTTTTTAGGGACGTGGTATCGGGCCGACCAGAGGGACCAGCGGTAAAAGTGCCTCAGAAGTTGTTCTTCTAGGGCGTTGAGCGAAAGACCGGCCTCGGAAGCGAGCTTGACGAGATCGTGAATGTCGAGCGGGTACGGAAGAAGCATCCCCTCGTCGAAGTAATCAGTTTGATTCCGCTTCGCATCTTTACCCCGTCTCTCGAAAATGCGCGTTGCTAGATCCTTGGGGAATCTCTTAACGATGAGAGCCTTCAGCAGGTTCTCCAGCACGTAGGCGAGCAGGAGGTTGTGACCGGTGAAGAGCTTTTCGTCGGCGTGCGCCCATAGGGCTTGGAAGACCGCGGGGTCACGCTCTTCCATCGCTCTCTCCCAACGCGACCAATGAATCTCCACCCGCTCGCCGAGAACGTCCGCTGCGACGAGGAGCTCGTCAGCGACTTCGACCCACTTGCGCCAGTCGAGCACGCCCTCGAAGAATTCGACGTTCGCCCTCCGCTGTCGTTCCAGCAGCGCGCGGTCCGTCATTGCCGGTTACTGTAACACGGTAAAGCGGTAATCAGGAGGGCGCGGAGCGGTCGCTCAGGCGCGTCCTTCCCTCTCTCGGATGAAGCGGTCCAAACCGCTTGCGGAGAAGCGCAGAAGGCGAGACGGAGACTCCTTGTCGCCGAGTTCGACAAAGGGAAGCCTTCGCGAGTGCCGGTAAACCCAATCGACCGGCACGCTGAGGCGTTCTGCGGCCTCCTGCGCCGTCAGGAGGCGCTCGGCAGGCTCAGGCTCCTTTTCCGTCACGTTCTGCTGTGGAGCGGGCTTCAGGAGCGCCCCGAGCACCTCTCCAAGGGGACGGCGGAGCAGCTCCGCGATCTCCGGCGGGAGTTCGGCTTGGCGCTCAGGCATCAGCCTTCCGTCTTCCGCTGGACGCGCCCGAGGTCGTAGCAGTGTGCGAACGCCTTCGGGAGCGTCTCGCTGAGGAGCTGCAGCTTCGCCGCGGTCGCGCCGTCCGACCTGGCCGACAGATCCCAAACGATCAGCCCACAGGCCAGGACCGAGCGGAGGCTCATGATCTGCTCCGCCGCGATCGCTCCGGCATCCGCAGACGGTCCGCCAGCGGACCCCTTCTTCGCGGCAGTCGTTTTAGCCATAGATCCGCCTGCCGGCAGACGATCCGCCGCCGCCGAATCGAAACGGAGCGAACCCGACCGAGACGTGCGACGAGGCGATCGTCGCAAAACTCATGATCGCCGCGTCGCCGAAGTCCGGCGACTTGCCCGGTCCATCCTCGATTCGAAGCTTTCCGTTCGAGCCGATCTTCTGCTCGTAGGAGCAAATTTGAGCGATTAGCTCCGCGCGGTTCGGAAGGCTGACCTCTTGGCGTTCGAGCATTCCGGCGAGTCGAGCAGCCGCCTCGGTCTTCGCGTTGACGTAAAGCTCGCGCGACTCGGGAAACTCCGGCGACGAGCCTCCCTGAAAGAAGACGACATCGACGGCGCCCGGCATGATCTCCTCGAACCTCTCCTCGACTCGATCCGCGACACCCGCACCCAATCCGGTCGAATCGACGACGACAGTTCGCGCGCGAGTCTCGCGGGTGAGCCGGACGACCTCGCCCGCCGTCGTCATCAGGTCAGAAGGCGGGAGCGTGATGACTCGCTCGATGCGCCCGCCGCGCCTCGCGACGCAGACGGTGCGATCGCCCCCGAGTCTCGCCGGATCGACCGCGAGAATCACCGGACAGCCGGAGACATCGAGCGGCTTCTCGATCGCAGCTTCGACTTTCGCGCCGTTGAAAAACGGAGTCTCGTTCGCGCTGCCGAACTCGGAAAGCCATTGACTGCGGAAGAGGATCGAGAACTCGCCGAGTCGTTTCTTCATCTCCTCTGCGCGATCGCGAAGACGCGGCACGTCGTATGCCGTGTAGGAGAACACCGCGTCCCACCGATCACGCTCAGATGTGAACGCGCGATAGAACCAACCGACGCAGCCTCCGGCCGTTGAGATCGCGAGAATGCGACTGTCCGGGTCAGCGCCCAGACTGCCGAGCGCCGAGCCGTAGGCATCGTCGTCGATTTGCTTTGCTTCGTCGAGGAGGAGCAGCGTCCCGCCGCTGCCGTGCGCGCCTTCGATCGCCGCCCCGGATTCGGCGGAGACCATCAACGCGCGCCAGAGTGGACTCGACGTTCGGATTTCGCTCTCCAGGATTTGCCACGACCCGAAGAGTTTCGAGAGGAGGGACGAGGACCGCCAGAGATGTTGCACTTCCCGCCACAAGTGCCCCTGTGCGTGAACCGGCGTGACGATCAGGACGAGGGAGCCCTCGCGGTGGCAGAGCCACCAAAGCGCGGCGATCGCGGCGAGTCGTGATTTGCCCGAACCGCGCGCGGCCTTCACAGCGACGGAGCGGGTCTCGGCGAGAGCGTGCAACGGTTCCGGCTGGAAGTCCCGAAGCGGCTCGTTCGGCCAGTTGTCCGCCGCGAACGTGAGCGGGTCGCTCCACCCTTCGAGGAGTTCAACCGCGTCATCGGCATTCGCGCGCAGTGAGGCGAGATCGCGCGGGAGATCCAACGCTTAACCTCTCACCTCAGAAAAAGACTCGGCGGAGAAGAGAGAGAAGGGGCTGAACTCGTCTCCGCCGAGTTGCCGGGAGAAAACCCCGGCGCCGGGTGAAATTGGCGAAACCCCGGCAAAAGTCACTCTGAGGGAACCCCACACTCTGCCTCGGACCAGCTCGTCCAGCGCGCCTCCCTGCCCGCCTCCTCGCTCGACGAGAAGACGAACTCGACCTCGCGCCTCATCTCGCCGACGATCCGGTCGAACAGCTCGGCCCCATCGGGCCGCTCCACCGAGATCGAGCGCAGCGTCTCTGCGAGCGTTGAAAGCTCGTCGCACATTTGCAAGACGAGAAACCTCGTCCGTCTCCAATCACCTGGACCCTCGTGATCGAGCAACATCATTTCGTCTCTCCCTTTGATTTACGTTCAGCGCTTCCGTGGATCGGAATCCAGCATTTCCTTTTCGAGACGCGCCGACTTGTCGAGCAACCGCTCGGTGACGCTCACCCGCCCGGCGCGAGAGCGGTCGGCCTCGTACTGGCTTTGTGTCGGAATCCCCTCGCCGCCTCCGGCGCGCGCCTCCGCCATCTCCGCGAGGTGCGCCTCCTTGCGATCGAGCCGGGCGATCTCTGAGGCTGCCCGATGAGCGGCCGGACTCAGGCTCTCGAAGCGTGCTTGAGAGTCGAGCGCCGCCCGCAGCTCGTCGCCGTACTCTTGGCGCAGAGTCTCGCGCCTGGCCTGCTCTTCGGGGGAAAGAAACTGCGCCGACGACGGCTCCTGAAACTCTTTCGCGATCCTGTCTCGAAGGCGCATCGTCTAGCCCCGCGACCGCGCGAGGCGCTCGAACATCGCGCGCTTCTGTTCGGGCGTCATCGCGTCATAGGCACGCTGCGACGTGAGCGCGGCGACGGCCTCCGAGTCCGATTGTCGGGTCGTGAGGCGGATTTCTTTCGGTGTCGCGCCGCCGCTTCCCGCGCTGCCGCGGCTGCGAACGAGTTCCGCCGGGAGGATCTCGGCGAGTTCCTTCGTGCTCCCATCCTCGTCGCGGAAGACGAGCGAGCCCGCTTCGAGTCGAGCGTGCGGCGTTAGCATCCTGAGAACGGTGCGCGGCTTGTCGGTGTCGAGACGCGCGTCTAGCAGGGCGGCGGCGACGGCCGCGGTGCGCTCGGCCTCTTCGAGCCGACGGTAGAGCTGGCCGTCGCTGGCAGCCGGCTTCTCCGCTTCCATGATGCGGTCCTCGGCCCCGGCGAGCTTCTGATGTGCAGCCGCCGCGAGGTCGGCCTGCTCGTCTTCGTGCGAGAGGAATTCGTCGATTGGAACGCCGAGCCTCTTGGCTACAGCGTCGAGTTTCTCCTCGGCCGCCCGTGCTCTGGCGCGGACGCCTTGAATCTCAGGCACCCATTTCTTTTTCTGCTTCTCCAGCGCGGCGTTCGCCTCCTGTGACTCCTCGTACAGGTCGCGGAGACGTTGCCATTCCGTGACCGAGAGGATGGGCTCTTCAGGCGGAGGGAGAATTGGATCTCGGACTTCTTCTTCCATCGTCAGGGTTCTCCTTCTTTTCTAGGCGCGCCCTTCCGATTCGCGAGTTCCGCTTTCAGTCGGAGGTACTCCGCGCGGAGACCCTCGAAGGTCTTCTCCAGAGAGTCGATGCGTGCGTTCTTCTCCCGAACGAGAGCGAGCAGGCCGTCCACCGTCTCCCGATACCTTTTGACCAGTCCGAACAGCGAATCGTTCACAGACTGTGCGTCGCCGCGCTCCTGACGATCGCGCAGCATGTCCTCTTCCAGGATGTTGATCTCGCTGACAGCCACCGTCTCGCCCTTCTGAATCTTCTTCGCGATCCGCTCCGCATCACGCTTCAGACGGCGACGCTCTTCGGCCCGCTCGACGGCAGCGGCCACCACCCCGTCTAGGTAGGTGGATCGGTTCTCGCGTTTCGCGCGAGCGGCTGCATCAACCCTTCGCGGAAGACTGGGGTCCTTCGACCTAAAGCCGATAACCTCCGAAGACGTCGGTGTGCTGGCTTTTGGTGGCATTCTTGCCTTCTCCTTGTTAACTACTGTAAACTGATGCCCACGAGATGTCAAGGCATCCCCCAATCGTCGCGCACGTCACGATCTGCGTCGGTCCCAACGGGGTGGTGCAGTTCTGGCCGGAGGGGGACCCCCGGAGGATCGCGGAGGCGCTCAGGCTAGCGGTGAAGGTCTTCGTCGAAGACCCCCACGCGATCGAGCACGCCGCCGGGCTCTGCATCGAGCACGGGGAGGTGAGAGAAGCGCTGGATGTCAACTGAACTCCAGCATCCCCGTCCCGGAGATGATGAGATCGCCCGTCTCGAACGCGAGGCGATCGAGAACGAGCCGCCGTCCGCACTCCCGGTGCAGCCTGACGAGATCCCGGAAGAGTTGCGCCTGCTCCCGAATTGGGTGCTGTGGAAGTCGGTGCAGCGTGAGGGGAAATGGACGAAGCCTCCGTTTACACTCGCGGGCACGCACGCGAGTTCTACTGACCCGAACACCTGGACGACGTTCGAGACGGTCATCGCGAAACTCTCGGATGGACCGTTCGGGGAGTCCGCGAACGGATTCGCCGGAATCTCTTTCGCTCTCACTAGGGAGTCAGGTCTTGTCGGTTTCGACCTGGACCACTGCCGCGATCCGCGAACTGGAGAGGTCGAATCGTGGGCGATCGACATCGTGGCGGAGATCAACTCCTACACCGAGGTTTCACCCTCCGCCAAGGGACTTCGGATCATCGCGTTCGGAACCATTCCCGGAGCGCGGCGACGTAACGGACCGATCGAGATTTACGACTCGGGCCGGTTTCTGACGTTCACCGGCCATCATGTTTCGGGAACGCCGAAACAAGTCTGTCAGCGTGACGCCGAGATCGCGGCCGTCTGCGAGCGCGTCTTCGCACCGCCGCCCGCCGAGCCGAAACCCGAGAACTCCCGAACGGAGAGCGCGCCACTGATACAGCCGGGCAACGGCAACTCGAAGTTCGATCGACTCATCGCGGGAAAATGGGAAGGACTCTACCCGTCGCAGTCGGAGGCGGACCTCGCGCTCGTGGCCATGCTCGCGAAGACGAGCCGTGACGCCGCGACTCTGGATCGGTTATTCAGAGCGTCGGCGCTCTACCGTGCGAAGTGGGACGAGCGGCACGGCGCGCAGACCTACGGTCAGGCGACGATCGCGAAGGCGCTCGTGTCAGAGGGCCGGCTCGGGCCTCTACTCTCGCGGTCGCTAGACGACCTTGCTCGCAATCCGCCGCCGCCGATTCGGTTCGTCGTCGAAAACCTGCTCCCCGAGGCGGTTCTCGCGCTTCTCTTCGGGAAGGCGTTCGGCGGAAAATCTATCCTCAGCCTTCAGTTCGGCTTGCACGGTGCCGCCGCGCTGGACTTTCTGAAGACCTTCCGGTTTCCCCGGCCGCTTCGCGCCCTCTACGTTGACGAAGAGATGGGACTGCCCCTTCTTCTCTCTCGCATCGACAAGATGAAATCAGGCCGTCCCGAGTTTCGCGATCCCGACGTGCTCAAACGTTTCCGCGTCGTCTCTCGCGCCGGACTGCGACTCGACGAGAAGAAGAAGCTCGACGCGCTTAGGCGAGAGATAGGCGAGTTCCCCGGAGGGCCGCCCGACCTGACGTTCGCAGACACGCTTCGGCGGCTGCACCGGGCGGAGGAGAAGGACTCCGGCGAGATGGCGCGGGTCATGGAGACTGGCGTCTTGATCGCCGAGGAGTTTCGGACCGTCTTCGTCGCGATCCACCATTCGAAGAAAGGTCCAAACGACGAAGAGAGCGACTGGCGCGAGGCCGCACGCGGCTCCGGGGATCTCGTGGCGGCCTCTCAGACCGTCATCGGCTTGTGGAAGTCCGCCGAGCTGCTCTTCTCGATGCGCGCCGACACGAAGGCGGCCGGCGAGATCCAGCCGTTCCCGCTGCTGCTCGATGGCGGGACGCTCCTCTACTCCCGGCAGAGCGAGGAGGAGCGCCTTGCGGCGAAGGAGAAGCAACAGACGGACGCGCTCGCTCAGGCGAAGGCGGAGGTCCATAAGCTCTTGTGGAAGTTGAAGGAGCGTGGCGACGAGAACTATCCGCCCTCGAAGACCTTCATCAAAGAAAACGCCGGGGTCAATGCTTCGACCGCAAGACGAGCCGTCGATGAGCTGGTCCGGGACGGTGAGCTGGTCGAGGCCGAGCGAACCGGGCGCGGCGGCGGGTCCGTCTACTGCTACCCGGGAGACGACCCTCAAACCCGGTCCGAGAACCCGGTCCCGAGTGAAGAAGAATGAAACCCCGTCTCGACGGCCTTGAACCCGGTCCGAATAACTCGGTCCCCCTAAGACGGGGGACCGGGACCGAGTTGTTCGACCGAGGCGGTTCAAACCCCGTCCCGGACCGGGTTCGGACCGAGTTAGACCGGGTTCGGGAAATGGCGGCTTGAAGCGATGCCGAAGAGCTGCTCGATCTGCCGTCATCCTGACCGGGAAGCAATCGAGACGGCGATCCTCTCAGGCGAGCCGATTCGCTCCGTGGCGAGCCGATACGAGCCGTCCCGTGCCGCGTTCCAACGGCACGCGGCCGGGTGCCTCAGGGAGAAGATAGCGGTCGCTCGCGCTCGGAACGGGATCTCCGCCGAGTCGCTCTGGAGTCGCGTTCTCTCCCTTCAGCAGGAGGTCGAGACCGTCCTGGCGGAAGCTCGACGGACGAAGAATCATTCGCTCACGCTGAGTGCCATCGCACGAGCCGAGAAGCTGATAGCACTCCAAGGGGCGATTCTCTCGTCTGCGCGAGGATCATCGGAAGCTCGTGACGATCACGTGGAGCAGGCGCTCGCGGAGCTTCGACGGCGGCGGGAAGCACGCCGGGCGATCGAGACGAAGGCGCTCCCGTCGGTATAGGCTCTTCGCCTGGGATGCCGAGGAAGGGCCGGACAAAGGACTGGGTAGATGTTGAAACCCTGCAAATCCTCTCCCGGCATCTCACCGGAGATGTTCCAGTTATCGCGACGTTCTGGGTTATCCGATTGGTGCTGAAGGCTTTTCTTGAAGAGGGTTGGCTCCTGCGCTTTTTGCTGGCAATCGACACGTTTCTGATCCTCGTGATGGTTCTGTTCCTCGTGTATAAGTTGCTGCGCGACCTTTGGAGGGCTGGCGTTGGGCCGGGTAAAACTAGACTTCTCGTGGCTTGAGCCGGGCGCGATGATCCGCCGCTACTTCAGCGCGGCCGCGGGTGCTTTGCCGGTGGCCTGCCTCTACGGGGCGATCAGAGCGTCGGGCTATGAAGGTGGATGGGTGTTGCCGGTCGGTCTCGTCTTCGGTCTTCTCGGCGCAGAAATCGGATGGAGGTTGTCCGAGAGAAGGCTTCTCAGTGTTCAAGTAGCTCGAAGAGGAGAGGTTGCGCAGGCGACCCTGAAGCCATCAGGTAGCGCGGCGGTCATCACGCTGCTGTCTCCGGTCAGTCGCGCCGACGTCATGCTCGTGACTTTCCCCGATAAGGTTACGGCGATCGCTCCGGCGGCGGAGTACCACGACCTTCGCGAACTTGTAGGCTAAGGAGAAGAGAGCGTTTGGCCCGCATCACGGTGAAGCACTGCCTCATCTGCGAAGACAGTCGTCGTGAGCCGAACTCAAAGGTAACCCTGCTCGGCTTCTACGGGGTAGCTCCAGACGTCACAATCTTGGTCTTCGCCTTCGGTCGGCCAATCCCGCGGCTGGAGTTCTTCGTAATCGGCGAGGTGGACGCGACAGGCGAGGTCCCATTCACTCCTGAGATCCGAGACGAGACCGGCCGGGTGATCGCAGGGTTCCCAGAGTCCGCCAAGGTCCCTGTCACTGCAGCAGGAGAAATCCAGCTCGGCGTGGTGTTCCAAAATATTGTTTTTCAGGAACCGGGGACGTATACGTTCTGGCTTGGCTCGGAGGGCGCTAGCGTGTACGAGACCGTATTCCGACTTGCGCATCCGCCGCCCGGCGTAACTCCTACCTAGACCTAACCCGACCCCCTCTCGCGCGCCCGCGTGCCGAAACCGCTCCGTGCCCAATTAGTGCCCCGAATTGGATCGAATCGCGTTGAAGGCAGACTCGCGCGAAAAAGAAAACGCGGGGAAACCCTCGATTTTCCCGCGTTGAGTTGAAGCGGCTAGAAGCTAGCTACGGCATCGCCGCACTCCAAAGGCCGGTGCCTTACCAGTTTGGCGACGCCCCAACGCTCACACGATTGTAGCGTCGGAGCGAGGGCGCCGCGGCCGCTCAGCCCGCGACTTCGCGCGCCGCGGGTTCCTCCACCGGTTCCTCGATCGGAACTTCTTCGACGCGGGCGGGGGGAGTTTCGGTGCGAATGCGCTCGTACTCCGAGAGAATGCGCCGCTCCATCCGCTCCCTCGTATCGCGGTTCAGGGGATGAGCGATGTCCTTGAACTCCCCGTTCTTCTTGCGCTTGGACGGCATCGACACGAAGACCCCGTTGGGGCCCTGAATCACCTTCAAGTCCGACACCAGAAAGCAGTCGTCGAGCACGATGGACACGTAGGCTTTGAGCCTCTCTTCCTCAACGGGAAAAACCTTTACCTGAGTGATCTCCATTGGAATCCTCCCGAAGATTCGGTGCGGAGTCGGTACTCATCACGGGACAGGGTCCGACAGCGAAGAAGACGAGTCTCCGGGTGCCGTGCCGCAAGCCGCGACGCGTCGTCGTGAGACGCGCCCTTCAGAACGATCGTCGAGCCGGAGCCGGTGATGGCGGCTTCGGACGCCAGCGAACGCGCGGAATCGAGCAGGACACCCATCTCCGGTCTCATCTGTAGCACGGCGAATGCCAGATCGTTCGGGCCGAAGAACCGCCCGGAAGTCTCGACGTCGAGAGAGCTTGGAAGTGGGCCTTCGTCGCCGCCGCTCCCTGCCCGGCGCCTCGCGAGGTAGGCCTCGCGGGTGGAGATCGGAAAGGGCGGGATCAGCAGAAGAAGCTCGACGCTCTGCGAGTCGGGCAAGGGGTGGATGCGCTCTCCCCGGCCGCCGACGTCCGCCTCTCCTCCGACGAGAAAGAAGGGCACGTCGCTCCCGAGCCCTCCAGCGAGCTCCGCCAGCTCCTCGGTCGAAAGCGGCGCCTCCCACAGACGGGAGAGGAGCGTGAGAGCGAGCGCGGCGTCCGAGCTGCCGCCGGCGAGGCCCGCGCCAACCGGGATCCTTTTCTTCAGGTGAATTCGCGCGTCGGCAGGCCGTCCGAGCCGCGCCGCGAGTGCCCGCGCCGCCCGCAAGACGAGGTTGGATTCGTCGACGGGTACGTCGAGGCCCTCGCACGAGAACTCGAGTCTCCCTTCGCCCGGCGCGACGCCGATCGAGTCGCAGAGGTCGATCGCGACGAGCCTCGAGCGGATCTCGTGATACCCGTCGGGCGAGAGCTCTCCGACCCTGAGCTCCCGGTTGATCTTCGCCGGGGCGTCCGCCCGGAGAACCGGTTCAAGGTTCAAGGTTGGGAAGCGGGAGCCGAGGCGGGCTCTTTCGCGACCAGCGTGAGCTGGAGCATCTTCCCGGTGCGGCGGTCTTCGATCCTGATCCTTTCGGGCCACGGGTCGAGCCGGCCGGAGTAGGTCGCGACGAGCTCCGCCTCGGGGCGCTCGATCTTGAGCGTCTGGAGTCGCGCCTGCCCGACGTCGAGGACCGCCTCGACCGGGTCGCGGCCGGTGAAGCGCAGGAGGCTCTCACCTGCCCGGGCTCCCTCGACGCGGGCCGGCGTCCTCCACACTCCGGCGAGCACGGCGCGAAGCTCTTCGGGCTCGAGGGGTATTGGCCGCGCGCCCTTCGCTTCGAGGACGCCCGAGACATAGCGCGCGATCGGCGACCCGAACGGCCCCGTGAGGGTCGCTTCGAGGTGGCCGGGCAGCGCTTCGACCGCGAGAGTCCCCGGGACCTTCACGAGGCCTTCCGACATCTTCGCGTCGTAGAGGAGGCGAGCCGGTCCGAGCGAGTCGGCCCGCTCGAGGGCGATCGCCCACGCGTCGAGCGCGCGGCGCGACTCGTCGACTCCGGCGGGTCCGAACGCTGGCGCGCGCGACGCGCAGGCCGTCGCTGCGGCGGTGACGAGGGCGGCGAGGATCGCGAGCCGGATAGGCTGCGATTCAGCTCTTGCGCGCAACTCGCGCGAGCTTCTGGCGGACCTTCTCCGGCTCCTCGTGCTTCAACTGGAGGGCGCGCTCCCAGTGAGCGATGGCCCGCGCGACGTCCCCCTGTCGCTCCGACAGGTCCCCGAGGTGTTCCTCGATCGTCGGATCGTCGGGCTCGCGCTGTTTCGCGTCGGCAAGATAGGTCTGCGCCTTCTCCAGCCGGCCGAGGCGAAAGTACACCCATCCGAGCGAGTCGAGGTAGGCGCCGTTGCGCGGCTCCCTCGCCACTGCCTTCTCGAGGAGCTCGCGCGCCTCGTCGAGCCGGATTCCGCGGTCGGCCCACATGTATCCGAGGTAGTTCTGCGCGGCCGAGTCGTTCGGGCGCCCCTGGAGGAGCTTCTGAAACGTCTTCTCGGCCTCGCCCGTCGCGCCGCTTCTCTCGAGCGCGGAGCCGAGTCGGAAGAGAGCCTCGGAGCTGTCGGGGAAACGTCGCGACGCCTCGCGCGCGACGCGGGCCGCGGCGGCGTAGTCCTTCACGCGAGCGTAGATGTCCGCGGCGGCGAGCACCTCGTCGATGTCCTGGGAGGCGGCGAGCTTCGCGAGCGACTCCTCGGCCTTCTTCCGGTCGCCTGCGCGGTACTGGAACTCCGCGGCGAGAGCCGCCCATTCGGTCTTGTCCGGCTCCGCCGCGAGAGCCGCGCGCACCTTCTCAAGGCCGCCGGCGAAGTCCTCCTTCTCGCGCGAGGCGGTCGCGAGGATGCGGAGAGCCCGGGGGTTGACCGTCCCCTGCTTGACGGCGAGCGGGCTCAGGATCTGCTGCGCGCGCGCAAAGTCCTTCTGGAGGACCGCAAGGTATCCGAGCTCGACGGTGGCCGCGTCGCGGGCGGGGATCTTTTTCGGATCTTCACCCGCGCGCCGGACGCCCTCTTCCAGAAAAGTCTTCGCTTCCGGGAACCGCCGTTCGCGCATCAGCTCGCCCGTCAACGCGCGGCGGGTCGCGTCATCGTCCGGGTCCTCCACGATGAGTGCACGGAGGATCTTTTCGCCCTCGGGCGAGCTCCCTTTCTCGAAGAGCACCTGCGCGAGCAGACGGCGGATCGCCCGGTTCTCCGGCCGCTTCGCGGCGAGGTCGCGGGCCCGCTTCTCGGCGTCGGTGAACCGCCCGGCCCGCGCGAGATCGAGCGTGATCCTTTCGGGGATCGCCGGGTTCTCCGGATCGAGCTTCTCGAGCTTCGCCAGCAGCTCGAGCGCCTTGTCGAGCTGGTCGTCTTCTTCGTAGAGATCGATCAGGGCCGCCGCGCTCTCGCGGTCCTCGGGACTCTGTTCGAGGAGGTCCGCGTAGATCGCCTCGGCCTCCTTGGTCCGCCCGCTCTTGGCCTTCGCCTCCGCAGCGATGCGGGCGATCGCCGGCTGCGCGCGGGCCTCCCCCGCCTCCTCGAGGACCTTCGCCGCCTCCGCGGCCCGGCCCTTCGCCAGGAGCGCGCGGGCGAGCGGGGCCGCGATCGCCGGATTACCCGGTTCGAGCTTCCGGGCGGCCTCGAGCTCGGAGATTGCCTTGTCGAGGTGCGAAGGGTCTCTCTCGGACAGGGCGAGCTCGAGCGCGCCGAGAAGCCGGTGCCCTTCGACGAACTGCGGATCCAGGCGGACGACTTCCTGCGCCTGTTTCATCGATTCGTCGGGGACGTTCAGGTCGCGCAGGAGCTGCGCGTATTCGAATCGGACGACCGCGTCCTGCGGGAGGAGCTCGATCACCTTGCGATAGAGGTCGAGCGCCTCGCGATAGCTGCCGTCGGCAACTGCCGTCCGGGCCCGGAGGAAGACCTTGCGGCTCTCCCGGACGTCCTGGGCGAGAAGAGCTCCGGCCAGGAGGAAGAGAGCCGCCGTCCCGGCGGCAACACGCGACTTCATGACCGCCCCAACGCCCGCGATGACGTGTTCATGCCCGCGGCCAATCTAGCACGGGAACGAGAACCGGAAGTTGCGCTGCCTCAGAGATATAATCGAAAGGAAAATAGCGGGTGCAGGTTGAAACCCCGCGAGAATCTCGCCGGAGGGGGTAATGATCAAAGCCGACATCGTCGACCTCGTCGTTGACCTCGCCAAGATTCCGCGAGCCAAAGCGGCAACCGCGGTCGAGACAGTGATCGAGTCGATGCGCTCTGCCCTCGGAGCCGGGGATCGCATCGAGCTGCGCGGCTTCGGAGTGTTCCAGGTGAAGCGAAGGAAGCGCGGCATCGGAAGAAACCCCAAGACCGGCGTCGAGGTCACGATCCCGCCGGGCAACACGATCCGCTTCAAGCCCGGAAAGGATTTGCGCGACCTGCCCTAGATCCTCATCAGGGTAAAGGGCAGTGGCTGAGCCGGCTTCGCTTCGGCTTCACTGATATAAGCCCCGCGTGGACTCGCAGGGCGGACCCCCTCCTTCGGAGCCCTTCTCGTCTCCACCCGCGTGGGAGGGGCGCCGGCGCTGGCGAATTCCGGAGCACCCGCTCTTCCATTTCGCGCTTCTCCTCGCGACGTTCGTCACGACGACCATCTTCGGCGGCGCCGTCTTTTCGACGGGCGGCGGGCCGCTTCGCGGCGGCCGCTTCTCCGACGGGTTCTCGTTCTCGATCCCGCTCCTCCTGATCCTCGGGATCCACGAGCTCGGCCACTACGCGCTCTGCCGGCGACACGGCGTCGCGGCGACGCTTCCGTATTTCCTTCCCGCGCCGATTCCCAACCTGATCGGGACCTTCGGCGCGCTCATCCGGATCAAGGAGCCGATCCGCGACAAGCGCGCGTTGATCGAAATCGGCGCCGCCGGTCCGCTCGCCGGTTTCTTCACTGCAATTCCATTCCTCGTCTACGGCGTCACACGCACGCAGCCGGTCGCGCCGACGGTCGCGCCCGGCACGGTCGTCTTCGAGTATCCGATTCTTGTGCGCTTCGTCCAGGACCTGACGGGCGCCGGCCGTTACACGAGCGCGATGGTCCGCGAGCATCCGACGTTCATGGCGGCGTGGTTCGGTCTGCTCGTCACCGCGTTGAACCTGCTGCCGATCGGACAGCTCGACGGCGGGCACGTGATCCGCGCGGCCCTCGGGCGACGCCAGCCGTTCGCCTCCTACGCCGTGTTGCTCTTCGCGGCGCTCTCCGCGTCGAGGGGTCCGATCTGGGCGTTCTTCTCGCTCTTCACCGCGCTCTTTCTGGGCGTCCGCCATCCGCCCGTCGAGAACGACGACGAGCCTCTCTCCTTCGGACACAAGATGCTCGCGCTCCTCTGCCTGGCGGTGTTTCTGCTGTGCTTCACGCTGGTTCCGATGAGAGTGATCTAGGGGTCAGGTCTCCACTTGCCACTTTGCGTTGCAAAGTGACAAGACCGTCGCTCCTTCATCAACGCTCGCCCGACTCGTGAAGACCTGACCCCGCTCAGACTTCGAGGATGAACGTCGCCGGGCCGTCGTTGACCAGGGACACCTGCATCATCGCGCCGAACCGTCCGGTCTCGACCGGCACGCCGCGGTCGGCGAGAGCCCGCACGAACGTCTCGTAGAGTGGGCGCGCCTCCTCTCCGGCGAGCGCGCGGTCGAATGCCGGCCGGCGGCCCCGCGACAGGTCCGCGCCGAGCGTGAACTGCGAAACGACGAGGACGCTGCCCTTGACCGCGGCCAGATCGAGGTTCATCTTCCCGTTCTCGTCGTTGAAGACACGCAGGCCGGCGACTTTCCGGGCGGCCTCCGCCGCCGCCGCGTCATCGTCGCCCTTCTCGGCGCCGACGAGGACGAGCAACCCCGGTCCGATCCGGCCGACGCTCTCTCCGTCGACGCGAACCTCCGCCTCGGTCACCCGCTGGATGACGAGCTTCACGCCGTCGGCGTCCGACGCCGGCGCTGCGTCAAGAGCCGCACGAACTCGGCGGGCTCCCGCGAGCGCAGCAGGATTGCGACGCCGAGGTAGACCGCCATCCCGGCGAATGTCGCCACGACGAGAAACAGGAAGCGCGTCCCGGCGGTCCGCGGCGCGAGCGCCCCGAGCGCCCACCCGGCGGCGCTCCCGACGACGAGCGCCATGACCCCGGCCGCGACGATCACGCGGCCGAGCGACGCGAGGAGCTCTCGTCCGCCGAGCCGCCCTTCCCGCCGGCGGAGCAGCGAGAGGAGGAGAACGAAGTTCGCCGCGGCGCCGCACGAGGTCGCGAAGGCCACGGAGGCGACCCCCCACGGGCGGAGCGCGAGCGAGACGAGAACGAAGACGGTCAGGTCCACGGCCGCACAGAGGACCGGCGTACGCGTGTCCTTGCGCGCGTAGTGCGCGAAGACGAGCAGGCTGTTCGACGAGATGAAGAAGAGGCCGAGCGCGTAGAGCGAGAGCGCCTGCGCTGTCGCCGCGGTCGCGTCGGGCCCGAAGCGTCCTCCCTGGAAGAGCGCGGCGATCACCGTTTCGCGCAGGACCGCGAGGCCGACCGCCCACGGGATCGTGACGAACGCGACCAGTCGCAGCCCGAAGCGTAACGTGTCCTTGAAGGAGCGGGCGTCGTCTTCGAGCGCCTGCTGCGCGAGCAGCGGGAGGATCGCCGTCGAGACCGAGATGACGAAGCCGCCGCGTACGAGCTCGATCACGCGGTTGCCGAACGTCAGGTAGGACACGGCGCCGTCCCCGAAGACCGACGCGAAGCGCGTCGACAGGGCGTTGTTGATCGCGTAGATGCCGAACCCGAAGAGTCGCGGGAGCAGGAGCAGGAACACGGCGCGCACGGCGGGATCGGAGAACTTCACGCTCCACTTCCCGATGGCGCCGAGGGCGAGAGCCGGCCGGATCTGGATCGCCATCTGCAGAATCCCGCCGACGAGCACGCCGATCGCGAGGGCGACCGTCGGCTCGGAAAAGCGCGGCGAGAGCAGAGCCGCCGCAAGGATGATCGAGAGGTTGAGCAGGATGGGCGACATGGCGGACACCGCGAAGCGGCCGTGGGCGTTCAGGACCGCCTGCAGGAGCGCGGCGACGGAAATGAAGCAGAGGTACGGGAACATGAGGCGGGTGAGGAAGATCGTCAGCGGGATCTTGCCGGGAGTCGAGGCGAATCCCTTCGCGAGCAGCTTCACGATGGCCGGCGCGAAGACGATCCCGAGGATGGTGATCGCGGTGACGATGACGGTCAGCGCGGACAGGATCCGGGCGGCGAAGACCCGGGCCTCCTCCGCCGAGCCCTTCTTGAGCTTCTCGGTGTACGAGGGGATGAAGACGCCGGGCAGCGCGCCCTCCGCCACGAGCTGGCGAAGGAGGTTCGGGATCCGAAACGCCGTGTAGAAGACGTCGCTCGCGGCGCTCGCCCCGAAGAGCGCGGCGATGACGCGGTCGCGGGCGTAGCCGGTCAGGCGCGACGCGAGAGTGAGGACGGTGATGACCGACGCGGAGCGGACGAGTCGCCCGCGCGCCTCTTCCGTCGGCCGCGCGGCGTCGCTCAAGACTGCGGGACCGTCATTTCGCTGGGACAATTGTAAGTTGTGAGTTCTCGATTCTCAGCTGCGACCTGAGTGACAGCTTCTTTTGTCGGACGTCATTTGTCCCGACCCCGCGCGATATTCTTCGAGCACTTGAAAGGAGAGAGGAGCACATGGCCAGCGTCAACAAGGTCATCCTGATCGGCAACCTGGGGCGGGATCCCGAGATTCGCACGACCCCGCAGGGGACGTCGCTCGCACGCTTCTCGGTCGCGACGTCGACGACGTGGAAGGACGCGTCGGGGGCGAAGCAGGAGCGCACGGAGTGGCACGACGTCGTCGCGTGGGAGAAGCTCGCGCAAATCTGCGGCGAGTACCTCCACAAGGGGAAGATGGTCTACGTCGAGGGCAGCCTCCAGACCCGCAGCTGGGAGGACCAGAACGGGCAGAAGCGATACAAGACGGAGATCAAGGCGTCGAACGTCGTGATGCTCTCGCCGCCGCGCGATCGATCCGAAGCCTCGAAGCCTCCCGTCAAGGAGGAGAGCGAGGCAGCCGAGCCCGTCGCCGCGTACGACGACGACGTGCCGTTCTAACGTCGCGGTCGCTGGCTCGGAACCTGCTCACGCATCGGCGAGCGGCTCGCCACACGCGGCTCGACCGCTCGCCTGGTTCCTCGCTGCGCTCCCGCTCCCGCGGCGCGAGGCTCCTCCCTCGGATCCCTCGGGAGACTCCTCGCGCCGCGACCGGACGCTATGTGGCTGTCGCCTCTGCGATGGTCTCGCGGAGCGCGGCGACGTGCGCCGCCAGCACCTCGAGCGGCCGCGTCGGAGGGACCTCTTTTCGCGCCAGATCCCGGAGGTGGCCGGCGTAGCCCTCGATCCGAAGCGCGGCCTCCGCGATCCGGCTCTCCGGGACGTCGCGCTCGACGCGTTCGACGCAATCGGGGTACTCCTCGATGCGGGAGCAGACCCACAGCAGGTCGCACCCCGCGAGCGTGGCGGCCGCGGAGCGCTCGGGCAGTCCGCCGAACCGATCGAGAGCGCCCATCTCCAGATCGTCGGTGAACGCGGCGCCACGGAACCCGACGTCTCCGCGAAGGAGACCGGTCGCCGTCTCGCGCGAGAGGGTGGCCGGCAGCCCGTCGGCGGCGCCGGCCCCGTGCGACACCATGACCGCGCCCGCGAGCTCGTGAAGCGCCCGGAACGGCGCGAGGTCCTTTTCGCGTTCGCCGTCGCCGGCCGGCAGGACGGGCAGAGACTTGTGGGTGTCGCTCACCGCGCGGCCGAGACCGGGGAAGTGCTTCAGGCACCCTCCCACTCCCCGCGAGTGAAGACCCCGGAGGAACTCGCGCGCGGCCGAGGTCACGGCGTCGGGGTCGTCGTCGGCCGCGCGCTGGCCGAGGACGGCCTCCCCCGCCCCGGGCAGTCGGCGGTCCACGACCGGGGCGAGGTCCACGTCGAACCCGAACCGCGCGCACGCTTCGGCCGCGAGCTCTCCCGCGCGTCGCGCGAATCCGGCGCGTGCCGCAAAGTGAAACGAGGGGAACGGGCCGACGAGATCGCGCAGCCGATCGACGGGACCTCCCTCCTGGTCGATGCAGAGGAAGGGCTCTCCCGGCAGCGAACGGAGATCCGCGGTGAGACCCAAGAGTTGCCGCTCCGCCTCGATGTTGCGCCGGAAGAGGATGATCGCGCGCGGAGGATGGCGCTCGAGGATCGACCGCTCGCTCTCGCGGAGCGACGGGCCGGAGATCCCGACGCCGAAGAGGCGCGACGCGCCGGAGGTCATCCCTTCAACCGTTCCTGCAAGGACGCGAGAAACGAAAGCGCGGCGATCGGCGTCATCCGGTCGGCGTCCGCCTCGCGGAGCTTTTCCAAGACGAGCTCCTCGGCGCCCGTGAAGAGGAGCAGCTGGCCCTCGCCGGCGCTTTCGCCGCCCCGGCGGGCGATGACCGGCGCGCCCTGAACGTCGAGCTCCTGCTTCTCGAGGTTCGACAGCACCTCTCGCGCGCGGTCGGTCACCGCGGTCGGAAGCCCGGCGAGCTCCGCGACCTGGATGCCGTAGCTGCGATCGGCGGCGCCCGGCACGACCTTCTTCAGGAACACGACGCGTCCGCCGATCTCCTTGACCGCCATCGTGGCGTTGGCGACGGCCGGCTTCACGAGCGCGATCTCCGTCAGCTCGTGGTAGTGGGTCGCGAACAGGACGAAGCCGCTCTTCCCGGGCGCGTCGTGGAGGTGCTCGACGAGGGCCCACGCGATCGAGAGCCCGTCGAATGTCGACGTCCCGCGGCCGACCTCGTCCAGGAGAATCAGGCTGGACGACGTCGCGTCGCGCACGATCGCGGCGGCCTCGAGCATCTCCACCATGAAGGTCGACTCGCCGCGCGAGAGGTGGTCCGAGGCGCCGACTCGCGTGAAGATCCGATCGACCACCGACAGTTCCGCCTTCGCCGCGGGGACGAACGAGCCGGCCTGCGCGAGCAGGACGATCGTTCCGACCTGCCGCAGGTACGTCGACTTCCCGCCCATGTTCGGACCCGTGATGACGAGAATCCGCCGCTCCGGCGACAGCTCGCAATCGTTCGGGACGAACGGCTCCTCGCGCCGGTGGTGCTCGACCAGGGGATGGCGTCCGTCGGCGATCGCGATCCGCGGAGTCGGCGACAGCCTGGGACGGACCCACCGCCCCGAGTGCGCGACCTCGGCGAGCGACGCGTGGAGGTCGATTCCCGCGACCGACGTCGCCGCCCGGGACACCCGATCCGCGCCGCGCGCGAGTGTCGCCAGGAGATCGGCGTACATCCGCGCCTCGATCTCGCCGATTCGCTCTTCCGCTCCGAGGATCCTCGCTTCGAGGTCCTTCAGCGCGGGCGTCACGAACCGCTCCGCGTTCGCGAGCGACTGCCGGCGGATCCACTCCGGGGGAACGCGGTCGCGGTGCGCCGCCCCGACTTCGAGCGAATAGCCGAAGACGCGGTTGAACCGGACTCGGAGAGTCGAGATGCCCGATCGCTGGCGCTCCTCCGCCTCGACCGCGAGGACCGCGCTCTGCGCGCCGCGGCGCAGCTCGGTGAGCGAGTCGAGCTCGGCGGCGGCGCCGGGGCGAATGACTCCGTCGGCCGACGCGAGCGCCGGAGCGTCGGCCGCGATCGTTCGCTCGACTTCCTCGGCGAGGTCGGCAACGTCCGGGATGCCGTCGAAGAGGTGCCGCAGGCGCGGCGAGACGAGCGCTTCGCCGGCGGCGCGAATCCCGGGAAGCCTCCGCAGTCCCGCCGCCCATCCGAGCACGTCGCGGGGACCCGCGGTCCCGAGCGCGATGCGGCCGAACTGCCGCTCGAGGTCGCCGACCTCTCCGAGCTCGCGCCGGACCGCCTCGCGCGCCGACGGGTTCGCGACGAGCTCCTCGACGGCGTCCCAGCGGTCTTCGAGCTCGATCGGATCGAGCGACGGTCGCGAGATCGCCTCCTTGAGCGTGCGGGCGCCCATCGGCGTCCGCGTCCGGTCGAGAAGCGAGCAGAGGCTGCGCCGGGGATCCCCGTCGGACGATTCGAAGAGCTCGAGCGTCGCGACCGCCGACGCGTCGAGCCGCATGCGTTCGTCGAACTTCAGCGGGCGCGGCTCGAGGACGTGCGGCAGTCCCCGCGGCCGCATCTCGAGAGCGTAGGCGCGCGCCGCCGTCGCGGCGTCGAGCGTGTTCCCGTCGTCGCGGGAGAGCGTCTCCAGCCGCACTTGCGCTCGGGCCCGGGCGAGCCAGTCCGCGCCCCGGCGCGTGACCGGCAAGTCCGTCGGGAACGGCAGCTCGCAGCCCTCCGGGACGAGGGCCTCCCGCGGGCGGAAGAGCCCGAAGACTTCTGCGAGCCGCGCCGGGGCGACCCGGCCGGCGTGGAAGCGACCGGTCGAGAGGTCGAGAAAGGCGAGTCCCCACTCGGCGGTGCCCGACGCGCCCGGCGCGAGAGCGGCGAGCCAGCACGGGGCGTCGGGGAGAAGAGCGTTGGGATCGAGCACGGTCCCGGGCGTGATGATCCGCGTGATGTCGCGCTTGACGAGCCCCTTCGCGGCGCGGGGATCTTCCACCTGGTCGCAGATGGCGACCTTGCGTCCCGCGGCGACGAGCCGTGCAATGTGCTGGTCGGCGCTCTGCCACGGCACACCGCACATCGGGGCCTCGATGTCGGAGTCTCGGTGGCGCCTGGTGAGCGTGATCCCGAGCAGCGGCGCGGCCTCGCGCGCGTCGTCGAAGAACATCTCGTAGAAGTCGCCCATCCGGTAGAAGAGGATGGCGTCGGGGACCCGGCTCTTCATGTCGAAGTACTGCCGGAGCATCGGCGTGACGCGCGGAGGCGGCGTGCTCACCCGGTGCTAGCATAACCGCGCCCGAGGGTTTTCTTTTCGATGCAGATTCTCGCGCTCGATACCGCGAGCCCCGCTCCCTCCGTCACGCTCCTCGCAGCAGGCGCGGTGACAGAGGAGCCCCTTTTCACGTCGCAATACCGCCGCGCGTCGGAAGAGCTCCTTCCCGCCATCGAGCGGTGCTTCGCCGCGGCGGGGGCGCGTCTCACCGAATGCGACCGGATCGCGGTCTGCTCCGGCCCCGGCTCTTTCACGGGGCTTCGCATCGGGCTCGCGACGGCCTGGGGCCTCGGCCGCGCGTCGGGCATTCCCGTCGAGATGGTGTCGACCCTCGAAGCGCTGGCGGAAACGGCCCGGGGAATGTCGCGGGGACAGGTCCCGAAGGGCCCTGCACCCGCCTCCTCATTTACGTCCTCCGTGGCTGCGGTGCTCGACGCCGGCCGCGGCGAAGTCGTCCTCGCCGTCTACGCTCTCGAAGGCGATCGCGCCCGTCTCGTGTCGGGTCCGGAGCGCCTCCCGATCGAGGCCGCGAGAGAGCGAGCCGCGCCGCTTCACACGGTCGCGCTCCCGCCCGACCTTCTCGACCCCGCGGTCAACGCCGGCCCCGGGGTCTCGCCATCGCGCGCCCTTGCGCTCGCGGTCGCGCGGCGCCCGGGCGAAGCGCTCACGCGCCTACAGGGAATCTATTCGAGGCCGAGCGCGGCCGAGGAGAAGCATGGCGCTCCGTAAGCCGGAGCCCGCGCCGTACGCGATCCGCCCGGCGCAGCCGTCGGATCTCGACGAGATCGCGCGCATCGAGCGCGAGTCTTTCCGGATCCCGTGGAAGCGCGAGTTCTTCCAGAGCGAGCTCTCCGAGCCGTACCGTTATGCCCGCGTCCTGGCGGGAAGCGAGGGCGCCGTTCCGCGAATCGGGGGATACCTCTTCGCCGTGTCGCTCTACGAGGAGTTTCACGTCAACAAGATCGCGACCGACCCGCGCGTCCGGCACCGAGGCTACGGGCGCCTGCTGATCGAGGATTCCATCGCTCGGGCGCGGGCCATCCGCGCCGCCAGCATCACGCTCGAGGTGCGAATCTCCAATCTGCCGGCGAGGGAGTTCTATCGTTCCTACGGATTCCGGGAGGCTTTCCGACGCAAGTCGTATTACCAGGACGGAGAGGACGCGTACGCGCTCGTTCTCCCGCTCCAGGCGTAGTCCCCTCTGTTGAAACCCTTTGACCGCCCCGATAGACTCGGCACCGTGACCCGGGCCCCCCTCTTCTCACCTCGAAAAAACGAAAAGGAGGTCTGATCGAATGGAAAACGATCACGCGGAGGCCTTGCCAGAACTGGATCCGGAGTACCGCCGTCTTCACGACGAACATCGCGACCACGAGCACCGGCTGCAGGTCCTCGCCGCGAAGTCGCGGCTCTCCGAAGACGAAGAGATCGAAGAAAAGCGTCTCAAGAAAGAAAAGCTCCTCCTCAAAGACCGCATGGAGGCGATCGCCCGCAGTCACCGCCAGGGGGTCGCGCACTGAGGATCCCCATCGCCCGTGAAGGATGGCCGTTCATCCTCGTTCCCACCGCGCTCGCGGCCGTCTTCGCGCTCCTCGGGCACCCGATCGTCGCACTCCTCTTTTTCGCGCTCGCGCTTTTCCTCCTCTCCTTTTTCCGGGATCCCGAGCGCGTCCCGGAGGGCGGCGAGGAGACCATCGTCTCCCCTGCCGACGGCACCGTTCTCTCCGTCGTTCCGGCTCCGGAGGCTCCGCCCGGCGCGTCCCGCCGCCTGTCGATCTTCATGTCGGTGTTCAATTGCCACGTGAACCGGTCGCCGACGTCCGGTGAGCTCACCCACTACGAATACGTCCGCGGCCGGCTGCGAGCGGCGTTCCACGAGAAGGCCTCCACGGAGAACGAACAGAACCGGATCACTCTGACGTCGCCGCGCGGCGGGGTGACCTTCAAACAGATCGCTGGCGCGCTCGCCCGGCGGATCGTGTTCTACCCGCGGGTCGGCGAGCGTCTCTGGCGCGGGCAGCGGATCGGTATGATCCGCCTGGGATCGCGCGTGGACGTCTTTCTCCCCGACGACGTCGAGGCCCTCATCAAGCGCGGAGACAAGGTCCAGGCAGGAAAGACGCCCGTGGCGCGTTGGAAGTCCTGAGGGCCAAGGCGTGAAACGCAGGACGGAGGACGACGGTCCCATCGGGCGCGAGGAGGAGGCGTTCCTCTTCTCCCCTCCGGACGGACCGGAGCCGGCCCGGTCCCCCCGGCTCCGCACCCGAGCCCGCCAGCGTCTGTCACGCGGCCTCTTCATCCTCCCCACGCTCTTCACGGTCGGGAACCTCTTCTGCGGGTATCTCTCGGTGTGGTGCTCGATCCGGGGCACGTTCCAGACCGCGGCGATCCTCATCATCGCCGCCGCGATCCTCGACATGCTCGACGGCCGCATCGCGCGCCTGACGAATTCGGCCTCGCGCTTCGGCGAGGAATACGACTCGCTCGCGGATCTCGTCTCGTTCGGGGTCGCGCCGGCGGTTCTCGCCTACTCCTGGGGTCTCGCCGATTTCCACCGGCTCGGGTGGATGGCGTCGTTCCTGTTCGTCGTGTGCGGCTCGATGAGGCTCGCCCGCTTCAACATCCAGACTCGCGTCGCCGACAAGAAGTACTTCATCGGGTTGCCGATCCCGGCTGCGGCGGGCACGATCGCGTCGCTCGTCCTCGCGACGCCGGAGCGGCTCGTCAATCGCTTCTGGATGGCGGGGCTGCTCGTCCTGACGATCATCCTGTCGTACCTGATGATCTCGACGCTGCGCTACCGGTCTTTCAAGGACCTCGACTTGAGGCGCCAGCGCCCCGCGTGGATCCTGCCGGTGATCGCGCTCATGTTCGCGGTGATCGCGTACCGACCGGCCGCGACGCTCCTCGTGATCGCGCTCGTATTTGCCGCGTCGGGCCCGGTGGCGAAGCTCGTGTCGCTGATTCGAGATCGAAAGCGCAAGACGCCGGCATAGATCCCCTCTCCCTTTGCGGGGGAGAGCGAGGGGTCTCGACCGGCGAAGCCGCCAGAAAGTCCCGGCCGCGACCGAAGGTCGCGTTGCCCGCGAAGCGGGCGGTCGGAGGCTAGGGTGAGGACGTTGGTCTCGCCGCCGCGCTGACCTCGCCCGGCACTGCCCACTCCGTCGCCACTTCGCCGCCGGTCGCCGGCGCGAGGTGCGTGCGGATCGAGCAACAACCCCTGGGCAGCGTCCCGCGGATGCGCAGGCGCGCCGGTTCGAGCTGCTCGAACGGTGCGACGAGCGTCTCGTAGAGCCTCACTCTCGTCGCCCTTCCCGGCGAGACGCGACGCCCGCGTTCGTCGTACGCCTCCCATCGATCGAATCCGCCGGGCTCGACGTCCGCGACGCGCGCCGGCGACAGCTCGACCTCGATCCAGTTCTGGACTCGCGACACGAGCGATGCATGCGGTGACGGGTTTTCTGCTCCGACGCGGACGAGGCGCGATCCTTCGGGCTGGACGGAGCCGCGGAGCTCGGGCGCGGGGCGCCGTCCGGCGATCACGTCTCCGAGGGCGGCGACCGGGAAGAGCCGGCCGGCGTCGTCCTCGCCGGCGACGGTGAGAATGCGGCCTCGGGCGAGGCGCCGCCCGGACGTGTCCGTTCGGAAGTGCCCGACGAGATCCGGGAGCGAAGGCTGGGCGAAGACGACGGAGTCCCCTGCGGAGAGCGAAACGCCGGAGATCTGCGCGCTGCGTGTCGCGCGCAGCGTGAACTCCCACCCGCGGTCCTCGTTCCAGGGAAGTTCGTGGAGAAGTTCGGTGCGGGAATCGTCGGTCAGCGCGTCGAGCGCGGCCTCGCCGACTGGCACGCCCGCTTCGCCGGCGGCTCGCCGCACCGATCCCCGGGTCGCGGAGGCGTACGCCGCCCACCACGGCTTCCCGAGGGAATCGACGAACGCCACGTCCGCCTCGTTGTCGTCACCGAAGACGAACGCCACGACGCCGTCGCTGCGGGAAGCGAGCGCGCGCACCGCCTTCCGCTCTTTCTCGTCCGCGGGAGCCTTCCTGCGCATCGTGATCGTGATCGGGAGCGCCTGCGCGGCAGCTCCCGCGCCCTCTCGCCGCGCGAGGAGGGGGGACAGACGGGACCGCGCCTCTCGGAGCGCCGCCGCGTGTGCCTGTGCGGTCGCGCCCGAAAACGGAACGTCGAGGAGCACGCCCCGCACGTTTCCGAACACCGCCTGCCGGCGGACTGCCGCCGCAACCTCGCGCGCGAGGACCGCACCGAACTCCTTCGCGCGCTTCTCGTCCGGGCCCGCGAGAGGATCCTCGGCGGCCTCGACGACGAGTACGACCGGAATCCGCGCCAGAGGTCGAGGCGGGGCGGGGGGGTCCAAAGAGGCCACCCCTTCCGGAGTCAGTCGGCGCGCGGGGAGATAGACCGCCGAAACGCCGACGCGCTCGAGCGTCTCCTCGATCGCGGAGTCGCCCGCGCCGATTCCATCGGCGAACCAGACGGCATTCTCCTGCGGCGGCGCGAGCGTCGCTGGCGCGTGCGCCCGGCGGGAGCACGCGGTCGCGCAGACGAGGACCGCGGTCGCGATCGCTCGCGCGGCCGGCCGCGTCACGACGAGGCCACCGGGGCTTTGGGGTCAGGTCTGAGACCTGACCCCGCCGCCTGGGGCAGCTCGAAGCGGACGCGGAATCCCCCGCCCCGACGATTTTCGGCGGCGATCGTTCCGCCGTGCTCCTCGACGATCTTCTTCGCGATGGCGAGACCGAGGCCGGTCCCGCCGCTCTTCGCGGAGAAATATGGATCGAAGAGGCGCGGCAGGATCCTCTCGGGCACTCCGGGTCCGGTGTCGTCCACGGTCACGATGATCCTCCCATCTCTTCGCTCGGCGGAGACCACGATTTCCCCCGCCGCGCCGGAGAGCGCGTCGACGGCGTTTCCGATCAGGTTCGAGAGGACCCGCGCGAGCAGCCGCGGGTCCGCCTCGGCGAGCACGTCCGGCTCCGAGCGCACGGCCCACCGGACTCCCGGCGCGCCCGCGAATGCCGCCGCAGTGTCGCGAATGACGCGACCGACGTCGGTCGGTCCGATCTCGGGCTGCGGCAGCCGCGCGTAGTCGGAGAACTCGGATGCGGCGCGCTTCAGCTCCTCGGTCTGCGTGAGCACGTTCGTGACGCATTCGTCGAGCGCGCGCTCGAACTCCTTCGTTCCGCCACCGCTCCGCTTCCAGACCTCCCGGAGATGCTCGACGGAGAGGCGGATCGGCGTCAGCGGGTTCTTGATCTCGTGCGCAATGATCCGCGCCATCTCCGCCCACGCGGCCAGCCGGTTGGACCGGACGACCTCCGACACGTCCTCGATGACCGCCATGCGCGCGCCTTCACCGCCGACCGGAAGCGGCACGGTGACGATGCGCCACCGCTCTCCGCTGCGCGGCTCGACCTCCGCCGTGACGAAGTCCGACAGGCGCGCGAACGTCCGGCGGACCTCCGCCATCCTCTCCCCCGGAAACACGTCTTCGAGAGTCGCGCCGTCGGGGCGGCCGCCTCCGAGCGACGCGGCCGCCGGGTTCGCGAGGAGAACGGCGCCGTCCGAGCGGTACGCGACGACACCGGCGGTCAGGTGCGCGAGAAGCGTCGCCAGGCGCTCCTTCTCGCGCGAGAGCGCGTCGGTCTGCTCCTTCAAGCTCCGCGACATCGAGAGAAAGGCGCGCACGAGCTCGCGCAGCTCCTCGTCGGGAGGCTCCTCGAGCTGCGGGGAGAAGTTGCCGCGGGCCACCGCGCGCGTGCCCTCGACGAGATCCGCGACGGGCCGGGCGACGCGCAGCGCCAGCCGGCCGGCGACCGCGGCGGAGATCAAGAAGACGAGCAGGCTGAACGCCGAGAGCGCCGCGGTCAGCTGCGCGGCCTCCGCCTCGGCGACGCGCTGCTGCGGGAGCAGGAGCAGTGAGAGAAGCCCGGGGCTCCGGACTCCCGGCACGCCGGGCACCGCGGTGAGCGCGGTCGCCATCTCTTCGAACCGGCGGCCCGCGACGATGCGCGACCCGATCTGCTGCCGCGCACCCGCGAGACCGATCGCGCGATAGATCGACGCGGGCACGCGGTCAGGCAGGAGCCCCGCGTCGTAGAGGTCGCGCCGCGACGTCGCCACCAGATGACCGTCCGGCGCGTAAACGGAGAGGTCGTAACCGACGGCATTCGCCAGCCATCCGAGCAGGGAATCGTCGAGGAGACCGAGCCTCCCCTGGCCGGCGGAAGCCGACGGCAGGTAGGCGTCGAGCACGCGGCGCGCCGTCTCGAGCGCGGTGCGCGCATGATCGAGCGTTTCCCTCGCGGTTCGCGTCTCGATCGCCGACCGCAGGAAGAAAGTCACCGCGAAGAGCGGGATCATCACGCCGAGCACGAACAGGCCGACGAGCCGCCCGCGGAACGTCCGGAGGCCGCGCGGCAGGATCTCGGCGCGAAGCTCGCGCGGTGTCGCGACGAACCTCCAGAGCGCGAGCGCTCCGAGGAGCAGGAAGAGGACGGTGACTCCCGGAATGAGGAGCGCGGCGGTCAAGGCGCGGCCGAAAAAATCCGGAACCGGAATGGCGACCAGACGGAACCCCTCCGGCATCGCCCGCACCTCTCCGAAGAGCTCGCTGCCGCGGTACGGCAACCGGACCCGGGCCGTTCCCCCGCCGTGCCGGAGCCTCTCGACGGCGTCCGCCGGCAGGATCGGCCCCTCCTCCCTCGGAGAGCCGTCCCGCGCGTACGACGCGAGGATCGGGCGCGGAGGCTGCGGCGCGTCGTCGCTCGCGTCGGCGCCCAGCACGAGGCGCCGGTAGACCTCGATTCGCGGCGGCAGCGGGTCCCAGCTCGGCCAGTCGGCGACCTCGATCTCCACGCGTCCCCACGGCGCGCCCGCGTACGAGAGGGCAACGGAGCGGCGCAGGATCGCGAGCCGGTAGCGGTCGATCACGGCCTCGCTCGGCGGCGTCGCGGCGGCCGAACCACTCTCCGTCTCCGGGATGAGCGAGAAACGGCTTCGCGAAGCCCCGGAGGAGTCGAAGACCTCGTACGTCATGAGCGGCGGCTGCCGCATCCTCTCCTCGCCGTCGCGCCAGAGACGGTACGCGAGGTCCGAGAGGTCGGTCCGCTCGAGCGGGGCTGGCAGCAGGGTCTCGAGGTCGGTTCGCGACATGCGCTCCGCCGCGCGCTGCGCCGCGACGACGGCGCCCGCGGACGCGCGAGTCGGATCCGGGACGCGGATTGCGGAGGCAACCCGGAACGCCTCGCGCGCGCGCTCCTGTTCGCGCAGCGGAGCGGCGACGAGAACGACGAGCAGGGTCGTCCCGATGAGAAGGGACGCGGTCCCGAATCCCTCCCCCGTCCGCGCTTCTCCAACGGCGCGGGACCAGAGCACGAACGCCACCGCGGAGACGAGGAGGACGATGACCCGGTACGCGAGTCCCGCCGAAACGCTCGCGAGCGCGCCCGCGATCGCCGCCGTCGTAAAAGCGCCCGCCGCCGGCGCCCACGTGCGTCCGCGGTTCGCGCGGTCGCTGCGCGAAGCGACGAGCGACAGCGCCGAGAGCACCAGCGCCGCGAGGCCGGCGACGCGGGGCAGCGCGACGAGAGACTGGCGCAATCCCGCGCCGAGCTCCGGCGTCGGAAGGCGCGTCGCCACGAAGAGGGCGACGGCGAACAGAAGGGCGCCTGCGACGACGACCGAAAGACGCGTCCGCGGTGGTCGCACGCGGCCCGCGAGCCGCGGCATCGCGGCGGGCAGCGCCGCCCAGCCGAGGGCGAGGCCGGCGATCGTGAACTGCGGAAGCGGGGCCGCGATGCCGAACCGCGTCTCGATCGCGAGGACCGCGACGACGAGCGCGAGGCCGATGCGAAGCGGATCCGACAGTCGACCCGCGAGAACGAGAGCGATTGCGAGCAGGGCGGCGAAGGCGAAATCGTGCGGGAGAGTGAGATCCGGCGTTCCCGTGCGCCGCAGAGCGACGAGCACCGCTCCGGAGGAATCGGTCAGGAGAGGCGGACCTCCGCTGGCCAGCGGTCGCCACGCCGCCGACGCGCCGGAGAGCCCGAGCGCGCGCGCGAAGTCCGGCGCTTCGACCGGAAACGTCTGAGACGAATACACGAGGCCGGAGAAGCCGCCATCTCCAACCCGCCGCCGTCCAACGACGGTGAGCCGAGTCGCCGACCATCGGACCGAGATCTCATCCCGGGAGAAGACGAGAGCCTCGAGGGGCAGCGCGTCCCCCCACCACGCGTGTACGGTCCCGGACGCGTCCGTCAGCGCGAGACCGGCGCCCGGAGGCGCCCCTGCGAGCGCGTGTCCCGCGGCGTTGAAGAGAGCGAGGCGGTTGACGGCGATTCCGCCGCCTTCGAGTGACCGGACGACCTCGGGCTGCGACTGGAAGTCGACGGCGCGGCGGGCGAGCTCGCCGACGGCGGCCGCGAAGGCGCGGCGGAGAGCTTTCGGCGCTGAGGAATCCGCGCGCATCGAGGACGGCAGCGGCAGACGCCCGTAGAGAAAGAGGAGGAGCGGCGTCGCGACGAGCGCGCCCGCGAGGGGGGCGCGGAGGCGTCGGATCACCGGAGGAAGGGCAGATCGACTCCGCGCTCCCGCGCGGCCGCGATCGCCTCCGGATATCCGGCGTCCGCATGCCGCATCACTCCCGTTCCGGGGTCCGCCGTCAGCACGCGCGCGAGTCGCCGCGCCGCCGCTTCGGTTCCGTCGGCGACGGCGACCATGCCCGCGTGGAGCGAGTATCCGATGCCGACGCCTCCGCCGTGGTGGACGGACACCCACGTCGCGCCGCACGCGGTGTTGACGAGCGCGTTCAGAATCGGCCAGTCCGCGATGGCGTCGGAACCGTCGCGCATCCCTTCGGTTTCCCGGTTGGGCGAGGCGACGGATCCCGCGTCGAGGTGATCGCGGCCGATGACGATGGGGGCGCGGAGTTCGCCCCGGCGCACGAGGTCGTTGAACAGGAGGCCGGCCCGCGCGCGCTCGCCATAACCGAGCCAGCAGATCCGCGCGGGCAGCCCCTGAAAGGCGACCCGCACCTGCGCCAGGGTTAGCCAGCGCTTCAGGGCCGCGTTCTGCGGGAAGAGATCCATGAGTGCGCGATCGGTCACGCGGATGTCGTCACGATCCCCGGAGAGGGCGGCCCAGCGGAACGGCCCCTTCCCCTCGCAGAAGAGGGGACGGATGTAGAGCGGAACGAAACCGCCGATGTCGAACGCATCCTCGACGCCGGCTTTCTTCGCCTGTCCGCGCAGGTTGTTTCCGTAGTCGAAGACGACCGCGCCTCGGCGCTTCATCTCCAGGAGCGCTCGAACGTGCGCGGCCATCGTCTCGTACGACCGCCGCACGTAGAGAGCCGGGTCGCGGCGGCGCAGCTCTTGCGGATCTTCGTTGGGAGCCAGAAGCGGGACGTAGCCTTCGAGCTCGTCGTGCGCGGACGTCTGGTCGGTCACGAGGTCGGGCACGATGGCCCGCGCGATCAGTCGCTCGAGGAGGTCGACGGCGTTGACGCGGACGCCGATCGAGACCGCCTCCCGGCGGTCGCGCGCCTCGAGCGCCCGGTCGATCGCGCGGTCGAGTGAATCCTCGCGCACGTCGAGGTACCGCGTGGCGAGCCGCCGGTCGATGCGCTCGCCGTCCACGTCGGCGATGAGCGCGGTGCCGCCGTTCATCGTCGCCGCGAGCGGCTGGGCTCCCCCCATTCCGCCGAGCCCCGCCGTGACGAGCAATCGGCCGGAGAGATCTCCCCCGAACTCTTTCTCCGCGGCGGCGGCGAACGTCTCGAACGTTCCCTGGAGGATCCCCTGCGTGCCGATGTAGATCCACGAACCCGCGGTCATCTGGCCGTACATCGTCAGGCCGGCCGCCTCGAGGCGGCGGAACTCGTCCCCCGTCGCCCAGGCGGGGACGAGCAGGGCGTTGGCGATCAGCACGCGGGGCGCGTCCTCGTGGGTCTCGAAGACCCCGACCGGCTTGCCCGACTGGACGAGCAGGGTCTCAGTCGAGGACAGTCGCTTCAGCGTCGCGACGATCGCGTCGAAGCACTCCCAGTTGCGCGCGGCCTTTCCCGTGCCGCCGTAGACGATGAGCTCCCCCGGCTTCTCGGCGACTTCGGGGTCGAGGTTGTTCTCGAGCATCCGCAGCGCCGCCTCGACCGGCCAGGTCCGGCAGCGGAGGTCGGTCCCCCGGGCCGCGCGTACGGTCCGCGCGCCGAGAACGACGGCAGGCACGAACGGAATTCTACGCGAGCGTCGCCAGGACTCTCGAAACCGACGTGCCGTCGAGAAACGCGCGCGCAGCCGCGAGATCCGGGGCGAGCTCCCGGTCCGCCGCCCACGGGGCGACCACTCTCCGGAATGCGCGCCGCACCTGCTCGATCACCCGGGACGACGAGAGGGGTCGCAGGAACTCCATCGCCTGGAACGCCACCGTGAGCTCGATCGCGAGCACCAGAGCCAGGTTCTCGACGACGGCGGCGAACTTGCGCGCGGCGATCGGCGACATCGAGACGTGATCCTCCTTCGCCGCGGACGTCGGGATCGAGTCGACCGATGCCGGATGCGCCAGCGCCTTGCACTCCGAGACGAGGGCCGCCGCGGTCACCTGCGCCATCATGAGGCCCGAGTGAATGCCGCCCTCCTCGACGAGGAAAGCCGGGAGATCCGACAGGGCCGGGTTGAGGAGCTTCTCGATGCGCCGCTCGGAGATGGACGCGAGGTCCGCGGCGGCGATCGCGGCGTAGTCGAGGACGTATCCGACGGGAGCTCCGTGGAAGTTCCCGCCGGAGACGACGTCGCGGGCTCTCGCGAACACGAGCGGGTTGTCGGTCGCGCTGTTCATCTCGCGCTCGAGGACCTCGCGCGCGTGATCGAACGCGTCGTGCGCCGCCCCGTGCACCTGGGGCATGCACCGCAGAGCGTAGTTGTCCTGCACCTTTCCACACCCGCGGTGGGACTCGCGGATCGCGCTCCCGGCGAGCAGCTGCCGAAGGTTCCGGGCGCTCGCGACCGCGCCGGGATGCGGGCGCGCCGCGATCACCCTCGGATCGAAGGCGGCGTCCGAGCCGCGAGCCGCGTCGAGCGAAGCGGCCCCGGCGAGGTCGGCGGCGCGGCACAGTCGGATCGCGCGCCGGAGGGCGAGCCCGCCCACCGCGACGGACATCTGAACCCCGTTGATCAGCGCGAGACCCTCCTTCGCCTGGAGGGCGACGGGCGCGATGCGGGCGTCCCGGAGCGCGCGCGCCGCGGGAACGATCCGACCGTTGCGCCGGACGGAGCCCTCGCCCGTCAGCCCGAGCGCGAGGTGGGCGAGCGGCGCGAGGTCGCCCGAGGCGCCGACGGAGCCCTTCTCGGGCACGATCGGAAGAACGTCCGCGGCGAGGAGCGCGAGCAGCCGCTCGACCATCGAGACGCGGACGCCCGAGAGCCCCGCCGCGAGAGCGTTGGCACGCAGCGCGATCATTCCGCGGACCGCTTCGTCGGGCAGCGGGTCGCCGACCCCCGCCGCGTGGCTGCGGACGAGATTCCGCTGGAGCTCTTCGAGCCGATCCCGCGGGATCGTGACCTCCGCGAAGCGGCCGAATCCGGTGGTGATCCCGTAGACGCGCTCGCCCTTGCCGACGGCGTCCTCGACCGTCCGCCGCGAGGCCGACATCGCCCGCCGCGCGGAGGGCGCCAGATCCACGCGGACGCGGCGGTGAGCGACGTCGGCGAGGTCGTCGAGTGTGAACCCGCGTCCGGTGAGAAGGATTCGGCGCACGCATTCAAGCTATCAGTTCTCGGTTCCCGGCTGAGAGCTGACAGCCGAGAGCTGATAGCTTTCCCTCCCGTGAAAGTCGCGGCGGTCCTCGGCGGGCAGTGGGGCGACGAGGGTAAGGGAAAAGTCGTCGACCTCCTCTCCGATCGCTTCGACGTCGTCGCCCGCTACCACGGCGGACACAACGCCGGTCACACCGTCAAGTTCGCCGACCGTCACTTCGCGCTCCACCTCCTGCCCGCGGGAATCGTGCGCGGGAAGACGTCCCTCATCGGCCCCGGCGTCGTCGTCGACCCGGACGCGCTGCTCGCGGAGATCGCCTCGGTGCAGAAAGCCGGCATCCGCGTCGAGGGCAAGCTCCGGCTCTCCGACCGCGCCACCGTCATCCTGCCGTGGCATCGCCTGCTCGACGCGGCGCGCGAGAAGGCCGCGGGCGCCGGGAAGCTCGGGACGACGCTGCGCGGAATCGGGCCGGCGTACGAGTCGGTCGCCTCGCGCAAGGCGGTCCGTTTCGCGCATCTCGGCCGGCCGGAGACCCTCCGGGCGCGGCTCGAGGGAATCCACGGGGAGCTCGGAAAGCTCCTCGGGACCCTCGGGATCGAGGACGTGCCCTCGCCCGAAGCCGTCTTCGAGTCGCTCGCGGGCTCCTACGAAAAGCTCGCGCCCTACGTCGCCGACACCGGACGGTGGCTGCGCGATCACCTCGCCGCCGGCGGCTCGCTCCTCGCCGAGGGAGCGCATGGCGCCATGCTCGACGTCTCGGCGGGCACGTTTCCGTACGTGACGTCGTCCTGCTGCACCGCGGCCGGCGTCGCCGCCGGTCTGCACGTCGCGCCGCGGGCCCTCGAGGCCGCGATCGTCGTGCTCAAGGCCTACACGACGCGCGTGGGCGAAGGGCCCTTCCCCACCGAGCTCCTCGACGCGACGGGCGAGTTCCTCCGCGCCCGCGGAAACGAGTTCGGGACGTCGACGGGACGGCCGCGGCGAACCGGCTGGTTCGATTCGGTCGTCGGTCGCCTGGCCGTCGAGCTCTCGGGCGCCGACGCGATCGCGATCACGAAGCTCGACGTGCTCGACGACCTCGAATGGATTCCGGTCTGTGTCGGATACCGGCTGGATGGACGGGATGTCTCGGACGTCCCCGCGCTCTGCGAGGACCTCGCGCGCGTCGAGCCGACGCTCGAAGTCTTGCCGGGCTGGAAGACGAAGACGACGGCCGTAACGCGTTTCCGCGACCTGCCCTCCGCCGCCCGCGACTACGTGAAGTTCCTCGAGGAGCGATGCAGCGCGCCGTCGATCTTGATCTCCACCGGCCCGCGCCGCGAGGAGACCATCTGGCGCGAGGATCTGGATCTCTTCGCCGCGCTGCCGCCGGCCCGCTGACCGGCGCTTCTTCCGTATACTTCGATTGCGCCGGGCCGTTAGCTCAGTTGGTAGAGCATTGGCCTTTTAAGCCAGTGGTCCTGGGTTCGAGTCCCAGACGGCCCACCAATCTTTTCCTCTCGAAAATGGCCGCGAGGACTCGGCGACAACCACTACTCGAAGTAACCGGTTACGTCGAGCACCAAGTCCGTCGATCCGGAGATCATCACGCACGAGAAGGCGAGCTGGCCGGACGCGCCGAGGCTGACGATCGCGTTGTTTGCCCGCACGATTCCCGAACGGAAGTTGATTACGCTGGCCAGGGGGATCGTGCCGGCCGCGGGATAGACGGTCAGGTGACCATCGGACGCGGGCGACACGACAGTGATGTTTACCGCCACCGCCGCCGCCGTCGGCGGAATCCCGCAGACGCCCGCGAGCGGAAAATTGCGCGAGGTGCCGGTCAGAAGCGACGGACCACCCCGGGGACCTGCAGCGTCTCGCGTGTCCGCGATGCGGCAGGGGGCCACGGTGTAGAACGAGGTTCCCGCAACGGTGACTGCCACGGAGAAGTTGCGGATGCGGCCGGGCGTGCCCGGCGCGAGGTCCTCCACCGTCAAGGTCCAGATACCGTTGGCCGGCCGGCCCTGGAAAGCCGATAAGGGTTGTGCCGGCGTGTCGGTCAGTCCATAAACGGCGTTGATTGGGCGGCTCAGAGCTCCTGTCTGGTCGTGCAGAAGGACCGGCGTGCCGTCCGGCCCCGAGACCGTCACGCGGAGCTGGCGCGGATCGTCGTGATCGATCTGCGCCCAAACGCGAACGCCCTCGACCAACCCTGGCCCCGGCAAGGTCAGGGTGGCGACGGCTGAGCCGGCGCCGTCCGGAATCGACACGGGGTTTCCAGCGGACGCGCCGAAGCTTGCGGCGGGTAACTGCACGGCGGCGAATGCGTCCACTCGCGGCGTGTTGATGCCGTTGCGCGGGTCGGTCACCGGCGATCCGGTGGAGCGAAGCACACCGACCGCGCCGAAGCCGGACAGATCCGGTCTCGCCTGCCGAAGCAGGGCGATCGCGCCGGCAGCCGCGGGAGCGGCCGCGGATGTCCCCGCGAATGTTAGGGCTGCGCCGCCTCCCTTACGCACGGTGCTCCAGAAGGCGCCGGGCGCGAGCAGCGAGAGATTGGTGTTCGAGTTCGAGAAGCAGGTCACGAGATCCGGAGCCACGGGCGCATCAATGCAGTCGCTCCAGGCGATCAGCGAGGCGTTGAGCGAGTACACGGCGCCGACCGAAACGGCCGAGGAGACACATGCCGGCGCCCCGAGCGCGTGCAGGAAGCCGCCGTTGCCGGCCGAGGCGACGACGGGAAGATCTGCTGCCGCAGCGGCGTCGAAGGCGGCGGCCTCGGCTGGTTCCGACGAGTCACAATATCCAACGTTGTCGGAATCCGGGCCGCCGCCGAGGCTGAGGTTGATCGCGGCGAGGTTGAACTCGGCCTTGTGCAAGATCGCGAAGTTGATCCCCTGGAGGATGTCGGAAACAAACGCAAAGTCGCTGCACGTCGAGTTGCTCGCGTCGCTCGAAGCGAAGACCTTGATCGCGACGATCTTCGCGTCCGGAGCGACGCCGGCCGGCCCCGCGACGATCCCAGAGACGGCAGTGCCGTGGCCGTCGCAGTCCATAGGGTCGCTGTCCTCATCGGCGGTGTCGAAACCACCGATCACCTTTGCGTTTGGAAAACCGCCCCCGCCGAGCTCCAAGACCGTGTAGTCGACTCCCGTATCGATTACCGCCACGGACCGCCCCGCGCCGGTGGCGCCTCCTGCATTCGCCTGGTCGCTCCGCATCAACGTCGCCGCGGCCTGCGGAGTCGTCTGAAAGGCCCGCCTCTTCCCATCCAGTGTGATCCAGCCGACGTCCGCGCGCTTGGAGAGTCGCAGAACGCCGTCGCGCGTCGCGCGCCCGGCGAGGAGAGAAAAGCTCTCGTAGAAGTGGCGCACACGAAACTCGCTCTGCGGGACTTCTTCGGAGAGCCGCTTCTGGGCGGCGACACGACGGCCCCGGCGGGCGGGCTCTCCGGCCGCGTCCGGCGCGGCCAGAAGCGCCCGGGCGGAAGGCGTGCCGTCCCGTAAGCCCACGATCACGCGGACTTCCCTCCCGCCCTGGTTCAGAGCGCGGAGAAGCTTCGCGTCGGCCTTCGGCGCCTCGTCGGCCGAAATGGGTCGGAGCGCCCGGACGGCTGGGCTGCCCAGGACGGTCAGGAGGACGGCGATTGCGAATCGGGTCGACGGGCGGCGAAGCATGTACGCCCCCGAATGGTTCTGGCGACGGGCGGAGGAGCGCGTCCGCAGGTATCGCAGGATGCGACGAATCGCCATGTATTGGAAGTTCCTAGGCCAGATCGTATCCCGGGCAAAGGGCCGGCTCCGCATCATCAACCTCTGTGACTTACATCGCCGTGGTCTCTGGCCAGCCTTCCGGAACGGTCCATTTCATTCTCGAGATCAACGGATGCCTCGAGTCGGGAACCCTCCGCCCTTCCCCGTTGCGTCGCTCGAACAGCCGGACAGAAAATACGCGCACCGGCTCGCCGGAGCCGGTCAAACGAAGGAGGGGGGTCATGATTCTCGTGCGCGGTCTCACCGCTCTGGTCGTGGTGTCTCTCTCGAGTGCTCCGCTTCTCGCTCAGTCGATTCCCAACTGGACGGCGCCGCGGTCGTGGACGCCGCCCGCCGCGGCGGCCATGGAAAGGAAGGTCAAAGAGTCGCGAGCGATCGGGACGCTCGGCATCGACGCCCTCCCCACCGGGCCTCTCCCGCTCTTCGGTATCGCGCCTTGCCGCATCGTCGACACGAGAGGCAACGGTTTCACCGGCGCCTATGGGCCGCCGGCTCTTTCTCAGGGCAGCCCGCGCAACTTCATCCTGACTGGACGGTGCGGCATCCCCGGCGCCGCCCAGGCGGTCTCGTTGAACGTCACCGTCACCAACACGCAGGGGCCCGGTTTCATCCTGATCTATCCGCAGGGAGGAGCACAGCCGAACGTCTCGACGTTGAACTACGTCGCGGGGCAGACGATCGCCAACGCCGCGGTGGTGCCGCTCTCCGCCGGTGGCGGGATCACCGTCATCGCGGGGGTGTCGGGAACGGATCTGATCATCGACACCAACGGCTACTACGCGCCGGCGTCGGGCGCAGCTTCGAAGACCGTGGCCGTCGACTGTACGGCAGGTCAGAGTATCCAGGCCGCGATCGACCGGGAGGACGGGCCGCTCGTCGTCGACGTGGACGGCTTCTGCAACGAAAACGTCAGCGTCAAACGGAAAGACGTCACGCTGCGTGGAACTAATCCGCTGAACGACGGCATTCAGGGCGTGGTGAGCGCGCCCCAATTTGCCGCGCTGCGGTTTGCGTATACCGATGCCGGCCGGGTCGAGAATCTCTCGATCTTGAACGGTCCCTCGCTCGGGATTGCGGCCTTCTTCTCTCGTCTCACGATGGTGAACAGCCGGGTCACCGGCAACGGCGGCGTCGGAATGACGGTCTCGGACGGCGGCATCGTCGACGCGACGGGGCTGACGGCGTCGCAGAACGCGGGAGCGGGTGCGCACGTCTCGAAGGGTGCGGCCTTCTTCTGTCACGAGTGCAATTTCGAGAACAACGGGGGTTTTGCGGCAATAGCGGCCAACGGAGGTGTCCTTTCGCTTCTCGACAGCGTTGTGACTGGCCAACGCGGCCTTCGTTCGAACGGGGCTTCATATGCAGACATCGACTGCATCACCGAGACATCGAGTCATTCCTGCAGCTTGAACGCGACGGGCCGCGCCGCGCAGGCCTTCAGCGGGGGGATTGCCGCGCTGTACGGCGCCGGCAACTTCACGGGGCAGGTGGAGGCCGGTGACGGTGCGACGGTCCAGCTCGTCGGGGCGCGGCAGCTCGCCACCGGACAGCCCGGACAGGGTCCGATTGCGAACCTCGTCGGCGACTTCGGCACGCTGTCGGCGGGCACGGACGACGTCAGCCAGAGCCAGCTCTTCGGCACGACGAATGTTTCCGGGTTCGGCCGGCTGCTCCTGCGTGACATGACCACGCTCTCCGGATCGATTCAGTGCAACAGCGCGGGCGACGCCTGGCTGGATCCGACGATCGTCAAGGGCCCCGGGGCGGCGATCTCCGGCTGCGAGCACGGAGTGCTGCCGCCATAGCGCGGAAGCTCGCCGCGATTACGGCGTGACCGTCCTCAGGTCCCACGACGCGCGGGGATCCCAGCTCCCGGCGGCGCCCGTCGGGAGCTGGTGACCTTACCGAACGACGGTCGGTCAGCGGCCCTGAGCACGTGCGTGACTCTCGTCACAAGCTCGAACAACGTCCCGGTGGTGAACGGCCTGAGATCTCGGTCGCTCGGTTTTTGAGCATCAGACCTTTTTGTCACCGGGGGACCCATAGGACTACCAATCCGTGGTGGTTTTCGGTCAGGTCGCATCGAACTAAGTACCAATTATTTCAGCGATTTCAGTGGTGAATGAGACCCGGCATCCCGCTTGCTCATTGCAAGGCAGATTAGACCAAAGTCGTAGGACAAAGGGCTAACACGAAAGGAAGGACGCCGGTGGGAAAAGCCGCACGGACATCGTCGGGTCGTCGCCTCCAGTCCGGCTTTACCCTGGTCGAGACCCTCATCGTTTTCGCCCTCTCGGGCCTGGTGGCGATGGTCGCGCTTCCCGCCGCGGGAAAGCTGATCCGCCACTCACGGGACTTCGGCGCCCTGGCAAGCATCCGCCAGGTGCTCGCCGCCGGGCGGCTTCAGGCCGTCAAGAACGGCGCCAACGTCGTCGTCGAGGTCAGCGTGACCCCGGAGAACCAGATCCGGTTCCGGACCTTCCGGGACCGCGCCAACGACACGACAACGCCGCTGCCGGCCGACGAGCAGGCCGCGGCCGGCAACTTCCTGCAGGACGTCGGGACCTTCGGGACCTCGCCGGGAACCGACGAGCCCACCCTGAGCGACTTCACGGTCACGGCGGGAGTGTTCCTCTGGAAGCAGGGCGGAACGAAGGGCGACCTCGCCGCCGCCGCCGCGTTCGACAAGTACGCGGGTGACGCGACGCTGGAGAACCGGATCGTCTTTCTTCCCAACGGCGGGATCGTCCCGCCGCAGGCTTCGGGCTCCGGGCTTCCGACCACTTCCGGAGGACGCGGCATCTACTTCGCGGACGGCGACGGGAAGAACTTCTTCCGCGTGACGATCGACAGCAACCTCTCCGGAAAGTTCCGGGTCGACAAGTACGTACCGGGAACCGGTTACGTATCGAGCGGTTGGACGTGGAGCTGATCGCGGCGCTGCGGCGCGCCACCTGGCCCGGCCGCACTCGGAAACCGCAGCGGCCCGACGTGCAGCGCAAACGCCAGCGCGGCATGACCATCGTCGAGGTGCCGATCGCGCTTGCGCTGCTGGGGTTCGGTCTCCTCTCAATGGCGCCGGTGTTCACGGGCGCCGTGCGAACGAATGCCTCCGCCAACCAGCTCATGAACGCGAACACGCTCGCTCGCGAAAAGATGGAGGAGCTGACGGGCTTCCCGTCCACGGACCCGCGGCTCGCGATCCAAAACGCGAAGAACGCCGCCGGTCCGAGCGGGACGACGATCACCGGTGCGAGCGTCGGCGTCTGCGATGCGGTCCCGGGCGTGACTCCCGCTCGAACGTTCTGCGACAACGACCTGCCGCTCTGGTACAAGCCCTCGACCGGCGCCATCTCCTCGGCGCCGACGACTCCCGGGATCGGCTGGTTCTCCTACCCCTACACCCGCACCTACACGGTCGAGCAGTACCGCGAAGACCTGACGACGCGCGTAACCGTCCCGGGAACCTACGGAGTCAAGCTCCTGACAGTGGTCGTCCGGCCGACGAGCGGTCCCTTTCCGGGACTCCGCCAGACGACCCAGTCCGTCTACGTGAGGTTCCGCGATGCCAGTCCGAACTAGGGACCGGACGCTCCGAGCCGTCCGACGGTCGGCCGAGGCGGGCTTGACGCTCGTCGAGGTCATGGTCGCGGTCGTCGTCATGACGGCGATCCTGCTCGGTCTCTACGCGCTCCTCGACTCGTCGAACAAGCTCGCCAAGCAGGAGACCAACGTCGCGGAGGCCCAGCAGTCGGCGCGGGTCGGGATCTACGAGCTCTCCCGGCTGATCCGGCAGGCGCGGGTCGGACAGCTCTATTACGGGAATGCCGTTCTGCCGGTCACGAACAACGCGCCCGGCGGGACGTCTCTCACGGACCTCTCGGGCGCCGCGCACTACATCCGCAAGGGAACGGACGTCATCGCGGTGCGCGGGATCCTGCTCGGCGATCGCTATGCGATGACGACCGGGGACGTCTCGTGCAACGGCACCTGCAACGCGAGTTCCGTCATGACAGTCACGATCCGTTCGACGGCGCACAACGGAGTGTTCAACTACGCGTCCGGGACGGTCCCCACGATCGCGAGCCGCACCCGCCCCTTCTATTTCGTCGTCGCGGACGGCTCGACGCAGACGGTGACGGCGGGCGGGAAGACGTACCTCGTTCCTCTCTACTACGTCGCGCTCGTCGATACGACCGGCACCTGGTACACGAGCACGGCGGACACGTTCACCTTCACGATGAATCCGCAGGACGCGGGCGCCCAGAAGTTGAACGCAGCCACTGGCGGCGCGCCGGCGCTCGAGAAACCGTATGCCGGCGGCGCCGTCGACGAGCTCCTCTTTTTCGTGGACGAGGGCTCGTCGGACGCGTCCACCTCGACGATCGACACCCATCCGGCCCTCGCGCAGGCACAGTACGACCCGTCGACGGGCAGCTACGACATCCAACCGCTCGTCGACGAGGCAGAAGACTTCCAGGTTGCCTACGGGGTCGACGGAATCGTGGCCGGGAGCTCCCCGGACCGAGGGATCTCGCCGGCGTCCATCGACACGTCCGCGGTCAACAAGGACGAGTGGGTCGGCAACGTCGCGAGCGAGATTCAGAGCTCGCTCGTGCTCTCGTCGACCGACCCGAAGCACGTCGACGCGTTTCTCGACACGACGATCGCGAGCGGTCCGCCGAATCCCGCGCTGGCGACGCCGGCGCTGCGATCGGTGTGGTTGTCCCTCGTCGTGAAGGCGGTCGACCCGGACTTCAAGTACGAGGGTCCCGGCGCGACCGGGATCAAGGTCCTCGACTCCACGGCGGTCTCGTTCTCGGCGGCCTCCTCGACCGGGCGCCGCTATCGGCGCCGCCTGCAGTCGCTCGCGGTGGCGCTGAGGAATTACCAGTGAAGATCGAGCGACTCGGAGTGCGGCGGGAAGAGGGATTCGCGCTCTTTCTCTCGATGCTCCTGCTTCTCGTCCTGACCGTACTCGGAGTAGCGCTTCTCTTCACCGCCTCCACCGAGCAAAGCCTCTCCGGTAATGAGACGAAAGTGTCGAAGGTCTTTTACGCGGCCTGCTCGGGGGTCGACTACGCAACCGCGAAGCTGTCTTCCGACAAGAACTTCGTCGGCGGCCAGATGCCGGTCGGCGTATCGAGCCATTACACCGGGCTGTCCGGCGATATCCAGGTGACCGTCAGCCGACCCATAAACGTCGGCTACACGATCCATCCGGGCGACCAGATCGAGTCGCGCGGGAACGCATACGGAACGTCGCAGATCGTGGAGAACTTCTACAACCTGAATTCGACCGCGCAAGGCAATGCCATCCAGGCCGCGAAAATGGTCACCGCCGACGTCGGCATTTACCCACAACAACTGAAGATCCCACAATGAGAACTGCTCCATTCCTGCGCCGCCTCGCCCTTCTCGCGGCCGCGGCCGCAGTCAATTTTGCCAGGGTTCCTCCGTGCGCGGCGGACGACAAGGATCTCCTGGTTCGCCCGAGCGCGCCGGCGAACGTCATGATCGTCTTCGGCAACGCGCAGACCACGCAGCAGCCGATCCAGGGTTCGACGAGCGCCTGGGACGGCGACGCCGACTCGCCCGCGAGCAAGATGGGCGCTTCGAAACGCGTGATCGCGCGCTTCGTTCGGGACAAAGCCGGACAATTCAACTTCGGGCTCACGAGCTTCGCGCACAACCCGAATGCGGGTTCGATCTCGATCTTTCGCAAGCACTGGCTCTACGCTCCGCTCACGACGGACTACCCGTCCGAGTCGTGGGGCGAACCGGCGGGCACGATCGAGCGCTGGGGCAACCTCGCGACCGGGCCGTGCACCAGCATCACCGTCCCGGCCTGCACCGATCGCTCTCCGGAGTACATCACGCTTCCCTCGAATGCGGCGGTCGTCGGCCCCTTCTTCGGAGTTCTGGGCAACGGCACGGCGTATATCTACCTCGACGGCAGCGCGAGCACTGCCACTCAGCGGATCAAGGCCACGCTCAAGGCGGGGAAATACGGCGACGCCTACTCGGACACGACTTTTTCCGCCTATTCGATCTCGAGCCCGTCGCCGGGGCACTCGATGGAGGTGGAGAAGCAGTATCAGGAAAAGAGCGGCGGCAACTGGAACGATGTTTCGTCCACGCCGCTCGGCGATCCGGGAAAGGTGACGGTTTACTACATACCGCCGACGTCCCTTCCCCTGGATGTGTTTTTCCAGAGCGATCCGGACGGAGGCAAGGCCATCGGGTTCCTGAACGATCGCCAGACCGACTTCACAGTTTCGGCGAACTGCTCCGGCTGGGAGTTCCAGACGAACTCCGCCCCGCTCCCGCTCGTGAAGGTCCCCCGCGACTATGCCTGGGGAGCCACCTGCAAGGCGCCGCAGGACTCCCTCCCCTGCATCTCCCGGCTCATGCGGCCGCAGGCAACTCTCGTCCACTACGAGCAGGGCAGCGGGAGCTACGTCGTCACGGACCACGACAACCCCGGCTACACGGGTTCCGGCAGCAAGTACGCCGACGGTTGCGCCTCGGACCTTCTCGGGGCGGTCGATGCCGGACTCGACATTCCCGAGAATCAGGTCATCCTGACGACCCGCAACGGCTCCCAGGCACCGATCAAGGACCTGCTCGACAACATTTACGACTATTTCAGCAACGCGTCCATCGACGGTTTTCAGAACGGCAGGAGGCTCGACGATCCGAACGGCGCGTGCCGGCGCTCGGCGGTCATCCTGATCTACGACAACTTCAACGGCTGCCAGAACGACAACTGCGGCTTCCTGACGAACCACGTGCTCAAGAAGTTGAAGCAGATCGGGGTGCCGGTGTACGTCATCGGACTGGGCGCGAGTGCGGTCTCGACGTCGAGCACGGGCCTCTGTATCGCGCAGAACTCCGGAGCTGTCCTCCCCAACGGCACCGTGGGCTACTTTCCGGTGTCGACCGCGGGCGACCTCTATAAGGCGCTGTCGGACATCGTCTCCCTCGTGAACGAGTCGTCGAAAGACTTCGCGTCGTCGACGGTCTCCTCCGTACAGGCGGGCGGTGACCAGATGCTCTATCTCGCCACTTTCAACGCCACCAAGAACCGGTCGATCTGGAACGGCCGGATCAATGGCTATCTGCTGGACTCAACCGGACAGCTGCAGATGGGCCAGAAGACGATCGACGACCCGAACGACCCCTTCAACAACCAGACGCTCCCGGCGCCCTCGAATGATCCGGCGTCACTCATCTGGAACGCCGGTCAGAATCTCGCCCAGACTCCGGGGACCGGCGCGACCGACTCGAGCGCGATTCTGGCCCCCGGCGCGGCGATGTCTTCCGGAAGCTATCAGGACGCTTCCACGGACGTCACGACGACGATCGGAACGCACTTCTATCCCGGCCGGAAGATCGTCTTCTCGCTGCCCCAGGCGTACGCAGACCCCGTGACGTCGCTGCCGATTCTGCCGACCGACGCCATGCCCGAAGACCGGCACGACCTGACGTACACGGCGAGCGCTTCGTGGTGGCCCGCCCTGAAGTCGCTGCTGGGGCCGCAGACGATTCCTCCCGGAGTCCTCGTCCCGGCACTCGACGACGCCGACGCCGGCAACGCCCTCCGGTTCATCTGGGGTGACCGCGACGCGGTCATGACGACGACCGAGGCGAACCAGAATTATCTCGGCACCAAGCTCGGCGACGTGTTCCACTCGAACCCCTTGATCGTCGGCCGTCCGGCGGACTTCGCCTTCTTCGACGCGAACCTCAACAATTACCAGGCGTTCTTCAAGACGTACCGTCAGCGGCGTCGGGTGCTGTTCGCCGGCGCCAACGACGGCCTCCTGCATGCCTTCGAGGTCGGCGTGTTTAACCGGGACGCCTCCGTCTGCTCCGTACTCTCCGACGGGACTCTCCCGCCCTGCTACGACCTCGGGACGGGCGTCGAGCTCTTTGCCTACGCGCCGCGCGCGATCATGCAGATCTTCAAACCGTTGAAGGATGCCGTCGGTCCCCAGACGCCCCGCACGGAGTGGACCGTCGACGGTGCCCCGTCCGCGGCCGATGCCTTCATCGACGTCAACCACAACGGCATCCCGACCCCGGGCGATCGTGCCTGGCACTCGGTCCTCGTCGGAGGAATGCGCGAAGGCTCGCCCTTCGAAGGGACGTCCGGCGCGGCGCCGAAATCGTCTCGCGGCACGTACTACGCACTCGACATCACCCAACCCGACGAGCTCGTCGACGACGGCAACGGCGGCGTCGGTCCTCCTCCGGGCCCGGGAACGTTCCTCGCCCCGAAATGTCTGAACGCGAACGGCGACGCGAGCTGTGGAAAAGACGCGGCCGACGCGACCGTGCGATCGAGCCAGCCGTCGCGGGCATGGCCGACCGTGCTTTGGGAGATCACCGACACCGGCGATCAGGACGTTTCGGGCTCCCCCGGCTTCGGCTACGGCGACATGGGCGAGACCTGGTCGAAGCCGGCGATGGGCCGGGTCCGGGTCTGCACCGCGAACTGCGGCAATACGGTTGCTCCGCTCCCGACGACGATCGACTATTACGTCGCAATCTTCGGCGGTGGCTTCGATCGGGAGCGACTGAATCGACGGGGCAACTGGTTGTACATGGTGGACGTCGAGACCGGGAAGACGCTCTATCGCGCCAACTCCAGTTGCGGCGTGAACTCCGGTGCCGCCGGTTGTGTCCCGACTTTCTTGGGATCCGTACCCTCGGAGCCGGCTGCGCTCGACCTGAACGGTGATGGTTACATCGACTTCCTCTACGTGGGCGACCTCAAGGGACAGGCCTGGCGTGTCGACCTGACGGACCTTCGACGTCTCTCGAGCCCCCCCGGCGGGCGCTGGAATAACCAGATGGATCTGGTGAGCGGATCGGGCAAGCCGTTCCTGTTCTTCCAGGCACCCCAGCCGGTTGCTCCCGCTACGGAACCGTTCTATCCGATTTATTTCCGTCCGACGGCGGTCTCGCTCGGGTTCAGCTCCGGGGGCAAGCCGACGGTCGGGATCGCGTTTGGCACGGGCGACCGGGACGACATCCTTTCGACGGTCGATCTTGCGAGCTTGAATTTCAAGCAGCGCTTCTACTACGTCGTCGACGACTCGAATACCACGACCCGGACCGAGACGGACCTTCTGGACATTGCGTCACCGACCGCGCCGGTCGCGACGTCAGTGCCGACCAAGGGATGGTTCATCGAGTTCGTCCAGGGCGAGAGACTCATTACGGATTCTCTGGCGATCAAGGGAGCCGTCTTCTTCTCGACGTTCAACCCGATTGTTCCCGGGGTCAACCACGACGCCTGCAACAACTTCGTGAAATGCGTGAACCTGTTCGGAGTGCCCCGCTTCTATCGGGTCAAGTACTCGACGGGAGACCCCTATATTGGATCCGACCGCGGGGAGACCCAGCAGAACGCGACCTTCCTGACCAACCCGGTCTTCTACACGTCGGCCGACCAGCAGGCCCACGTGATCTTCACGTCGGACAACGAAGTGAAGGTCGAGACGGTGCCGGGCGGGACCAAGACGACCTTGAAGGACTGGAAGGAGAACGAGAGGCCGAAATAGTTCAAGGTCAAGGTTCAAAGTTGCGCCCGGCGCATCCTTGAAGCTTGGACTTTGAACTTTGGACCTTCCCGAAGCGCCCGCGCCACCGTCTTCAGGTCCTTCACGAACTTCTCGGTCTCTTTGCGTCGGGTCTCGTCGTCGGGCGCTCGCAGGAGCGACGACGGATGCACGGTGGCGAGCACCCGCGGCGCGAGTGGCGAAACGACCAACTGGCCCCGCTGCCGGCTCACCTTGAACGAACGTCCGAGAAGCGCCTGGGCCGCGGTCGCTCCCAGGCAGACGAGCACCTGCGGTTTGACGACGGCGATCTCCGCGTCGAGCCAGGGGCGGCACGCGGCGATCTCGACCGAGTTCGGCTTCTGGTGGATGCGGCGCTTGCCCCGCGGCTCCCACTTGAAGTGCTTGACGACGTTCGTGAGGTAGACGTCGCGTCGGTCGATCCCCGCCTTCTCGAGCGACGCGTCGAGGATCCGGCCGGCGGGGCCGACGAACGGGCGTCCCTCGAGGTCCTCCCTGTCCCCCGGCTGCTCGCCCACGAACATCACGCGGGCGCGCGGCGAGCCCTCCCCGAAGACGGTCTGGGTCCCCCGCTTCCAGAGATCGCATGCACGGCAACCCGCGGCGGCCTGGCGGAGCTTCGTCAGCGTCGGCCGGGGCGGTATGAGAGGCGCCGCGCTCTCGGCGGAAAGCGTCCGCATCGGCATGGAGGCTTCAGAAGCATTCCGTAGGCCAGCCGGGAGCTTGATAGCCTGCGGCCGCAGGAGGAAGTCCCCATGAACCTCGTCGTCGGAGCCACCGGCGTCCTCGGTGGCGAAATCTGCTCGCGCCTCGCGCAGGCGGGCAAGCCCGTTCGGGGTCTCGTCCGCACCTCGTCGAGCCCGGAGCGAGTGGACGCCCTCCGAAAGGCGGGGGTCGAGCTCGCGACCGGAGACTTGACCGATCGGGCGTCCCTGGACGCCGCGTGTCGCGGAGTCCACACCGTGTACTCGACGGCGACGGCGATCCAGTCGCGCGAGGTGAGCAACACGCTCGAACGCGTGGATCGCGAGGGGCAGGCGAACCTCGTCGACGCGGCGAAGAAGGCGGGCGTCGGGCGGTTCGTCTTCATCTCGTTCCGCGGGAGGCCCGATATTGACTATCCGCTGCAGGCGGCCAAGCGCGCGACCGGCGAACGGCTGAAGGAGAGCGGCATTCCCTGGACGATCATCGAAGCTTCGATGTTCATGGAGGTCTGGCTGGGGCCGCACCTCGGCTTCGACGCGAAGAACGCACATGCCCGGATCTTCGGGAAGGGCGACAAGAAGATCAGCTGGGTCTCGTACCGGGACGTCGCCGCTCTCGCGATCGCCGCTGGCGAGAGCCCCGCGGGCGAGAACCAGGTCCTGGAGATCGGTGGGCCCGAGGCGCTCACGCCTCTCGAGGTCATCCGTATTTTCGAGCAGCGCGGCGGAAAGAAGTTCGAGCTCGATTACGTGCCCGAACAGGCGCTCGTCGACGCGAAGGCGAATGCGAAGAATCCGGTCGAGGAGACGTTCGCCGGGTTGCAGCTCTTCTACGCGCGCGGCTTCGAGGTGGACGTGAAGCCGACCCTGGCCCGTTTTCCGATGCGCCTGACGTCCGTCCGGGAGTACGCCGACCGCGTTCTGGCCGGTTAGCGGCGGCGACCGCAGCGTAGCCGTGCGGATCCCCTTCGGAACCGATCGGCTGGAGCCGGGGCCGGACGGGAACATCGTTCTTCGGTGCGCCGCGTCGAAGGGATGGCGTCCTCGTTCCTCGGGCGCCGCCGCCGCGCGGCGGGCGGAGCACCCGGGGACCGCAGTGGCGTGGGGGGAAGAGATCCTGGAAGTCGTCGCGGCCGAGCCGCTCCCCGACGGGGGAATGCGCTACTCGCTCGTCCCCTGGAGAGACGAGGTCGCGATCCGGTCGCTCGAGCGCTACGACGCGGCGAGCGAGTCCGCACTCGCCGCGGAACGACGGTGGAGAGCCGATGCGCGGCGAAAGCGCCGCCTCGCGATCCTGCTCTCTCCCCTTCTCGGTCATCTGCCCGGCGCCGTCCAGGAGTCGATGGAACAGGAGTTCGGCGCGCCGGCGAACGCGATGACGATGGCGTCGGCGCTCCCGCTGCTGGCGATCGGCATCGTCGGTCTCTTTGCGCAGTTTGCGCGCGTTGCGGGAGGCTCTCTCGCGCCGCTTCCCGAGCCGTCGCTGCCGCTGTCGATCTACCTCTTCGGCGAGTCGGCGCTTCGCCTGACGGTCGTCGCGACGCAGTCCCGGCCCGCCGGATCGATTCCCGGAAGTCTCCTGTACGAGCTCTGGCGTCGGGCGCGATCGTAGAATCGGAGCGGAGGTCCAGAAATGAACAGGGAGATCCGAGTCTGTCTGCTCCTTCTCGCGCTCACCGGCGCCGCTTCAGCCGCTCTCGGACAGACGCGCAAGATCGAGGTCGTCGCGCACAAGTTCGCCTTCGAGCCGTCGAGGATCGAGGTCAAGGCGGGCGAGCCGGTCGAGATCACGTTTTGGAGCCAGGACACCAAGCACGGTTTCGCGTCCAAGGAGCTCGGTATCGAGAAGGTCGTCTTCTCGAAGGACAAGCCGGCGACGGTCACCTTCACGCCGGAGAAGCCGGGGACCTATCCGTTCAAGTGCGCCCGGTTCTGCGGCCTCGGCCACGGAAAGATGAAGGGCGAGATCGTCGTGACGCCGTAGCAAGTCGCTGGGTCTCTAAACCACGGGCGCAATCTTCGGCTCGACGACCGGAACGGCCTGTTCCTCCGGCAGCGCGCCCATGAACCGCCGGATCGGCTTCGCGAGAGCGAGCAGGACGATCCCGGCGATACCGGTCACCTTCGCGACTGACAGGAACAGCTCCTCGACGCCCATCCCCTGGAACCCGCCCGCCGCCAGGCCCGCGATCAGGTTTCCGAGCGCGGTCCCCATGAACCAGGTTCCCATCATCTGGCCGACGAGCGGACGCGGCGAGAGCTTCGTCACGCTCGACAGCCCGACGGGAGAAAGACAGAGCTCCCCGACGGTGTGCAGCAGATAAGTGGTGATGAGCCAAAACATGCTCACGCGGGCGCCGCCGGCGGTGAAGCTCGCGCCCCAGGCGAGCACGAGGAAACCGATCGCGAGAAACGCCAGCCCGAAGCCCATCTTCGCGGGAGTCGACGGCTGCCGGCGGCCGAGGCGGACCCAAATCGCGCCGAACACCGGCGCGAGGAGAATGATGAAGATCGAGTTCACCGACTGGAGAAACGAAGCGGGCATCTCCCAGCCGAAGATCACTCGCTGGGTCATACGCTCGGCGAAGAGGTTCATCGAGGAGCCCGCCTGCTCGAACCCCGCCCAGAACAGGACGGCGGCCATGAAGAACACGAAGATCACGGCGATCCGCTTCTTCTCGGCCCTGGACAGCTTGGACAGGAACAGAACGGAACCGAAGTAGACGAGCGCGAGACCGAGCATGAAGAAGCCGGTCCCCTTGGCGACGCGGTAAATGTCGAGATGAATGACACCGGCGAGCTGGAGGAGAACCGCGAGAACGATCACGCCGAAGAGCACGGCGACGCCCAAGCCGAGACTCCGAATCGCCTTCCGATCTCCGGCTGCCGTCACTTCTGCCTTGCGACGGAGGCCGGCTTCTCCCAGGTACTTACCGCCCAGGCGGTACTGGATCAGTCCCAGGACCATTCCGACTCCGGCAGCGCCGAAGCCCAGGTGCCAGTTGATCTTTTCGCCGAGGAATCCGCAGACGAGGGGCCCGAGCATCGCTCCGACGTTGATTCCCGAGTAGAAAATCGAAAAGCCCGCGTCGCGGCGGTTGCCCCCTTCCGGGTACAGGTCCGCGACCATCGCGCTCACGTTCGGTTTCAGGAGCCCGGTGCCGATCACGATCAGGCACAGCCCGAGGTAGAAGGTCGGCACCGTCCCGATCGCCATGCTGAAGTGCCCGGCCGCGATGATGCAGCCTCCGATGAAGACGGCGCGCCGCTGGCCGAGGATCCGATCGGCGATCCAGCCTCCGGGCAGCGCCATCAGGTAAACGAACCCGACGTAGAGGCCGTAGATCGCGGCTCCCGTGCGATCCGTCATTCCGAAGCCACCGCTCTGGACCGTGGCGACAAGGAAGAGGAGCAGGATCCCGCGCATCCCGTAGTAGCTGAAGCGCTCCCACATCTCGGTGAAGAAGAGAGTCGAGAGACCGCGCGGGTGCCCGAACCACTGCTTGTCGGCGGGTTTCGGCTGCGTCATTTCGTCCCCTCGCGAGCGACAGGCTACCAGAGGCCTCCCGGCTCTGACGGTTCAAACGCCCCATTCCCGATTCGCGATTCCCGATTCTGATTCGCGCAGGCTCTCGCCGATCACCCGTGCCGTGCGCGCGAGATCGGCGTCGGAGTGCGCGGTCGAGACGAACCACGCCTCGAACTGCGCCGGAGGAAGAAACACTCCGCGCTCGCGCATCGCGTGGAAGAAGGCGGCATAGCGCCGCGTGTCCGACCTCTTCGCGGCGGCGAAGTCGCCGACGGGATCCCCGCAGAAGAAGAGCGTCGACAGCGACCCGATGCGCTGGTACGTCACGCGCCCCTCCGCACCGGCCTCGCGGATCGCGTCGCGCACCGCCGACTCGAGGAGCGTTCCCTTGCGCTCGAGACCCGCGTAGGGGGGACGCCGCTCGATCTCGCGAAGCATCGCGATACCCGCGGCCATCGCGAGCGGATTGCCGGAGAGCGTCCCCGCCTGGTACACGTCCCCGGTCGGCGCGACGCGCTGCATGAGATCCCGCCGCCCGCCGTAGGCCGCGACCGGCAGGCCGCCGCCGAGGATCTTCCCGAGGACGGTCAGGTCCGGAAGGACGCCGAAGAGCTCCTGCGCACCGCCTGGCGCCAGGCGGAATCCGGTGATGACCTCGTCGAATACGAGGAGCGCGCCGTACCGACTCGTGAGCTCGCGCGCCGCTTCGAGGTAGCCCGGGCGTGGCGGAACGACGCCCATGTTCGCCGCCACCGGCTCGAGCACGAACGCCGCGATCTCGCCCGGGTGGTCGCGGAACGCCGCCTCGAGAGCGTCCGCGTCGTTGTACGGCACGACCGTCGTCAGAGCGGCGAGCTCCGGGGGCACGCCGGGGCTTCCGGCGATCGCGAGCGTGGCGGCCCCCGAGCCTGCCGAGACGAGGAAGGAGTCGGCGTGCCCGTGATAACCGCCGTCCGTCTTTACGACCCGGGTGCGGCCGGTCGCTCCGCGCGCGAGTCGGATCGCGCTCATGGCGGCTTCCGTTCCCGAGCTCACGAAGCGGACCATCTCGATCGACGGGACCATCTTCGCGACGCGTTCCGCGAGCCTCACCTCGCGTTCCGTCGGCGCCCCGAAAGAAGTCCCGCCCCGCGCGGCCTTCGCGACCTCGCGCACGACGAACGCCGGAGCGTGGCCGAAGAGGAGCGGTCCGTAGGACATGACGTAGTCGAGGCGAGAAATCCCGTCGGCATCCCGAACCCGCGCGCCGCGCCCGCTCGAAACGAAGAACGGCTCCCCCCCGACCGAGGCGAACGATCGCACCGGCGAGCTCACCCCGCCGGGCATGAGCGTCTGTGCGCGCCGGAACAGCGCCGATGAGCGCCGCGCCCGGCCTCCGACGTTGGACTTTGGACTTTGGACTTTGGTCTCCTAGAGAGAGCGGTCTGCGAGCCACGCCGCGGCGTCGCGCGCGTGGTAGGTGAGAACGAAGTCCGCTCCCGCCCGAAAGATCCCCGTCAGGATCTCGCCCACGATCCGTTTCTCGTCGATCCAGCCGTTGGCCGCGGCCGCCTTGACCATCGCGTACTCGCCCGAGACGTTGTACGCGGCGATGGGCGCATCGAAGCGCTCGCGCGCGTCGCGGATCACGTCGAGGTATGCGAGCGCCGGCTTGATCATGACGGCGTCGGCGCCCTCGTCGAGGTCGAGCGCGATTTCGCGCATCGCCTCGCGCCGGTTCGCCGGGTCCATCTGGTAGCCCCGGCGGTCTCCGACCTTCGGCGCGGAGTCCGCGGCTTCGCGGAACGGTCCATAAAACGCGGAAGCGGACTTCGCGGAGTAGGCGAGGATCGCGACGTGAGTGAACCCTTCGGCGTCGAGCGTCCGGCGGATCGCGGCGACGCGGCCGTCCATCATGTCCGACGGGGCGACCACGTCGGCGCCCGCCCGCGCCTGCGAGACCGCGATCTGGGCGAGGAGCGGCAGCGTCGCGTCGTTGTCGACCTCGCCGTCCTTCAAGACCCCGCAGTGGCCGTGCGACGTGTATTCGTCGAGGCACACGTCCGTCATCACCACGAGATCCGGGATCGTCTCCTTCAGCCGGCGCACGGTCTCCTGGACGGCGGCCGTGTCGTCCCAGCCTTCGCTGCCGACGTCGTCCTTGCGGTCCGGGATTCCGAAGAGGATGACGGCCGGGACCCCGAGCGTCGAGAGCTCCCGTGCCTCGGCGACCGCCTGGTCGGGCGAGAGACGGAAGACACCCGGGAGCGACGAGATCTCCTGGCGAAGATCGGATCCTCGACGCACGAAGAGCGGCGCCACGAAGCGGTCGGCCGAAAGACGCGTCTCGCGCGTGAGCCGACGCAGAGCCGGCGTTCGGCGAAGCCGTCGGAGGCGCACCGTCGGGAATCCCGTCACGGGGGCAGAATCTAGCAGGTTACCGGCCGAGCGGACCGCGCCCGCCGAGTTCGGCGGCGATCCGCGCCACGGCCTCGAAGGTCGGCGGCCGCGCGACCTCGACGCGCGTGACCCGCCGCGCCGAGAGGGCGTTGCGAGTCGCGTCACCGAGAGCGATCGCGATCGTGCGTGTCAGGCGGGCTCTCGCGGCCTCCCCCGCCCCGTCCAGGAGCCACCCCGCCGCCGAGGGGGACGTCGCGCAGAACGCGACGAGCGAGGGCGATGCGATGATCGACGAATCGAGGTCCCGGTCGTACGGAAGCGCGACCTTCCGGTAGAGCAGCAGAGAGACGACCTCGGCGCCGCGGCCTTCGAGCTCCCGCGCAAGCTCGGGGTCGGCGTCCTCCCCGTGCGGAACGAGCACTCGCGTGCCCGAGAGGTTCGGTGGCAGCTTTCGAAGCATCCGGCGCACCGAGCCGCCGCCTTCTTCGACCTCCACGGAGAGTCCGGAACGGAACCGTTCTGCCGTCGCCGATCCCACCGCGAGCACCCGGCCCGGAAGCGTCGAGAGCAGGTCGTCACGCGCGAGGAAACGATCGGCGGCGAGGCGGCTCGTGAAGATCGCGAGATCGAAAGGGCCGCTCACGGGCTCCGCGGGCAGTGTCTCGATCGAGTGGCTTTGCCTCTCGACGACCTCGAGCTCGGGGATCCGCTCCGAGGGAAAGGGCCGCTCCCCGGACCGCACGACCAGCAGTCGGGCTTTCACGTCAGCCCCGTGCCAGCGCGATCAGCTCCGCCGCGCCCTGCTCGAGCAGAAGTCTCGCGACCTCGCGGCCAAGCGCGGCGGGGTTGCTCTCCGTTCCGCTCGCTTCGGCCCGGAGCGTGCGCGACCCGTCCGGCGCAAAGACGGCGCCGGCGAGCCGCAGCGCGCCGTCTTCCACGCGCGCGAGGCCCGCTACCGGCGCGCGGCACCCCGCCTCCAGGAGCTCGAGGAGGGTGCGCTCGGCGACCGCTTCGCAGTGCGAGCCCGGGTCATCGAGCGGCGCGATCCGCTCACGCACGTCGCCATCGTCCTCCCGAACGACAACCGCGAGGGCTCCCTGACCGACGGCCGGCAGCATGACCGAAACCGGCAGCGCCTCGGTGATTTCGCCCAGAAGTCCCAGCCGCGCGAGCCCGGCGCGCGCGAGGACGATCGCGTCCCACCGCCCCTCGTTCAAGCGCCGGAGCCGGGTGTCCACGTTTCCTCGCGCGTCGAGAACCTCGGCGTCCGGCCGAGCGGAGAGAATCTGGGCGCGCCGGCGGGCGCTCGCCGTTCCGACGCGGGCGCCGCGCGGCAGAGAACCGAGAGAGCGGCGATGGCGCGAGACGAGCACGTCGCGCGGGTCTTCCCGGGGCGGGACCGCGGCAAGCACGAGTCCTGCGGGCAACCGGGACGGAAGGTCCTTCAGGCTGTGAACGCCGATGTCGATCCGGCCCGCGAGAAGCGCGTCGTCGATCTCTCGCGTAAAGAGGTCCTTTCCCGTCATGCCAGCCCCGATGTTGGACAGTCGGTCGCCCGTCGTCGAGATCGGAACGATCTCGACCTCCGCCCGCGACCGCAGCGACGCGGCGACGAGCTCCGTCTGCGCGAGCGAGAGCGGGCTGCCGCGGGCGCCGATGCGGATCTTCACGACCTGAAAGCTACTCCTCGCGATCCAGGTCGAAGAGATGGCGAATCGCTTCTACCCGATCGAGCCTCTTCGCCGGATCCTTCTCGGCCTTCAGCCGCCGCAGGGGCTCGTGCAGGAGGCGCGCGACGATCGAGTCGGCGAGCGGCCGCAGGCGCTCCCGCTCGTCGGGCGGCAAACGGTCGAGCTCTCCGTCGCGAATCTCCTCCAGCCGCCGCTTCAACTCGGTCACAGTGGGGACGACCGAGAGGTTTCCGTACCAACCGAGGAAGCGCTCGAGCTCCTCCTCGAGAATCTGCTCCGCTCCCGGAATCTCGCGGGAGCGCCGGCGTCGGTTCTCGGCAGCGACCTCCTCGAGCCCGTCGAGGTCGTAGGAGAAGACGTTGTAGATGTTGCGGACCTCGGGGTCGATGTCGGGCGGCATCGCGAGGTCGAGAAAGAACATCGGCTGGCCCCGGCGCTGCCGCATCGCCGCCTCGACGTCGGCGCGGCGGACGACGGGCACCGGGCTCGCCGTCGTTCCGACGACGACGTCCGCGGACGGAAGGTCTCGCCCCACCGCGTCCCACGCGACGACGCGCGCACCGACGCGCGCCGCGAGATCTTCCGCGTGCCCGGCCGTGCGGTTCGCGATCTTGAGGTCCCGGAGTCCAGCTTCGAGCGCATGCCGCGCGAAGAGCGTCGCCGTTTCTCCAGCGCCCAGAAGCAGAAGGGTGCGCTGGGGCAGGTCTCCGAAGACCTTCTCGGCGAGCTCGACGGCGATGGACGCGATCGACAGCGGATGGACGGCGATCTGCGTCTCGGTCCGAACGCGTTTTCCCGCCCGTACCGCGCTCTCGAAGAGCCGGTGGAGCACCCCGTGCGAGGAGCCGGTCTCGCGCGCGATCGAGAGCGCCTGCCGGACCTGGCCGAGTACCTCACTCTCGCCGAGCGCCATCGAGTCGAGCCCGGCGGCCACCCGGAAGAGGTGGCGGACGGCCTCCGCGCCGAAGCGCCGGAATCCCGCCTGCTCCAGCACGGCGCGGTCGAGTCCGCGCCACTCCGAAACGAAGCTCGCGAGCTCGTCGCCGGCCCGCTCTCCGTTGCCCAGGCCGTAGATCTCGCTCCGATGGCAGGTCGAAACGATCACGCTCTCGGAGACGAGACCGCGTCCCGTGAGACGCCGCAAGCCGTCGCGCACCTCGTCGGAGCTGAAGGCCACGCGCTCGCGCACGGCTCCACTCGCGCCCCGGAAGTTCCACCCGAGGACGAGGATCTGGGTATCGTTCGAGCCGTTCATCGGAAGACGTGCGAGTGCGAAAGGTAGAGGTTGACGAACGTGTAGGAGAAGAGGACGAGGATGAATCCGACGATCGAGAGCACCGCCACTCGGGCGCCCGCCCAGCCGCGCCGGTCCATCCAGAGCAGGATCCCGTACACGAGGAGCGTCACGAGCGCCCACGCGAGCTTTGCATCGACGGGTACGGTCCAGACCCGCCGTGCCCACGCCACCCCGAGGACGATCGAGACCGACAGCACCAGGAGCCCGATCGTCACGCTCGTCCGGTTCATCCGGCCGATCACGTCGAGCGCGGGGAGCCGCGCGAAGAGAATCCCGGTCCGGCCACGCCGGATCTGCCGGTTCTGGATCAGATAAAGGAGCGACAGGACGAACGACAGGGCGAACGCCGCGTACGCCAGCATGGCCAGGGTGACGTGAAACGCGAACACGCTGCCGCGCGTCGCCGGCCCGGCGGGCGCCGCGTGAGACGGGAAGACGACCGCGAGGATCGAAAACAGCAGGATGAACGGGATCAGGAACGGGCCGACGGCGCGCTCCCGGTGCCGCAGCACGAGCACGAGATAGGCAAGCCCGAGCATCCATCCGAAGAGAGCCATCGACCCGCCGAGGGTCCGGTAGGGAACCGAGCCGAGGGCTCGTGCGGTGATCGTCAGGTCCGTGAACTGCGCGGCAAGGCCGGCCCCGACGAGAATTGGCGCGCCGCCGAGACCGCGCGGCCGGAAGAGATCGCGGACGGCCAACGCCTCCGCGGCAGCGTAGAGGAGCACGGCCGCCCACCCGAAGAGATGCATGGAATCAAGGGATCTTAACCGGACCGGGAGACGGAAGACGGTAGACGGTAAACGATGAAGGGAGCTTCGCCTCCCGTCTTAGCGCCGACCGTCTACCGGAGTGTCAGCGCGAAGGCGCCTTCGTCGGTTCCGGCGCCGGCGCGGCGCCGGCAGGAGCGGGCACGTCCCGGTTGGCCTCCACGAGGACGTCGATCTCGACGTCGTCGCCCAGCATCACGCCGCCCTAGTCCGCGGTCCGGTTCCAGACGATCCCGAAGTCCTTCCGGTTGATCGGAAGCACGATCTCGAATCCCGCCTTCTCCTGCTTGCCGAGGTTCAGGAACCCCGTGTGCTTGACCGGAACGACGAGAGTCTTGGTGACCCCGTGCATCGTGAGATCGCCCGTCACCTCGTAGAGGTCCTTTCCCTTGGGAACGACCTTCGAGCTCTTGAAGGTGATCGTCGGATACTTCTCGACGTCGAAGAAGTCGGCCGACCGGAGGTGGTTGTCACGCCGCTCCTGGCCGGTGTCGATCGAAGCGGCCTGGATCGTCACGTCGACGCTGGAGTTGGCGGGCTTCGCGCGGTCGATCGCGATCTTGCCGTCGAAGTCGCGGAACCGACCGTCGACCTTCGTCAGCCAGTGGCGGATCTGGAAACCGACTTTGGTGTGCGGCTTGTCGAACACGAAGGATTCGGTTGCGGCCCCGGCTGGCGCGGCGATCGCGAGCAGCACGGCGAGGCCCGCAGCGATAGTCTGAATTCGGGGCTTCATCTCTCTTCTCCTTGTTTCGTTTCGGGGAATTGCGCCGGAAGCATGCGATAAGGTGCGACCGAATGTGGATCTGACGGGATCCGACCCTTCGCGATAGACTCGAAATTCCGCCATGGTTGATCCGAGTCCCCCGTTTGGCGCCCTGGAGAGCTTTCCGGTCGGTTCCGGCGTCCGCGGGTCCTTCCACTCGCTTCCGAAGCTCGAGAGAGAGGGAATCGGACCAATTTCACGACTGCCCGTCAGCCTGCGGATCGTGCTCGAGTCCCTCCTCCGGAACGTGGACGGACGGCGCGTGCGCGAACGGGACGTGACGGAGCTCGCCAACTGGCAGCCGAACGCGGAGCGCACCGCCGAAATTCCGTTCGTGGTTGCGCGCATCGTGCTCCAGGATTTCACGGGCGTTCCCCTCCTCGTGGATCTCGCCGCGATGCGGTCGGCGGTCGACCGCATGGCAAGGGATCCGTCCGTCATCGAGCCGCTCGTGCCCGTGGCGCTCGTCGTCGATCACTCCATCCAGGTGGACTACTGGTCGACTCCCGACGCGTTGCGGCTGAACATGGAGGTCGAGTTCAGGCGAAACCGCGCCCGATACGAGTTCCTGAAATGGGGCACGCAGGCGTTCCGCGGCTTCGACGTCGTGCCGCCCGGCGTCGGCATCGTGCACCAGGTGAACATGGAGCGCCTGGCGTTGGGCGTGATCGAGACCGGCGGCGTCTACTTCCCGGACACGCTCGTCGGGACGGACTCACACACCACGATGATCAACAGCATGGGGATCGTCGGGTGGGGAGTCGGCGGGATCGAAGCCGAAGCCGGGATGCTCGGTCAGCCCGTCTACCTGCTGACGCCCGACGTTGTCGGTGTGCACATGACCGGCCGGCTCGGAGAAGGCGTCACGGCCACCGATCTCGCGCTCCACGTCACGCAGCTACTGCGCGAGACCAAGGTCGTCGGCAAGTTCGTCGAGTTCCATGGCGAAGGCGCCGCGTCGCTCCCGGTGACCGACCGCGCGCCGATCGCGAACATGGCGCCCGAATACGGCGCCACGATGGGTTTCTTTCCGGTTGACGAGGAGACCTGCCGGTATCTCGCCGCGACCGGGCGAACGGCCGCGCAGATCCAGACGTTCCGGGGATATTTCGAAGCGCAAGGACTGTTCGGCATGCCGCGCGGGGGCCAGATCGCGTACTCGCAGCTCGTCGATCTCGACCTCGGCGTCGTGCAGCCGAGCGTCTCGGGTCCCCGCCGCCCGCAGGACCGGATTCCTCTGCCGGAGCTCGGCAGGGTCTTCCACGACCTGCTGTCGAAGCCGGCGTCGGAAGGTGGATACGGAAAAGCCCCCGACGCGCTCTCGCGCCGGTTTCCGACGCTGATCGGCGTCGAAGGGACGACCCCCGAGAAGCCTCTCGTCGGCGGCGGCAAACAGGAAGCGGAGCCCATGCCCGCGAGGAACGACACGAACCCTCTGACCGAGATCGAGATGGTCAACAACCGGCCGGCGCCGACGCGCGTCGACGAAGTGCCGGAAGAGCACCTGCCCGCCGCGTCGGTCGATCTCGGCCACGGCGACGTCCTGATCGCGGCGATCACGTCCTGCACGAATACGTCGAACCCCGCCCTGATGATCGGCGCCGCGCTGCTCGCGAAGAAGGCAGTCGAGCGGGGACTCACGGTTCCGCCCTACGTCAAGGCGTCGTTCGCTCCGGGATCGCGGGTCGTGACCGACTATCTGTCACGCGCGGGGTTGCAGCAGTACCTCGATCAGCTGGGGTTCCACCTCGTCGGATACGGCTGCACGACGTGCATCGGGAACTCCGGCCCACTCGACCCGCGGGTCGAGGAAACCATCAACGCGCACGACCTCATCGCCGCTTCGGTTCTGTCGGGCAACCGCAACTTCGAGGCGCGAATTCAGCAGAGCATCAAGGCGAATTTCCTCATGAGCCCTCCGCTCGTCGTGGCGTTCGCGCTTGCCGGTCGCGTCGACCTCGACCTGACGAAGGAACCGCTCGGAGGCAACGGCGGAGGCAAGGTCTTTCTCAGGGACATCTGGCCGACGTCGGCGGAGATTCACGCCGCGGCGCGCGACGCGCTCGATCCAGGGTCCTATCGCCGCCTCTACGGGCGGGCCGCCGAGGAGAATCCGCTGTGGAACGACATCCCCGCGCCGACCGGCGAGGTTTATGCGTGGGACCCCTCTTCGACGTACATCCAGGAGCCGCCGTTCTTCGAGAAGTTCTCGATGACGCCGACCGACGTCACGGACGTCAAGGGCGCGCGGGCTCTCGCGATCTTCGGCGACTTCGTCACGACGGACCACATCAGCCCCGCCGGCGCGATCAAGAGGGACAGCCCCGCCGGCAAATATCTGCTGGAGCGCGGCGTTCACCCGGAGGACTTCAACAGCTACGGATCGCGGCGCGGAAACGACCGCGTGATGACGCGCGGCACCTTCGCGAACGTCCGGATCCGCAACCTGATGGTTCCCGGAGTGGAGGGCGGCTTCACGGCCTACCATCCGCACGGCGAGCGCATGACGATCTACGACGCGGCGATCAAGTACCAGGCCGCCGGCGTCCCCCTCCTGGTCTTCGCCGGACAGGAGTACGGGTCCGGCAGCTCGCGCGACTGGGCGGCCAAGGGGACGCGGCTTCTCGGCGTGCGCGCGGTGATCGCGCAGAGCTTCGAGAGGATTCACCGGTCGAATCTCGTGGGGATGGGCGTTCTCCCCTGCCATTTCCCCGAGGGCATGAGCGCGCGGACGCTCGGGCTCGACGGCACGGAGTCGTTCGACCTGACCGGGCTCGAAGGCGGCGTGCGTCCGCGAAGCGAAGTGAGGCTGACCATCCGCCGCGTCGACGGCCTCGTCGAGGAAGTTCCTCTCCGCGCGCGGATCGACACGCCGATCGAGACCGACTACTACCGGCACGGGGGAATCCTTCCTTACGTCTTGAGGCACCTCGTCTCTTAAGGGTTCAACGGCTCGTTATACTGACGGGCTGCGCCGTATGACGACGAACTCCCCCTCGGCGAAGAGGTTTCTCGACGCGTGTTACGGCCGTCCCGTCGACCGCGCGCCCGCTTGGATGATGCGGCAGGCGGGTCGATACCTCCCCGAATACCGCGAGGTGCGCGGGCGCGTGTCGTTCCTGGAGCTCTGCCGCAACGTGGACCTCGCGGCCGAGGTGTCGCTGCAGCCGTTTCGGCGCTTCGCTCCGGACGGTGTCGTCTTCTTTTCGGACATTCTCGTTCCGGTGCAGGCGATGGGCGCCCGCGTCGAGTTCGGAAAGGAGGGGCCGCGCCTCTCCCACCCGGTGCGCACGGGGGACGACGTCCTTCGACTGCGCCGGTTCGATCCCGCGGGAGAGCTGAGGTTCACCGGCGGCATCCTGAAGAAGCTTCGGGGAGAGCTCGGCGACAGCGCCGCGGTGATCGGGTTTGCCGGCGCGCCGTGGACGCTCGCGTGTTACCTGGTCGAAGGCGGCGGCTCGAAATCGTTCGCCGCGATCAAGCAGATGATGGGGTGGGGACAGCGGACGCTCGAGGGTCTCCTGAACCTGCTCGCCGACGTCGTCGGAGACGTTCTGTCTTACCAGATTGCGTCGGGAGCTCAGGTCGTGCAGCTCTTCGACACGTGGGCGGGTGAGCTCTCGCGCGAGGACTATCGGCGGTGGGCGCTCCCCGCGGTCACGCGGGCGATCGCCGGGATTCGCCGGGAAGGCCAGCCGGTTCTCCTCTACGTGAACGGCTCCGCGCACCTGCTCGAGGCGATGAACGAGTCGGGCGCCGACGTCCTCTCGATCGACTGGAGGCTTCCGCTGTCCGAGGCACGCAAGAGGCTCCCGACCCGGCCGCTGCAGGGCAACCTCGATCCCGGGACGCTTCTCGCGGGGACGCGCGACGTCCGGCGACGCGTGCGGTCCATACTCGCGGAGACCGGCGGCATCGCCCACGTCGTGAACCTCGGCCACGGAGTCCTGCCGCAGACGCCGATCGAGTCGGTGGAGGCGTTCTTCGCGACGGTCCGCGAGGCGGGCGTCGCCCTTCCCGCGGAGGCGCAGGCGTGAGCGCGGACCTCCGCTCGCCGTCGGAGATCTCCGTGGATCTCCTTCACCGATACAACGTCCCCGGTCCGCGTTACACCTCCTACCCCACGGCGCCCGTCTGGCGCGAGGGTTTCGACGCGAGCGGCTACGCGCGGGTGCTCGAGGAGTCCGGCGGCTCCCCGACTCCGGCGCCCCTTTCCCTGTACGTGCACCTGCCGTTCTGCGAGACCCTCTGCTACTTCTGCGCGTGCACCGTGATCATCACGTCCAACCACTCGGTCGAAGAGCCATATCTCCGCCTCCTGGAGAGGGAGATCGATTGGATCGCCGCGCGCGCCGGCCGCCGACGAAAGGTCGTGCAGCTGCAGTGGGGCGGCGGCACGCCGACCTATCTCGCGCCGGAGCGGATCTTGCGCCTGGCGTCGAAGCTCCGCGCCTCGTTCTCCTTCGCGTCCGACGCGGAGGTCGGCGTCGAGGTCGATCCGCGCGTGACGACCATCGCGCATCTGGAAGCCCTCCGGAACGCCGGATTCAACCGGCTCTCGATGGGCGTGCAGGACTTCGACCCCGACGTCCAGAAGGCAATTCATCGGATCCAGCCGTTCGACATGACGCGCGATCTCGTCCGCTCGGCCCGCGAGATGGGCTTCGAGGGTATCAACGTCGATCTGATCTACGGCCTGCCCCTTCAGACTCCGGACACCTTCCGCGCCACCATCGACCAGGTGCTCGAGATCGCGCCCGACCGGCTCGCCGTCTACTCGTACGCCAACGTTCCCTGGTTGAAGAAGCACCAGAAGCTGCTCGAGCCGCAGCTTCCGTCCGAGCGCACGAAGTTCGAGATCTTCCGGACGGCGCTCGCGCGGTTCACGCAGGCCGGTTACGAGTACATCGGCATGGATCACTTTGCGCGGCCCGACGACGAGCTCGCGCGTGCCCGGCGCGACCGGACTCTGCACCGAAATTTCCAGGGCTACACGACCAAGGCGGGGACCGATCTGATCGGTCTCGGGATCTCCGCGATCGGAGCGATCGGGGACGCATTCGTCCAGAACCGGCGCGACCTCGACAGCTATCGCGAGGCGATCCGGTCGCGTGGAGCGGCGACCTTCCGCGGCTTTCGGCTCTCCCCCGACGACCGGCTGCGGCGGGCGGTCATCGGGAACCTTCTCTGTCACGGAGTCGTCGCGATCCCGGAGGTCGAGGCCCAGTATGGGATTTGCTTCGGCGAGTACTTCGCCGACGCTCTCGAGAAGCTCGCGCCCTGCGCGGCCGACGGGCTGGTCGAGATCTCGGACGCCGAGATTCGTGCGACATCCCTCGGGCGAGTGTTCCTCCGGAACCTCGCGATGGCGTTCGATGCGTACTTGCCGGCGCAGATGGAGAAACCAATCTTCTCAAGGACACTGTAAGCCGCGACGCTGACGCGCGCCGGCGCGAGGACCACCCCACCGACGCAGCGCGGCCTGCGCGCCGGCGCGAAGAGAGGTCTAGGAGACAACCCGGCTGCAGGCCTGTTCCCGATAAAGTCATGGTGTGACTGATCGCGCAATTCTTTTCCTTCAGTTGGGCGGGCCGGCGAACCTCGACGAGGTTCCCGGGTTCCTCTACCGCCTCTTCGCGGACCCGGACGTCATCCGGGTTCGGCCAGCGATCCTGCGCAAGGCGATCGCGCGCTCGATCGCGCTCGCGCGCACGCGTGTTTCGCGGCAGCTTTACGCGTCGATCGGCGGCGGCTCCCCCATCCGTCGCTGGACCGAGACCCAGGCCGGCGGCGTCGAAAAGCTCCTCCGCGAGTCGGGGCGTGACGCGGTCGTTCGTGCCGCGATGAATTGCTCCGCGCCGCTCGTCGAAGACGTCGTCCGCGAGCTGGCGGCGCAGGGCGTCCGGCGGTTTCTCGCCTTCCCGCTCTACCCACAGTACTCGCTGACGACAACCAAGGGCGCGCTCGACCGGTCGCGATCGGCCGTCCACGCGCTCGCGCCCGGCGCCGAGTTCCACGAGATCGGTTCCTGGCCCACGCACCCGGGCTTTGCCGCGGCGCACGCCGAGGCGATCCGAAGAGAGATCGCGCGTTTCCCCGATCCGCGGCCCGAGAGCGTGCACCTTCTCTACTCCGCGCACTCGATCCCGAAGAAGCTCGTGACCCGAGAGGGAGACCCCTATCCACGCGAGGTCGAGGCATCGATCGAGGCCATCAACGCCCTTCTCGGTGACCGGTCGCCGTGGTCGCTCGCCTACCAGTCAAAGCTCGGACCGATCGAGTGGCTCGGCCCGGGGACACTCGACGAGATCGGCAACCTCGGGCGGAAAGAAGCTCGCCAGGTTCTCGCGATCCCGATCGCGTTCGTGAGCGACCACGTCGAGACGCTCTACGAAATCGACCAGCTGTTCGGCGAGGAAGCGCGCAAGGCCGGCATCGAGCACTTCCGGAGGACGCCCGGCCTGAACGACCAGCCGGCTTTTCTCGCCGCACTCGCGGACATCGCCTCGTCGCAGCGAGCGTTCTGGCAGTGACCACGGCCGTCGTGGGAGGCGGCCTCTCGGGTCTCGTGCGCGCGCGCGCCCTCGCGGCGCGGGGCGAACAGGTGCTTCTGTTCGAGGAGTCGCGGGATCCGGGCGGCGTCGTGCGGACGGAGAAGCGCGACGGATACCTCCTCGAGCTCGGACCCAACACCGTGAGGCCGACGCCCGAGCTCTGGCAGCTCGTCGAGGAGGTCGGCCTCACGTCGCAGGCCCTGCTCGCTGACCCCCGCACCCCGCGATTCGTCGACTTCGGCGGCCGTCTTCACCGCCTGCCCGCCTCTCCCGCCGGGCTCGTCGGAACACGGCTGCTGTCGACGCGCGGGAAACTCCGGCTGCTCGCGGAACCGTTCGTGCGCCGCGGGACCCCGGCCGCCGAGAGCGTCGCGGACTTCTTCACGCGCCGGGCGGGTCGCGAGGCGGCGGAGCGGCTCGCCGAGCCCTTCGTCTCGGGGATCTGGGGCGGACGCGCCGACCGGCTCTCGGTCGCGCATGCGTTTCCGTCTCTCGCTCGGTGGGAGGAGACGTCGGGAAGCATCGCGCGAGGCGCCTTCGCGGCAATGCGAAGCCGGCCGAAGACCGCGACCCGGGGTCAGCGCGGGTTGCTCTCTTTCCGGGCCGGCCTGTCGACGCTTCCCCGCCGGCTGGCGGAGGATCTGGGTGCAGCGGCGCACTTCGGCCGGCGCATGGACTCCCTCGCCCCCACCAGCGACGGCTGGAAGCTGTCCGCGTCGGGCCAGGAGCTCCGCGCCGACCGGGTCGCTCTCGCCGCTCCCGCCGGTGAGGCCGCCCGGCTGGTCGAGTCGTTCGCACCCGAGGCGGCGGCCGCTCTCCGTGCGATCCCGCACGCGCCGCTGGCGGTCCTGCACGTCGCGTCAGCCGTTCCGCCGCGCCTCGAGGGCTTCGGTCACCTCGTGGTTCCCCAGAAGGAGCGCCGCATCCTCGGCGCGATCTGGTCGTCCGCGCTCTTTCCGGGGCGAGCACCGGAAGGACGTTCGCTGTTCACGGTCTATCTGGGAGGCGCGCGCGATCCCGACGCGCTCGAGCTCTCCGACGGCGCTCTCGTGGACGCCGCATCGCGCGACCTCGGGGCGGTCGGACTGCCGCGTTCGCTCGATCTCCTCCGCGTGACGCGGTACGCGCGCGCGATCCCACAGTACGACTTCGAACACGGCGAACGGATCGAGAAGCTCGCGGAGACCGAGCGCCGGCATCCGGGGCTCACGTTCCTCGGCAGCTACCGCGGCGGCGTCGCCGTCGGCGACGTCGTGCGATCGGCGCTCGCGCTTCCGGACTGATCCAGCGTCCACGCCACAACCGTCCTCGCGCGAGGACGAGCCTCCCCCGAGCCCTGCCTGCAACTTTCTGAAAACAAACAAATCCGAACTTGGCCCCGACGTTGCCTTCATCACGGCTCGGAGGTCATGAACGATGAAGAAAACTGTGAAAGCCCGATACGCCGGCTTTCTCGCCCTCGCGCTCGCCTGCTGCGGCTGGCTCGCAACCGCGTCCGTCGCACAGGCGCAGGTGCAGGGGCGCTACCGGCGCAATACCGTGTCGAATGCGAGCTACGAACGGATGCGCCAGTGGGCGCGCGAGCTCGACGAGCTCGCCGAACACGCGAACGAGCAGGCGCAGGCCGACCAGGCGGGATACCGCGGTTTCCGCCGCGATACGAACTTCCTGAAATCGATCGACCACTTCGCGCGCCGCGCGAGGGAGTTTCGCTCGAAGATGGACTCCTATCGCACCCGGCCATGGAACGTCGACGACGAGATCGAGCACCTGCTCCGCGACGCACGAGAAGTGCAGAAGCGGCTGCGCCGCGCCCGGTTCGCCGACTCGCACACGCGTGAGGACTGGAATCAGGTCGTCGATCTCCTGAACCGAACGCTCAACGAGTACCGCACCTCCGGACGGTATCGCGACGGTCGCGGCCGGTATGGCGACGGTCGTTATCGCGGTAGCCCGGACACCCGGGGCAACAATTACCCGGATACCCGCAGCAACGATGGCTACTACGACCCGAACGGGCCCTCGAGGTATTCGACCGATCTTCGGCAGCTCGCGCAGGAGCTCGACGAGCGGGCGGCGCGGGTGGCCCAGATGACGAACCGGTACGGCTCCCGTTACGGTTCCTCCTCGGAGCTGCGCCGCTTCAGCGACGAAGCCCGTAACTTCCGGGTCGCCGTCGAGGGCCGCCAGTTCTCCCAGACGGAGCTGCGCTCGCGGATCAACCGCCTTCTCCAGGAGGCCCAAAGCGCTCACGACGAGATCTCCCGGTCGCGTGTCTCCTCGGACGTCGCAGCCGAGTGGGACGGAATCGTCCGGGTCCTCGACCGGATGCGCGACTTGGTGGTCTGAAAAATAAGGAGGCGGGTGCAGGCCCCTTCGGGACCTGTCCCCGCGGCGTCAACAGGGCGGGGCCTCGGCCCCGCTTTTCTTTTTCCCCGCGCGAGACTCGTCGCCAACCCTCCGGAAGGTCGTGCTGATCAACCCGATCGTCTACGCGAGCGATGGGTTCCGCAGCGCTCTCGTCCCCCGCTTCCCGCATCTGCCTCGCGCGGGGATCTTCGCCGCGCTCGTCCTCTTCGACCTGCTTTTTCTCTCGTTCGGGCTACGGCAGTTCCGGTGGAAAGCTGTCCTCTGAGACGGAGCCAAAAAAAAGACGAGGCAGGCGCCTCGCCCTTCGAATCGCTCGCGTGATGTCGGTCTACTCTTCGCCTTCGTCGGCCCAGATGACGAACGTGAAGATCTTGTTGCCGTTGCCGAAGTCGAGCTCATAAAGCGCGTTGTGCTTGGACTCGCGGACGATTCGTCCCCACTGCCCGGGCCCGTCCAGATCGATCTGGCTCATCGCGGGAGGAGCTGCGTGAACCGCTCCCTGGCCGTTACCCTGGCCGTTGCCGGGGCCGGCGATCTGGCCGACCGTGGTCGAGCTGTCGAGGTGCGCGTAGATGAACTCGAGCTCGTCGTAGTCGTGTTGGTTGGGGTGCTGATTCGTGGAGGGATCGTTCGTGTAGTCCATGCACGTTCCCAGGTTGGGGTTGCCGAACGTTTCGTCCTGGTGGTCGAGGCCGAGGGTGTGGCCGACCTCCTGGCACATGACGAGATTGCGCCACGCGGTCGTGTTGTATTGGGCGGTGTTGAAATAGGTGTCGTTATTCTTGACGGCCCCCTGCGTAATGTGAGTGCCGCCCGTGATCCAGATCTGCGCGAGGCCGAGCCAGCCGTTGTTGCCGTAGGCCGCGTTGCAGACCTCGACGCGGCCCGCCGTCGGCCGGCAGTTCTTCCCCTTCGCCTGGCCCGCGACGATCGACGTGTTGAGAACGGTCGATTGGGTCCAGTCGCTCGACGTCGTGGCGAGGATCGGATCCCACTGGCTCGAAACGTTGTCCCCGAGCTTGAGATCGAACGGGTTGCTGGTGCGCGCCCAGTGATATCCGCCCCAGGAATGGTTGGCCAGAGCAACGGAAGGAAGCATCGCAATCACGCACGCAACCGCCACGGCGACGGCGGAATGCCGGCGAGAGAGACTGAACATGAGGACTCCTTTCATTTGTCGGTGAATCCCGGAGTGTACGGATTCCAGACGGGACGAGCAAGCATTTTCGACGGATGGCTGGGCTGCGAGGAAGTTTGTGACCGACGTCACCCGGCTCATGCGACCAAAGTCGGAGGGGTCATAACGCGACGTGTCTCAGCCGCAAGGCGTTCGCGACGACCGAGACCGAGCTGAAGCTCATCGCTGCCGCGGCGATGATCGGAGAGAGCAGGATCCCGAAGAACGGGTAGAGCACGCCGGCGGCGATGGGGATGCCGAGGGCGTTGTACACGAAGGCGAAAAAGAGGTTCTGCTTGATGTTTCGAATCGTGGCGTCGGAAAGACGCCCCGCGCGCACGATCCCCATCAGGTCCCCCTTGACGAGCGTGACGTCGGCGCTCTCCATCGCAACGTCGGTGCCGGTGCCCATAGCGATTCCGACGTTCGCCTGCGCGAGCGCCGGAGCATCGTTGATGCCGTCGCCTGCCATCGCGACGATTCGTCCTTCCTTCTGGAGACGCTGGATCACTTCGACTTTCTGTTCCGGTCGGACCTCCGCGACCACTTCGTCGAGCCCGAGTTTCCCCGCGATCGCCTGAGCGGTCGTCCGGTTATCGCCGGTGACTATGACCAGGCGGAGCCCCTCTTTGCGAAGCTCTCGCACCGCCTCGGGCGTGGACGGCTTGATCGGGTCGGCCACGGCCAGGAGCCCCGCCGCGCTTCCGTCGACCGCGGCAAAGAGGACAGTCGCGCCGTCGGCTCGCAGAGCCTCTGCGCGCTCGTTTAGCTCCCCGGTCTCGACGCCCAGCTCTTCGAGCAGACGGCGGTTGCCGAGCGCGACGACGTGTCCCTCCACCTTTCCCACGACTCCCGATCCGGTACGCGATTCGAAGGATTCCGCCCGCGCAGGCGCGACACCGCGCTGCTCGGCTCCCCGAACGATCGCGGCCGCGAGCGGATGCTCGCTCGCCAATTCGAGGCCGGAAGCCAGTCGGAGCAGGTCGCTTTCGTTCACGCCGGAGACGACCTCCACCGCCCGGAGCGCGGGCCGACCCTCGGTCAGCGTACCGGTCTTGTCGAACACGAGCGTGTCCACCTCGCGCAGCACCTCGATCGCCTCCGCGTTCTTGAAGAGGACACCCGCAGTCGCCCCTTTCCCCGCGGCGACCATGACAGACATCGGCGTCGCGAGTCCCAGCGCGCAGGGGCACGCGATGATGAGAACCGCGACCGCGTTGACGATCGCGTAGGCCATGCGCGGCTCCGGACCCCGGATCGCCCAGATCAGGAACGTCAGAACCGCGATCGCGACGACCGAGGGCACGAAGACCGCCGCGACCTTGTCCGCGAGCTTCTGGATGGGGGCCCGGCTGCGTTGCGCCTCAGCGACCATTCGAACGATCTGAGCGAGGAGCGTTTCCGAGCCGACTCGCTCGGCCCGCATCACCAGAGCCCCGGTGCCGTTCACCGTCGCGCCGATCACCCGGTCTCCCGGACCTTTCTCGACCGGGATGGGCTCGCCGGTGACCATGGACTCGTCGACCGCGCTTCTGCCCTCCAGAACGGCCCCATCCACCGGCACCTTCTCGCCCGGCCGGACGCGCAGAGAGTCGCCGACCCGAACGTCGGTCAGGGGAACGTCCTCTTCACCTCCGTCCGGGCGGATCCGGCGCGCGGTCTTCGGCGCGAGACCGAGCAGCGCCCGAATCGCCGCCCCCGTCCGGCTGCGCGCGCGGAGCTCCAGGACCTGTCCCAGGAGCACGAGCGTCACGATGAAGGCCGCGGCCTCGTAGTAGACCCCGACCTGTCTCATCTCGCCGCGGAAGGAGGCCGGGAAAAGACCGGGCGCCACGGTCGCCACGACGCTGTAGGCGTAGGCGACGCCGACTCCCAGACCGATCAGCGTGAACATGTTGAGGGAGCGGTTGACGAGCGATTGCCAGAATCGAACGAAAAAAGGAAAACCTCCCCACAGAACGACGGGCGAGGCGAGTGCGAGCTCAACGAAGTTCCGGGCGCCGTGAGGCAGCAGGCGCCCGATCGGATCGCCCGGAATCAAATGGCCCATCGCGATAGCGAGAAGGGGGATGGAGAGGAGGGCGCTGACCCAGAGGCGCCGGGTCATGTCCGTGAGCTCGGGATTTTCCTGCTCCTCGAGTGTCACGGTCCGCGGCTCGAGCGCCATGCCGCAGATCGGACAGTTGCCGGGATTGTCTCGCACGATCTGCGGGTGCATCGGGCAGGTCCACTCGACGTGGCCGTCGACCGGAGCCGGTGGCATCCGATCCGGCGGTGCAGCCAGCTCTGCAGAAAGATAGCGGCCCGGTTCGGCCTTGAACTTCGACAGACAGCCCGCACTGCAGAACAGGTACGTCCGTCCCGCGTGCTCGAGTCGATGGGGAGTGTCCGGAGAGACCGTCATCCCGCAGACGGGATCTTTGGCCGTCGCCCTCTCCGCCGCCGTCATCGAGTCATCTCGCGCCCACGGAAAGCGTCAGAGTCGCGAAGCGCGACTCCCAATCGAGATCCGGCTTCTCCGACGGCTTCAGAACCGTCGCCCGCACGAGCCACCAGCCGCCGTGATCGAACCGGAGGCGAACCCGTCCTTCCGAATCCGTCTTAGAAAGCGATCCGGACTTTGCGTTCGCCGCGACGAGGCCGACCGCGAGGTCGGCGGCAGGTTGCCCGTTCTCAAGGAGACGTATTGCGATCTCTTGCCCCGCCGCGAGTTGCGTCGGGTCCGATTCGGGAACGAGCTCGAGGTCCATCCCAACCGGCTGCGACCACGAGTCATCACTTTCGGGTCGGCCGACTCGGACGTAAGTCTTCGCGTGCTTCGTGTAGGACTCCCGCCATTTCCCCTTTCCCTCCGACTCCCACTTGCGCCCGACGGAATCCCATGCGCCAATCTCTTCGAGATACTCCTTCACCTCGGCAGGCTTCAACTCCAGCGCTCGCGGTTTCGATTCGACCCAGACGGCGGCGATCCCCGGCCTGGGAAAGCGCGTCTTCAGGCGCAGCGATTTCTTCCCCGAGACTTCTCGGCCGAGATCGGAGACCATCTCGCGCAGCCGGGCGGAAGCGCGCGCCAGGCGGTCGGGTTTGACCCCGACCTCATTCGCGGGGAACGCCATCCCACTCGTCAAGTCGAACGTGACCGGCTGCCCTGGAACGACACGGGGACGGTTGGGAAGGATCCAGGTGTCGTGAGCGGCGAGACGCCCGGCAAGAAGAAAGCCGGCGATGCCTCCCAGGAGAGCGAGCCAGACCCGGGCGTCAGCGGTGCGGCGATTGTTCTCAGTCTTGTTTCTCATCGATCAGCGGAGCCTCCCATCGTCATCCCCGAATGGTCCATCGAACCGTGCGGTTGCCCCCAGCGCACGCGGATAAAGACGTGCGCGGCGATCGGCGAGTCGCCGTAAGCGGGTTTCAGAGCCGAGGGGAAACTGTATGCCGTCAGGTCGGCTCCGGCGCCGACGCGAAGCGCCCGAGCGAGAACGAAGTCTCTGAGGTATCCGAGAGTCAGCGCTCCGATCCGGGCGATCTCGGGTACTTCGATTCCGGGTGAGACTTCCTCTCCCTTGAACTGAAGCAGCCGGCGATCTTTCTCGACCCATTCCGCGCGACCGTAAACGTGATCTGCCCGCGTGAGCTGCCAGGCCCCTTCGAGAAGGAGGGAGTCGGAGACGCCGTGGGCCTCGTCGTCGCGGCCCCAGAGCAGAGTCGCCGCGAAGGGCCGATCTCCTTCCGCGCCATAGTGGACGGACGCCGTCGTGCGGTGCAGGTCTCCCGGTTCGACGGCTTCGGGCTCGTGCAGGAATGCGTGAGAGAGCTGTGCGGACCAGCCGTTCTCCAGTCGAAGCTTCACGCGCCCGGCCGCGGAGTCGATGCTCCCGCCTTCGATGTCCCACCGGTCTTCGTCGGGCTCCGCGCCGTGGAAGGCCGAGCCCTCGATCGAGACCGCGTTCCAACCGAACCCCACGGTGAGGACGTTGAACGCGATGTGCGTCGAGTCCTGCCAGTGGTGACCGAGCGGCGCAGTCGGGTTCTCTCCGGAGGAGGCGCGGTGCATGAAGGCGGTTGGCCCGATCACCGGTTCGCCGACCGGCGCGAGCTGAAACCATGCCGCGGAATCCGGCGTGATCGGGAGCCGATAGGTGGCCGAGAGATTCATGAAGAAGTCGTGCGGGTGCTGGCGGTCCACCAGCGGTCTCCCGCGATAGCTCTCCCCCGTCTGAAAGAGCTCCGGTGAGCCTTGCTTCTCGAAGGTCCACGGCTCGAGGGAATTCATCAGCATGAGAGACAACCGTCCGCGCGGGAGGTCCCGGGCGAGATGGACCATGTTCCAATTGCTCGATTCGAACGCATCGTCTCCGGATCGCCCGCCCTGGTGGTTGTATCCGAGTCGACCGACCCCGAGCACCATGAAGTGCCATCCGGGCATCGACATCCCCGCCATCGGGTCGCGCGGCGTCATTCCGGTCATGAG
>DASYUL010000025.1:0-8010 GCA_036001245.1 Thermoanaerobaculia bacterium
TCGCGAGCGATGGGCACCGTCGTCGTCTTCGAGTCGTCGTGGACGTCCCGGTCGCTCGCGGCCAGAAGCTTGGCGTACTCCTCGGCGAGCAGGCGCTCGAACAGCTCGGCGCTGAATTTGTCCCCCTTCGCGACACCGGTCGCTTCGTCGGCCTCGGAAAATGCGGCTGCCTTGTGCAGCCACTCCCAGAGGATGGAGAGGCGGATCTCTCCGGTCGCCATGTCCTCCATGAGGTAGAGGACGTCGTCGTTGCCGAAGAAGTCGGCCGGCTTCAACGCTACCGCCTGGAACCCCTTGCCGAAGGCATTGCCGTACTGCAGGGCGACGCTCAAGAGATCCCGCGCGCCCCGGACGGTGCGCGGCGCCGGCTCGAGCAGAACCAGCGCGTCGGCATCGGCCTCCGTGTAGGTGAGCGCGGGGAAGGGCCGGCCGAGCTGGTTGTCCTCTCCCGCCTTCTCCCAGACCGGCCGGACGATGTGCACCATCTTCCAGTGGGCGACCCACTTGCCGCTCGCGCCCTCGCGCTGCTCGCGCTCGGCGCCGGCCACGGCCTTCTTCATGCCGTTCGCGACACCGGTCTCCGAGCCCACCGGGATGTTGGTCTCCATGCCGCCCTCCCACAGGGCGAAGCGGCCCTCGCGGTCGGGGGTGTTGCAGGCCCGCCGCACGCGGTCCTCGTAGCTCCGCATGTATCCGTAGGTCATCACGATGGCGTCGATGTTGGGATTGATGAACTCCGGATTCCATGCCATCGCGTCCGAGACGCTGTTGATGTAATCCCAGCGGCCGGTGTTGAAGCCGACGAAGTGCCGCCCGAGCGCCGCGCGGATCTCCATCAGCTGGAAGCAGGCCTCGATCTGCTCGACGAGCACGTAGACCTTGATCGCTCCGTCAGCCAACGACAGATGTTGCTCGAGCGAGGCCAGCATGCGGTCCCAGAGCGCCGCTTCCTCGGCGGTCTGGATCTTCGGCAGGTAGAAGGCGATCGAAGAGCCGGATTCCTTCAGACGCTCGTGGTTGTTGACGACGTAGAGCACGGTATCGACGATCGACGCGGAAAACCCCGTGCCGTCGGCCAGGCGGACGTGTCGGTCATCGAGGTGGAGCCCCCGCGCGCGCCAGATCTTGGTCGTGAAGCCGAGCTGCTGGTGCCAGTCCTCGATGATCGGGCGTCCAAAGAACCCTTGTGCCCACTCGTTCATCTCGGCAGCCACTTTCTCGGCCACCTTCAGGAACAGAGGGTCCCGGGCGATGGCGATCTTCAAGTTCCGCTGGTTGTCGAGCGACATCGTGGAGATCTGGCCGAGCGCGTCCTCGCCGTCGAACATCCAACCGTCCGCTCCGGAGAGCAGTGCATAGGCAACGTTGCGCAGGCCCTGCTCCACGGGTGCGTTCGGCTTGGTCGCAGGGCCCGTGCCCTGGATCCACTGCCGCTGGAGGTCGGCCGGGATGTCGCTGCCGCTGAACTTGCCGTCGCGGGCGTCCTGGACGTTGATGTGCGTTCCCGGAATCGTGGTGGCGGGGTCCAGGAACTCTATGCGCTTGCGATCGCGGGCGCGTCGCGCCCGGCGCTCGATCCGAGCCGCCATGAGCGCCCTTCGCGGCTCGTTCAGGTGAGCGAGGGCGGCGAGCGCCTCCATCGCCTCCGGAGTGAAGACGTCATCGTAGGAGCGCCGGAGGTCGCCACGGACCTGGAGCGCTTGAGCGTCGCCTTGCCTGCCTCCGATCATCAGCGGGTCTCCCGATTCGAGGATCGTGCTGGCGCACGGTCAGCGGGCTGGAGTCTAGCATCGCGCCGCTCTACAGGCCGGACCGACCGGAGCATCAGCGATGAGTGGGGATCGCCTCGGGCGGTTTCCGCACCTCGCCTCCTTCGATCCGTTTCTCAGGCGTGCATATGCCGCGGCGAGCGACCCTATTTCCTCTTGTCGCTCACCTGGAAGAGCAGGGAGTCCGTGACGTGGGTGACGAGGCCATGAAAGGCCTTCTTGACCTTCCGGAAGCGTGGATCCGAGAAGATCTTCTCGAGCGCTGCGAGGTTTTCCAGGTCGACCTGGACCACCCGCTGCGGGGACGACCCTCCCAGCATGCTCTTGTACACGCGGACGGCTTCGACGCCCGAAAACTTCAGCCAGATGTCCTTGCCGGCGCCTGTAAGGTACTTCTCGTACTCGTCCAGCTTCCCGGGAAGGACATCGAACCGGTACTCGAAAGTGATCATCCGATTGCCCTCCTTCTATCTGCCCGTCCAGCAGGCCGCCCTCTTTCCGAGGAACGCGGAGATCCCCTCCTGGGCGTCGGCCGCCATGGAGTTCATCGACATGACCTCCCTGGCGTACGCGTACGCCTTCGGCTGGTCGAGGTCGATCTGCGAGTAGAAAGCCTGCTTCCCGATGGCCAGCGTGACGGGGCTCGCCTCTACGATCCGGGCCGCAAGCTTTCGCGTCTCGTCACGGAGCTCGCCAGCGGGCACGACGCTGTTGACGAGGCCCCACTCGGCCGCCGTCCTGGCGTCGATCCGGTCGCCGGTCAGAAGCATCTGGAGGGCGCGCTTGCGGCCGATGGCGCGGCTCAACGCGACCATGGGCGTCGTGCAGAAGAGCCCGATCCGGACGCCCGGCGTGGCGAACCAGGCGTCCTCGGACGCCACTGCCAGATCGCAGGTCGCCACGAGCTGGCATCCCGCCGCGGTGGCAATTCCCTGGACCTCGGCAATGACCGGCTGCGGTATCGACTGAATCCTCGTCATCAGCTCGGCGCAGACGTCGAAGATCTGGCGGTAGTCGTTGATGTCCCTGCCGACCAGCTCGTTCAAATCGTGCCCCGAGCTGTAGACCTTTCCCGCCGCGGCAAGGATGACGGCGCGCAGCTGTCTCTCCTGACCGATCTGCGCGAGGCAGTCCAAGAGCTCCCGCATGAGTCCCAACGAGAGGGCATTGCGCCTCTCGGGGCGATTCAGCGTCACGACGGCAACGCAACCCTCCGCCTCGAAACGGAGGTTCTCGTAGTCCATTCGGTAAACCTGCTTGCCGCGCTCCTGCTCCGGCCGTTCCGCTGAAGGCGGGGAACCAGCCAAGCCCTGTGGGTCGCCGACTCTAATGTCCGCAATATTGGGCATAGTCTTCTTCTCCGATCGTCTCGGGGAAACGAGCGCGAACCTCGCCGAGGCATCGAAAGTCCGCGTCGAACTCGACGGCGACCACGCGCTGGTCCTGTCCGTCGTAATAACGGAAGACGTAGCGGCCATCCGGCAGCGCCTGTGCATCGATGGCCCGGCTGTCGTCGAAGTTGAGCCCCATGCGGACCAGCAGGTCGGAAACCGAATAGACGACATCCTTGATCGTCAAGGTCTGTCTGCCGCTCCCAAGGGGGCCGTAGCGGCTCTCGATCAGTGCGGGGCCCTTCAATCGAGCCCCGGCCCGATCACGTTTCCTGCGGAATCGCCACGGGCCGCTTGAAGATCAGGTGGAGGCCGATCGTCCCGTAAGCGACACCGTCCTTGTTCGGAGCAATGAGGGGGGCCGAGGAGACGAGCTCCCAGCCTTCGATGCCGGCGCCGTTGATCCACTCCTCCAGCCCGCTCACCATTCCCCCCTCCGCGTCGCTGAAGATGACCATTCGATCGAAGTATTCCCACTGCATGATCTCGCCCCCGACTGCTTCCGAGCCTAGCACACGGTTCAAAAGAGAAAGTGAGGCTGGTCAGGCTCTTGCGAGGTGATCAACCAGCCACGCGCTGGCGGTCTCTCGGGCCGAAGAGTTGAAGCGGAGCTCGCCGTGGTTGAACCACCGCGGAAGGTAGCGGACCAGGCCGTGTTCGTGTTGCACGTCGGGGCGGATGTTCTCGGAGACGAGGCGCTTTTCAGCCGAGGGGAGCCGGGCTTGCAGGTCCGTGGCGCCGTCGAGAAGCGTCTGAATGTCGCGCTCGGAGTAGAGAAGGAGACAAGGACGGTCGTGCGACGGAACAGGCCCCAACTTCTCGAGCAGCTCGAGGACATACGTCGGGTAGGGCTCGCGGACTCCTGGGCTCGGGAGGTTCTCGAACATCCATTTGCCCTGAGGCGACATCTGCACCATGACGGATGGTGACATCGCCACCATGACGTCCGCTGACGACATGAGCGCGAGCCTCCCCCCCAGGCTATGGCCGATCACGGCAGTCCTGCCGAACCGCCGAACGAAGGCGACAGCGGCCTCCATCTCGTCGCGCATCGTCGGGCCGATCGGCGACATGTTCTCGCCATGCCCACACAGGTCGATCGCAAGCGCGGCCGTTCCTTTCTCGGCGATGGCCGCAGCGATCCCCAGCATGTGGTCCTTCGAGCCGCCGTAGCCGTGGCACACGACTGCGCCCCCGCGCGGCGAGGCCGGCGAGAAGAGAAAACCGGGGATGGCGTGGCCGTCCGGAGCAGTGAGATCTCTGACCCGGTGAAAGTCCACTTCAGCCACCCGACGCCTTGGCCTCGAGAGCCGCGAGCCGGGCGTTCATCTCCTTTTGCTGTTGCCACCGCGCGGTCACGTCCTGGACCATGGCGGCTGCACCCAAGAGCTCGCCGGTCGGCGCTCGAAGCAGGACGATATTGAACTCGATGGAGATCCGCGAGCCGTCCTTTCTCAAGGCGGGCACGGCCAGCGGGTCGCGCCCATATTTCGTGACCCCGCTCGCCATGACCCTGGCCCAGCCCTCCCAGTGCCGGGCTCTCTGGCGCTCGGGCACGATCAGGTCCAGTGACTGTCCAAGCGCCTCCTCCGCCGAGTGCCCGAACGTGGCCTCGGCTCCCGCGTTCCAGAAGCGGATCTTCCCATCGCGATCTGCGAACAGGATCGCGATCGGGCTGTCCTCGACGATTCTCTGATACATCCAGCCGTGGTCAGCGGTCTCGGTCATGAGATGCTCCTTCGAAGATCGTTCCCTCGATCGGGGTGGAGCGTCGGCCACGCTCCGGACAGCCGGAAGTCGACGCCATAGTGTACCGGGCAGCCTGCCACTATCATGGCGATCGTGGCCTCGGACTTTCCCGTCTTCGACGCCCACATCCACGTCGGACCCTATGACCAGATGAAGGAGAGCGCCCGCAGCGTCATGATGGGCGGGCGGGACGACCTCGAGCTCCTGGAGAGCGTGCGGAGCTCGGCGGACGAGCTTCTGGACCTGATGGACGCCCAGGGAATCGCGCGAGCCGCCTTGATCAACTCCGTGGCCCCCGAAGTCATTGGAATCACCGACCTCGTGAATCCCTGGATTGCCCGCTACGTCGAGGGCCACCGCGACCGGCTCGTCCCGGTCGGGGGGATCCACCCGCGACATTCTCGCGACGTCGCCGGGGACATGAAGAGGCTTCTCGACGACCACCGCCTCGGAGCAATCAAGCTGCACCCACCCCACATGGAGCTGGCGGCCAACGCCTACAGGATCGATTGCCCTTCTCTCGCCGATGTCTACCGCCTGGCGGGCGAGGCGAAGCGGCCGGTCTTGATCCACACGGGGACGTCCATCTTCCCCGGCGCGCGCAACGTCTACGCGGACCCGATGGCGTGCGACGACGTGGCGGTCGACTTTCCCGAGACGACGATCGTCCTCTGCCACGCCGGCCGTCCTCTCTGGTACGAAACGGCGTTCTTCCTCCTCCGGCGGCATCCGAACGTCATGCTCGACATCTCGAGTATCCCGCCGAGAAGGCTTCTCGAGGTTCTCCCGCGGCTTTCCGAGATGGCCGACCGCGTCCTGTGGGGAACCGACTGGCCGTCCAGGGGGGTCCGGTCGATGCGCCAGAACGTCGAGGAGTTCCTCTCTCTTCCGCTCTCGGACGCGGTCAGGCGGAAGATCCTCTTCGACAATGCCGCGGCGCTCTTTCCCTCTTAGCCCGGATTGCTCTTCGACCACCTACCTGGTCCTGAATCCTCCGCGAGCGCCACACGACCGAGGCCGAACGATCTAGAAGAGGTAGATCACGTTCACGAGGCCGGTCGGCTGGCTGCCGGTGAGTCCTTCCCTCTTCTCGAAGACGTCGTGATCCGACCAGTCGATGCGGAGGTCGGCGCGGATCAGGAAGTGAGAAGAGGCCTTGAGCTCAGGAGTGAGCGTGATCCCCTTCAGCTTCTGCGCCACTCCGGTCCGGGCACCGTCCCGGTCGTTGAACAGCTCGCCTCTGAGAATGAGGGCGAAGCTGTCGCTCAAGCCGAATCGCGCATAGCCGACGATCCCGTTCCACATCGCGGTCTGGCCGTGCGTGACGGCGTTCGCTTCGCTGCCGTAGACGACGTCCAGGGTCAGGACCGCCCGATCCCTGACCTTCGCCTGGGCGTTCACGTTGATCACGTTGCGGAGGTCACCGTCTCCGTCATCGCGCTCCGGCCCCACCATGTAGTTGGCAACGACCGTGACCGTTTTCGAGGGGCTGAAGGTGAGCTGAGCGCCCAGGGATTCACCGGTGTTGTTGTCCTTCACGACGTCCCAGCCGGCGGCGAGCATCACTGTCGCCGCGAGCTCTTCGCTGAACCTGTAGCCGGCCTTGACCCCGGTGTGGGTGAATGGGATCGCGTATCCGAACTGGAAAGAGCGGGTGGCGTTGTCGTTGTAGCCGTCGTATCCCTCGATGACCTCGTAGCCGTGGTGCGTCACGAACTTTCCGGCGTCGATACGCAAGCCGCCTCCGACCGCCGCGATGTAACTGACGAAGGCCTGCTGGAGATCGAAGTCGTGAGCCTTACCGCTCGCGTCGCGGAAGAGCCCGGCCGCCGCCGACACCCGCGGGATCGAGCCGCCGGCCGCGGCGTCGATCCGGAAGCCCGCCTCGCCCGGCTTGACGACGGCCTTTTGCAGGACGGCCTCGGCCACATCCACCTGGAGGGTGTTGTCGTCGAAGTCGAAGACCCGAAACTGGTTGGTGCCCGAGGTCGGGCGATTCGTGTTGTAAGAGTACTTGCCCGACACGAAGCCGTTGACCGTGATCTCTTCGTACCAGGGTTTCGGGGCCGGCGCCGGCGTGGGGGTGGCTGTCGAGCTGGGCGCCGCGGCCGGCTCCTGCGCCGGGGCCGGGCGGGCGGCCGCGAGAGCGGCGGCGGCGGCGATCGCGCGCGCGGCGAGACGGTATCGCTGCGACCAGGGCGAGTTGTGTCCGGTCATGGAGAACAGTGCTTTCATGGCGCCTCCCGCGAAAGGGCCCCGGTCAGCCTCACCGCTCCGGCGACCCGATCCCTGCTCCACACGTTCTTCGGCACTCCCTACGGCGCCGCCGCAGCGAGCGTCTCGTCCGCTCCGGCGGCCGAACGCGGGCGGGAGCGCACCGCGGACGTTGCGGCCGGGCGCAAGGCCTGCCTCGGAGCGACCTTCCAGAAACGGGGCAGAAAGGCGTTCCAGTTCTCGAGGACCTCGGCAGCGCGGGCGCTCCCCGTCGCGTCGCGGTGCCACTCGATCATGCGTTTCAGGTGCCCGGCGTCCCGGGGCGACAGGCTCCTGGCCGGCGCGACCATTTCGGTGTTGCACCGTCGCAGGAATCCGGCGTCCGGATCCAGGACGTAGGCCACGCCGCCGGACATTCCCGCGCCGAAGTTGCGCCCCGTCTCTCCGAGAATCGCGACCGATCCCGCCGTCATGTATTCGCAAGCGTGATCGCCGGCTCCCTCGACGACGGCGAGCGCGCCGCTATTGCGCACGGCAAACCTCTCCCCCACGCGCCCGGCCGCGAAGAGCCGCCCGCCCGTGGCTCCGTAGAGGAGCGCGTTGCCGGCGATGACGGGGGTCCCGCACGGCCGGGGAAAGGACCGACGAGGCGCCAGGACGATCTCGCCGCCCGACATGCCCTTCCCGACGTGGTCGTTGGCCTCCCCCTGGAGGGCCATCCGCATTCCCTCGACGCAGAAGGCGCCGAAGCTTTGCCCGGCGCTTCCGCGGTAGCGAAGTGTGACCAGCCCCGGCGCGAGGCGGCGACCCCGAAGGCGCCCGGCCAGCTCGCCCGCGATCCGCGCCCCGACGGCCCGGTCGGCATTGGTGATGTCGAAGTCGATCGC
>DASYUL010000026.1:0-21523 GCA_036001245.1 Thermoanaerobaculia bacterium
GGACCCGACTGCATCACTGGCCAACTCGGCCACCTACACCGCCACGGTCAAGGGCGGCAGCAGCGGCGTCAAGGACGTTGCGGGGAATCCTCTCGCCGCCGACCACATCTGGTCGTTCACGACCGCGGCGCCTCCGCCCCCACCGCCGGACGAGGGCCCGGGCGGTCCCGTCCTCGTCGTCGGTGCCGCGTCGAATCCGTTCACCCGCTACTACGCCGAGATCCTGCGGACGGAAGGTCTGAATGCCTTCACGGTGACAGACATCTCGTCGATCTCGGCGGCGACGCTCACCGCCTATGACGTCGTGATCCTGGGCGAGATGGCTCTCACACCGGCCCAGGAGACAATGTTCACCGACTGGGTCACGGCCGGCGGGAATTTGATCGCGATGCGTCCGGACAAGGACCTCGCCGGCCTTTTCGGGTTGACTGACACCGCCTCCACCCTGTCGAACGGATACCTCCTCGTCGACACGTCCGCTGCCCCAGGCTTGGGAATCGTTGGCCAGACCATCCAGTTCCATGGCACGGCCGACCGCTACACGCTCGCCGGCGCCACCAGCTTGGCCACGCTGTATTCGAACGCGACCTCGGCGACCTCGAACCCGGCCGTCACACTGCGCTCCGTTGGCTCGAGCGGCGGACAGGCCGCCGCCTTCACCTTCGACCTCGCGCGCTCGATCGTCTACACGCGTCAGGGAAATCCGGCCTGGGCCGGCGACGAGCGCGACGGGCAGAGCGGGCCGATCCGCTCCGACGATCTGTTCTTCGGAGCGAAGGCCGGAGACGTCCAGCCCGACTGGGTCGACCTGAACAAGGTGGCCATCCCGCAGGCGGACGAGCAGCAACGCTTGCTCGCGAACTTGATCGGTTTGATGAACCTCGACCGTAAGCCGCTGCCGCGGTTCTGGTACTTCCCGCGCGGCGAGAAGGCCGTCGTGATCATGACGGGCGACGACCACGGGAGCGGGAATACGGGTCCGCGCTTCGACCAGTACATCGCCGCGAGCCCGTCGGGATGCTCGGTAGCGGACTGGGAGTGCATCCGGGCGAGCTCGTACGTCTACACGAGCGTCCCGATCTCGGATTCGCAGGCCGCGAGCTACGACTCGCAGGGCTTCGAAATCGGTCTCCATGTGAACACCGGGTGCGCGAACTTCACCCCGACGTCGCTCGAGAGCAACTTCTCGGACCAGCTCGCCAACTTCGCCGCGACGTTCCCGAGTCTCCCCGCTCCCCCGACCAACCGGACTCACTGCATCGCCTGGAGCGACTGGGCCACTCATCCGAAGGTGGAGCTCAACCACGGGATCCGGCTGGACACCAACTATTACTACTGGCCTCAGAGCTGGATCCAGGACCGGCCCGGGATGTTCACCGGCTCCGGCATCCCGATGCGTTTCGCCGACCTCGACGGAACCATGATCGACGTCTATCAGGCGACGACCCAGATGACCGACGAGTCCGGTCAGAGCTACCCGCTCCACATCGATGCGCTGCTCGACAAGGCGCTCGGGGCCGAGGGCTACTACGGCGCCTTCACGGCCAACATGCACACGGACTACGCTGACCACGCAGGCTCCAACGCGATCGTCGCCTCCGCCAAGAGCCGCGGCGTCCCCGTCGTCTCCGCGCGGCAGATGCTGAAGTGGCTCGACGGCCGCAACGCCTCGTCATTCGGGTCGATCGGCTGGAGCGGAAACACGCTCTCCTTCTCGATCGCGGTCGGCTCGGGCGCAAACGGTTTGCGAGCGATGGTGCCGACCGTGTCCAGCGTCGGGAGCCTGACGGGAATCACCCGGAGCGGCGGCGGCGTCACCTTCACCCGGGAGACCATCAAGGGGGTCGAATACGCTTTCTTCCCGGCGACGGCCGGCGCCTATCAGGCGCAATACGCGGTCGACTCGACGCCTCCCGCCATTTCCTCGGTGACCGCGACTCCAGGAAGCGGCGGCACCGCGACGGTGACGTGGACGACCGACGAGCCCGCCACCTCCCGGGTGGACTACGGGACCTCGTCCGGCTCGCTCGGCTCGAACGCGAGCGGCGCTGCGCTCGTGACGGCGCACGACGTCAGTCTGACGGGGCTCTCGACCAACACCACCTATTACTACCGCGTCACCTCGACCGACGCCGCGAACAACTCCGCGACCTCCCCGAATCCCCCGGCGGCGCCCGCGAGCTTCTCAACGCCTTCCGCGGCGTTCGTCGACACGACAGCGGCGGACTTCTCGGCCGGAAGCACGGGCAGCAACACGGCGGTTTCCCAGATCGCGGACGGGGAAGTCATCCTCTCCGCGACCGTCAGCGAGGAGTTCGGCGGAACGGCGCTGCCGGGGACGTGGTTCGCCACGCCGTGGGCAGCCGGCGGGACCGCGACAGTCGGTGGCGGAAAGCTGACGCTCGACGGTGTCCTGTCAGGCACCAGCGCGACCTACGGCGCGGGCCGATCGCTCGAGTTCGTGGCGACTTTCGGCGGCGGAAACAACCAGCACGTCGGGTTCGGGGTGGACTTCAACAACGTGAACGCCTGGGCGATGTTCAGCGTCAAGTTCGACGGCACGTTCAACGCCCGGACCCACAATGGCGCGACTCCGACGGACACTCCGCTGTCGACCTCTCTGCTCGGCTCTCCCCATCGGTATCGGATCGAGTGGGGCTCGTCCAGCGTCGCGTTCTTCGTCGACGGAGCGCCGGTTGCGACGCACACGATTTCGTTCGGCACCACAACGATGCGGCCCCTCGCGAGTGATCTGACTGTCGGCGGAGGCTCGGTCTCGATCGACTGGATCCGGATGAGCCCGTTCACGGCTTCCGGCGCCTTCGACTCCCGCGTCTTCGATGCCGGCCAGAGCGTCGGGTGGGGAACGCTCTCCTGGGCGAGGACCCTCCCTTCCGGTACCGGCATCACCCTGAGCGTCCGGACCGGAAACACCGCCTCCCCCGACGCGAGCTGGAGCAGTTTTGCGTCCGTCGCCAACGGCACCGTCGTCGGCACGAGCTCCCGCTACATCCACTACCGGGCCACGCTCACGACCTCGGATGTCCTTTCGACTCCATCGCTCGAGTCGGTGAGCGTCGGGTACGGCGCCGCTGTCGCCGACACGACACCGCCGACCATCGTCAGCCGCTCCCCGGCTGCAGATGCCTCCGACGTGGCGGTCACGAGCGACGTCACCGTCCAGTTCAGCGAGCCGATGGACGCCTCGACAATCAGCGGTTCCACCGTCCGGTTGCGCGCCGATGGCGCCGCCAGCGACGTCGCCGCGTCGGTCAGCTACGCCGGGGCAACCGCCACCCTCAATCCGAGCGCGAATCTAGAGGCGAACAAGACGTACCAGGTCACCGTCTCGGGATCCGTGACCGACGTGGCCGGTAATCCGCTTGGGAGCGATGCCGGCTGGAGTTTCACCACGGTGGGGGCCGCCGCGACTTTCACCGCCTTTACGGACACGACGGTCGCCGATTTCTCCGGCGGAGCGACGGGAACCAGCACAGCAGTGTCGCAAATCGCCGACGGCGAGGTCGTCCTTGCGCTGGCGGTCAACGAGGAGTTCTCCGGCTCGTCTCTTCCGTCCGGGTGGTCGAGTGCGGTCTGGGACGGCCAGGCAGGTGCCGCGACGACGGTCGCCGGAGGGCAGGTCTCCGCAAACGGGACCCGTGTTGCGACGAATGCGCTGTATGGTCCCGGCCGCTCGATCGACTTCGTCGCGACGTTCGGGGCTCAGAACTTCCAGCACGTGGGCTTCGGGCAGGACCTGGCCCTTGGCTCCGAGTCCTGGGCGATGTTTGGCACCTGGAGCAATTCCCCGACTCTCTACGCCCGGACGAACAACGCGGGCACCGCGGTGAACACGGCGATTCCGGGCAGTTGGACCGGGGCGCCACACCGGTACCGGATCGACTGGGGAGCTTCCAGCGTCAGCTTCTTCATCGACGGAACTCTCGTGCATACCGAATCGGTCTCCATCGGCGCCAACATGCGCCCGGTCATCAGCGACTACGACCCCGCGAACCCGGCGCTCTCCGTCGACTGGCTCCGGATGAGTCCGTACGCCTCTACCGGCACGTTCGACTCCCGGATCTTCGACGCGGGACAGAGCGTCGCTTGGGGCGATCTCTCCTGGACGCAGACGACGCCGACCGGGACGGCGATCTCGCTCGAGATCCGCACCGGCAACACGGCTTCTCCCGACGGGACCTGGACTTCCTTCACCGCGGTGGGTAACGGCGGCGTGATCCCGGGCAGCTCCCAGTACATCGAGTATCGCGCGACGCTGACGACCTCCGACCTGACGTCGACCCCCGTCCTGCAGGACGTCACTCTCGGCTACACGGTGGGAGGCTCCGACACGACGGCTCCGACGGTCACTGGCCGCACCCCTGCGCCCAACGCGACGGGCGTATCGGTGGATACCAACGTCACGGTGCAGTTCAGCGAGCCGATGGCCTCCGCCACCGTCACCTCATCGACCATTCGACTCCGGAAGCAGGGAGCGGGAAGCGACGTGGCGGCCATGGTGACCTACAGCGCAAACGTGGCGACGCTCAATCCCAGTGCAGCCCTCCTTCCCAATTCGGCCTATCAGGCGACCGTCTCCGGAACAGTGACCGACGCGAGCGGGAACCCGCTCGGGTCCGACGTGACGTGGACGTTCACGACGGAGGCAGCCTCGTCGAGCGCGACCGACACGACCGCGGCGGACTTCGGGAGCGGTACGCCCGACACGAACACGGCCGTCTCCTCGATCGCGAACGGCGAGGTGATCCTCGCCCCGACGGTCAACGAGGAATTCGGCGGCACCGGTTTGCCCGCGTCCTGGACCGGCGCTGCCTGGGGCGCCGGCGGAACGGTTGCGGTCGGCGGCGGCCTCCTGACGGTCAATGGCGCCCGCGCGACCACGAACGCCGCGTACGGTCCGGGCCGTGCCCTCGAGTTCGTCGCCACCTTCGGGGCGGCGGGCTTCGAGCACGTTGGGTTCGTGGCGGACGCGGACTCGAATCCGCCCTGGATCTTCTTCAGCACGAACAACACCACGACGACTCTCTACGCGCGAACGCACACGGGCACGACGGCCATCAACAACGCGATCCCGGGCAGTTGGCTCGGCTCGTCTCACCGTTATCGGATCGAGTGGAACGCCTCGAGCGTCCTCTTCTATATCGACGGAACTCTGGTCGATACGCAGGCGGTGTCCATCGGCAACTCTCTGCGCGTTCTGGCCAGTGAGTTCAACAGCGGCGGCGCGGCTCTCGCCGTGGACTGGCTCCGCATGACTCCGTATCCCGGCTCGGGCACATTCCTCTCCCGGATCTTCGACGGCGGCGCAGGCGCCTCGTGGAGCTCGCTCGCCTCACACAGCGACCTCCCGGCGGGTACGAGCATCGTTCTCTCCGTCCGGACGGGCAACACAGCGACTCCCGACGGAACCTGGTCCTCGTTCACGGCGCTTTCCGGCTCCGGCGGCCCGCTCTCGTCGACTTCCCGCTACCTGCAGTATCGAGCGGAGCTTGCGACGACTGATCCGCTTCGGACACCTGCTCTCCTCGACGTGACGCTGAGCTATACGGCCGGAGCCGCCAACAGCCCGCCCATCGTGACGAACCCGGGCAACCAGAGCAGTGCGGAGGGGGCGAGCATCACGCTTCCGATCTCCGCCTCCGATCCGGACGGCGACACGCTCTCCTACTCGGCCACCGGTCTGCCGCCGGGCCTCACGATCAATGCCGGCACGGGAACGATCAGCGGGACTATCTCCTCGGGTGCGTCATCCGGCAGTCCCTACGCCGTGACTGTGACCGCGACGGATCCCAGCTCGGCACCCGGTAGCGCCAGTTTTACGTGGACCGTGGCCGCCCCGCCGGCGGTTGCAGGGTTCAGTCCGACGAGCGGTGACGTCGGAACGAGCGTGGTGATCACGGGGACGAATTTCAGCGGGGCGACCGCAGTCAAATTCAACGGCACGAACGCGAGCTTCACCGTCGATTCGGCAACCCAGATCACGGCGACGGTGCCGCCGGGTGCTGCGACGGGCTCGATCGCGGTGACGACGCCGAACGGGACGGGTACGAGCGCGGGCAGCTTCACGGTAACGGCGCCGCCGACGCCGACGCCGACCCTGACGCCGACGTTAACTCCCACTCCGACGGCGACGGCGACGCCGACAGCGACCCCGACACCGGTTCCGCCGACGGCGACTCCGACGTCGACGCCGACCCCGACGTCCACTCCGACACCGGTTCCGCCGACGGCGACTCCGACGTCGACGCCGACCCCGACGTCCACTCCGACACCGATTCCGCTGACGGCGACGCCGACACGCACTGCGACGCCAGTTCCGCCGACGGCGACTCCGACGTCGACGCCGACCCCGACGTCCACTCCGACACCGGTTCCGCCGACAGCGACTCCGACAGCGACCTCAACTCACACGCCGACACCCGTTCCCCCGACTGCGACTCGGACGCAGACGCCCACTCCGACAGCCGTTCCGGTGACTTCGACCCCGACGCCGACCTCAACTCCAACGCCCGAGTCCACTCCGATCGCGCCAACCGGGCTTTCCGCGACTGCCATCTCCTCGACTAGAATCGACCTTTCCTGGAGCGACAACTCTTTCAACGAGACCAGTTTCAACATCGAGCGATCCACGACCGGCACTGGGTTCTGGCTTCAGGTCGGGACCACCAATTCGAACGTGACGGCGTATTCGAGCAGCGGTCTGACCCCGTCGAAGAAGTACTTCTACCGCGTCGTGGCCCGGAACGTCGTCGGCGCGTCCGCTTACTCGAACACAGCGTCCGCGACGACCCTTGCGGGGACGCCGACACCGACTCGGACACCGACGGCCACCCCGACAGGACTTCCACCGACGTCGACGCCGACATCAACTCCGACGGCAGTTGCGCCGACGGCCACGCCGACGCCGACCCCGACTCCGACGAGCAGCGGCGCGCCGACGATTGCAGGCTTCAATCCGACGAGTGGCGCGATCGGAGCGACCGTCACCATCACCGGCGCGAACTTCACCGGGACGACGGCCGTCCGGTTCAACGGCACCTTGGCCACTTTCATCGTCGATCTCGCCACGCAGATCAGAGCCACGGTTCCCGCGGGGGCGACAACCGGGGCGATCAGCGTCACGAGCCCTGCCGGCACCGGCACGAGCGCGACCAACTTCGCCCTGCCCTCCGCAACTTTCGTGGATACGACCGTGGCCGACTTCGCTTCCGGGACGCTCGCCGCGGGTGCGGCCATCTCTCAGATTGCGAATGGAGAGGTGATCCTCGCGCCGATCGTCAACGAGGAGTTCGGCGGAACGGCGCTGCCCGCGGGCTGGTTCGCAACGCCGTGGAGCACGGGCGGCGCGGCCGACGTTTCCGCCGGAACGCTGAACCTGGACGGAGTCCTTGTCGGCACGAGCGCGACGTACCCTGCGGGCCGCTCGATCGAGTTCGTCGCGACTTACGGCGGCAGCGTCTATCAACACGTCGGCTTCGGCGTGGACTACAACAATCCGCCGTGGGCGATGTTCAGCGTCGCGGCCGACGGCACGTTCAACGCCAGAACGAACAATGGAGCGAGCTCGACCGAGACTCTGCTCAGCGCGGCTCTCCTGGGTTCCCCGCATCGGTACCGGATCGAATGGGGTGCGTCGAACGTCGTCTATTCCGTGGATGGGACACCGGTTGCCTCGCATTCATTGGCGCTCGGCACGGCGATGCGTCCGCTCGCGAGCGACCTGACCGTCGGGGGAGGATCGGTTTCCATCGACTGGATTCGAATGAGCCCGTTTGCGGCGTCCGGGAATTTCGATTCCCGTGTCTACGACGCAGGGCAGAGCACGACGTGGGGGACGTTCTCATGGACGAGTGTCCTGCCGACGGGAACGGGCGTCACTCTCTCGGTCCGCACGGGCGACACTCCGTCGCCGGACGCGTCCTGGACGGCATTCCAGCAAGTCAATAATGGTGCGGCGATCGGCATTTCCTCGCGGTATCTCCAGTACCGGGCCGCCCTCTCAACCACGAATTCCCTCTCCACGCCGCAGCTGCAGGACGTCACGATGGGCGGATCGGTCGCCGGATCCCCGACGATTGCAGGCTTCAACCCAACGAGCGGCGGCGTTGGAACGAGCGTAGTCATCACGGGAACGAACTTCGGCGGGGCGACTGCGGTCCGATTCAACGGAACGGGCGCGAGCCATGTCATCAACTCGGCGACTCAGATCACGGCCACGGTGCCGGCCGGAGCGGCCACGGGTCCGATCGCGGTGACGACCCCCGGCGGAACCGCCACCAGTTCGAGCAGCTTTACCGTGATTCCCGCTCCGACGATTACCAGCTTCTCGCCGACGAGCGGCAACGTTGGGAAGGGCATACTGATCAAGGGAAGGAACTTCAGCGGGGCGACGACTGTCAAATTCAACGGCACGACCGCGAGCTTTACCGTCAGCTCAGCGACTCAGATCACGGCGACGGTGCCGGCGGGCGCCACGACGGGAAAGATCACTGTCACCACGCCATCGGGTACCGGGACGAGCGCGAACAACTTCACCGTCCGATAGACTCCAGTTCGGACCCTTATCGAGCGGTCGCCAAGGCGATTGCTAGGACGCGTGACCGTCCGAACCGAGCCTCCTCGTCGACGGTCTCTCGAATCCCGCCCGTTCTCCCGGCGGCGAAATTGCCACGCGAAGTGGACACTTCCGCGCCGGCCGCCGCGCACAACCCTTTTGTTTTCATACAGGCCGCCGTGGCACTCGTGTTGCGATCCTCTTCTCGCGTCCGGCCGATGAATCGGCTGAGGAGGTCTGAGAGATGAAGAAAGCAATTCGCATCGCGATGGGGTCGGGAGTTCTGGTGGCGGGTCTCGCCACCGCCGGCGCTCCGGCGGCCGACGCGCAGGTTCGGGTCGGCGGAACGGTGCGGCTTCCGCACGGTGACATTTCGTTCTCGATTGGCGACCGATTCCCGATCGGCGGGTACGTCCCGTATGGCTACGACGTGTCCGAGGACGTCGACTACGGTTACGGGTTCGAGTACGAAGACCAGTGGATTCGATGCGAGCCGCGCGGAAGCCGTTGGATCATCGTGGCGGAGCCGGTCTTCTACGGCCATCGCGACTACGGGTATCGGGACTACGGGTATCGGGACTACGGGTATCGGGACTACAGATATCGGGACTACAGGTACAGCCGGCCCTATCGAAACGACCGGTACTCGCGGGACTACCGTCGTTACGACGGGCGCTACTCCCGGCGGGACGATCGCTGGCGGCGGGACGATCGGAGCAATCGCCGCGACGACCGTCGGCATCGCGACGGGGACCGCCGCTGGAATCGGTAACCGCGCGACGCACAGCGCCGAGAGCTTCCGGACCGCCCCACGAGGGGCGGTCCTTTTTTAGTTGCCTCGATTCACCCCGTCGGAAATCCCGGTCGGGTCGCCGGTCCCGTGATCCTCGATCTGGAACTGCAGGAACTCGTGGACGACCGCGTGTCGCCCGGCAGTCTAGACCCCGAAATCGATTCCGGGGTCAAGGCCCGTCGATCTATCAGGAAGATCGACCAACCCGAGTTTGGACGGTGTAACGTGGCGTGAGGCCCGGAGACTCGCCAGACAAGCAGAAGGTGAAGAATGGCCCACCGGTTTTCGCCGGGGAATCATGGCGGCTTTCCTCGCCTTCTCGGTTCGGAGCTCTCGTTAGGGCAAAAAAAGAGGTCCCTTGCGGGACCTCGTGTGAACGAGCGTGTTTGCGCCCGGTCTGACCTATGCGTGAAGGGTAGTGGCGGTGACGTCGTACGTCTCCACCTTCGGCGTTCCGACGATCACGGGGTTCAACTTCTCGAGGATCTGCGGATACGTCGAGGTGTTGTACGCCTCGGCGCTCTTGCGGTCGACCCAGACGCTGATTCCGACTGCGCCCTGCGGGTTGACGAGTGTCAACTCGTTCTGGAAGCCGCTCTGCTTCCGAAGCAGCGGAATGACTTCGTTCTCGAAGAGAGTGTTGAACTCCTTCTCTTTCCCGTTCTTGATCTGGAAATGGACGTTACGTGCGAACTGCATGAGACTGACTCCCCCAATCCTTGAAACAGATGGTCTCCATCGGGGTTCCACCGAGGGAAGGACGGCGACAGCAAGGTTCCGAAGCCGGCAGGACCGTTAGACGCTTGCTACCCTATCACACTATTCAAAGTGACAAACATGCGGCGGGCACTGCGCTTTGTATCGGGAAAGTGAGATGCGACCTCATAGCGGGGTCGCGTTCAGCCTGCGTCGACTCGGAAACGTTACCGTCGGATCGAGAGGTTCTCGTAGGCGACGGTCGGCAGCGCGAAGCCCAGGGAGTGGCCTTCGACCTCGGGACGCACGAAGTGGTAGACCTGCTCGTGGAAGAGCGGGATCAGAAGCGACTCCCGGGCGATCAGGTCCTCCAGGAGTCGGTAGATCGAGTGGCGGACGTCGGGATTGACTTCCGACCGGCCTCTTTCGACGAGCTCGTCGATCTCCGGGCTGCCGACCATCCGGCCCCAGAAGCCTTCCTGCGACTGGAGGACGCCGTTGGCGAACGTGTCCGCATCGGGATAGTCCGCCACCCAACGTCCGACGCCGACGTCGACCTCCCCCCTCTTGATGAGATCCAGGAATCCGCTCATCGTCGTGTTGATGGGACGGATGACGAATCCCATCTCGCGGAAGGCCTCCGAGAGCTCTTTCAGGAGGGCCGCGTACTCGCCGAAGTAGGTCGGGTGAATCGCCGCCGTCACCTCCCGGGTTTCCTTCGAGACCGTGTAGTTCACCGACTCCGCGGCAGTCGGACCCGGGCTCCGTTTTTCCCGGCCAGGGTTCGGTGAATGCCCGAGCAGTCCCGGAGGAATCAATCCATGCGCCGGGATCGCAAGCCTTCCCAGGGTCCGGCGGACGGTCCCGGCGACGTCAACGGCCTGGGCGAGGCTTCGACGGAGTCTCACGTCTGCGAAGATCGGTCGGCGGACGTTGAAGCCGACCATGTGTGTGGAAAGCCGGGGAGACTCCCGATACCCCGGAGCGTGGCGCGGGTCGCGCCGGAGCGTCTCGACGTCGGCCGGGAGCAGGTCCGACGCGATCGAGAGCCGTCCTGCGAGAAACTCGCTTCGCGTCTCCTCGGGAGACATTCCGAACCGGAAGACGAGTCCTTCGCTCTTCGGGTACCCCTCGCGCCAGTAGAGGGGGTTTCGTTCGAGCTGGAGTCGCCGGTCGGGATCGAAATCGACGACGCGAAAAGGACCGGTTCCGACGCATCCGTCGCGCCACGTTCCCCGGACTCTCGTCGTTCCCTCCGGAACGATCGCCGCCGCCGGTTCCGACATCAGGGCGGGGAAGAAGGGAACCGGTTTCACGAGATCGATGAAGAACTCCGTGGGCGAGACGATGTGAAAACCTTCGAGGCCGGTCACTTCGCGAGCCAGGAGCTGTTTGGCGCCACGGATGGGCGAGAGCGGCCAGCGGGCGTCGCTCTCCTCGTCCTGGAGGAGCCGCTCGAAGGAGTGGCGCACGTCGCGGGCGGTCAGCGGCCGACCGTCGTGGAATCGGATTCCTGGCCGGAGTCGGAACCGGTAGCGCAGGCCTTCGTTCTCCGCGGCGACTTCCGAGACGAGCCAGGGAATCACGACGGCGCCCTCGGTCTGCCGCGTCAGCGTGTCGAAGACGTTCGTCAGGGTCTCGGCCTTCTCGACCGTGCTGTCGATGGAGGGATCGAGAGATCGAACGGAGCCCGCGATGGGAACCTGGATCACTCCACCGCCGAGGCGGCGGGCGGCGGCCGGTCCCGCGGCCGGCGCCTGAGTCTTGCCGACATCGGTGTAATTGACGAAGGGAGCCGTGTCGCGGAGCTGGAGTCCGCGGACGGACGGACTCGCGATCCGATAGTCCACGTCGTGGAAGAGCGGCACCAAGACTGCCGATCCGAGCACCCGGTCCTCGAATCTCCGGTAGAGGCTCTCCCGCGCGTCCGGATCGCTCTCATGGCGCGCTTCCTCCAGGATTCGATCGGTCTCGGGCGAGGAGAAGTACCCGCGCAGGAGGCCGTTGTCCGAATGAAAGAGGGTGAAGGAGAAATTGTCCGGGTCGTCGTAGTCGGCGATCCAGCGTCCCACCAGCAGGTCGATCCCGGAGTTCTCGTTCCATGACGCCAGGTACTCGGGCATCGTCCTCGTCGCGACGGAAACCTCGACGCCGAGCTCGGCCCAGCTCCCGAAGAGGGCGGACGTGAGCGCGCCGTACTGATCGCCGAAGAGCGGGTGGACCGAGGCGCGGAGGCGAATCGGAGGCTCGAGCCCGGTGGATCGAATCATCTCCATCGCCCGGTCGTGCGGGAAGTGCGGCTGCCGGCGTCCCGGGTCGTGGCCGAGGATGCCCGGCGGGAGGAGTCCGGTCGCCGGGAGCGCGAAGCGGCCGAGAGCTCCCCACACGAAATCCCGGGACCGGACCGAGTTGGCGAGCGCCTGCCGGAGCTCGACGCTCGATCCCGCCGGGCTGGCGGAGTTGAAGAGCACGAAGTAGGTGTTCTTCTTCGGCTGCTCGACGAGCCCGGCGCGGAATCGCGGGTCCCGGAGAATTGATTCCCGATCCTGAGGGAGCAGGTCCCGCGCGAGATCGATCTGTCCCGATCGAAGCCCTTCTGCGATGGCGGATGCGGAAAGCGAGGCACGAAACTCGAGTCGATCGAGCGCCGAGGGACTCTTTCGATAGCGGTCGTTGCGCTCGAGGACGGCACGATCGGGCGTCTTGCCCGTCATCCGAAACGGCCCTGTTCCCACCACGTTCGGCGGCATTCCGTCGTCCGCCGCCGCTTCGAACGCGATCGAGGTCCGTCCGTCCGTCAGGAGCGCCGGGTAGATGGGGAGCGCCTCGACGAGGCGGATCTCGATTTCCCCTTCGGACGGAGTCGAGATGCCGGAGACCTCCGGCGCCTTGCCGTCGAGGTAATCGGCCACGCCGACGACCGGGTCGAAAGCGGCAGGCGCCGAATCCCGGGAGAGCCGGATGGACCGTTCGAGAGACGCCTTGACGGCGCCGGCGGTCAGGGGGGCGCCGTTCGAAAACACGACCCCCGAACGAAGGCGTAGTCGTACGGCTTTGCCTTCATCCTTCACCGACCACTGCTCGCAGAGCGAAGGCACCGGGCTCCCCTGCGAATCGGTCGTCACGAGCGTCTCGAAGACGTTTGCAACGACCTCGCTCTCTTCGGTCGTCTGATAGGTACTCGGCTCGAGGTCGTCGATCGGATTCGCCATCGCGACGACGAGCGTTCCGCCCCGCGGGATCTCCTCTTCGACCCCTCTTTCTCCCAGCTTCAGTCGATCGATCTCCGCAACGTACGCGCCGGCCTTCGCGTATTCCCCGCGCATGTTGGCGACGGCAGCCGCGAGCGAGAGGAGCTCCTTCAACGGTTCCGTCTTGGCGATCGCGTGCGCGACTTCGATCCCGCGCTCCGCCCACTGCCGCGTCTCGTCGGTCCGACGTCCCTGCCACGCGGTGTCCGCGGCGAAGACGATGGCGCCCAGGGTCTTCTCCGAATGGCCTTCCCTCTCGAACACCGTGACGGCCGCATCCGCCTCGCGGAGAGCGGCGTCCGGGTTCCCGGCCATCCGGTTCGCTTCGGCCAGCAGGAGCCGCGCTTCTCCTTCGAGCGCCGAGTCGCCGGTCCACTCCCCGTCTTCGAGGAATTCGAGCGCGGTCTTCGCCGCGCGGATCGTGTCGTCCGGGCTGAACGTCTCGAGCGACTTCCGAGCGAGATTCAATCCGTATTCGACCGTCTTCTCGGGAACGTCGCCCTGGGAGAAGTGGTGAACGAGCTCGGGATAGATCCGGTCGAGCCGGCCGGCGTATCGTTTTTCGAGGATCTCCGCATACTTCCGGTGGAGCGAGCGCCGTTTGCGGCGCGCGAGAGCGCCATAGAGGACATCGCGAACGATCCCGCTCGAAAAGGCGAGCCGATCGCCCCGAGACTCCCTTTCCTCTTCGAGAATCCCTTCGGCCAGCAGCCGGTCCACCGACTCGTCGAGGCTCCGGGCGCCGTCGGAAAGGGTTTCCAGGTCCCGAAACTCGAAGCTTCTCCCGAGGACCGACGCCGTCGAGAGAAGGTCGCGGAGCTCGCCGGGAAGGCGCTCGATCCGCTTCTCGACTGCCTGCTGGATCGTCGCCGGGAGCGCGTCGGACGAGATTCCGGCCCTCTTCGAAAAACTCCAGGCACCCGTGTCGTCCTTCGCGATCCCGCCCGAGTCGATCAACGAGTGGAGCAGCTCCTTGGTGAAGAACGGGTTTCCTTCGGTCGCCTCGTGGAGCCTCTGGCAGACCTCCTCGGAGAGCTTCGAAGCGCCGACCACCGATTCGACGAGCGCCCGGTGCTCGGAGGGGGAGAACGGACCCAGGGTGATCGACACGAAACGCGGGTCGTCCGCGAAGGAGTCGAGCATTCGGACGAGCGAATGTCGCTTGTCGGTCTCCGTCTGGCGGTAGCTTCCCACGACGAGCGTCGGCGTCGGACCGAGCCGGCGCACGATGTAGTGGAGCGCCTCGATCGAGACGTCGGCGGCGTGGAGGTTTTCCAGGATCAGCACGAGGGGCTTTCCGCCGGCGATTCGCGCCAGCGTGCGCGCGAGCAGCTCGAAAATCTGGACGCGATCTTCGGCTTTCCGTTCCCCGGCCACGGCGGCGCGCGAGTCACCGCTCATCGCGGAACGCAGCTCGCCGATCTCGGTCAACAACGGAAAGAGTGAGAGCAGCTCCGGCGCAAGATCGGAGAAGTCGGACCGTTCGCCGCCCGAGCTTCCGAGGTCTTTCGATTGAAAGTAGTCCTGGATGAGCTCGCAGAAACCCTGGTAGGAGAAGGCCCGGTCCTGCTCGATGAAGCGCCCGTAGAGGACGCGGATCTTCCGCATGGTCGCGAGCTTCTTGAGCTCCTCGAGAAGCCTCGTCTTCCCGATTCCCGGCTCGCCGGCGACGACCGCGAACTGACAACCGCCCGCGATCGCGGCGTTCAGCCGATGCTGCAGCTCGGTGAATTCCCTTTCACGCCCGATGAACGCGGACGGAGCCGGCCGCTGGAGGGTCCGGCTGGCCGTCAGGACCACCGACATGCCGAACTCGTCGCTGCGAAGGCTCGAGCGGTGCCTTCGGAGAGCCTCAGCGAGATACCCGGCCTTCTGGGGACGGCGCGCGGGGTCCTTCTCGAGACACTGAAGAACGATCGTCTCGAGCTCCTCGCGGATCTCGGCTCCGAGAGCGCGCGGCGACTGCGCAACCTCGTGAACGATCCGATAGAGGACGGACTGCATCTCTCCCGAAAACGGAGGCTCGCCCGTCAGGCACTCGTAGAGCACGACGCCGAGGGAATAGATGTCGGAACGTCCATCGAACGCGTGGGATGTGACCTGTTCCGGCGAAAGGTAGCTCACCGTCCCGATCAGGGTGCCGGTCTTGGTCAGGCGGTTCTCGGTGGAGGCGTGCGCGAGGCCGAAGTCCATGACCCGGACCCGGACGCTTCCTCCCTCTTCGCGCACGACCATCACGTTCTCGGGCTTGATGTCCCGGTGGACGACGCCGCGCGACTGGCTGTATTCGAGCGCCTCGGCAACCTGGATTCCGATGTCGATGACCTCCCCGAGGCGGAGCGAGCCGTCATAAAGGAGCCGCCGAAGGTTCGTTCCCTCGACGAGGGGCATGACGAAAAAGAGAGACCCTTCGTGGCGTCCAAGGTCGTGGATCGGGACGATGCCGGGATGGTCCATCTGGGCGACGATCTGCGCCTCGCGCTGGAAGCGCTCCTCGATCTCCGCCGTCAGCTCCGCGGAGCCGATCAGCTTGACCGCGACGTCCCGGTTCAGGATCGGATCGCGGGCGCGGTAGACGACCCCCATCCCGCCGCGGCCCAGTTCGGCGGCAACCTCGTAGCGGTTTGCGAGCCTGGTGGTGAGGATGCTTTCGCTCCGGTCAATTTGAGAACGCCGGGAAGAGCGAAGAGAGTATCAGGCTCTTCAAAGAAGTTTCTCCGCAACATAATCCGCCTGTGACGAGCTCGGGGGAACGCGGTCGCCGGTCCGGTCCCGAGACGAGCCGGTTCACCGGGCGTCGCTTGCGGTCCGCCTTCTCCTCGTGGCGTGCCTCGATCCGAGGCACGGACGTCCTCGCCGCGAGCGTGTTTGCGGCCCTGTCGCTCGGGCTGGGCGCGTATCTCTTCGCGCGAGCGCAGGCCGCGACGCACCTCGCCTTCACGCGGCGGGCGCAGCTCCTCCAAGCCGCGGTCACCGAGAGGCTCGTCCTGCCGCAGGAGGACCTGACGACGCTCTCGAACTTTCTCGAGGCTTCGCGCGACACGACTCGCCGGCAGTTTCGCCTGCTCGCCGAGCCGATGTTGAGACGCCGCCGGCTCGTCTACGCGTTCGAGTGGCTCCCGATCGTACGCGGCTCGGAACGCGCCGCTTTCGAGGCAGAGGCGCGCTCCGCCGGTCTGACGAATTACCGCTTCTGGGAGCTCGTTGGCGGAGAGTCCCGCGAGGCCGGCCGCCGCGACTTCTATGTCCCGATTCACTACATGGAGCCGCCGAGCGCCCTCGCCCTGGGCTTCGACATCGCGGCCTCTCCGTTGCGGTGGGATACGGCCCAGGCGGCGCGGGACTCCGGGCTGATCGCGGTGTCGCACCCGTTCGTGCTGATCGAGGACGCCGGGAAATCGGATGCTCTCCCGGTCGTCGCCCTGTACTCGCCGGTCTACCGGGAGGGCGATCCCGGCTCGGAGGCGGCCAGACGCTCCGCCCTCTCCGGTTTCACCATGGCGATCCTCCGCGTCGCGCCGCTCGTCGGCGACGCCGCGGCGGCGGTCGACACCTCCAGTCTGGGAGTCGTGTTGCGCGATCCGGAGGCGAAACAGACGCCGATGCTGGCGCAGCGGCCGAGAGACGCGACGAAGCTCCCGCGCCGGGCGGGCTTCGACCTCGATTTCCCGGTTCAGTTCGCCGATCGGCATTGGGTCCTGAACGTCTTCACGCTGCCGGGCGCCTTCCTTCCGCCGAAGCGCGGAGCGATCGCGGTCGCGTCGGCCGGGGTCCTCGCGGCGCTGCTCGGCTTCGTGACGGCCACGTTCCTGCGGACGATCACTCGACTGCGCCGTCAGGTGGAGAAGGTGGGCCCGTACCGCTTGATCGCGCGCCTCGGCCGCGGCGCGATGGGCGTCGTCTGGGAAGCGCGCCATGCCCTGCTGCGGCGGCCGACCGCGGTCAAGCTGCTCGCGCCCGGGACCGAGGGTGAGCGCTCGCTCGCGCGCTTCGAGCGTGAGGTCCAGCTGACCGCGGGCCTCACGCACCCGAGCACGATCGCGATCTACGACTATGGCCGCACGGCCGACGGCGTCTTCTACTACGCGATGGAGCTTCTGAACGGCATCAACCTGACCCAGCTCGTGGACCTCGACGGACCGCTGCCGCCGTCGCGCGTCGTGCATTTTCTGCGACAGGCTTGCGGCGCGCTCACGGAGGCGCACGGCGCGGGTCTCATTCACCGCGACATCAAGCCGGCGAACCTGATGGTCTGCGTCTACGGCGGCATTCCGGATTTCGTGAAAGTTCTCGACTTCGGTCTCGTCAAGGACCTGGGCGCCGAAGCTCTCCCGAAAGGCCGGAACGATCCTTCCGGCGACTCCGGGCTTTCGCAGGATGGGTCGCTCCTCGGAACGCCGCTCTACATGGCGCCCGAAGGAATGAGCGACCCCACGCACGTGGACGCCCGCGCGGACGTTTTCGCTCTCGGCGCCGTCGGGTATTTTCTGCTGACCGGAAAGTCCCCCTTTCCGGGGCGGACCGCGATCGAGGTCTTCCGGATGGAACGGCAGGGCCCGCCGCCCCCCCTCGCGGGAAACGCGCGGCATCCGGTTCCCGCGTCGCTCGACGAGACGATCGGTCGCTGTCTCTCGTTTCGCCGAGAGGACCGCCCGGGCTCGGCCGAGGCGCTCGACGCGATGCTGGAAGCGTGCGCCGAGGAAGCGCCGTGGACGGTCGAGGACGCGAGGGCCTGGTGGAGGGACCGGGGTTCGGCGGCGCTCGCGGCCGCCCGCGCGCAGCGCGAGGAACGGGACCAGATTTTGAGCCTGGCGTCCGATTCCTACGGTCGGTGATGACGCTTCGGCGCCGCGCGCAATAGAATCGGCGCCACCAAAGCGAGGTCCGAAATGCTGACCGTAGACGGCGCCTTCGACCGCATCGGCTCGGTTCTCCGCGACAAGGGATACTCGGTTTCGGAGGAGAACCCTTCTGACTCCGGAGATCGGGTGGCCGTCTACAAATCGCGGGAGATGGCGGTTCGGGTGTGCTGGGACGGCAAGGCGCGGCTGCTCGCCCTGCAGATCGACGCCGACGGAGGCTGGGTGGATTTCGCGAGGCTCGGTTTCGGCCCGAAGGGTCTCGAGGAAAGCGCCGTCGACGCGCTCGTTCGCAAGGTCGGCAACGAGGTCGGCGAGACGTCGACCGACTCGGACTGACCGACTCCTCGAGTTCACGCGAAGCCGTGGTCGACGTGGTCGACGTTCGCTCGTCGGTCCAACTTTTCTGAGTAGAATCGCGCGGCCGTAACCCCATGACGCTTTCCACCGGCACACGCCTCGGGCCGTTCGAGATCCTGGCGCCTCTCGGCGCGGGCGGGATGGGGGAGGTCTATCGGGCGAGGGATTCGCGGCTGGGTCGCGAGGTCGCAGTCAAGGTTCTCTCGTCCGAGTTCTCCTCCGACCCGGACCGCCGCCGGCGTTTCGAGCAGGAGGCGCGCTCGGCGTCGGCCTTGAACCACCCGAACATCGTCACGATTCACGAGATCGGGTCCTCGGGCCCGACGGTCTACATCGCGATGGAGCTCGTGACTGGCGGAACTCTGCGCGAGCTTCTCCACGGCGGGGCGTTGTCGACGAAGAGGCTTCTCGACGTGGCGTTTCAGATCGCTGACGCGGTCGCGAAAGCGCACGCGGCGGGGATCGTCCATCGCGACCTGAAGCCCGAGAACGTCATGATCACGACCGACGGCGCGGTCAAGATCCTCGACTTCGGTCTCGCCAAGCTTCAGAAGCCGCTCTCCGACCAGTCGTCCAACCTCGAGACCGCTCAGGCGACGAACGCCGGCTCGGTGATCGGTACGGTGGGGTACATGTCGCCGGAGCAGGCGAGCGGCAAGACACTCGACTTCCGCTCCGATCAGTTCTCGCTCGGCTCGATTCTGTACGAGATGGCGACCGGAAAACGCGCGTTCCAGCGCGGCACGAGCGCCGAAACGCTCACCGCGATCATCCGCGAAGACACCGAGCCCGTGGGACAGGTCAACGGCAACGTGCCGGTACCCTTCCGATGGATCGTCGAGAGGTGTCTGCAGAAGGACCCGGAGGAGCGTTACGCCTCCACGCGGGACCTCGCGCGGGATTTGCGGAGCGTCCGCGAGCACCTCTCCGAAGTCTCCGTCTCGGGCGAGGTGACCGGCCGAGCGACTCCTGCCGAATCCCGGCGCCGGACTTCGCTCGTGCGCGCGACTCTCTCCGCCGTGGCGCTTCTGACGGCCTTCGGGGTCGGGATGCTCGTCCAGAGGCGCCTCGCCCGGTCTTCTCCACCCTCCTTCCAGCAGATCACCTTCGGCAGCGGCACGATTCACTCCGCGCGGTTCGCTCCCGACGGCCAGACGATCGTCTACAGCGCGGCGTGGGATGGGAATCCCCGCAAGCTCTTCCTGAAGCACCCGAGCAGCCCGGAGGCGTTGCCCCTCGAGCTGCCCAGCGCGAACCTTCTGTCGATCTCGCCGTCGGGCGAAATGGCGATCGCGGTCGACTGCCGGCTGGCCCATCCCTCCGTCTGCGAGGGCACCATGGCGCGCGCGGCACTCACCGGCGGGGCGCCGCGCGACGTGGCGGAGCACATCCAGGAAGCGAGCTGGACGCCCGACGGCTCGAATCTCCTCGTCGTCCGGGACGTCTCCGGCAAAGCCCGCATCGAGCTCCCGATCGGCAAGGTCCTCTACGAGACGACCGGCTACATCAGCGACGCACGCCTCTCGCCGAAGGGAGACTCGATCGCGTTCATGGACCATCCGTATTCACAGGACGACTCGGGCACGGTGTCCCTGCTCGACCTGGCGGGCAAGAAGACGACGCTGACGAGCCGGTGGAACAAGGAGGGCGGTCTCGCGTGGTCTCCGTCGGGCGACGAAGTCTGGTTCACGGCGACGGACACCGGAGCGAATCAGTCTCTCTATGCGGTCACGCTCTCGGGCAAGGTGCGCGTGCTGATCCGCGTGCCGGGGGGGATCAAACTTCAGGACGTCGCCCGGAACGGGCGCGTTCTCCTGGCTCGGGGCGCTTCCCGGGTCGGCACTCTGGGTCTTCTGCGGGGCGATTCCCGCGAGCGGGATCTCTCCTGGCTGGACTACTCTTTCGTCGCCGACATCTCGCCGGACGGCCAGACGCTCCTCTTCGACGAAGAGGGGGAAGCGGGCGGCGCCAACTACACGGTTTACCTCCGGAAAGCGGATCGCTCTCCTGTGGTGAAGCTCGGCGAGGGGGCTGCTCTCTCGCTCTCGCTGGACGGCCGTTGGGCGCTCGCGGCGCTGACGAGTCCCAAACCGTTCTTCATGCTCCTTCCGACCGGCGCGGGCGAGCCCAAACGCCTGTCGATGGACGCGGTGACCCCCGAGCAGGCCGCGGCATGGCTTCCGGGCGGGAGGATCCTCTTCGCTGCCAACGAGGCAAAGCGAGGTGTGCGGCTCTTCGTCCAGAGCGTCGACGGTCAAAAACCGCGGGCGATCACGCCGGAAGGGATCGGGACGGCGTTTCCGGGGTTCGCGATCTCTCCCGACGGAAAGCTCGTCGCCGCGATCGGGTCCGACCGAAAGGGCGTGCTCTTCCGGATCGACGGCTCGGGAAGCCGACCAATCTCAGGGATCGTCGACGGCGAGTTCCCGTTACGCTTCGCCGAAGACGGGCGTTCGCTCTTCGTCTGGAAGCGCGACCTGCCGGCGCGCGTCTATCGCGTCGATCTCGAGACGGGCAAGCGGGAGCTCTGGAAGGAGCTCATGCCGGTCGACCCCGGCGGTGTCGAGAGGATCTCCAACGTCGTCGTCACGCCGGACGGCAAGTCCTACGCCTACACTTTCAGCCGCCTGCTCTCCGACCTGTTCGTCGTCGAGGGGCTGAAGTGATCTGAGAATCCCCGCCTGAGTCGAGAAGGAGAGCCGTGGTGGTCGGTGCATTTCTGTGCGCGTTTCTGGGCCTGACCGTGCGTTGATCCGGGGGTCAGCGCAACGCTCCACGTCACATGCCCACGATTCTGACCATCAACGCGGGGAGCTCTTCGGTCCGATTCGCGCTCGTTGACGCGGACGGCGAGACGATCCGCACGATCGGCAGCCTGCGCGAAGACGCCCATCCCGCGGACCGCGCGGGAACGCTCGCGCGCTTCCTGTCGGCGCACGGCTCGTCGCCGTCGGCAGTCGCGCATCGAATCGTTCACGGAGGCCGTCGC
>DASYUL010000027.1:0-18862 GCA_036001245.1 Thermoanaerobaculia bacterium
GGCGAAACGAATTCGGGGTTGCCGCGCCGCCGTTTTGCCTCTTCTCGAGGCGGCGAGGCGAGAACCAAGAAGAGGCTGAGCATGGAGTGGCCTCTCCCGTTACGCTTCCGGACGCGGGTTCGACTCCCGCCGCCTCCACCATACCGTCGCTCTCGCTTCGCTCGGATCTGGCTTCGCCACCGGCGCTCGGCTCGGCGAGCGAGCCTCGACCGAGCGCCTGATCCCTCGCTCGCTCCCGCTCCCGCAGCGTGAGGCTCCTCCCTTCGGGAGACTCCTCACGCTGCGAACTCGACCTAGTCGTCCTCGCCGATGGTCGCCTGGGCCTCGGCATCTGCGAGGGTCGCGTTGGAGACGCCTGTCAGCCGAAGGAAGAACACCTCGATGCCTTCGGGCACGATGTCGCCCTTCACCTCGACGAAGATCCGTCCCGACGTCGCGCCCGCGGGAATGACGAGGGTTCCGCTGGCGCGATCGAAGTCGTTGCCGTGCTGCGCGGTGCCGTCGACCGTCTGGAAGCTCACGGCCACCGGCCTGATGGTCGGCTGCGAGAGGCTGACGGTGAAGAACACCTGGGAAGACCCCGCGTCTCCTTCGGTGACGGCGATATCCGCGACGCTGATCGAGGGGACGTTCGGCGTGCAGCTGAACAGGTTGACGTTGTCCAGGTACCAGCCGACCGCGCCGACGCATCCATCGCTGCCAAAATCCCACCGCAGGCGGATCGTATCGCCCGGTCCGGCGAAATTACCCAGGTTCACGTGCGTGCGGCCCCAGGAGCCGCCCTTGACGGTGCCGGGGTTGGTGCCGGTCCAGGCCGGCTGTCCCGCGAGCGGGTTCGTGTTGCCGTTGGCCGCGGAGACGAGGAACGCGGTGTAGTTGTTGAACGTCACCTCCGAAGGCGGCACGAGCTGCCATGTGCCGCCGTTCACGCTGACCTTCAGGTTGCCGCCGTCGAAGCCTGACTCTGTGGCGAACCAGTGCTCGAACGTCGCGCGCGCGAAGGCGGTCTCCGCCGGCAGCGTGATGGACGGGCTGGTGAGGTTCAGGACGCCCGATTCGTCGCCGCCGGGCAGACAGGTACCGATGTTCGGGTCGGGCGCGAAGAAGCCGGAACCGGTGTTGGGGCTCGGAAGCGCATGGACCCATGTCCAGTCGCGCGGCGTGAAGTCGGGCGATGCGGCCGTTCGGCTGGCGGTCCAGGTCGCCGTCGGGTCGCTCTCGAAGTCGAAAGACGCGATGGGCTCCGCCACACCGCTCGTGGTGGCGGCGCTGCACAGCGCCGGCAGCGCCGGATTGAGCAGCGTCGGAAAGTTGCAGAAGGTGGGCGCCGTCCGCAGCTCCACCGCCGCGATCATCGCCGTCACCTGGGCGCAGTCGGATGCGGAGATGGTCTCGCCGGAGGGACCGCCGGTGAGCGCGTCGAGCGGTTCTCCAATGAGATCCGCGCACGACGTCTCCAGGGCGTCGGCGTGGTCGGCGAAGTCGCTGTCCTCGACCTGGTAGACGGCCTGCGCGCGGAAGTAGATGTGCGCCGCCCTGGTGAGGCCGATCGGCGCCACCGTCTGGCCGTTGTACGTCCCGCCGTCGACGAGAAGCGCGTAGCCGTGGTTGGGGACCCCGGAGTTGGTGTGCACGCCGCCGTTGTCGGCCGTACCGCACACGTAGAAGGCGGAGTCACTGACCTTGCCCGGGTGCGAGTAGCAGGTCGGGTTCCACATGTCGCGGATCGCGCCGTTGAAGGCCGAGGCGTCCTCGCCCAGGAGCCACCGGTACGTCGCATCCGTGCCGGGCTGCGCCTTGAGTGTGGCGCTGACGACCGCGCTCGCAGTGAGCTCGGTGCGAATGGCGTTCCCGGTGCTCTGCTGAACGCCGAGCGAAGGGATGGTGACGCTCGGCGCGTCGACGCCGGCCCCCATGCCCGGAAGACCGGTCGCCACGTTGTTCGCGATGATGACCGCGATCGCGCCGGCGTTCTGCGCGTTCAGGACCTTCGTCGAGAACTCGCAGGTGCCGCGGTTGATGAGCGCGATCTTGCCGGCCACCGCCGCCGCGTTCGTCAGCGCCGTGCAGCCGTCGAACGTGCTCGGCCCGCTCGCGTTGGCCGCATCGAGCGCCGCCACGACGTCTCCCGTGGTGCCCGCAGCCGTCAGCGCCGGACCGAAGAAGGCGGACTGCGCGAAATAATCGCCGGCGATCGCTGCCGGCGAGTTCACGGTGAGCGCGCCGACCGGCGGTGAGAACGTCGAGCAGGCGCCGGCGATGCGCGCCCCGCCGGGCGTATCGGTTCCACGACCGTTGATGAAATCGACGGTCTCGCCCCAGATGTCCGAGTAGGCCTCGTTGAGCGCGCCCGGCTGCCACGCGTAGATGAGATTGTGGGTGAACTCGGTATAAGCGTGTCCCCACTCGTGGGCCGTCACGTCGTCGGTGGTGACGCCCGGGCAGAAGGAGATGAAGATGCCGTTCCACGAGGCGTTCGGGCAGTCATACCCGCGGTCGAAGATGGCGTCCATCGTGGCGCCCTCGCCATCGAAGGAGTCGCGCCCGAAGGCATCGTTGAAGAAGTTGTACGTCTCCGCGGAGGCGATGATCATGTTGTTCGCCTCCTGCGACGCCGTGGGAAACGGCTGCCCCTCGAGCCAGTACGCTCCCTGCGGGTAGTTCGGCGGGGCGAAGGCCAGGTTGTGGCCGTCGTACGCGCGCCGGTTGAGGCCATCGTGCACGGCGGTGATCCGATCGATCACCTTGCCGCTGTGCGCGCCCACGTAGACGAAGTCTCGGATCCCCGCGCCGTCGGTGACCTCGACCTCCCACGCGAGATGGCTCTCGCCCGGCACGCCCTGGGCGAGGCCTTCGCGGTATACGTAGAGCGTCACGGTCCCGATCCGCAGCGCCGCGGCGCCGCCGCGCTCGGCGGCCACCGAGGCGCGCGCCACCGGCGCCACGCGCCCGGCGCTCCAGGTCGGCGTCGGATCGACCGCGATTCCGGGGATCGCCGTCCCGGTCACCGCCTTGAGCTGATGTGACGCGTCGAAGTGCGTCTTGATCGTCCCCGCGAACACGGGGATCGAGCCGTGGAACTGCTTCCACGTCAGGTGCGTCTCGCCCAACTGGTCGGTGACGGTCGAGAAAAAGTGGAGCGACCGCGGATCGTCAATCCCGATGGCCGCGCCGTAGTCGCGGAAGAACGCGACGGACTGCTCCCGTTTCTCACCGGCCGTCGCCGCCGGGCCGCGGCCCAGCGCGCGTGCTCCCGGCAGCAACCGGATGAAGCGCGCGGCGCCCGTGGCCCGGTGCGTGCCGATGACGGCCCTGCCTCCGGTCGCGTCCTGCAAGCGCCGCAACGCGGCCTCGCGCGATTCGCCGCTCGATCGGGTCTGCGCAAGTACCGCCGACGCAGACAGAAAGGCGCAAACGACGACGAGTGGCTTCGAATGGCTCGGCTTCATGCCAGCACCTCGCAATCCGGGGGGGTGTCTTCGGTCGCTACCAACGGTCCTCACCAAATCAGGTGAGGAAGAAACGGTTGACAGCCTATAGGAATATCTCCGGAGAGATCAATGAGCGCCCGGAAGGATATCGGCTCTCATGCGGATTCCTCACTTACGGGCCGAGAGGCCGGGGCCGTTGGCTGGAGACTCACGCCTCGAGCGTTGCCTCCAGGGTGATCTTCGTATTCAACAGTTTCGAGATCGGGCACCCGGTCTCCGCCGCTTCCGCCGCTTTCCGAAAAGCCTCGCCGGAGGCGCCGGGAACCTTCCCGACGACTTCCAGGTGAGATTCCGTGACGCTCCAGCTCGAGTCGACTCGATCGAGCGTCACGGTGGCCGTCGTCCGAAGGCTCTCGGGCACGAGGCCGGCCTTGCCGAGCTCGGCCGAGAGCGCCATCGTGAAGCAGCCCGCATGCGCGGCGGCGACGAGCTCTTCGGGGTTCGTTCCCTTCTCGTTTTCGAAGCGGGTCGTGAACGAATACGGCGCGCTCTGGAGCACGCCGCTGTCCGTCGACACCACGCCTCTTCCCGTCTTCAAATCCCCTTCCCACCGAGCCGATGCCTTGCGTTTCATCTCTCCTCCTTTTACCCCAACGGGCTCTCTTCAAGATTCGAGCCGCCGCCGCTCGACCGAATCGGCTCGGCTGACTCGTTCCGATCAGGGCCGGCGGCTCCACTCTCACGCCGCGGATCTCCGGGCGGAAGTCCGCCGCGCTCGCCGACCGCGCCGTCTCCTGAGCCGACGCCGCAGGACGTACAGACCAACCCCCAGGATCACCGCCGTCAGAATCACGAGATTGAAGCGCGAGACGAAGCTCTCGAGCTTCTCGAGGTTCTTCCCGACGAAGTACCCGAGCAGGGCGGACGCTCCTCCCCACGAGATACCCGCCGCCACGCACCAGGGGAAGAACCGGCGGAAGGGCACGCGCGCGACGCCCGCCGCCGCCGGGATGATCGACCGCACGTAGGGCATGAAGCGGCCCGCGAGCACGGCCGACGCGCCGCGCCGGCGAAGCCAGAGCCTCGCCTTCGACCATTTCTCTCTCCGCCTTCCCCGGAAGAAACGCCGGCCATAACGGCGGCCGACGAAGTACCCGATCGAGTCTCCGACGATCGGCCCCAGGATGCCCGCCGCGAGGACTCCGACGAGGGGCACTCTGCCCCGGGACGCCAGAGCGCCTCCGATGATCACGGCGAGCTCGCCCGGCAGAATCACGCCGAGAAAGATCGCCGTCTCCAGGGCCGAGAGCAGGAAAACGGCCGCGAGGGCGAAAGGCGCGGGAATGGAGTGAAGGAACTCCACGATTCGGTGAGCCACGCAGTTCGACTTTCAAGATCCGGACCGGATCCCGCGTCCGGTGTCCCGGTGGCTCGGCTAAACTAGTTCCGGTAGGCCTTTTTGTGAACAGTAAACCGTCGGGGACGCTGGTCGCGTGCCTCGGGGCACTTCTCGTCGTCGTTCTGGCGATGGTCGGCTCCGCGGCGGCCCAACAGTCCGCCACGCTCGCCTGGCGGGGCGAGTCCTTCCCGATCGCGACGTCCGGCGCGGACATGTTCGCGATCGGCGATGCCGCGCGGGCGCTCGGCCTCTCGGTCTCGCGCGACACCACGACCGGGGTCCTCACGATCGGCACGAAGGGCCATCAGGTCGTCGTCGGACCGGCGAGCGCGCTCGCCTCCGTCGACGAGCGAGCGGTCGAGATTTCGAAGCCGACCCGGGCGATCCGCGGCGTGCTCTACGCGCCGATGGACTTCTTCGCGAAGGTGCTCTTCCCGCTCGTCGGCGCGAGCGGCGTCTACGACTCCGCGACCCGCGTCTGGACGATCACCGAGCGGCGCGAGCGGGCCCCCGCCCCGGCCGGCGACAGCGTCCCGGGCGCACCGCTCTCGGTCGACGTGACCGTCGTCCACGTGGATCCGACGACCCAGGTCGTGCTGCGCGAATCCGGCCCGGGCCGATTCACGCCGCGCCTCACGGAATCCGAGATGCAGATCCGGTGGGTCGACCGGCCGATCACCGCGCCCTTCTCGGAGCGGCGGTTCGACGATCCGCTCATCGCCGCCGTGCGGTTCGAGGGGGACACGGCGACGGTCGTCTTCCGCGAGCCGGGCCTCGCGGCGCACGCCTACCCGCTGACCGATCCCGACCGCATCGTCGTCGAGATCGGGCGCGCCGTCGAAGCGCCGCCGATCGAGCCGGCCGCGCCGCCTCCTGCGGCAAGGCCCGCGATCACGATCGTTCTCGATCCGGGTCACGGCGGCGGGGAGACGGGCGCCGTCGGTTCCGGCGGTCTGCAGGAGAAGGAGGTCACCCTCCAGATCGCGCGGCGACTGGCCGCCGCGATCCCGAAGATCATCTCGAGCCGCGTCGTGCTCACCCGCGACTCCGACAGCGCGATCTCACTCGACGATCGCACGTCGCTCGCGAATCACGAGAAGGCGAATCTCTTCCTCTCTCTGCACGCCAACTCGTCTCGCGCGACCGGAGCACACGGCTCGGAGACTTATTACCTCTCGCTCGAGACGTCGGATCGGCTGTCGCAGGAAGTCGCGCATCGCGAGAACCAGGCGCCCCTCGGTCTCGCGCCGCCCGGAGTGGAGCTCCAGAACCCGGATCTCGACTTCATCCTCTGGGACCTCGCGCAGAGCGCGCACGTCAACGAGTCGAGTCGGCTCGCCGAAGCGATCCAGACGCAGCTGAACGTCGTCTCGAAGACGGAGAACCGAGGCATCAAGCAGGCGCCTTTCCGGGTGCTCTCCGGCGCGGCCATGCCCGCCGTCCTCGTGGAGGTCGGTTTCATCTCGCATCCGGAGGAGGAAAAGCAGCTCCGCTCGGCGGCGTTTCAGGAGAGCGTCGCGGGCGCGATCGCGAAAGCCGTCGGCGATTTCTTCGCACGCCGCCAGGCGCCGGCCCCCTTGACCGGGCCGAAGCCGGCCGCGACGCCCCCGCCGGCTCGATGAGCCGCCGCGCGGCGGCGCTCTTGCTGCTCGTCCTCGTGGCAGCCGCCGCGGGACTGCTCCTCCTCGCGCGCCGCCCGGCTCCGGGTCCCGCAGCGCGAGCCCGACTCGCGTTCCTCCGCGTAACCCCGGCGGCCTCGGGCGCAACGACGCCATTGCCCGGCGGTGGGACGGCCCGCGGAGAGACGGTCCGCGTGACTCTCTTCTTCGCCGACTTCGACGCGGGAAAGCTCCACCCCGAGGAGCGTGACATCGCCAAGCCCGCCGGTGCCGGAGGCTTCCTCGGCGCTCTCTTCGGCGAGCTCTCGCGCGGGCCGACGACCCCGGGTCTCATCAGCGTCATCCCGCCGAAGATCCAGCTGCGCAACGGATTTCTGATGCCGGGCGGACTCGTCGTCCTCGACCTCGCCGTAGACTCCGGTCTGTCGTTCGGGTCCGCGGAGGAGCTCTCGATCGTCGCTTCCCTCGTGGACACCGTGCTCCAGAACGTGGCGAACAGCGAGCGCGTGAGGATCCTCATCAACGGCGAGCCGGCGGAGACGCTCGGCGGCCACGTCGACCTGACGCGGCCCCTCCTCTTCATCCGCAGCGAGGTCGCCGCCTGACGCCTCAGCCGTCGCAGCCCAGAGCGAAAGTCAGGGCAGCGCAGACCTCCTGCATGCGACGCGGACGCAGCTGTGCCAGCCGGCGGCCCAGGCCCCGCTGCGCGACGGTCATCACGTTGTGAAGGTTGACCGCGCAGGAGTGCCGCATGCCGTCCTCGGCGCCGAGCTGGACTTCTGACGGGACTCCTCGGATCGTGGAGGTGATCGGCGCCACCGTCACGCGCGTGAGGTAGGGAATCGCGCTGCCGCGAGTGAGGACGAGGACCGGCCGCTCCTTGTCGGGCGCGGGAAAGCGGTAGAGGCGAATGTCCCCCCGCTCTATTCCGCCGGCCAATCAGCCACCTTGTCCCAGACCCCGGGCGAGTCGAGAGAGTCCGGATATCGGACGTAGCCTTCGCGGTCTCGCTTCTCTTTTTCGAGCAGATCCAGCTGCTTCAGGTGCGCTCGGAGCGCCTGCCGGAAAAGAGCGGACCGATTCGTCTTCAGCTTTCGGGCCGCCCGATCCGCCGCGCGGAGCAGATCGCCATCGAGAACGACCTGAATGGTTTCCATCTTGTGGATTCTAGCCCACAGTCAGACCCACAGTCCAATTCGCTTCTGCGGCCGCCCGCCGATATAACCGCGAACCGCATGTCCCTTTTCCTGCGAAGCGAGGTCGCCCCGTGACGTCGGCGGTGGCCCGTCCCGACGGCCGCAAGTCCGGCGAGCTGCGCCCGGTCTCGATCGAGACCGGGGCGATCCGGCACGCGGAGGGATCGGCGCTGATCTCGCTCGGCGACACGCGAGTCCTCTGCGTCGCCTCCATCGAAGACCGTGTGCCGCCATTTCTGAAAGGAAGCGGGAGCGGCTGGATCACCGCGGAGTACGGGATGCTTCCTCGCGCCACGCACACCCGTTCCGCGCGCGAGGCGGCCACCGGGCGGCAGGGCGGGCGCACCCACGAGATCCAGCGTCTGATCGGGAGGTCGCTCCGGAGCGTCGTCGAGCTGCGAGGGCTGGGAGAGCGAACGATCACACTCGACTGCGACGTTCTCCAGGCCGACGGCGGCACCCGGTGCGCCGCGATCACTGGGGCGTGCGTCGCCCTCGCCATGGCGCTCGCGAAGTTGACGCGCGAGCGCACGGTCCCGCGGTGGCCGATGCGAGAGACCGTCGCCGCGGTCTCCGCCGGAATCTGCGCCGGACAGTCGGTGCTCGATCTCTCCTACGCCGAGGACTCCGAGGCGGATGTGGACTTCAACATCGTGGGAACGGAGTCGGGAGACTTCGTCGAGGTCCAGGGCACCGCCGAGCGCCGGCCCTTCTCCGAGGAAAAGCTCACCGAGATCCTCGCCCTCGCTCGCAAAGGGTTGAAAAGACTCGCCACCGTGCAGGAGGAAGTCCTCGAGCCTCACCTCTCCGGCATCGACACCCGGAGTTGACGGCGGCTCCTCCGAGCCGCGCGAGGCATAGAATCCGGTCGAGTAAATACGCTTAAGGAGGTTGAGGTATGAAGCGAAATCTCTGGATCCTGATTGGAGTGGCTTTCATCGTCTCGGCCGGCGTTCTCGCAGCGGGCGAGAAGGCGGGCGAGAAGAAGACTGGCGCAACCAAGATGGCGGCGCACACGATGTACGTGCCCGCGGACATCAAGTGGACGGACGCGCCGCCGGTTCTACCCGCCGGGGCGAAGGCGGCCGTGCTCGAAGGAGACCCCGCGAAGCCCGGCTACTTCGCGATGCGACTCAAGTTTCCCGACGGCTACAAGATCATGCCGCACTGGCATCCGAACGTGGAGCGGATCACGGTGATCTCCGGGACTGTCAACCTCGGCCTCGGAGACACCTTCGACGAGAGCAAGGGACACGGGATGGTCGCGGGAACCTACGCCACGATGCAGCCGAAGGTGCATCACTTCGCGTGGACCAAAGGCGAGACGGAGATCCAGATCACGACTCTCGGACCCTGGAAGCTCGTCTACGTGAACCCCAAGGACGATCCGAGCAAGACGGCAAAAAAGTGACGCCGAGGGCGTCATCCTGAGCGAGAAGGATCCCGGGCGGTTCGCGTCAGTGAGGACGCCCGCCATTCCGAGCGTAGCGAGGGATCTCTTCCGAGCCGCACGAGATCCCTCGTCGCTTCGCTCCTCGGGATGACAAGGGACAGACTCCGCAGGATCTCGCGACAACTCTGGATCGTGAGGTGATCCTCCGTCGAGCTGGCAGGAGAGTTCCTGCGCGAGACGGGAGTTCTGGTATTCGTTTTCTACGGCCTGGCGGCTCTTCTTTCGGCAGCCCATGAAGCCCGACTTGTCTTGACGATCCTGGGCACCGTGACAGGACTATTCTTGTGGATATCTGGTGTTCTTGTGGAGAGAAGGAGAAGGGAATGAAAGGGTGGTACGTGCAGCTCGGCTCGGTCGCGTTGGGCGGGCTGATCGTCTTCGCGTTCGCGCTCTACTCCATCCATAGGCAGAAGAAGCGCTCTTCCTGACTCAACCCTCCAATCTTCCCGGTGTGACTTTCTCTGCCAGACTTCCGCGCAGGAGCTTTGCCGGCACGTAGAACGGAATCGAGTAGTGGCCGCGGCAGGCGATCGCGGTTCGGAAGCGCCGGGGGCTTTTCCACACGTACGCCCAACCGTCGCCGTTCTTCACGCAGTCGTCGAGCTGCACGATGCCGAGAAGCTTTCCCCGTTCGAGATCGCCCGCCTTCGATGCCACCTCCCGCCGCAACGTCTGCGACGCGTGGACGAGGAGCCAGCCGCGGAAACGCGTCGGCCGCGAGCGCATGTCGCGCCGTTTCTCGCCGCGGATGATGCGGTCCGCGTTCGGCTGCTTGACCGAGATCGCCGGAAAGCCGGAGTGGTTTTTCTTTCCCGCGCGAGCCATATCCTAGAAAGAGTTGTCGCGACGGTCCGGTCACCGAATGGCGGCAGTTCCTCCGGCCTGACATAATTGGCCGTTTCGGCGGGCACGCAGCTGGCGCCGACAGGAGGAAATCCCGTCTCATGAAGAAAATCGGCATCCTTTTCGGCCAGGAGCGCTCGTTCCCGCAGGCGCTCGTCGAGCGCATCAACCGCGCGGGCGACGCGGGAGTCACGGCCGAGCCGGCACTGGTCGGCGGCATCGGTCTCGACACGCCTCGAAAGTACGACCTGATCCTGGACCGGATCAGCCAGGACATACCGTTCTACCGCGCCGTGCTGAAGAAGCTCGCCTTCGACGGGACGATCGTCGTCAACGATCCCTTCTGGTGGTCCGCCGACGACAAGTTCTTCAACAACGTCATCGCCCAGAGCGTCGGCGTCGCTGTGCCGAAGACGGTCCTCCTGCCGTCCAACCAGCACCCGCCGGAGACGACCTCCGAGTCGATGTCGAACCTGACCTTCCCCCTCGAGTGGGACGAGATCTTTTCGTACGTGGGTTTCCCGGCCTACTTCAAACCGCACTCGGGCGGCGGATGGAAGAACGTCTACCGCGTCACGAATCCCGACGAGTTCTTCGCGGCGTACCGCGCGTCCGGGCAGCACGTGATGATCCTGCAGGAGGAGATCGTCTTCGAAGATTACTTCCGCTGCTACGTGCTCGGGGCCAGGTACGTCCACCTCATGCGCTACGACCCGCGGCAGCCGCACGAGAACCGCTACGTGCGCGGGGCGCCCCCGATCGAGACGGCTCTCGAGGAGCGGCTCACGAGCGACTGCCTGAAGCTGACGGGCGCTCTCGGTTACGAGTTTGACACCGTCGAGCTCGCCGTGCGCGACGGCGTTCCGTACGCGATCGATTTCCTGAACCCCGCTCCGGACGCCGACGTCGTTTCGATCGGCCCGGATAACTTCGAGTGGGTCGTGGAGCGTTCCGCGAAATGGCTCGTCGAGCGCGTGAACGAGGGGCCGAAGCCGTCGCGCGCGTGGGAGTGGCGGAACGCGCGAGAGGCCGTCGCCTCGACCGAGCCGGACACCGACCAGCCGAAGAAGCCGCGGAACGCCGCCCGGCGTCCGCGCCGCACCCGTGCCTCCGAGGAGGCGCCGGCTCCGGAATGACGGTGCAACGCCCCGCTTTCACTCTCGGCGTCGAGGAGGAGTTCCAGATCATCGATCCGGAGACGCGCGAGCTGCGCTCGCACGTTCAGGAGATGCTCGACGAGGGCGTGCGCGTTCTCAAGGAGCGCGTCAAGCCCGAGATGCATCAATCCGTCATGGAGATCGGCACCGGGATCTGCAAGGACGCCGGCGAGGTTCGGCGGGACGTCATGGAGCTCCGATCCGAGATCATCCGCCTCGCGGAGAAGAGCGGCATGAAGGTCGCCGCGGCCGGAACGCATCCGTTCTCCAGCTGGGCGGACCAGCTGATCTACCCGGACGAGCGCTATGCCGCGATCGTTCAGGAGATGCAGCTCGTCGCGCGGGCGAACCTGATCTTCGGCCTCCACGTGCACGTCGGGATCTCCGACCGCGCCCTCGCCCTTCAGATCATGAACGAGGCGCGGTACTTCCTGCCGCACTTTCTCGCGCTCTCCACGAGCTCTCCGTTCTGGATGGGCCGGAACAGCGGGTTGAAGAGCTATCGCACGAAGGTCTTCGAGCGATTCCCGCGGACCAACATCCCGGAGATCTTCGAGACGCCCGCCGAGTTCGACGACTACGTTCGAATCCTCGTCAAGACGAACTGCATCGACAACGGAAAGAAGATCTGGTGGGACGTGCGGCCGCACCCGTTCTTCGACACGATCGAGTTCCGCATCTGCGACGTACCGATGCGGCTCGACGAGACGGTCGCGATCGCGGCTCTCATTCAGGCGATCTGCGCAAAGCTCTTTCAGCTCCGGGAGAGGAACCTGGGGTGGCGCACCTACCGGCGCGCGTTTCTCCTGGAGAACAAGTGGCGCGCGGCCCGCTACGGCATCGAGGGAAACCTGATCGACTTCGGCAAGGAGATCGAGGTGCCGTTCCGTGATCTCGCCGAAGAGATGCTGGAGTTCGTCGACGACGTGGTCGACGAGCTCGGAAGCCGCCGGGAAGTCGAGTCGATCCGCTGGATCCTGGAGAACGGGAGCGGCGCCGACCGGCAGCTTGCTGTTTATCGCGATAGCGGCGAAGATCTGAAGCAGGTGGTCGACTTCATCTGCGAGGAAACGCGGCACGGCCTCGACGCTCCCGCCACAGCAACGGCAACGGCAATCGGATGATGATGAACGGAAACGGAAACGGCTACGACCTCGCGCCGGGGGCGCGCAATGCGATCCGGACGTGCCTCAAGGTCATGCCGCAAGAGCACGTCGTCATCGTGACCGACCGGGAGACCGAGCCGGTCGCCGAGAGCCTTGCCGCGGAGATTCGCGAGGTCGGCGCCCCGTTCGAGCTGTTCGTCCTCGAGGACTACGGTAACCGCCCGATGTTCGAGCTGCCCCAGGCCGTCCGCGATACCTTCGAGCGCTCCGAGGTCTCGATCTACGCGGGACAGCCGAAGCCGGGCGAGCTCGCCTATCGCCGCGAGATGACGGCCATCGTCAACCGCCGGCGCATGCGGCATGCTCACATGGTCTCCGTATCCCCACGCATCATGGCTGAGGGGATGCGGGCGGACTTCGAGGAGGTCGATGCGATCTCGACGCGCGTGCGCGACCGCGCGGCGAAGGCGGAGCGCATCCGCGCGCGATCCCGTGCGGGGAGCGATCTCGAGGCGACGTTCGACCCGTCCGTCCGCTGGCTGAAGACGAGCGGCCTGATCACGCCGGACAAGTGGGCGAACCTGCCGGGCGGCGAGGTCCTGACCGCGCCGGCGCGCGTGGACGGCGTCTACGTCGTCGACGGGGTGCTCGGCGACTACCTGTGCGCGCGCTACGGCGACCTCGAGGCAACGCCGCTCACCATCTGGATCGAGAACAGCCGCGTCGCCGAAGCGCAGTGCGAGCGCCCGGAGATCCGCGAAGACTTTCTCGCTTACACCCGCACCGAGGAGAACTCCGACCGGGTCGGCGAGTTCGCGATGGGAACGAACGTCGCGGTCCACTCGATCATCGGCAACATCCTCCAGGACGAGAAGCTGCCGGGGCTGCACCTCGCGTTCGGCCATACGTATGCCGAGCACACGGGCGCGTCCTGGACCTGCCGCACGCACCTCGACATCGTGGGCCGCCACTTCGACGTGTGGTTCGACGACGAGCAGGTCATGGCGGACGGGAAGTTCCTGATCTGATCCCCGCCCTCCGCCGCGCGTACAACGCCGCCTTCACGCTGGAAAAATACGAGGGATACCACCGCCGCCTCGAAGAGCAGGCGGGCTGTGAGATTCCCTTTCGGCTGTGCGAGTCGCCGGTCTTCCTTCCGCCCGAGCTGCGCGACGAGATGGTCCGGGCGGCGACCGAGATCTGGGACGAGCTCTCGACCCCCGAAAACCTGCGCCGCTCCCTCGACGCGGTGCCGGAGTCGCTCGACGTTCCCGGCTGCCCGGATCTCCCGACGTTTGCTCAGGCGGACTTCGCCGTAACGAGCGACGGCTCGGGGGGCGCGCTCACGCCCCGGCTGATCGAGCTCCAGGCGTTCGCGTCGCTCTACGCGTTCCAACCCTTCCAATCGAGGGATCTCGCAGAAATCACTCCCGGGGGCGACGACCTCGACTTTCTTCTCTCCGGCCTCGACGAGACGGGGTACACGCGCGCTGTTGGCGACGCGATCCTCGGCGGCTTTCCGCCGGAAAACGTCGTGCTCATGGACATCGATCCGCCATCGCAGAAGACCTACGTCGACTTCGCATTGACCGAAAAGCTGTGGAACGTGCGGCCGGTTTCCGTCATGCACATCGAGAAGCGCGGCCGCGAGCTCTGGTATCGCCGCGACGGCCGTCCGACGCGCATCCTGCGGATCTACAACCGCCTGATTTTCGACGAGCTCGAGGCGAAGGGAATTTCCGTGCCGATCGATTTCCGCGAGCTCCTCGACGTCTCGTGGGCCGGACATCCCAACTGGTACTTCCGCTGGAGCAAGCACTCCCTGCCGGCCCTGCGGCACCCGGCGGCACCCGAGGCGCGGCTCCTGTCCGACTTCGACGAGCCGCCGGAGGACCTCGAGAACTGGGTGTTCAAGCCGCTCTTCTCGTTCGCCGGGTCCGGAGTCAAAGTCGACGTGACGCGCGCCGATCTCGACGCGGTTCCCGAGGAGGAGCGGCGGCACGCCCTCCTGATGCGCAAGGTGAACTACGCGCCGGTCGTCAAAACGACGGACGGTAACGCCTCGAAGGTCGAAGTCCGGATCATGTTCGTCTGGCGCGAAGGCCGACCCCTTCCGGTGACGACGCTCGCTCGCCTGTCTCAGGGCCAAATGATGGGGGTCGCGTTCAACAAGGACCGCACCTGGGTCGGCTCGAGCGGGTGCCTCTGGCCTCGCGGCGCCTGACGCGCATTCACCTTTCGTTCATCGTGGGATGATCACGCTCCGTGGAACTTGCGAAGGAGGCTTTCATGAAGCGATCGGGAGTTCTTTTCTCGCTCGTCGTCTCGGTTCCGCTCTTCGCGACCGTCGCGGTCGCACAGGAGATGAAGCAGGAAACGAAGACGAGCACAACGACCAAGATGAAGATGAAGCCCGCGCGGTCAGCGGCCTGGAAGATCCAGAACGCGATGAGCGCCGCACCGCGCGCAATTTCGAAAGACGCGACCGTCATGGACTTTCCCCCGAGCGAAGGAGCCGAGATGCCGGTTCTGCGCAAGGGAACGAACGGATGGACGTGCCTGCCGGACATGGCCGACACGCCCGCCAACGACCCGATGTGCATGGACAAGATGGCGATGGAGTGGGCCGCGGCCTGGATGGGTCACAAGGAGCCGAACCTGGCTTCGACCGGTATCGGCTACATGCTCCAGGGCGGCGGCAGCGCGAGCAACAGTGATCCGTATGCGATGAAGCCCGCTGCGGGCGAAACCTGGATGAAGGAGCCCCCGCATCTCATGCTCTTTCCGGCAGGCGGCAAGCTCGATGCGACTGTCTACACCAGCGATCCCAAATCCGGCGGACCGTGGATCATGTGGGGAGGGACCCCGTATCAGCATTTGATGGTGCCGGTGAAATAGCGGAACGACCTCTAAGGCACGTAGCTCCGGATCTGAATCCTCCACCATGGCCAGTCGTGGCCGTACGGCGCGTTCCAGACGTCGCCGCGGTGCGGGATCCCCTTTTCGCGCAGGATCCGGATCATGTCGGTCGTTCCCGAGAGGATGTTGTCGGTTTCGCCGGTGACGATGCAGATCTCCATCTGCGAGAGGCGTCCGGTCCAGTCGCCGTTCATGTTGGGCACGTACGCGGTCGGGCAGTGGAAGTACGCCGTCTCGTTCCAGTAGCCGTCGAGAAACGAGTGGATGTCGTACTTACCCGAGAAGCCGATGGTCTTGTCGACGAGGTCGGGATGCCGGAAGGCGAAGTTGACCGCGTGGTAGGCCCCGAAGGACGCCCCGAACGTCGCCACCTTTCGCGGCGCGCCGGTCTTACCGCCGATCCACGGAACGACTTCGCCCGCGAGATAGCGATCGTACTGATCGTGTCGCGCGAGCCGCTCCGCGGGATGCCTGCCGCGCGCATAGAGACTTTCCTCGTCGATCCCGTCCACGCAAGCGACCTGGATCGCGCCGTTCTCGATCAGATCGCCGACCGCCCCGACGAGGCCGAAGTCCTCGTTCTCGAAAAAGTGGCCGAACGACGTCGGAAACCAGATCATCGGCCGGCCGGCGTGGCCGTACCAGAGGAGATCCATGCGGCGGCCGAGCGTCGGAGAGTCCCAGCTAACGAATTCGCGATTCATTCCACTCCTGCACCCTCGCCGCTAGCCGCTCGAGCAGCGGACGGCGTGGGATAATTCTTCGTTTCCGGGGCGTAGCGCAGCGGTAGCGTACCTGCTTTGGGAGCAGGTGGTCGCCGGTTCGATCCCGGCCGCCCCGACCACAGAATCAGCTACTTAGCCAACCCCACAACAGCAGCAAGAGGCGTCGGTGCACTCACCGTGCACTCAGCGGACGGAAGCGGCACTCTCGCGAGCGTTCGCCGGATGCGTTCCTGGTCAACCTTCGAGTACCGCTCGACAAGTTCCAGGCTCGACCATCCCCCAAGCACCTGAAGCTCGCGGAGTGTCCCGCCCGCCTCCAAGAAACGGGAGGCCGCCTCGTGGCGCAGGTCATGGATTCGGAGCCAAGGGAGGCTCGCCCTCTCGCGCGCCGCCCTCCAAGCCCGGTCAAGATTGTTCTTGAGCGCCCCACCGTCGCGGCCACGGAAGACAAGATCCTCGTCTGTCGCATCGGCCGGGCGGTCAGGGAGCAGACGGGCAGCCTCAGGCATGCTCAAGCATGGGCCAAAGTATGTAGATCGGCCGAATGCACCGTGATCGATTCTGATATCCGTCGCGACCGAAGAAGAGATCGTGATGTTGTAAACCTTGATCGGCGAGTTATGCCCACCATAGGGCCGGTCGTGAACCGGTGTCGCGTAAGTCGTGGGAGGCGACGCGTTGTTCGTGACCGTTCCGTTGCTCGCATCCGTCGCCTTCACGGTGATAGAGGGCGCTACTTTGTACCAGGTGGCGCCTCCTGAGTATAGCCAACCCGAACGGAGGTAGTTCTTGTAGATGTCGCCGTAGAAGCTGTCGTTGCACGAATATTGCCATCCGATGATCTTGTAGTAACCGCACTGGTACGCCTGGTCGAGTAGGTCGACGACTAGATTGCAGAGGTAGCAGTCGGGCCGTCCTCCGGGGGAAGTGGACGTCCGGCTTGTGAATGTAATGCCTGTGCAATAGTTATAATAGGTACCTCCGTCGCGATACCGGAGTAGCCCCCGTAGGTCGTCCAGAAATTCTGGTTGTTGAGTACGAACGCTGGCGTACCAGTAGTCGCCCATTTTCCCAGATAGGCGTAGGGATCACACGTCGTGTTCAGGTTCTCCGGGCGTATCCCTGAGGGCGCCTCACCGCGGAGTATTGGCAAGGGGTCTCCGACTCGAGGATCCCCGGGGAGTCCCTCGGGGCGGGCTGGATCCTTGTTCTCGGACTCAGGCGGAATCTGAGGCACTCCGAAGCGGTTGCGCGACGGCGAGCCCCGCAAGAGCTGCCGTAAAGCCTACGGCCGCTAGGATCAAGTGCGCCCGCGACACCGAGCACTTCCGTCTCATCTTACCCCCTCCTGTGGCGAAGCCGTTTTTCGAAAGACCGTCAGCTCCGGTCTGTCGCAAGGATGTCCCTCTGCGGCGTGTCTCGGGTCCAACCGGTTGAGTCTGCTGCGCTTCCAATCACGCGCGTTAGGTCCGCCGCGGCAAGGCGAACGATGCCGACTATCACGCCTCCATCAGATGAAGCGTCCCGCGGGCAGTCAGATTGGGGCACAGCGTCGCCAGATTTGGCCCATGCTTGAGCATGCTTGGTTTTTCCGGGACCCACGCAGTGGCGCCCCGGCTACTTCTCTATGTAGATCGGCCGAATGCACCGTGAGTGCACCGATGCCGAACAGCACGTCCTAACTCCCTTTTTGGTGGCGTGCTTCTAGGGCTCGGTAGTACTCGGTAGCACCTCATGGCAGAGAGGGAATACACGAATCGCTCGGGCGCAGGTTTTTTTGCTCTCGATAGGAGTCGATTGCACTCCATGAGAACTGGTAGGAAATCCCACCGAGGAGGCTTTGGGAGCAGGTGGTCGCCGGTTCGATCCCGGCCGCCCCGACCAATCCCCTCCTCCTTCTCCTTTGTGACCCGACAGTTACGTCGCGGCACGCCTTTCGCACTCCAACACTTCGGGAGAGAGCGATGGGGCGGCTGGCGAAGGTGATCCCGGTCCTCTGTTTCGCGACCGCCGCGGCGGTATCGCACCCCATGCTGGCCTCCGACTCGGTCGTCGTGGGCGGAGAGTTCGACTACAGAGTGCGACCCGGGGATTCGCTCACCGGAATCGGAGCGCGTTTCGCGGTCAGCCCGAAGGCCATCGCCGCGCGAAACGGCCTCTCCGCCACCCGGAGGCTCGTGCCCGGCCAGCTCCTGCGCGTGGACAACCGCCACGTCGTGCCGGACTCGCTCGAGGACGGAATCCTGGTCAATCTCCCCCAGCGCCTGCTCTTTCTCTTCGAAGACGGCCGCGTCGTGGCGTGGTATCCGGTGGCCATCGGCCGAGCCGATTGGCAGACGCCGACCGGCTCCTACACGATCGTCACGAAGGAGAAGAACCCCGTCTGGGAGGTTCCACGCTCGATCCAGCAGGAGATGCGCCGCAAGGGAGAGAAGGTCCGTACCCGCGTCCTGCCCGGTCCCGACAACCCGCTGGGCAACTACTGGTTGGGCCTTTCCCTGACCTGCTGCGGCATCCACGGGACGAATGCGCCGCAGAGCGTTTACACGTTCCAGACGCATGGATGCATCCGGCTCGCGCCGGACAACGCCGCGGAGCTATTCTCCCGGGTCGCCGTCGGTATTCCGGTCGAGATCGTCTATGAGCCGGTCCTGATGGCGCGCGACGAGTATGGGAGGGTGTTTCTCGAGGTCCATCCCGACGTCTACCGGCGGACCGACGGCAACGCGGAGAGAGCGAGGGCGGTCGCGGAAAGCCGCGGGCTCCGCGGGGCGCCGCGATCTCCGCGCTGGGAAGAGACCCTCCGCAACGAGGAGGGCGTCGCCCTTCCGCTTCGGGATGATCGTTCGACCCTGGGCGGCGGGTTCGCCGGAGAGGCGCGCCCGATCGGGACAGCCCGATTCCAGTAAATGTTGCGGGGACAGATCCCGAAGGGGTCTGCACCCGCGTCGTTAAATGTTGCGGGGACAGATCCCGAAGGGGTCTGCACCCGCCACCTTAGAAGGAGGGTGCCT
>DASYUL010000028.1:0-32772 GCA_036001245.1 Thermoanaerobaculia bacterium
CGGGGTGCTGGTCCCAGACCGCGTCGATGACGCGCCGCACGGGATCCAGGTCCGAGAGCTCCTGGTCGTAGTAGCCGATCGAGACGTCGTGGCCGGACGTCACCGTGCCTGCGAGTGGCGTGAGCCGTCCGGCGAGCGTCTTTAGCAACGTCGTCTTGCCGGTTCCGTTCTCACCGAGAAGAGCCATCCGTTCGCCCCGGAGGAGTTCGAAACCGACGCCCCGGACGATGGGAGATCCCGGCGCGTAGCCGGCATCGACGTCCTTCGCGCGCAGAAAGGTGCGCCCGCCGATCTTGCTCGTGTCGAAGCGGAATCCGACGGAGGTGGTGTCCTCGACCGGGCGCTCGAGCCGCTCGACGCGCGCGAGCTTCGTCCGCCGTCCCTTGGCCTGGCGGGAATTCACCCCCGCGATGTTGCGGCGGATGTAGTCCTGCTCCTTCTCGATGAACTCCTGCTGCTTTTCGAAGGCGCGCGTCGCGGTGAGCACTCGCTCTGCTTTCTGCCGGCGGTACGCGCTGTATCCGCCCGAGTAGTCCGTGAGCCGGCCGTTCTCGAGGTCGACGATCTCGCCGGCGACGCGGTCGAGGAAGCGGCGGTCGTGCGTGCCGACGAGATACGCACGCCGCGAGCGCGCGAGGTAGTCCTCGAGGAACTCGACGGCCTGGAAGTCGAGGTGGTTGGTCGGCTCGTCGAGGAGGAGAACGTCCGGCGAGGAGAGGATCGCGCGCGCGAGCATGGCGCGGTTCTTCTGGCCGCCCGAGAGCTCGGCGAGACGCCGCCCGAAGTCCGCCTTGTCGAAACCGAGTCCGGAGAGCGCCTTGTCCACCTCGGCCACCATGTCGTAGCCGCCCTCGTTCTCGAAGCGGTGCGAGAGGGCGTCGTATCGGTCGTGGAGCGACGCAGCGTCCTGGCCGTCGGCCATCGCGTGCTCGAGCGAGCGCATCTCCGCCTCGATCCGGTGGAGGTCCGCGAACGCGCCGGCCGTGTAGTCGTGGAGCGACTCCTGGAGGTCGGCCTCGAGCGCCTGCTCGACCGTCGCGATGCGGACCGCGTTCGCCCGGACGACCTCGCCGGCGTCGGGCTCCTCGCGCCCGAGTGCGAGCCTCAGGAGCGTGGTCTTCCCGGCGCCGTTCCGGCCGACCAGACCGACCTTCTCACCCGGGTTGTGCTGCCAGGTGACGTCCCGCAGCACCTCCTTGGGGCCATAGGACTTGCGGACCGAATCGAAACGATAGAGCACGAAGGGATTTTAGCTGTCCGTTGGTCTTTCCAGGGCGCGAAGAGACGCACGGCGCTTCGCAAAGGGTGACAGATCGATTTTCGTCACTGGACGACGTGGTGCGCAGTCCGCAAGACAACGGTCTCTCTCTGCCTCATCGTCGTCATGAGTCAAAAAGGGGTCTGTCCCCTTTTTCAGTCAAAAAGGGGCCTGTCCCCTTTACAGCTTGTCCCCTTTACAGCTTTTCGATCGCGAGCGGCGGCGGCTCGACCTTCTGGTCGCCGATGTGGAAGAGCGCCGCGAGCTCCCGCTCCATGTTCGGCCGGGGCGGCTCCCGGTCCCCGAGGCACAGCCACGCGAGCGTCTCCCCCGGCTCGACGCGGTCGCCGACGTTCTTCTCGACGAGAAACCCGGCGGTCGGATCGATCTCGTCCTCGCGACGCCGGCGGCCACAGCCGATGTCGATCGAGAGGAACCCCATCTTCTCGGTCGAGATCGAGCGCACGTATCCGCCGCGCATGGAAAGAGCCGGAATGCGCCGCCTCGGCTGCGGCAGGAGCGACGGGTCCGCGACGACCCGCGGATTGCCCCCCTGGAACTCGATCATCTCCTCGAACTTCTTCGCGGCGGCGCCGGAGTCGAACGCGTGCACGAGGCGGCGGCGAGCCTCCTCCTCGGAGAGCAACGGCTCCGCGAAGCGCAGCATGTCGGTGCCGAGAAGGATGCAGATCTCCCGGACCCGGTCGGGACCTTCGTTGCGGAGCACGCGGATCGACTCTTCGGCCTCGAGCGCGTTGCCGACCGCGCGCCCGAGCGGGCGGCTCATGTCGGTGATCCACCCGGTCGCCTCGCGTCCGGCCGCGCGGGACGTGTCGACGAGCGCCCGTCCGAGCTCGCGGGACTCGTCGACGGTCTTGAGAAACGCGCCGTCCCCCGTCTTGACGTCGAAGACGATGCCGGTCGTGCCCGACGCGAGCTTCTTCGAGAGGATGGAAGCGACGATGAGCGAGATCGACTCGACGGTGCCGGTCACGTCGCGCAGCGCGTAGAGGATGCGGTCGGCCGGCGCGATCGAGTCGGTCTGCGCGAACAGCGCGGCGCCGACCTTCGTCAGCGCCTCGCGGACGCGCGGCTTGTCGAGGTCGGTCCGGAACCCGGGGATCGCCGCGAGCTTGTCGAGCGTCCCGCCGGTGTGGCCGAGCCCGCGGCCCGACATCATCCCGACCCGCGCGCCCGCCGCCGCGACGAGCGGAGCGAGAACGAGAGAGACCTTGTCCCCCACGCCGCCGGTCGAGTGCTTGTCGACGACCGGCGCGAGGTCGGAGAGGTCCCACGTCTCGCCGGAGTCCCGCATGGCCTCGGTCAGCGCGGCCGTCTCCACGGTCGAGAGGCCGAGGATCACCGCGGCCATCAGGAACGCGGACGCCTGGTACTCCGGAACTTCGCCCGAGACGACTCCCTGGACCAGGTACGCGATCTCCTCGCGCGGAAGCTCCTCGCCCGCGCGCTTGGCCCGAAGGATCTCGTACACCGTCCTCACGGTTTCGGTGTCTCCTTCGCCGGCGCCGCGAGGCTTTCGCGGACCTTCGCGCGCCACTTCGCCGCCGCGGCGAGCACCGCGGCTCGATCGATCGTCGTGCACCGCCGGTTCGCGAGCAGTCGCTTTCCGTCGACCCAGACGTCGGTGACATCGGCGGTCTTCGCCGAATAGACGAGCGTCGAGTAGACGTCGTCGAACGGCTGCTCGTGCGCCGTCCGCGCGTCCAGCGCGATCACGTCGGCGCGCTTCCCCCGCTCGAGCGAGCCGGTCTTCTCTCCCAGTCCGAGGACCCGCGCGCCCTCGCGCGTCGCCGCCGCGACGATCTCGCGGGCCGGGAGGACCGTCGGGTCGCCGGTCGAGACCTTCGCGAGCTTGCCGGCAAAGTCCATCGCCTCGAACATCGACAGGTCGTTGTTCGAGCCCGCCGGTCCGTCGGTCCCGAGACCCCAGAGGAGACCTTCCCTCTCCCAGGCCGCGACGTCGGCGATCCCCGATGCGAGCTTCATGTTCGACTCGGGATTGTGGGAGATACCGACGCCATACTGCTTCACGAGCGCGCGGTCGGCTGCGTCCATCCAGATCGCGTGCGCCCCGACGATCGGCAGGCGGTTCCCCGACGCCGGCGGGTCGAAGAACCCGATCGAGGCGAGGTAAGCGACCGGAGTCTTGCCCCACTTCTCGCGCGCGTCGGCAAGTTCCTTGGGGCTCTCTGCGACGTGGGTGAGGAGCGGGAGCCCTTTGCTCTGCGCGAAGTCCCGGGCCGCGAGCAGCGTCTCCTTCGAGCACGTGTAGCCCGAGTGGGGCGCGGCGGCGGGAGTGATCCGCGGATGCCCCTTCCACTTCTTCGCGAAGACCTCCATGAAGGCGAGCGTCTCTTTCAGGTCCTTGTGGTCCGGCACGGGAAAGTCGATGAACGTCTCGCCGAGCACCGCCCGCAGTCCCGCCCTGTCGACCGCGCGCGCCGCGTCCGACTCGAAGTAGTACATGTCGGCAAACGCCGTCGTCCCCCCCTCGATCATCTCGAGCGCCGCGAGGAGCGTCCCGTCGTAGACGAATCCGGGTGACACGTTCTTTCCCTCGGCCGGAAAGATGTGCTCGGTCAGCCAGCGGTCGAGCGGCAGGTCGTCCGCGATCCCGCGCAGGAGCGTCATCGCGGCGTGCGTGTGGGTGTTCACGAGGCCGGGCAGGACGATCTTCCCGGAGGCGTCGTAGCGCTCCCGTGCGGCGTACTTCGCGGCGATCTCGGCCGCCGGTCCCACCGCCAGGATCTCTTCCCCCCGGATCGCGACGGCGCCCGGGGAAAACACGGTGAAGCTCGCGTCCACGGTCGCGACCATTCCGCCGGTGATGAGGAGATCCGCCGGCTCGCGTCGCGCAGGAGCGGCCGCGAGGACGAGGAAGGCCGCGAGGAGGACGATGCGTCTCAAAATTCGAACGGCTCGGGCAGCAGGTCCGCCATCCGATACAGCTTGCGACTTCCCCCCTCCGTGACCGAGACGACCGGGACGTCGCCGGCGAACTCCCAGAGGATCTGGCGGCAGGCGCCGCACGGAGGCGTCGGAACGTCGGCTCCGGTCACGACGGCGACCGCGCGGAATTTCCTGACTCCCTCCGAGAGCGCCTTCCAGACCGCGACGCGCTCGGCGCAGACCGTGAGGCCGTACGTCGCGTTCTCGACGTTGCAGCCGCCGAAGATCCGCCCGTCCTCCGCCTCGATCGCCGCACCGACGGCGAAGCCGCTTCGGTGCGAAACCGAATTTCCGCGGCTGCGGAACGCCTCCGCGACGAGTCGCTCCTCGAGCTCCGGCGGGATCACCGGCGCACCGCGCTGCCGATCTTCGGAACGAGCGTGGTCAAAAGTCGCACGAACCGGTCTCCGACCTTCTTCGTGGTCGCGAGGACCTCCGAGTGGTCCAGAGGCTTGGGAAGGATTCCCGCGGCCATGTTGGTGATCGTCGAAATGCCGATCACGCGCACGCCGGCGTGGTTGAGCGCGATCGCCTCCGGTACGGTCGACATCCCCACGGCGTCCGCGCCGATCGCTCGGTAGGCGCGGATCTCCGCGGGCGTCTCGTAGGACGGGCCGGAGTTTCCGAGGTAGACGCCCTCGCGCAGGGGGATGCGCAGAGACCGCGCCGTCTCCTTCGCGAGCTTTCGGAGCGCCGGGTCGTAAACGCGGCTCATGTCGGGGAACCGCGGGCCCAGCGCGTCTTCGTTGGGACCAATGAGAGGGTTCGTGCCGAACGCATTGATGTGGTCGGTCATCAACATGAGATCGCCGGGCTTGAATGTCTTTCGGACTCCCCCGGCGGCGTTGGTGAGCACGACTGCCCGGACGCCGAGCCGGGCGAGCACGCGGACCGGAAACACGACGTCCGTCATCGGGCGGCCCTCGTAATAGTGGACGCGCCCGGAGAGAACCACGACCGGGGTTTTGCCGACGTCGCCCAGGACGAGCTCCCCCGCGTGGCCGACGACCCCCGAGGGCACCGGAAAGCTCGGGACCTCTTCGTAGGGGATCGCGACCCGGTTCTTCAGCCGCGACGCGAATGTCCCGAGCCCCGAGCCGAGGACGAGCCCGACGGCCGGCGAAACGTCGCGCTTCCCGCGGAGAAATTCCGCCGTCGCGTCGAGGCGGCCGAGGAGCCCGGTCTCGCCCGTCATCCCGCGAGAAGCCCCGCGATCGTCGCGGTCATGAACGAAGCCAGCGATCCTCCGAGAAGTGCCCGGAAGCCGAGGCGCGCGATGTCGCCCTTCCGCGTTGGCGCGAGCCCGCCGATCCCACCGATCTGGATCCCGATCGAGGAGAAGTTCGCGAACCCGCAGAGCGCGAACGACGCGATCAGGCGCGCCTTCTCCGACATTCCGGCCTGCAGCGTGCTCATCCGCGCATAAGCGAAGAACTCGTTGATGACGGTCTTGTTGCCGATCAGGTCGGCGACGGTCGCCGCGTCCTTGATTGGAACGCCCATGACCACGGCGAGCGGCCAGAGGACCCACGCGAAAACCTGCTGGAGCTGGAAATTCGGGTATCCGAAGAGGCCGCCGGCCCAGCCGAGGAACCCGTTCAGGAGCGCAATGAGCGCGATGAACGCGATCAGCATCGCGACGATGTTGATGACGAGCATCATTCCCTGCGAAGCGCCCGACGCCGCGGCGTCGATCACGTTCGTGTGCGTCTTCTCGACCTTCAGCCGGACTTCTCCCATGGTCACCGGGACTTCGGTCTCGGGCATCAGGATCTTGGCCATCATGATCGCCCCCGGCGCCGCCATCACGGAGGCGGTGATGAGGTACTTCGCCGGGATCCCCATCGCGACGTAGGCGAGGAGCACCGCGCCGGAGACGTGCGCCATGCCGCCCGTCATCATCGTCAAGAGTTCCGACCGGGTCATCGTCGGAATGTAGGGCGCGATCAGGATGGGCGCCTCGGTCTGTCCGATGAAGACGTTCGCGGCGACTGCGAGCGACTCGGCTCCCGAGACTTTCATGAGCCGCTGCATCACCCACGCCATGCCCTGCACGATCCGCTGCATGATGCCGAGGTAGTACATGATCGTGAAGAACGACGCGATGAAGATGACGATCGGAAGGACCTTGAACGCGAAGATGTAGCCGCCGATCGGCTGCCCGGTGGCCTCGCCGATCTTCTCCATGCGCCCGGTCAGCCACCCGAAGACGAACGATCCGCCCTGGTCGGCGTACGAAATCGCCCCGGTGATCGCCAACGAGAATCGCTCGAGCGCGTTCTTGCCCGCCTCCCAGTACAGGACGAGGAAAGCGAAGAGGACCTGGAGCGCGAAGCCCCACAGAACGGTGTACCAGCGGATCGCGCGCCGGTTCGCCGAGAAGAGGTAAGCGATCCCGAAGATCACCACGATGCCCGCGAGCCCGATCCAGCGCATCCCGACCTCCCTCGCCAGCCCCTGCTAGAAGCGCGCGCGACGCGCGTCGTACTCCCGGCCTCGCCAGGTGAGGCGCTTTCGAATGTACCGGTGGTAAAGAGACCGCGCGATGATACCCGCCCACACCGCCGCCATTAAAGGGTGGGTCAAGGCTGGCCAGAGCGGGTCCCGAAGGATCGCGGCGAGCGCACCCCGCAGGAGCACCAAGGCCGTGGCGAGAAACGCGGCCAGCGCGAGGTCCCGCGGAGGGACCGGCGCGCCGAAGAGCGCTGCGAAGAGCACGGCGAAAGGGGCGATCGAGATCGCGAGATAGAAGAATGTCAGAAGCAGGAGCAGCAAACCCGCCGGTCCGCTGAACGCGAAGACCATGCTCTTCGTGACGCCGTCCCAGATGCTCCGAAGGCTCCGATACATCCGGACAGCGACGCGGTCTTCCGCGCGGAGGAGAAGGCAACGAAACCCCGCCCGCTTGACGGCCATGGCCAGGCGGATGTCGTCCACACCCGAGTTGCGAATCGCCGCGTGGCCGCCGATCGCCTCGTAAGCGGAGCGGCGGACGAGCATCCCCGTGCCGGCGCCCATCGCGAAGGCGCGGAGCCGCGGGAGGTTGGCGAGGAAGCCGAGGCTTCCGTAAATGGAGATCGTCACGTACGGAAGAAGGACGTTCTCCCAGAACCCTCGCATTTCGAAATGGGCCAGCAGCGTGGCCAGGTCGATCTCCCTCGATTGGAGCACGGCGACGGCTTCTCGGAGGGCATCAGGGTGGTAGCGCACGTCGGCATCGGCAAAGAGGAAAAGGCTTCCCGACGCCCCCGCGGCGCCCTGCGCGAGAGCGTGCGGCTTGCCCAGCCATCCCGGAGGGAGCTCCGCGCCCGCGATGACTTTCAACCGCGAGTCCTCCCGCCGGAGCCTTTCGAGAAGGGCCCCCGTCCCGTCGGTCGAGCGGTCATCCACGACGACGACTTCGAAGTCAGGATAGTCCTGCGCAAGATGCGAGCGGACGGCCTGCTCGATCTCCGCCTCCTCGTTGCGCGCCGGAATCACGATGGAAACGGACGCGCCGCTTCCTCGGAAGGCTTGACGCGCGGCCACCCGGGCCAGACGCGGGAGCGCCGCCAGGTTGACCACGAGAAGAACGGCGGTGAGCGCGACGAAAAAGAGGCCGGCCGCGATCAGGACGTAGAGCAGCGCCGACCCCGCCTCACACCAGGAGTTCGGAGAGCGCGCTCTTGCCGCGCGGCGCGGGGACTCCGAGCCACTCACCCGCAGTGGCGGCGAGGTCGCAGAAACCGCGCCGCACCCCGAGCTCCACGTTGCGGCTCACCGCGGGACCGGCCGCGAGAAATGGAACGTGCTCCCGCGTGTGGTCGGTCGAGACGTCCGTCGTCTCGCAGCCGTGGTCGGCCGTGAGAAAGAAGAGGTCTTCCGGACCGAGCGCGGCGAGCGTCTCCGGAATGAGCGCGTCGAGGCCGGCGAGGTTCTTCGCGAATCCGGCCGGGTCGTTGCGGTGGCCGTACTTGCTGTCGAAGTCGACGAGGTTCGTGAAGACCAGGTCGGCGTCGCCGAAGCGCAGCGCCTCGATCGAGACGCGCACGCCCTCGGCGTCCGACCCCGTGTGGACCGACGACGTGATGCCGCGGCCCGAGAAGATGTCGACGATCTTGCCGACGCCGAAGACGCTCTTGCCGGCGGCGACGAGCCGGTCGAGCCAGGTCTCGCCCGTCGGCTCGACGGTGAAGTCCCGGCGGTTCGCCGTGCGGACGAAGGCACCCGGAGGACCGGTGAACGGCCGTGCGATGACGCGGCCGACGGCGTGCTTCCCGGTCAGGACCGACCGCGCGAAGCGGCACGCCTCCCAGAGCCGATCCGGCGGCCAGATTCGTTCGTGCGCGGCGATCTGGTAGACCGAGTCCCCCGAGGTGTAGAGGATCAGCCGGCCCGTCGCGAGGTGCTCTTGCCCGAGCTCCCGGATGATTTCGGTCCCCGACGCGGGGCGGTTTCCGAGGACGCGGCCGCCGGCAAACTTTTCGAGCGGCTCCACGACCTCCGGAGGAAACCCGTGCGGGTAGAGCGGGAACGGCTGGTCGACGACGAGGCCCATCATCTCCCAGTGCCCGGTCGTCGTGTCCTTACCGGCAGAGAGCTCCCAGGCTTTTCCGCGTGCGCCCGACCCGGCTGCACCGCGCGGCGGGTCGAGCAGCGCGAGGAGGCCGAGCGAGTCGAGATTCGGGAGCGGCGTCGGCGCGCGGTCGAGGACGTGTCCGAGCGTGTTCGCACCCGCGTCGTCGTATGCCTGCGCGTCGGGCGTCGCTCCGACGCCGAGGCCGTCACAAACGAAGATGAGTACGCGTCGATGCAGGACCGCTCAGCTCCCGATCTTCTGGCGCGCGTCCGTCCGATACGGGGAGTTCGGGTAGTCGTTGACGAGACGCTGGTACGTCGCGCGGGCATCGGCGGTCGAGCCCGCCTTCTCATAGGCCTCGGCGAGCGCGAAGAGGAGCGCGTCCTTGGGCGCGGCGGATTTCGGCGATTCGATCGCTCTCTTCAGCCGGTCGATCGCCTCCGTCGTCTTGCCCTGCGCCGCAAGAAGCCGCGCGGCGTCGATCTCGGCGGCCGCCGCAACCTCGGCCTGCTCGTCTCGAGCCGCCTTCGACAGCGCTTCGGGAGACTGCGCCGCCTTGTCTCCGTGAGCGGCGAGGATGACCTGCGCCGCGCGACCGGCGGACGTGCCGCCTTTCGCGGAAGCCTTCTTCAGATGCTTCATCGCCTCGCGCTCGCGCTCGACCGCGGTCGGAAACGTGCGCGGCGCCGTGGCCGCCGCGGGGTCGCCGGCGATGGGCGTCTCGAGGATCTCGAGCGCGGCGGAGAGCTCCCGTCCGGCCTGGCGCTCGCGCCACCCCCGGAAGAGGAAGAATCCCCCGGCGATGAGAAGGACGGCGGCGGCCGCCGCAACGGCCTCGACCGCTCCGCGGCGGTGGTGCGAGACGTAATCGACGGTCTTGCCGAAGGTCTCGACGAGCTCGTTTCGCTTGAGCTCTTTGCGTGTGATGCGCGCCATTCTCGTTCTCGAGGCGCGCGATTATAACGAGCGGAGTCTTTCCGTCACACCGTCTGCGCCGAAGGCTCGCCCGCCTGCGCCGAAGGCTCGCCCGTCTGCGCCGAAGGCTCGCTTCGCCGGACGGATCCCCGGCCGGTCAGGTAAGCCGAGACGACCTCCGCGGGGAGCACGAAGACGAACCAGGCCGCCTGGATCGCGATCGACACTCGCCAGGCGCCCACCGACGCGTACGGACCGAGGGTCGCAATCGCGATCCCGAACGCGATGTTCGCAGCGGAGGCCGCGAGCGCCATCCGGAACCCGAGGAGACGAGGAGGGCGAAGGACGCGGGGAAGCAACGAGGAGCTGTATCTCCCCGTGAGCCACGTCGCGGTCACGAGCGCTGCGGCGAGAATGCACGCTCCGAGCGACAGCTTCAGTTGCATCGGCGCGATCGCGTCGAACCCCGCCGTCACGCTGACGATCGGTTCCATCCACGCCATGAAATTCGAGACGACCATCAGCACGAGGATCACCCATCCCGTCCGCTGCGGCCCACGCTTTGAGGTTTCCATCAGTCCACCCACTTCCAGGGCGGCGGGACGAAGTCACGCTCGCCCGAGTTCCCTCCCTGCTCCGACGGCAGCCATTTGAGCAGTGAGGCCTTCCCGACGCGCCCGAAGTCATCGACGCTGATCCGGAAGAGATTCCGATTCGGTCCGCCGGTCGCCCGGTCGGCGAGATAGATTCCGCGGCATCCGGCATCCGGACAGTTGGCGGAGGTCGCGGGAACGTCACCGGTGAGCGTCGCCGGCCTTTCCGGCCGCCGGCTGTTCGCCGCCTGCGGCGTCACGAGACCCCCGTTGCTTCCGAAGACGATTCGATCGACGAGAGTCGGGTCGCCGGCGTACTCGTCGAAGGCGATTCCGTCGGGGCCGTCGACCGGTCCCGCGACCGGCCGCACGGATACCAGTGACGGCAGGGTCTGGACGTTCAACACGGTCTCGGATTCGTCGCGCACGAAGTTCGCCGGCGACGATTCCGCCCACGCCGTGAGCTTCCGTTTCGCGAGGTCGATCTGGAGAACGACGTTCGCGTCGCGGCGGACCGCCTGCATCCGGGCGGCGAGAACGAGCGAATAGATCTCCCGCACGGCCGTCTTCATCCGCTCGCGCCGCATGATCGTGTGGAGGTACGCGAGCGTGAACACGAAGACGCTGACGACGATTGCCGTGGCGACGATCAGTTCGACGGACGTGAACCCGCCGGCAGAGACAGGGCGAGCGCCACGGGAGCTCATTGGCGGCAGAGATGAGCGAATCGCGTACCCGGCTGCCCGATGCGCCGTTGGCCGTGAAAGCTCAGGGATTTACGTTCGCGCCGCCCCGCATGACCGGGACGAAGGCTGTCAGGAAATGTCACGCGCCACGCGCGCCGGGCCAAAAAACGCCGCCTGCGGGCCGACGCTATACTCGTCGGCGAAGGGCCCATGAGCGACGAGATTCAGATCAAAGGCGAGCCTCTGGGAGCCGGCGAGCGGTGCCGGTTCACCGTGGATCGGGCGGTGCTCGCCGACGAGTCCGCGTTCTTCGCGGACGCGGAGACGGCGAAGGCTTCGCCGCTGGCGTCCGAGCTGCTCGCGCTCCCGGGAGTGACGTCGGTGCTGATCGCCGAAGAGATGGTCACGCTCGGCGCGGACTACGCGATCGACTGGCCGGCGCTCGGCGCCGGAAACGTCATCCGCAAGCACTTGCGGGGCGGCCAGGCGATCGTCGCCCAGAGCTACTTCGAGAACCTGCCGTCGGAATCCGACCTCAAGTGGGCGATCGGAGACCTCCTCTCGCGGGAGATCAACCCCGCGGTTGCGGCGCACGGCGGATGGGTCGAGCTGATCGACGTGAAGAAGAACAACGTCTACCTTCGGCTGGGCGGCGGCTGCCAGGGGTGCGGCGCCGCGGACGTGACGCTGAAGCAGGGCATCGAAAAGGCGATCCGCGGTCTGGCGCCGTCGATCGGCGAGATCCTCGACACCACCGACCACGCAGCCGGTCGCAACCCCTACTACGCGCCCGCGAAATAAGACAAAAGTCCAGGGTCCGCATCGAGCATCGGCGAAAGCCGAGGCGACAAGCGGCGGGTCCGCCCGCCGCTAAATTCCGACGAAGGTCGGGGGGTCGCAGGCGCGTGCGGCGGAATAGCATCGGCGCCGGCGATTCATGCTCATCATCCCGATCGGAAAAGAGCACGGGGAAGTGCGCCGGGAGCCGTGGGTCTCCTACGGAATCATCGCGTTGAACGTCGTCATCTTCGTCTTCCTCTGGATCGCGTCGAACCGCTCCGACGTGCCCGCCCGGTTCGAGGCCAAGGCAAAGCAGATCACCGAATACATCGTCGCGAACCCGCACCTTACGGTCCCCGACGAGCTCGTGCCCTTCTACGGGCATCGGGCGATTCAACTGCTCGCGCAGGTGCGCGCGGCCTCGAGGCCTCCGATCGAGTGGGTCGTCCGCCGGCAGCAGCAGAAGCTGAACGGGATGGCGCAGGAGCTGCTCGCGATCGGCCGTGAGCTGCCGATCCTGAAGCCGGGGTTCATCCCCGCCGATCCCGACCCCTTCGCCGCGCTCTCCTCGATGTTCGTCCACGCGGGACTTCTCCACCTGGTCGGCAACATGCTCTTCTTTTTCGCCACCGGCCCGTTCCTCGAAGACCTGTTCGGGCGGGTCCTGTTCACGCTGCTCTACCTCGCCTCGGGCGCCGCGGCGCTCGCGGCGCACACGTGGCAGAACCCCGGGAGCTGGGCGCCGGTGGTGGGCGCTTCCGGCGCGATCGCCGGAATCATGGGGGCATTCCTCGTCCGTATGTGGACGTCCCGGATCCGCTTCCTCTGCGTTCCGATCATCTTTCTCCCCTGGATCCGCTTCCGGTTCCTCGTACCGGCGTTCGTTTTTCTGCCGCTCTGGTTCGTCGCTCAGTTCTGGCTCGCCACGCACCTCACCGAGCCGGGAGGGATCGCGCTCTGGGCGCACGTTGGTGGGTTCGCATTCGGCGCCGCAGTCACGCTTCTGATCGTCGCACTCGGCATCGAGAAGAGGTGGATCCATCCGGCGATCGAGGCGCGGGTGTCCTGGACGCAGAATCCGGGCCTCGTCGACGCGTTGGAAGCGCGCGGGCGCGGCGATGTACCGGGAGCCCGGCGCCTGATCGAGAAAACCCTGCGCGAGAACCCGACGAGCGTCGACGCGCAGCGTCTCGCGTGCGACCTCGCGCTCGAACAGGCCGATTGGCCCGGTTTCGGCCGCGAGGCGCCGCGCCTGCTCGACCTTTACGTCGCGCGGGGAGAGAAGGATCTCGTCCTGCAGCTCCTCGGCGAAGCACCTTCGCAGGCTTACGACGGGCTGCCCTTCCGGTTTCACCAGCGAGCGGCGAGCTTCCTCGACAGGAACGGCGATGAGCAGTGGGCGACGCGGTTCTATCGGCAGATCGCCGCGCACCACGCGACCGCCCCGGGAAGCCTGCGCGCGCTCCTGCGTCTCGCGGAGCTCCTGCATAAGGAGGGCGACGTCTCCGGCGCCCGGGAAGCGCTGCGGCTCGCACGCGCGCACCCCGAGTGCGCGGGCGACTGGCAGCCCCTGGTGGAAACACGGATCGCCGCGATCGCCGGCGCGGCCTGATCGTCCGGCGGAATCACTGTGGCGAGTGCAAGCCCGCAGGGCCTGTCCCCGCATGGACTGTGGCGGGTGCAGACCCCTTCGGGATCTGTCCCCGCGGCATGGACTGTGGCGGGTGCAGGCCCCTTCGGGATCTGTCCCCGCGGCGTGGACTGCGACGGGTGCAGACCCCTTCGGGATCTGTCCCCGCGGCATTCTTAGTCAGGGTCGGATGTCGAAGACGAGCTCCGCGTGCGCCTCGCGAAGCGCCGCCTCGGCGCGTTCCGGGGTCGCCGCCCGGCTGAAGAGGAACCCGAGGTAGCGCGATCCCTCCGGCAGCGGAACCAGCGTCTGTCCGGTGTGCGCCGAGATCACGACGTCTTCGACGTCGGGTATCGCCTTCGCCCGCTCGAGGCCGCGGACCGCCTCGAACCGCCCGGCGCGGGGGATGGGAATCATCATCACGCCTGCCGCCCGCGCGTCACGCGATGGACGTTCGCGATCGAGCTTCAGCGCGTGGCGAAGGATCAGCTCCTCGAGCGACATGCCGGCGCCGAACTTGAGCGTGCGCGAGCACAGCCCGCCGATCGACCGCGCCGCGAGCTCGATCAGCGACGGGCCGTGCGGACCGACGCGCAGCTCCGCGTGGACGGGTCCATCGGAGAGCCCGAGCGCGCGGCAGCCCTCGGAGGTGACCGACCGGATCCGGGCGAGCTCGCCTTCGGGAAGCCGCGAAGGAGTCACGTAGATCGTTTCCTCGAAGAACGGGCCTTCGAGCGGATCCGGTTTGTCGAAGATCGCCAGGACCTCGAGTCGACCGTCGGTCAAAAGCCCTTCGAGCGCGACCTCGACCCCGGGTACGAAGTCCTCGACGAGGATCTCGCGCGCGGAGCGTCCGCCTTTCCGGGCCACGTCCGGCTGCGCGAGAATGGCGGCGATCCGGGTCCACGCCGCGCGAAACGACTCCGGGTCGTCGGCGCGAATGACGCCGCGGCTCGCGGAGAGAAACGTCGGCTTGAGCACGCACGGATAGCACACCGAGCCGGACGGGCCATCCGGACCGCCGTCCAGCGGGAAGACACGCGATCCGGGGTTCGGCACACCGGCCGCATTCAGGACCCGCCGCAGTGCGGCCTTGTCGCGCGCCGCTTCCGCCGCTTCGGGAGGGTTGCTCGGAAGCCCCAGCGCGTTCGCGATAGCCGCCGCGACCACTGCGGTGTCCTCGTCGACGCCGACGACGGCGGCAATGGGATGGGAGCGCGAGAGCTCCGCGGCCTTCGCTGCCGCTCCCGCGGGATCGCGGAAGTCGAGGGCGAGGAGTCCCGCCGGGTTCAGAGCCTCGAGCGTGCTCGGTTGCTCGGAGGCGACCGTGACGTCGACCCCGAGATGTTTCGCGGCCTCGAGAAAGTCGGGCGCGCGGTAGGTCGTCGTCGGAAGGAGAAGAAGGACGCGGGGCACGCGACAGATGTTAGTCGGGCTCGAGCGACGACCCTTTCTCCCCCCGGAGAGACGGTAGAGAACGCCGCCTTGTCTCCAGTTGTCGCGAAGAGGAGGGTCCCCGCGACCTTCCGTGACATTCCTTGAGTAGGAGGTCGACGACATGCTGATTCGAAGGAAGAATCGACCGGGGAAAGCCACCGCGCGCCTGCTGTCCGCGGTCGTCCTCGCGCCCTCTCTTCTGACTCCGGCCGCGGCGCGAGCCGATTGCCTTCTCGATTACGTGGATTGCGTGGAAGCGGCCTCCGATCTCGGCACGTTTCCGGGGCGCTCCTTCGCCGGGATCGTCTGCTACGCCAATCTCATCCACTGCCTGCAACGCCGTCTCTACTGACCCGGCCGATCAATCGGTTTTCGAAAAGGAGGAACCCATGACTCTCACCCGCTTCGCGTCCGCCCGTCTCCTCGTGCCGACCCTCGCCGTCACCGCCGGTCTCGCGGCCGCCGCTCCCGCGCAGGGCGCCGGCTGCATCCAGTTCTACGCGGAATGTCTCGTGCGCGCATCCGACCTCGATACCTGGTGGCAGAGGAGCGCCGCCGGCATCGACTGCTACCTGGACACGGTCGCGTGCCTGCGCCGGGCCTACACCTAGGCGTGCCCTTCCGTCGTCTCGGGTTTGCGCTCTCCATGAACGCGCTCTCCGCTCTGGCGATCGCCGGCGGGCCGGCCGGGCCCGTCGGCGACTACGGCGGGCGATGGGTCGGCGCGAAAGAGATCCGCTTGCTGGACACGTCTCTTCCGGCCCTCTATCGGATCGATCGCGCGACGCTCGCGACGAGCGTGCAGCCTCTGTCGGGCGCCGACGCGCCGCTCGATCCGTACGGCATGGCGCTGCCGGGCGATGGAACCGTCTGGACGCTCGCGGACAAGGGCCGGTTCGTCTTCCGCTTCTCGGAGGCGACCGGCGAGCGCGTCGAGAAGCGGCGGCTTCCGGAGCCCTGCCAGGGAATCGCGACGTTCTGGAATCACGCCGGATTGTTCGCGGTCCGGCTGCGTCCGAACGAGCGGATGCTGCTGCGCGCGGAAAACGGGGCCCTGCGACCCTTCTCGCCCCTCTCCTCCCGTTCCGCGCCGGGTCTGGCGGAGATTCTCATCGCGAATCTGCTCCGGTGCGGATCCGGAACGAAGGCCGCCATTCCCTGCTGGTTCGTCGCCGGAGACCCCGAGGTGCTCCTCGTCGATCGGATCGGGATCATTCGTCCGATCGCCGTACCCTCATTCGCGCTGCCGTCCCCCGCCCGCGGCGTGAGCCGGGAGCCGGGCGTCGCTTTCACGTATCCGATCCGCGACGCGTTCTTGATCGACGGCCAGGCGATCTGGACGCTCACGAACCAGGAGGGTGACCGCACCCCACTCGAGAACGGAGCCCGCCGCGGTCGGCACGTCACGCTCGTCCGAGGCAGGCGTTCCGAGCGAACGCTCGAGCTGCCCGCGGAAGCCCGAGCGATCCTCGACGCGACCGAGCGCAGCCTCGTCGTCCTCTTCGCCGACGGGACTGTTCGCCGGATTCACGTTCCGTGAGCCGTCTTCCCGCGTTCCGCTATTTCGCGGCCGTCTCGCCTCCCCCCGCGACGCTCACGGCCGTGTTCGCGATCCTGGCCGTCGGCGCCGGCGCGCTCGAAGCGGTCGATCGCGGCTCCTCGGACTGGGTGCTGGCCTCGATCGCCATGGTTCAGCTCTTCGCGGCCTCCACCGGGTTCACGCGTCACGCGACGCGCGGCTACTACGACCCGGTCCTGATCGGGAATGGCCGCACTCGCGTCGCGCTCGCGCACTTCGCCGCCTCGGCGGCCCCCGGCGCGCTCGCGTGGCTCGCGTGCGGAGCGTGCCAGGCGGTCGCTGCCCGGTCGGCGTCGGTTCCCGCGCTCCGTCCGGGCGGATGGGTGACTCTTCTCCTGGTCTCCGGGATCCCGTGGGCGGCCACGGTCCGGGGCGCCCCGTTCCTCGGAGGAACACTCTGGCTCCTCCTGTCGGTCTCCCTCGTCGCCGCGGGAAAGGTCCTGGGCCCGCTCGGCCGTCTTCACGTCCAGCCCTCCTGGGCCGGCGACCAACCGCTCGCCGCGTTCGGGCTCGGACTCGCGTTTCCCGCCGCGATCCCAACGCTCGAGTGGCCTCGCGCGATCCTGCTCGCTTTCGCAGCGACCGCCACGCTCGCCGTGGCCGGGGGAGCGCTTCTGATTGCGCGAGCCGACCTCGGGCTCGCCGAGGAAGGCTCATGAAAGACGTCGTTCGCGCCCTCGGCCTTTCGAAGAGTTATGGTGCCCGTTCCGTCCTGCGGGACGTAGATTTTTCCCTGCGCGAGGGAGAGATCGCGGGCCTGATCGGGGCGAACGGCGCGGGAAAGACGACACTGCTCCGCATCCTCCTCGGTCTCGTCTGCCCGACGGCGGGGCGCGTCGAGTGGCGCGGCGCAGATGCCGCTCCGCCGCGCGATCGCGTGGGCCACTTCGGCGGCGCGCATACGCTTCCGCCGGCCGTTGCCGCGCGGACGTGGGTCCGGCTCGTGTCGCGAGGCCGCGATACCTCCGACGACCGCCGCCCGGTTCGCGCTCTCTCGCGCGGGTCGAGACAGCTCCTCGGACTCTCGGCGGAGCTCGCGCGGACGGACCTCGACGCGCTTCTTTTTGACGAGCCCTGGGAGGGACTCGACCCCGACGGCTCGCGCTGGCTCTCCGATTCCCTGCGACGCAAGCGCGAGGAAGGTTGCGCGTTCCTCGTCTCGTCGCACCGTCTGCATGATCTCGCGGGCCTCTGCGACCGCTACGCGTTTCTCCTCGACTGCCGCGTGGTGACGCGGGCCGCCAGGCAGATCTCCCCGCACACCGTCCGCGGAGAGGACCTGCTCGCCGCCTTCGATCTCATCCGGTGCTCCCCGTGATCGCGGCGACTCTGCTTCTCGCTGCCGCCGCCTCAACTCCCCCGACGGAAATGGAATTCCGCTTTCGTCGAACGGCGGGTGGGCCGCCGGGCGGAGGCGTCCCGCTCGAGCTTACGGTGGGCGGCAGAGCCGTTCGCGCCGACCTTCTCGTCGACGACGGCGCCGTTCCCCGATGGAGGTGGGTGGACGGAGGCAAGCTCGAACGCGGACGCATCATCCTTCGCGCGGCGGCGGAGTCGCGCGCGCTGCTCGTCTTCCGGAGCGTAACGCGCGGCTACGAGCTCGAGGGTCCGTTTCGTTGGCCCGCGTCGCCGGGCTCGCGGGCCATTCAGCCGCTTCCGCACCGAACGCTGCGCGGCACCCATCCCCTCGCAGCCGGCGCGGAGGTGCACCTCGTCGGCTCGCCGGCCGAAGATCCCCTCTGCGAAACCGATCTCGCGGGTGAGTGGCAGTGCCCGGCGGTGCCGACCGATTTTGCGGGACGGGTCGTCGCCTGCGACGGGGGGAACGCCCGCGCCGCGGCCCAGATCCGACGCGGCTCCCCCGACGAGGTTGGGATGCGCGAGCTCGTCGCGTCCGCAGTCCTGCGCGTCGCCCCGCCGGAGCCGACCGGCGAAACGGCCTCCGTGTCCGTACGGGTCCTCCGCCCGGCCGCTCCCGGCGGCGTCGTGCTCGCGCGAGAGCCGTCCTCCGAAGTTTCCGAGCTCAAGGAGCGCCTCTTCTGGCTCGAGAGTCGAAACGACTCCGCGGGTCTCGTCGTCGAGCTCTCCGCGCGCGGTTTCGCGACGGTGAGGGTGCCGTTCTTAGAGCTGAGATCCGCCTGCGCGCCGCCCGCGTCCGTCGAGCTCCCCCGGGCGACGCCTCTTACGGGAACGGTGCTCGAAGGCCCCGACCGCCCCGTCGCGGGCGCGACCGTCCTCGTCCGGTCCGCCGATCCCGACGGGCATGCGGGCGTGCTCGCGGACGTAACCAGCGACGAGAGCGGCGGCTTCGAGGTTCCGGATCTCGAGCCGCGTCGCTATCGCCTGCTCGCCTGCCACGCTCGATTCGGCTGTGGCGCGGCGATCTCGTCGCCCGGCGAGCCGGCCCGGATCGCGCTCGACGGCGGCGGCGCTTTCATCGGACGCGTGCTGACGAGCGCGGGCGTTCCCGAGCCGGCGGCGCGCTTGCGGATCGTGCCGTCTCTCGAAACCGCGACGCGACCCGGGGACCGCCTGAAGCGGATGCCGCTCGAGACAGCCTCCGGAGGCGACGGCCGCTTTCGCGTATCCGCTCCCGACGCCGGAGAGTTTCACCTCGAAATCCGTTCGGAGTCGAGCGGCATCGCCCGGCTTCCGGTGCGGCGCTCTCCACTCTCCCCTCCGGTCACCGACCTGGGAGACGTGCGGCTTCCGGAGACTCTCGAGCTCGCCGTCCGCGTCGTTGCCTGCGGCGGCGGCGTTCTGTCGATGTCCGGTCCACTCGGCGGCGAGACGTCGCTGCCGGTGCTCGCCCGGTTTCCCCTCGACGCGGAAGGGATGGCCGCTGTGCGCCTGCCCGAGGGCGGAGCGTGGACCGCGTGGGCGATGTGCGGCGGCGGCAACGTGGCGCTCGAGCCGGCGATTCTTCCGGATGTGGCCGCCCTCGCCGGGATCGAAGTCCGACTCGAGCCCGTCGAGGCTCTTGGGCGTCAGCCTTCCGGGCGGTCGAAGTAACCGTGCAGCTCGCGAAGCGCCGCCTGATCGATCCGGCGGCCCCGAACCGATTCCCGCAATAGCGCGAGCGCGGCCACTCCCTCCGGGACCATCTGCATCTCGTCGATCGCCGGAAGTGCCGCGACGATCTCGCGCCGCGCAGCGTCGTCCTCGCCGAGGTCGAGGAGGAGATCCGCGACGACGAGCTGCAGCGCGGCGACGTCGCCGCGCATTCCGATCTCGGCGAACTCCTTCTGGGCCTCCCGATAGGCCTCGACGGCCGACGACGGCTGGCCCTTGACGCGCAGCAGGTCGCCCATGCCCCAGTGGACCTTGGCGACTCCGACCCGGTTGTTCAGTCGGCGCCACACCAGGAGCGCATGGCGCGACGCGTCGAGTGCCTCTTCTGCCTCGCCGAGACCGGCGTGGAGCTGGGCGAGGTTGGTCAGCGCCGTCGCGAGCAGCTGGTCGTTGCCCATCGCGCGGGCGCCGGCGCGGATCCGCCGGAAGGTCTCGAGCGCCCGCGTTGGCTGGTCGAGCTCCATCAGGACGATTCCCTCGAGGAAGCGGCATTTGAGCGCCTCTTCGCGCATGTCGAGCTTCTCGAAGCTCTCGACGAGCAGCGGCACGAGCTCCCGGACCTCTTCGAACTCCCGCTCCTCGAGCCTCAGCGCGAGCCGCTGATAGGACAGCCGCGCCCAATCGGCGACGGAGTTGACGGTGTGCCGGAACCATGCCTCCCCCCGGTCGAACCAGCGGCGCGCGTCCTCCCGGCGATACAGGAGCCGGCACGCGGTCCCCGCGATGAGCGCCATCTCGCCCAGGAAGAACTCCCGTTCGTCGAGGATCCCGATCGACCGCTTCGGCTGCTCGAGGAACCGGTAGAAGTACTCGGCTTCGCGAATGACGTTGTCGGGTGCGGTCTCGAGCTCCGCGCGCAGGATTCCGCAGACGCCGAGCAGGACCTCCGGCTCCTCGATCTGGAGCGCGAACGCTTTCGCCTCGCGCGATTCGATCGGGACCTCGAGCGCGCTCCGCGCCGCGGCGATCCCCTCGTCCGAGGAGATCGGCCTGTTCGGAAATCGCAGAAGCCGTCCCGCCACGTCAGTTCTCCCGGTCCATGCGCGCCACGAGCTCGGAGGCGAGCTCCTGCGGTTCCCGGGCCAACACGCGTCCGAGGGTGTCGTCGAGGTTCTCTCCGCCGTGCTTCCAGAGCTGGAAGGAGCGCCCGTACTGGCAGGCGGCTACGAGAAGAGGCAGCCGCAGGGAGCCGACCGGCGCAGCCGTCAAACCGCTGCGCCTCGCGAAGCGGTGAAACCACACGTAGAGGTCGTGCTCCGCGTCCCGGGCTTCCCGCTCCGTCATTCGGTAGTCCGTCTCCAGCGTCGAATGGATGACCGGCAGCGCCCGCTCGTACAGGTCGTTCACATCGTCGGCTCGCGTCCGATTCTTCATTGTCGTGAGGGTATGGTGAGCCTAGCCCATTTCGGGGCCGCGGGATGTGATCCGAGGCATCCGCGTCCGAAACAGCCGTTCTTAGGTCGGAACCATCCCTTTCATCTTGATCGTGAAGCGCGTTTTCCGCGGAGAGGGAAGCGGGCGCGGGGCCGCGGAAATCGACGTGTTCTCGGTTTCCGGGCGGCGTTCGGGGACCCGAACGGGTTCGGTGGTGGCCATCTCCTAATCTCCTTTCGCCAAGTGCAGAAGTGAATCTCCACCGATTTGATCACAGATCGCGCCGGCGGGCTCCGACGAAAGTCGAATGCCGCGCGCGAAATCGACCGGCGAGCTCATCGGCGGAAGAACCGACGCCCTCCGGCCGTTAGAATCACGGCTTTTGAAGAGCCGGAAGGAGCTTTCATGTCCGCATCTCGAATCCTCACCGCGGTTTGCGCGGTGTCGCTGGCGGCCGTCCTGACCGGCGCCGCCCCGAAGAAAACAGTTCGAAAGGCGACGACGAAGACGACCGTCGCGACCCGGTCGAGCGACGTGATGCCCTTCCGGGCGGTCGAGAAGAGCCTGCCGAACGGGTTGAAGGTCATCGTCGTGCCGACCGGCTTCCCCAACATCGTTTCGCTCCAGATCCCGGTCCAGACAGGCTCGCGCAACGAGGTCGAGCCGGGCAAGTCGGGATTCGCCCACTTCTTCGAGCACATGATGTTCCGGGGAACGAAGGCGTACCCGCCCGACAAGTACAACGCGATCGTGACGCAGGCCGGCGCGCGGCAGAACGCGTACACGACCGACGACTACACAAACTACCACACGACCTTCGCGAAGGACGACCTCGAGACGATCCTGAAGATCGAGGCGGACCGTTTCAAGAGCCTCGACTACTCGCCCGAGGGCTTCAAGACGGAGTCGCGCGCGGTGCTGGGCGAATACAACAAGAACAGCGCGAACCCGATCGTCAAGATCGAGGAGATCCAGCACGACAAGGCCTTCACGACTCACACGTACAAGCACACGACGATGGGGCTCCTGAAGGACATCGAGGACATGCCCAATCAGTTCGAGTACTCGAAGACGTTCTTCGACCGTTGGTACCGCCCGGAATACGCGACGGTGATCGTCGCAGGGGACGTGGACCCGCAACGCACGATCGCGCTCGTCGAGAAGTACTGGGGCGACTGGAAACCGGGCCACTACAAGGTCGACATTCCGAAGGAGCCGGAGCCAAAGTCGGCCGTCTATGCGCACGTGCCCTGGCCGAGCCAGACGCTCCCCTGGGTGACGGTGGCGTTCCACGGGCCCGCTTTCTCCGAGTCGGAGAAGGACTTCGCCGCGTTGGACATGCTGATGGACCTGTCCTTCGGCGAGACTTCCGATACCTACAAGCGCCTCGTCGTCCAGGATCAGAAGGTCGACGGGATGTTCACCGACAATCCCGGAAACGCCGATCCGTCGCTGACCGGCGTCTACGCGCGGCTGAAGAAAATGGACGATGCGCTCTCCGTCCGCGACGAGCTCCTGAAGACCTTCGCAGAGGCCAGGTCGCGTCCGGTCGACGCGAAGCGGCTGGCCGACGCGAAGTCCAACGCGCGGTACGGCCTCGTGCGGTCCCTCGACAACACCGAGCGCATCGCGGCCACGCTCGCGCGCTACGTCCGGTATCGCCGGTCCTACGACACGCTGAACAACGTCTTCCGGGTCTACGAGTCGCTGACGCCGGAGGACCTGCTCGCCGCTGCCCGGCGCTACTTCACCGACAACGGGCTCGTCGTGACGACGCTTGCCAAAGACCCGATGCCGGCGGCAGTGCAGACGTTGCCGTCGCTCGCGGCCGTCGCGCCCCAGACCGCCGCGGCGGAGAAGGTCGACCTTCCGGTCGTGCTCCAGATGACGGCTCTTCCGCAGACGAACTTCAAGCTGCTCTTCGCGGTGGGCTCGGCGCACGACCCCGCCGGCAAGGAAGGTCTCGCGGCGCTGTCCGCCGCCATGGTCGCCGAGGCCGGTTCCAAGGAGATGCGCATCGACGAGATCAGCAAGGCGCTGTACCCGATCGCCGGCAGCTTTGCGGCGCAGGTCGACAAGGAAATGACGACCTTCACCGGATCGATTCACCGCGACAACTGGAAGGCGTTTCTCGACGTCGTCCTGCCGCAGCTCCTCGAGCCGGGCCTTCGCGAAGACGACTTCCAGCGCCTGAAGGACGCGCAGTCCAACGCGCTGAAGGAGGATCTGCGGTCGAACAACGAGGAGGAGCTCGGAAAGGAGCGCCTCCAAACGAACCTCTTCGCGGGCACTCCCTACGGACACCCGGTGGTCGGCACGGTCGCCGGAATCGAGTCGATCACGCTCGACGACGTCCGGAAGTTCCTCGCGTCGGCCTACTCCCGCGCCAACCTGACGCTCGGCGTCGCGGGCGACGTGCCCGACGAGATGCTCGCCCGCCTGAAGCAGGGGGTGGCGAAACTGCCGTCGGGAGAGCAGCCGGCCGCTCCGCGTGTCGCCGCCCGCGCGCCGTCGGGACTCGAGGTCGAGATCGTCGAGAAGGAGACGCGGGCGACCGCGATCTCGTTCGGTCACCCCATCGAAGTGACGCGGGCACACCCCGACTTCGCGGCGCTCAACGTGGCGAGGGCGTGGCTCGGCGAGCACCGCTCGTCGGTGTCGCACCTTTACAAGCGGATCCGCGAGACCCGCGGCATGAACTACGGCGACTACGCGTACATCGAGGCGTTCCCCCGCGGCATGTTCCAGTTTTTCCCCGACCCGAACATCGCGCGCCGCGCGCAGATCTTCGAGGTCTGGATCCGGCCCGTCGTGCCGGACAACGCGCAGATGGCGTTGCGCATCGCGATCAACGAGCTCGACAACCTGGTCCGGAACGGAATGTCGAAGGAGGATTTCGAGCGGACCCGCGACTACCTGACGAAGAACGTCTACGTCATGACCGCGACGCAGAACCAGCAGCTCGGGTATGCCCTCGACTCGCGGTGGTACGGGATCGGCGAGTTCACGTCTTACATGCGGGACAGGCTCGCGAAGCTGACGGTCGACGACGTCAACCAGACGATCCGGAAGCACCTCTCACCGAAAAACCTCTCGGTGGTGATCGTCACGAAGGACGCGAAGGGACTCAAGGACAAGCTCGTCGCCGACGCCTTCTCGCCGATCTCCTACGACGCGGAGAAGCCTGCCGACCTGCTCGCGGAGGACAAGGTGATCGGAGCGTTGAAGCTCGGCATTCCGGCGGCGAAGGTGAGGATCACGCCGGTCGAGGAAGTGTTCGCGAAGTAGCGCGCTGTCGCTCCCAACGTTCGTTCTCGTGCCCCGTCGCGGCGCGAGGAGTCTCCCGAGGTAATTGAGGGAGGAGCCTCGCGCCGCGGGAGCGCGAGCGCGGCGAGGGACCAGGCGAGCGGTCGAGCCGGGTTTTGGCGAGCCGCTCGCCGGTGCGTGAGCAGGCCCCGAGTCGAGTGAGCGCGACGGTTACCCCCCGTAATTCCACGGAGTGGAAGCGAGCAGCAGCGGCTTGAAGTCGGGATCGCGTAGGCCGGCTCCGACGACCTCGCACACGTAGACCGTGTGGTCGCCGCGCTCCACGCGGTCGGTGACCCTCGCCTCGAGCCAGGCCGGAAGCTCGCCGAGCAGAGGCACCCCGGTCACCGGGCCCGGCTCGTAGGGGATCCCGTGCAGCCGCTGGCCGTCTTCGTCAGGCGGCGGCCGGAAGAACCGCTCCGCGACGTCCTGCTGGCCTGAGGCTAAGAAGTGCACGGCGATTGCGCCGCTCTTCTCGACGGCCTCGTGCATCCGGCTGTTAGTCTGGACGCCGATCATCACGAGGGGTGGGTGAAACGAGCACTGCGAGAGCCACGTGAGAGTCGAGGCCGCGGGCCGTCCATCGGCCGTCGAGGTCATGACGTACAGGCCGTAGGGGATCCGGCGGAGCACCTGCCGCTTTGCGTCTTCGTCCATCTTCCACCTATCGCTTTCGCGCTGCGTGACGGGCATGAGTGAACCACACGTCGTCGTCGTCGGTGCAGGTTTCGGAGGGCTGAACGCGGTCCGGGCCCTCCGGAACGCGCCCGTCCGCGTCACGCTCGTCGACCGCCGCAACCATCACCTCTTTCAACCCTTGCTCTACCAGGTGGCGACCGCCGCGCTCTCCCCCGCGGACATCGCCTACCCGGTGAGGTCCATCGTCCGGCGCCAGCGGAACGTCGCGGTCCTGCTGGCGGAAGCGGTCTCGATCGATCGACCTGCGCGGGAGCTCGTCCTCTCCGACGGGCGGCTTCGCTTCGACTACCTCGTTCTCGCGACGGGCGCAAGTCACGCGTATTTCGGCCACGACGAGTGGGAGAAGAACGCGCCCGGCCTGAAGACCCTGGAGGACGCGCTGGAGATCCGGCGGAGGATCCTGCTCGCGTTCGAGCGGGCGGAGCGCGAGCCGGACGAAACGCGGCGACGGACGCTCCTCACCTTCATCGTCGTCGGTGGGGGGCCCACAGGCGCCGAGCTCGCCGGCGCGATCGCCGAAATCTCACGCGACGTTCTCGTGAGCGACTTCCGCGCGATCGACCCGCGTGAGTCGCGGATCCTGGTCCTGGAGGCGGGTCCCCGGATTCTCCCGTCGTTTCCGGAAGACCTCGCGCGAAAGGCGCAGGAATCTCTCCAGTCGCTCGGCGTCGAGGTGCGGACCGGGTGCGCCGTGACGTCCGTCGGCGACGGAGTCGTCGAGGCGGGCGGGACGACGATCTCCGCTGCGACGGTTCTCTGGGCGGCGGGCGTGCGTGCGTCTCCGCTCGCGGCAGCTCTCGCGGTCCCGCTCGATCGCGTGGGGCGCGTCCTCGTGGAGCCCGACCTGACGATTCCGGGCGACGACCACATTTTCGCGATCGGCGACGTGGGCGCGTTCCTGCACCAGACGGGCGCTCCCCTTCCGGGCGTGGCGCCGGTCGCGATTCAGCAGGGGCGCTATGCCGCAGCGTCGATCGAGGCGGATCTCGCGGGCCGGCCTCGCCGGCCGTTTCGGTACCGCGACCGTGGAAGCCTCGCGGTGATCGGGCGCGCGAGGGCGATCGCCGACTTCGGCAAGATCCGGCTGTCGGGGTTTCTCGCGTGGCTCGCCTGGTGTTTCATCCACATCCTCTTCCTGATCGGCTTCCGGAATCGCGCCGTCGTACTGTTCGAGTGGGCGTGGGCCTACGCCACGGACAAGCGCGCCGCGCGGCTCATCACCGGCTCGATCGAACGGCCGCGGGAGACGACCTCCGGCGCCTGAACGGCTCGTCCCCGCGGCTTGCACCGATATTGCTCCGTCGAGGCTGTTCCGTCCGGAAAGGGCCGGACGGCGAACCTCGGGGGTTGCCATGCGTCGTTTCCTGTCGGTCGTCGCCTTCGCGCTCGCGATCTCTCTTCCCCGCTCCGCAGCCGCCCAGACGGTGGCCGTCGGGAACCTTCCGCCAAATCCGAACTTCGGTTTCGAACAGACGCCGGTCATCCTCACCGCGATCGACCTCGCGAACCCTGCGAGCCAGGCCGCGACGTTGACGGCCGCCGCGTTCACATGGTCGGCGATCCCCTGTCCGGCGGCGGTGAAGGTCAAGTTTTTCCGGCGGAGCCCGACCGGATCGTTCGAGCTGTTGACCGAGCGCGGCCCGTTCGGCGTCACGTCTTTCACCCAATTTGTCCTTCTGAGTCCGCCGGTCGCGGTGCAGCCGGGGGACCATATCGGGATCACGCGTCTGAACGCCTGCGGCAGCCCGGTCGGGCAGACGCCCGGCGCCGCGCCGGGGTTCGTCGCTTTTGCCGGCGAAATTTCGAGCGCGGCGCCTGGTCAGGGGACATCCATCCCCAACTCGACTCTCTCGATCCAGGCGACCGGAAACGTGACCGTCCCGCCGCCTTCGCCCGATCCAGCCGCGATCGTGCCGGTCGTGGGATCGACTCCGGGCGCGCTCGGCCAGGCGTTCTTCCGGAGCTCCGTGCAGCTCCACAACCCGGGGACGACGCAGATCCGCGGGCACTTGATTTATCACCCGCAGGGGACTTCCGGCACGGCGTCGGATCCCTCCGTGCTCTACGCCCTCGACCCGGGCGAGACGCGTTCGATTCCGGACCTTCTCCCCTCGATGGGTCTCACGGGATTGGGCAGTCTCGACGTCGTGCCGGAGGACGACCTGCCGGCTCCGTTCGTGCTCGTGCGGGTTTTCAACGACGCCGGCTCGCAGGGAACCACGGGTTTTGCCTCGGAATCGATCGTCCCGGGGGATGCGCTCGCCGCCGGAGAGCGCGCGGTGCTCGTGGCGCCTCCCGACGCCGCCCTGTACCGATACAACGTGGGAGTCCGGTCGCTCGGAGCCGGAGCGAATCTGTCGATCACGGTCCGGAACGCCGCGGGGACCGTGACCCGAACGTTGACCCGGACGTATCCGGCGCACTATTTCGAGCAGCGCGATTCCGCGGCGTTCCTGCAAGCGGACGCCGTCGCCGCCAACGACACGATCACGATCCAGGTCGTCTCAGGCAGCGCCATCGTCTACGGCGCGACGATCGACAACCGGACGAACGACCCGAGCATGCAGATCGCGAAACGGACGCCCTAGGAGTTCAAGGTTCAAGGCCGTCGCCGCGGGGAGAATTCTCCGCGGCGATTCGGTATTTAATAGGCCGGCACGTCAAATCTGGAGGTTCCGATGCGCTCTCGTCTCGGCGTTCTCGCTCGTTTCCTGGCCCTTTCCGGCCTCGCCGCGGGTCTTCTGCTCGTTCCGGTTGGGCTCGCGCAGCAGACGTCTGCCGCGACGGCCCCCGCTCCGGCCGCCCCGGTCTCTTCCGCCGCGCCCGCCCGGACGACCAGTTACGAGTACCCCTCCGCGCCGAAGGGGGACGTCATGGACGAGTACCACGGCACGAAGGTTCCCGATCCCTACCGGTCGCTCGAGAACCCGGATGACCCGTCGACGACCGCCTGGGTGGAAGCGGAGAACGCGCTGACCCGGAGCGCCCTCGATCGCCCCGAGCGGGCGAAGATCAAGGCCCGGCTGACGGAGCTATTCGACTACCCGAAAATCGGGATCCCCGAGAAGAAGAGGAACCGCTACTTCTTCTTCAAGAACACCGGGCTCCAGAACCAGGCGGTCTACTACGTGCAGGAGGGCGCGAAGGGAGAACCCCGCGTCCTGATCGATCCGAACACGTTTTCCTCCGACGGCACGGTTGCGCTGACGAACACGTCTCCCTCGAAGGACGGCCGCCTGCTCGGCTGCGCGATATCCCGGAGCGGCAGCGATCGTCAGGAGATCTTCGTCCGCGACGTCCAGACCGGACAGGATCTGCCCGACAAGCTCGTCTGGGTCAAGTTCTCCGGAATCGCCTGGACCCCGGACGGCAAGGGCTTCTTCTACACCCGCTACCCCGAGCCCGGGACCGTCCCCGCGGGGGACGAGCACTACTTCCCGAAGTTCTACTACCACCGGCTCGGCGAGGCGCAGGAGCGCGACAGGATGTTCTTCGAGAAGCCGACGGAGAAGGAAGTCGGCGTCGGCGGGTTCGTCTCGTACGACGGACGGTGGCTCGTCATCCTGCCCGGCAAGGGCGCGAGCGACAAGACCGAGCTGTGGGTCCTCGACCTCCACAAACCGGGGGCGAAGCCGGTCGCGGTCTTTACGGGATTCGACAACGCCTACCAGGTGGCCGAAGTTGTCGACGGAAAGCTCTTCGCGCGCACCGACCGCAACGCGCCGCTCGGCCGGATCATCGCCGTCAACCTGGCCACCCTGTCCGCCTACAACAAGGACGCGCCGTTCGAAGAGATCGTTTCGCCCGGAAAAGACACGATCCAGACGGCGTACATCCTGAACCGGAAGCTGATCGTCCGGCGTCTTCGGAACGCCTCGACGGCCCTCGAGGTCCGCAGCCTGGACGGCAAGCTCGAGCGGGAGATCAAACTCCCGGGCATCGGTTCGGTGGGAGGGATCTCCGGGGACGTCGACGAACCGGAGATGTTCCTCTCCTTCAGCTCGTTCACCCTGCCGCCGTCGAACTACCGCTATGACTTCGCCAGGAGGAATCTCGTCCTCTTCTCGCAGCCGCATGTCAAGGTCGATCCCTCCCTCTATGAGACCGAGCAGATCTGGTATCCGTCGAAAGACGGCACGAAGGTCTCGATGTTCCTCGTGCACCGGAAGGGCCTCGAGAAGGACGGCAACCGGCCCGTCTACCTCACCGCGTACGGCGGCTTCAACATCAGCTCGACCCCCGGCTTCTCCTCGACGCGCTACGTCTTTCTCGAGAAGGGGGGCATCGTCGCGATCCCGAATCTCCGCGGGGGCGGCGAGTACGGCGAGGAGTGGCACAAGGCGGGGATGCGCGAGAAGAAGCAGAACGTCTTCGACGACTTCATCGCGGCGGCCGAGTGGCTGGTCAAGAGGGGGTGGACGAAGCCGGCGCGGCTCGCGATCCAGGGAGGATCGAACGGCGGGCTGCTCGTCTCCGCGGTCGAGGTGCAGCGGCCCGACCTCTACGGCGCGGTGGTCTGCCAGGTCCCGGTCGCCGACATGCTCCGGTATCAGAAGTTCACGGTCGGCCGTTACTGGATCTCCGAGTACGGCAGCGCCGAGGCGGCCTCCGATTTCCCCTTCCTCTACAAGTACTCGCCGTACCACAACGTGCGCGACAGCGTCGCCTACCCCGCCACGCTCGTCACGACCGCGGACACCGACGACCGTGTCGCGCCGGGGCACGGGAAGAAGCTGGCGGCGCGCCTCCAGGCGGCGCAGGCCGGCGACGAGCCGATCCTGCTTCGCGTCGAGACGAAGGCAGGGCATGGAGCCGGGAAACCGACGTCGAAGATCCTCGACGAGCAGGCCGACATCTGGACCTTCGTCTTCTGGCAGCTCGGGATGATCTAATCCGGAACACGGGACACGACATGCGGCTGACCCGCCGGGCGCTCCTTTCCGGCACCGCGACCGGTGTGGCCGGGCTCGCCCTCCCCGCGTTTCGCGCCGACGCGATGCAGCGAGTCCGGGAGGCGGGCCGCGCCGCGGCCGGATCCCCCGCGGAGTCTGTCGCGGCGGACGAGACGTACTGGTCTCACATCCAGCGCGCTTTCGACGTCGATCGCACGATCGTCAACCTGAACAACGGCGGGTGCAGTCCGGCACCGTCGCACGTCCTCGAAGGGATGATTCGCGACCTCAAGTTCTCCAACGAAATCCCGGTACACCACATGTGGAACGTGCTCGAGCCGCGCATCGAGTCGGTGCGGCGGGAGCTCGCGCGCGAGTTCGGGTGCGATCCGGAGGAAATGGCAATTACGCGCAACGCTTCGGAGTCACTGGAGACCCTGATCTTCGGGCTCGATCTCGAAGCGGGCGACGAGGTCGTCGTCACCAACCAGAACTATCCGAGAATGCTGACGAGCTGGGACCAGCGCGCTCGCCGGGACGGGGTCGTCGTGAAACCCGTGTCGTTTCCGGTCCCGCCGCGGTCTTCAGCCGACGTCGTCGAGCGGTTCCGCCGCGCGATCACGCCGCGGACGAGGGTAATCGAGATCACGCACATCACGAACCTGACCGGGCAGATCCTGCCGGTACGCGACGTCGTGAGGATGGCCCGGGACCGGGGGATCGAGGTGTTCGTCGACGGCGCGCACGCCTTCGCGCATTTTCCGTTTCGGCGCGACGATCTCGAGTGCGACTACTACGGCACGAGCCTGCACAAGTGGCTGCTCGCGCCGATCGGTACCGGATTCCTCTACGTTCGCAAGGACCGGCAGAAGAGGATCTGGCCCCTCATGGCGGCGCCGGCAAAGATGGACGAGGACGTGCGCAAGTACGAGGAGATCGGCACCCATCCCGCGGCGAACCACAACGCGATCGCGGCCGCGCTCGCCTTCCACCGTGAGATCGGCGCGGACCGCAAGGCCGCGCGCCTGCGGTGGCTCCGCGACCGCTGGGCAAAACGTCTCCTCGCCGCCGACTCTCGCGTGAAGGTGCTCACGCCGTTGAATGCGACGGAGTCGTGCGGGATCGCACTCGTGCAGGTGGAAGGAATCGACACGGAGAAACTCCAGGCCCACCTGTGGGAGAAGCACAAGATCATGACGACGCCCATCGTCCACCCCGAGTTCAACGGGCTCCGGGTGACGCCCAACGTCTACACCCGGCCGGACGAGGTGGACGTGTTCTCGGAAAAGATCGAGGACGTGCTAAAGAGAGACCTCCCGGCCTGATTGGTCCCGGGGAACCCGGGCGGCGGGGCGGTGTCCCTTACTTCAGGAGGCCCGCATGACCCACCGACCCATCCTCGCCGCCTTCGTTTTCGCCCTCTCCCTGGCCGCTCCTCCGCTTTCGGCCGGGTACCGCCAGGGGTTCTCGCTCTCCGTGGTGATCGACGGCTGCGAGGCGCCGGAGTACGAGCACGCCGGCCGGCTCTACGTCGAGGCGCTCCGCGGCCGGAGCTTTTCGCTGCGTGTGTCGAACCCGACGTTGGAGCGCATCGCGGTCGCCCTTTCCGTCGACGGGCGCAATGTCATCGACGCCGATCGGACGACGGCGCTCCACGCTACCAAGTGGGTGCTCGGACCGGGACAGACGATCGACATCCCCGGCTGGCAGGTCTCCGGCGAGACGGCGCGAAAGTTCTTCTTCACGGAGACGGCCCGGTCCTATGCGAAGTGGCTCGGCGATACCGTGAACGTCGGAACGATCGAGGCGGTCTTCTTCCGGGAGAAACGGCGCTGGCCGCTGCCGATCGAACGGCAGGGAGAGGTCGAGGGCGGCGAACCACGCGGTGGGCGCGCCGACGACCGACCCTTGCGCGAGGCCGCCCCGCCGATGAGCGTGTCTCCAGAGGCTCGGGGGGAGAGCGGATCGCGGGCGCGGAAACAGGAGGCGGACCGCTTCGCGGCCACGGGAATCGGAGAGAGGACTGACTTCGCGGTCCAGTGGATCGATTTCGACGAGGAATCGGCTCCGGCCGCGCGGATTGCACTGCGGTACGAGTTCCGGCGTGAGCTCGTGCGGCTGGGAGTGCTGCCCCGCCCCGACGACGCTCTCGCGGCCCGCGAGCGCGCGCACGGATTCGAGCCGCGTTACGCGCCCGACCCCGACCGGCCGAGGTAACACGCTCGTGCCGGAGGGACCTCCCCACCTGGAAAGTACAATCGCGGCGTTCCCGGCGAGCCCTCCTTTGGAGACAGTTCCCCCCGCCGCGTCCGACGAGGAGCTCATCGCCCGCGCGCGAGCGGGCGATGAGGATTCTTTCGGCGAGTTCGTTCGCCGCCACATGGGCGCGGTCCACCGCTGGATGGTGCGCGCGGTCGGAGAGGGGGACGCCGACGACATGACGCAGGACGTCTTCCTGCGCGCTTATCGCGGGCTCCCGCGCTTCCGCGACCAGGCGCCGCCGCGAGCGTGGCTCGCGGCGATTGCCGACAACGCGATCAAGAACCGGTACCGATCGCGCAGCCGGTTTCGGCGGATCTTCGCGGCCGATCCTTCTCCCGACCGACTGGCCGACCGGGATTCGGGCGAAACGAGCCCGGAGGAGAACGCGAGGGCGCGGGAGTCGGGGCGGTCGGTGCTCGGGGCACTCCAGAAGCTCCCGCTCGAGTTCCGGCTGCCGGTCGTCTTGCGGGACCTGGAGGAGTGGAGCTACGAGGAGATCGCGTCCTCGCTGGAGCTCCCGATTGGAACCGTCAAGTCCCGGATCGCGAGAGGGCGCGGCCACCTGCGCGCGATTCTCGCCCCCCTCCTGACTCCGGAGAAAAACACATGAACGAGAAAAGACTCACGCATCCCGGGAGATCGGTCGACTTTCTCTCACGCCTCCACGACGGCGAGCTCCCGCAAGCCGAACGCGTGCGCTTCGAGGCGCACCGCGCTCACTGCGCGGAGTGCCGCCGAGCGGCGATCGAGTTCGAGGATGC
>DASYUL010000029.1:0-4735 GCA_036001245.1 Thermoanaerobaculia bacterium
GACGATCTCGCAGCTTTCGCACCCGCACATCTGTGCCTTGTACGACGTGGGCAACCAGGACGGCGTCGAGTTCCTGGTCATGGAGTACCTGGAAGGCGAGACGCTGTCGGACCGGCTGCTCAAGGGACCGCTCGCGTTCGAGCAGGTGCTGCGGTTCGGGGTGGAGATCGCCGACGCGCTGGACAAAGCGCACCGGCAGGGGATCGTGCACCGGGACCTGAAGCCGGGCAACGTGATGCTCACGAAGTCGGGCGTGAAGCTTCTGGACTTCGGACTGGCCAAGGCGATCGCGCCGGCGGGCGGGAGCTCGGGCGCGGCTCTCACGGCACTTGCGACGCAGGCGGGCACGGACCTGACGCAGGAGGGGACGATCCTCGGGACGTTCCAGTACATGGCGCCCGAGCAGCTGGAGGGCAAGGAAGCCGACGCGCGGACGGACATTTTCGCGTTCGGGTGCGTGCTCTACGAGATGGCGACGGGACAGAAGGCTTTTTCCGGCAAGAGCCAGGCGTCGCTGATCTCTTCGATCATGGGATCGCAACCGCCCCCGGTATCGGCGGTCGCGCCGATGACGCCGCCGGCGTTCGACCGGGTCGTGCGCACGTGTCTGGCGAAAGACGCGGACGACCGGTGGCAGACCGCTCACGACGTGATGCTGGAGCTGAAATGGGTCGCGGAGGGCGGCTCCGCCGCCGGACTTCCCGCGCCCGTCGTCGCGAGGCGAAGGAACCGCGAGCGGTTGTGGATGGCGGCGAGCGCTCTTCTCGCCGTCGCGACAGTCGTTTTTGCCGTCCGTTCGTTCCGATCTCCCGTGCGCGAGACACACACGGTTCGACTGTCACTCCCGCAACCGGCGAATGCCGGTTACGAGTCCATGACCTCGATGGCCGTCTCGCCCGACGGCCGGCGGATTGCCTTCGTGGGGCAGACGGCAGATGACAAACGATCTCTGTGGGTCCGCGAGCTCGACGCGCTCAAGCCCCGGTCGCTCGCAGGGACGGAGGGGGCAACGCTACCCTTCTGGTCGCCGGACAACCGATTTCTGGGATTCTTCGCCGACGGCAAGCTGAAAAAGATCGACGCGTCGGGAGGTCCTCCCCAGGTCCTGGCCGCAGCTTCGTACGCGAGCGGCGGAACCTGGAACCGCGACGGCGTGATCGTCTTCACGCCGAACGTCTTCGACGCGCTGTACCGAATCTCCGCCTCCGGCGGAACGGCGGTGCCCGTGACGAAGCTCGGTCCCCGGGAGGAGGCGCACCGGTCTCCGAGCTTCCTTCCCGACGGCCGCCACATCGTCTTCATGGCGGACGCGCGGCGCACCGAGGACCATCGGATCAAGGTTGCGGATCTCGATTCCGGAGAGGTCCAGGACCTTTTCGGCGCCGTTTCCAACGTCGCGTTCGCGCAACCCGGCTTCATACTCTTCGTTCGGGCCGGCTCTCTTCTGGCTCAGCCTTTCGATCCGAAGCGGCTGCGGCTCGCGGGAGAGCCGGTCGTCGTCGGCGAGTCCCTGATCGAATCGGGAGCCACGAACCACCATTTCGAGTTCAGCGTCTCGGAGTCGGGTGTGCTCGCGTATCGCAGCGCCGATCCGAGGTCACAGCTCACGTGGGTCGATCGAACCGGCCGGCCGCTCGGTCGGATCGGTGAGCCGGTCCGACGGGGATTCGTGGAGCTCTCCGCCGCGGGCAACCAAGTCGCCTACGAGCAGATGGACGCCGACGGTCGCAACGCCGATCTCTGGCTGCTCGACGTGTCCCGAGCGACAACGAGCCGATTCACCTTCGATCCGGGATCGGACTACGCCCCGATCTGGTCGCCCGACGGAAGCCGAATCGTGTTCGGCGCCACTCGGAAGGATGCCTTCGAGGACCTTTACGTGCAGTCGTCCGCTGCCGGCGCCCAGGAAAGCGTTCTTCTCAAGTCGGGAGACGACAAGGCCCCGACGAGCTGGTCGCCGGACGGACGCTTCATCCTTTTCGAGAGCTGGACGTCTCACGGAATCGACCTCGATGTCCTGTCCCTGGAAGGCTCACCGAAAGCGGACCCCTTCATTCACACCCAGTTCGACGAAACCCGAGCTGTTTTTTCTCCCGATGGAAAGCAGGTTGCCTACGTTTCGAACGAGTCGGGTCGGGAAGAGATCTACGTGACGAGCTTTCCCGGTCACACCGGGCGCCGTCAGGTCTCGACCGGCGGCGGGACGCGACCGCGGTGGCGGGCGGATGGCCGTGAGGTTTTCTTCGGTGCCCGGGGAGGGAAATTGATGGTCGCTGAAGCCCTGCCGAACGGCGACTTTGGTGACCCGAAGGAGCTCTTTCAACTCCGCGGCGCGCGCGACTACGCCGTCGCAACGGACGGTCAGCGATTCCTCGTCGACGTTGCGCTGGAAGATCCGTCGAGCGCCCCCGCCACGGTCGTGCTCAACTGGACGGGCGATTCGAAGAAATGACCCTTTCCTCCGGGACGCGTCTGGGCCCCTACGAGCTGGGTGCGCCGATCGGCGCGGGCGGGATGGGGGAGGTCTACCGGGCGAAGGACACGCGGCTCGAACGGACGGTGGCGGTGAAGGTGCTGCCGGCGCACCTGTCCGCATCGGCCGAGTCGCGGCAGCGTTTCGAGCGGGAGGCGAAGACGATCTCGCAGCTTTCGCACCCGCACATCTGTGCCTTGTACGACGTGGGCAACCAGGACGGCGTCGAGTTCCTGGTGATGGAGTACCTGGAGGGCGAGACGCTGTCGGACCGTCTCTTAAAAGGTGCCCTTCCCTTCGATCAGGTGCTGCGCTACGGCATCGAGATCGCCGATGCCCTCGACAAAGCCCACCGGCAGGGGATCGTGCATCGGGACCTGAAGCCGGGCAACGTGATGTTGACCAAGTCCGGCGTGAAGATTCTCGATTTCGGGCTCGCCAAGGCGCTCACTCCGGCGTCCTCGACGCTCGATCTCACCGCGCTTCCGACACAGGCGGCGCCGGTGACGCGAGAGGGAACGATCCTGGGCACCGTCCAGTACATGGCCCCGGAGCAGCTCGAGGGCAAAGAAGCCGATGCCCGCACCGACATTTTTGCATTTGGAGCGGTCCTCTACGAGATGGCCACCGCGAGGCGGGCGTTCTCGGGGGCGACCCAGGCAAGCCTCATCGGTTCGATCCTTCGCGACGAGCCGCCCCCGGTGAGCCAGATTCAGCCGCTTTCGCCCCGGGCTCTCGATCGGGTGGTGAAGACGTGTCTCGCGAAGGATCCTGACGAACGCTGGCAGACCGCGCGAGACGTGGGGCTCCAGCTGGCCGGGATTCAGCAGGATCGTTCCGCAACATTCGCTCCAGCGGCCGCGCCGCGGCGTACGCCGCGAGGAATCCTCGCTGCGGCACTCGTGGCGAGCTCGCTCGTGATCGGCATGTTCATCGAGCGCGCGGTTCGTTCTCGGAGCTCGCAGCAGACCGTCGGTCCGGTTCGGTCGTTCCTTCTGCCTCCCCCGCGGGCGGAGTTCCGGTTCCACGATGCGAATACCGGGCTCGCGGTTTCTCCCGACGGCAAACGGATCGCCTTCACGGCTCGCGACGCGGACGATCGGACGCTGCTCTGGGTTCGGCCGCTCGACTCGGACGAGTCGTTCGCGATCTCCGGCACCGACGGAGCGAGCTTTCCGTTCTGGGCTCCCGACGGAAAACGACTGGGGTTCTTCTCCCTCGGACGGCTCAAAACCGTCGAGGCGTCCGCTTCGGCAACGGCTCCCAACGATCTGGCATCCGTCATCGAGGCTCGCGGCGGGGCATGGGGATCCGACGGGACGATCCTCTTCTCCCCGGGAGGCGCGATCGTCGCTGCCAGCGGCCGGGGACGACCGATCCTGCGAGTTTCGTCTTCTGGCGGGAAGGTGACCGAGGCAACGGTCGCGCGCCAGGGAGAATCGCACCGCTTCCCGTCGTTTTTGCCCGACGGCCGCCGGTTTCTCTACCAGGCGCGCATCCTCGGTCCGCCCAGGAGGAGCGCAATCCTCACAGGCTCGCTCGACTCGAAAGAGCGCCGGGAAATCGCCGCCGTCGACTCCGACGCGGTCTATGCCCCGTCCGGATATCTTGTCTTCCGTCGCGGCGATGCCCTCGTCGCTGTCCCGTTCGACCCGGATCGTCAGGAAGTCGGGGCAGAGTCGATCGAGCTCACCAAGAGAATCGAATACTTCCCTCCGACGGGCAAGTCGATCTTCTCGGTCGGCGCGAACGCGCTCGCCTACGCCGCCCGTTCGGATGCGCGGCTTTCGCGTCTCGCGTGGTTCGACCGCTCGGGGCGCGAGCTGGGACAAATCGGGCCGCCGGGTGTGTACCTCGGTCCGAGGATCTCTCGCGACGGTCGGCGGCTCGCGGTCACCGTCGTCGAAGATCTCCTGGTTGCTCCCGACGTCTGGATCTTCGACACCACCCTCGGCACCGGCGTACGCACCAAGGGAACCGATGGTCCCGACATCGACCCAGTCTTTTCGCCGGACGGCGAGCGGATCTTCTCCGCAGGCAGCCTCGGCGTGTGGAACATCTTCGAGACATCGACGTCGGGGACGGGCGACCCCAAGCCGGTACTCGAGTCCCCGTTTTCGAAGTGGCCGATCGACGTTTCCTCCGACGGGCGACTGCTCCTCTACCGGGAGTTCTCTTCGAGCACTCGCGGGGACCTCAAGGTTCTTCCTCTCGTGGGCGAGCGGCGTCCGTTCACGTATCTGGCTTCGCAGTTCGACGAGG
>DASYUL010000030.1:0-30983 GCA_036001245.1 Thermoanaerobaculia bacterium
TCGCCCGGGAGGCCGCGATCGCGGCGGAGTTCGGCCGCTCGCTGCGCGCGCCTTACGGCTATATTCCGCTGCCGCGTTAGGGGAAATGAAAACGGGGGCTATGGACGCGCTGCGGCGGCGCGTCCCGGAGGAGTCGCCGTCTCGGCCTCCCCCCGGTAGACGGCGGCGCACCAGTGCCGATAGGCGGCGTGCTCGCCACGGACGACTCGGAAGTAGAGCTCGCGCAGGGCCGACGCGATCGGGCCGATCCTTCCGGTCCCGATCGGTCGGTGATCGACGCGGGTGATCGCCACGATCTGCACCCCCGTCCCGACGAAGAGCGCCTCGTCGGCGACGTAGATCTCGCTGCGGTCGATGGAGCGCTCGACGACCGGCGCGCCCATTTCCTTCTCGAGCAGCTCCATGACGGTCCGCCGGGTGATGCCCTCGAGGATGTTGTCGGTGATCGGCGGCGTGATGACGACCCCGTCTCGAACGAGCATGAAGTTGGCGGCGGATCCCTCCGAGATGTGGCCGTCGGCGGTGAGCACGATCGCGTCGTCGAAGCCGGCCCGCATCGCCTCCGATTTCGCCAGTGCCGAGTTGACATAGGCGCCGACGATCTTCCCGCGCGCCGGGATTGCGTTGTCGTCCACGCGCCGCCAGGACGAGATGGTGGCGTGAGCGCCCTCCTCCTTGTCGATGTACCGACCGTAGGGTATCGTCACGATCGACACTTCGGGCGTCAGATCGTGCAGGCGAACGCCGACGGTTTCGTCGCCGTAGAACGCGAGCGATCGGACGTAGCAGTCCTCCCGGTAGCCTTCCGTCCGGACGAGCTCGGTCGCGGTCGCGGCGAGCTCGCGCGCGCCGAACGGCAGCTCCATCCCGAGCATCTTCGCGCTGTCGAGGAAGCGCCGGTAGTGGTCTTCGGGTCGGAACACGAAGACCTCCTTCTCCGCGCCGTTCCAGTAGCCGCGCATCCCGCTGAAGACGCCCGTGCCGTAGTTCAAACCGTGCGTGAGAACGCCGACCCGCGCCTCGGAATAGGGAACGATCCGACCGCGGAAGAAGGCATGTTTTGGAAGAGCCATCACACCCTCCCGGACCAAGTCCAATTGGCAGGTCCAATCATCTTTGAAAACTACCCGTTCTTGGCGGCGAACTGCTTCATGAAGCCGACGAGCGCTTCGACTCCCGCCACCGGAAACGCGTTGTAGATCGAGGCGCGGATCCCGCCGACGGAGCGGTGCCCCTTGAGTCCCGAGAAACCGTGCTTATCGGCCTCGGAGAGGAACTGCTTCTCGAGGTCCTCGGAGGGCAGTCGGAACGTCACGTTCATGTTCGAGCGGCTGCCCGGCTTCGCGTGCGGGCGGTAAAACCCGCCGGACCCGTCGAGCGCGTCGTACAGGATCTTCGCCTTCTCCTCGTTGCGGCGTCCGATGGCCTCGAGCCCGCCTTCGGCCAGCATCCATTTCGCGACGAGCCGGACGAGGTAGATCGCGAACACGGGCGGCGTGTTGTAAAGCGAGTTGTTCTGTGCGTGGGTGTTGTAGTCGAGCATCGTCGGAAGGCCCTTGGGGCTCCGCTCGAGAAGGTCTTCGCGCAGGATCGCGAGCGTCACGCCCGCGGGACCGAGGTTCTTCTGCGCGCCCGCGTAGATGAGCGCGTAGCGGGTGACGTCGATCGGCCGGCTGAAGATGTCCGAGGAGGCGTCCGCCACCAGGGGCACCCTTCCGACCGCGGGCTCCCGCTGCCACTCGGTCCCGAAGATCGTGTTGTTGGTCGTGATGTGGACGTAGCAGGCCTCCGGATCGAACCGCAGCTCCGACTGCTCGGGGATCCTCGTGAACCCCTCCGCTTCGGTCGACGCGGCGATCGACACCATCCCCACCTTCTGCGCTTCCTTGACCGCCTTCTTCGACCAGGAGCCGGTCACGACGTAATCGGCGCTGCGATCCGCGGGGAGCAGGTTCATCGGCACCATCGAGAACTGAAGCGACGCGCCGCCCTGCAGGAAGAGGAGGCGGTAGTTGGATGGGATCGACGCGAGCCGGCGGAAGTCCGCGATCGCCGCCTCGAGGATACCTTCAAACGTCTTCGAACGGTGGCTGATCTCGAGGATCGACATGCCCGCCCCCGGCAGCGACAGGAGGTCTCGCTGCGCCTCCTCGAGCACGGGCACGGGAAGGACCGCGGGACCCGCTCCGAAGTTGAAGATGCGGTCGGTTGCCCGGCCGATTTTTTCCTGCGTAGCGGTCGCCATGATCTCTCTCCTCAAATAGGGAGCAGCGTGACCTCGAGGATGTCCTGCGTCGACGACTGGATGTCGCGCAGGACGTCCTCGGAGGGCGCCTGGTTCAAATGGATTCGAGCGACGGCGGCCTTCGCGCCGTCGAAGACGACGTTCTCGGTTTCCTGCGCATTGATCCCGGCCGCTTTGATCCGGTCGAACACTTCCGCGAGCACTCCGACGCGATCGTAGTGCCGAACGACGAGAAGGTGCGTTGCCGGCGACTTCTTCGCGAGGTTCACGACGTTGGGGGCGCGGCCGGTCGCCTCGAACTCACGAACGATCCGGACCGTCTCCGCGGCGATTGCCTCTTGGGCCTGGTCCGTGGAGGCGCCGATGTGATGGGTCCCGATCACTCCCGGGAGCTGGAAGATCGGATCGTCGACCGACCCCGTCCCGCCGGCCGGCTCCCCCGCGAAGACGTCGAGCCCGGCGCGAATGCCCTTCTCGCGGACGGCTCGTTCGAGGGCGGCCTGGTCGATGACCTCGGCGCGGGACGTGTTCACGAAGAAGGAGCCGGGCGCCATCGCCGCGAAGAAATCCTCACCGATCAGCTTCGTCGTCTCCGGCTTCAACGCGACGTGAACGCTCACGACGTCGGATGCCGCCGCGACCTCGCGCGGCGACTCCTTGCGCTCGATGCCGAGCTCGTGGGCCCGCCCCGGCGTGAGCCGGCGGCTCCAACCGACGACCCGCATGCCGAACGCGCGGGCGCGCGGACACATCTCGCACCCGATGCCGCCGAGGCCGATGAGACCGAGCGTGCGTCCGAAGAGGCCCCTCGCCTGGCTGTACTCCTTCTTGTTCCAGACGCCCTTCGCGAGGTCGCTCGCGTTCTCGGGGATGCGCCGGTCGAGCGCGAGGATGAGGCCGAACGCGAGCTCCGCGACCGCAACCGAGTTCTTCCCCGGACAGTTCGCGACGTAGATTCCACGCCCCGAGGCCGTTTCGACGTCGATCGTGTTGTAGCCCGCGCCCGCGCGCACGACGAGCGAGAGGTGCCCCGCCTCGAGCATCGGTCGCGTCACTTTCGTCGAACGCACGATGAGGACCTCGGCGCCGCTCGAGCGGAGCGCCTCGGTCAACGCGTCGTCCTTCAGGTTCGGGTCGTAGCAGACCTCGATGCCCGCGTTGGCCAGACCGTCCAGGCCGGATTTCTCGAACTTGTCGGCAACGAGAACCTTCATAGAGGGGCGATTCTATTTCGCCGCGGTCACCGCCCTCACCCCCGCCCGTCCGGCCGCCCGCTTCGCGGGAACGGCGACCTTCGGTCGCGCCGGAACATCCTGCGGCGTCGCCAGTCGAGACCCCTCGCGCACCCCGCGGTGGGAGAGGGGAGAGACCCACGGCTAGATTTCGTGGATCAGCAGTCCGTCGCGGAGCTTCGGCTCGAACCACGTCGACTTGGGCGGCATGATCTCGTTCGCGTCGGCGATCCGCATCAAGTCCTCCACCTCGACCCGGTAGAGCGAGAAGGCGACCGCCGCACGGCGTTCGTCGACGGCCCGCTCGAGCGCCGCGGTCCCCCGGGCTCCGCCGACGAACTCGATGCGCTGATCGTTGCGCACGTCGCGAACGCCGAGGAGCGGCTCGAACACCGAGTCCTGGAGAAGCGTCACGTCGAGCGCTGGACTCGAGGGATCGCCGGAAGGAAGCCGCAGGCCGTACCAGCGTCCGGCGAGGTACATGCTCACTTCTCCGCGGCGAGTTGGCGCCGGCGGGGCGTCCATCGCGACGGGGAGCCTCTGCTTCAGAGCGAACAGGAACTCGTCGGGCGAGCGTCCGCCGAGGTCGCTCACGAGTCGGTTGTAGGGGAGGATCCGAACCTGGCCGGCCGGAAACGCGACGCCGAGGAAGAAGTCGTACTCGGCTTCCCCGCCGGCCCGATCCGACCGCTCGCGGAACTCCTCGCGAGCGCGGCTGGCGCTCGCCGCGCGGTGATGGCCGTCGGCGATGTAGAGCAGGGGAACCTCGGCGAACCCCTTCTCGAGACGGCCGGAGAGCTCCGCCCCGACGCGCCAGATCGTGTGGGCGACGCCGTCCTCGGCTTCGAAGTCGTAGAGCGCCTTCTCGCGTGTCGCGGCGGCGACGAGATCGTCGATCCCCGCCCGGTCGCGGTAGGTGAGGAAGACGGGACCGGTCTGTGCCCGCAACGCGACGATGTGGCGCGTCCGGTCGTCCTCCTTGTCGCGACGCGTCCGCTCGTGCTTGCGGATTCGATCCGAGTCGTACTCGTCGACGGAGAAGACGCCGGCGATCCCCGTCTGCACGTGGTCGCCCATCCGCAGCCGGTAGACGTAGAACGCCCGTTCGGATTCGCGCGTCAGGGGACAGTCGCGCGAGAGCCGTTCCAGGTTCTCGGCAGCTTTCCGATACACGTCGCGCGAGTGGGGATCGGTTCCTTCGGGCAGGTCGATCTCCGCCCGCGACACGTGGAGGAAGCTCCAGGGATTTCCGGAGGCGAGGGCGCGCGCCTCCTCGGTCGTGACGACGTCATAAGGAACCGCCGCCACCTCGCTCGCCCTCTCTGCGACCGGGCGGAGCGCCTCGAACGGACGAACGATCGCCATCTCGAAGTCCCGGATTCTAGTGTCTTCGGGCCGGGCTATGATTTCGCCCATTTCGCGACTACCGATTAAGGAGAAGGATCAAAATGCGTCGAAATCGAGTCCCGGAACTCACAATGGCGGTCGGTCTGCTCGCCGTCCTCGTCGCGTGCCGCAAGGAGGAAGCTCCGGCGGCCGCCCAGCCTTCGGAAGCCGCGCCTGCGGGAGCCGCGTCATCCGACCTGGTCGGCGGCGGGAGATATCTCGTGACCGTGATGGGCTGCAACGACTGCCACACGCCTTACAAGATGGGAAAGAACGGACCGGAGCCGGACATGACTCGGATGCTGTCGGGCCATCCCGAGAACCTCAAGATGCCCCCGCCGCCCGAGCTCGAGATGCCCTGGGGGATGGTCGGCTCCGCGACGAACACCGCCTGGGCGGGGCCGTGGGGGGTGAGTTACACCTCGAACCTGACTCCCGATCAGAACACCGGCATCGGGATCTGGACCGAAGACATGTTCATACGCGCGATGCGGCTGGGCAAGCACATGGGAACGTCGCGCACGATCCTTCCGCCGATGCCGTGGCCGTGGTACGGCAAGCTGCGAGATGAGGAGCTCAAGGCGATCTTCGCGTACCTGAAGTCCATTCCGCCGATCCAGAACCGGGTGCCCGATCCGACGCCTCCGTCCGCGCAGTAGAGTCTCTCCGAACGAAAGGAAGTCCAATGGCCAAGATCATCGAGTGTCACAAGGTGAATCCGTCGAGCGACTGCGATCACGTCGTGCGCGGGCAGGACGAGGAAGAGGTCTTGCGCAACGCCGCGGCGCACGCCCGCGACCACGGCCTCGAGCCGACGCCAGAGCTCATGGCGCAGGTCCGCTCGTACATCGAGGACGAGCCGCAGCGCGCGTAGACCGAACGGTCCAAGTCTAGGGTTCAAAGTCCTACCTGGCCTCCGGTTTGAAATAACGCCGGACAGAAGACGTGACGCCAACCGAAGAGAGAGCCCAAGCCGAGCAGCTCAAGAAGCACGGAGATGTCCAGGAGGCGCTCGATCAGGCGACTCCGCCTCCCGAGGCGCACCGGCTCGAGACGCGCCGGAGCCGCGCCGTCCGGTTCGCGGTCTACGCGGGGCTCGCCATCTTTTTCGCCGGCCTCCGGATCCTCCTCGAGATGTCGGTGCTCGAGCTTCCCGCCCGGGCCGGGGAGGTCGTGCGCCGCGCGAGCCTGGGCGCCGCTCTCGTTTTCTTCGCGCTCGCCGCCGGCAAAGCGGCCGAGAGGTATTTCCTGTCCCGCCTCGACAGCGTCGTCTCACGGTACAACCTGAAGCGGATCATCCGCCTCATCGTCGTGCTCGCGATCGCGATGATCGTCGTGTCGGTCGTCTTCGTGAACTGGTACACGGCGATCGTCTCGTTCGGCGTGATCTCGCTCATCCTCGGGTTCGCTCTGCAGACGCCCATCACGAGCTTCATCGGGTGGATCTACATCCTCGTTCGCAAGCCGTACCGGGTCGGAGATCGGATCACGATCGGCAACGCCGCCGGCGACGTGATCGACGTTTCGTATCTCGATACGACGCTCTGGGAGTTCGGCGGCCACTACCTTTCGAGCGACCATCCGAGCGGGCGGATCATCAAGTTGCCGAACTCGAACGTGCTCACGACCCCCGTCTACAACTACTCGTGGCCGCTCTTTCCCTACATCTGGAACGAGATCAAGTTCCAGATTGCCTACGACAGCGACCTGGAGTTCGTGGCGAAGACGATGAGCGAGGTCGCCGAGGAGGAGCTCGGCGAGAAGATGATGGAGCGCGTGAAGGTCTACCGCGAGCTCCTCGCGGAGACTCCCGTCGACGAGCTTCAGGTCCAGGAGCGACCGGTCATTCTCTTCCGCGTGAGCGACAACACATGGCTCGAAGCGATCGTGCGCTACATCGTGGATCCGAAGAGGGCGGGGAGAACGAAGACCGCCTTGATCCAGAAGTTGTTGACGCGGCTGAACGCCGCGCCCGATCGGGTTGGTTTCCCCAAGAGCAACCTGCGATGAGTACCGCCGTACCGGCGCGAGTGGCACGGGTCGGCCGGCGCCGCGTCGTCCCGCTCCCGATGCACGGAGTCGTGGGAGCCGTTCTCTTCGCGCTCGGTCTCTGGGCTCTCATCGCGGATCTCGAGGCGTGGAACACCGTCTGGTATCTGCCGGCCTGGTACGGGTATCTCCTCATGCTCGACGCGGTGATCTCGCTCCGCGGAGGGCGGTCCTTCGTCATCGAGCGGCGCGGCGAGCTCGTCTGGATGATGCTGTGGTCGCTGCCGTTCTGGCTTCTCTTCGAGGCGTTCAACCTGCGGCTTCGCAACTGGTATTACGTCTTCGGCCTGCGGACGCTCTGGGGCTCGCTCCTGATGAGCACGCTCGCTTTCGCCACCGTTCTGCCCGCGTGCTTCTTTCACGCCGAAGCGCTCGAGGCGATCGGAGCCTTCCGCGCCAAGCGGTGGCGGCCGCTCCGGGTCACTCGAGCAGTGCTGGGGCTCTGCGCGGTGGCGGGCGCGGCCGCCGTCGTGCTGCCGCTTCTCCGGCCGAGAGAGTTCTTCTGGTTGGTGTGGGCGGCGCCTCTCGGCATCCTCGAAGTCGTGAACTACCGCTCGGGCGCGCCGTCCCTGCTGCGAGACCTCGAGACGGGTCGACCCGCCCGGCTGATGCGCCTTCTCGGCGGCGGTCTCCTCGCCGGAGCGGCCTGGGAGCTAATGAACTACTGGGCGCGCACGAAGTGGATCTACACCGTTCCGGGATTCGAGCAGTGGAAGCTCCTCGAGATGCCCTTCGCCGGATTCGGCGGCTTTCCTCCTCTCGCGCTGTCGGCGTTCGCGTTCCATTCCTTCGTTTCGCGTCTTCGCGGACGCTCGCGTCTCGTGGCGGCCGCGGTCGCAATCGCCTTCAGCGCCGCCGCCTCGGCCGCGATCCTCGACCGCAACGTCCAGTCGGTTCGTCCCGTTCTTTCCGATCTCTCGGGACTCGACGCGTCCGCCGTCGCCAAGCTGCGCGCCGCCGGAATTCCCACGCCCGAGCGACTCGACCGGGTCGTGCGCCGGGAAGGCGTGGCGGCGATCGCGTCGCGCAGCGGAGTTTCCGCCAACGCGCTCGGGCGCGCCGCGGCCCAGGCGTCCCTCGCCTTGCACAAGGGAATGGGGGCGCCCGCCGCGCGACTCCTCGAAGCGGCGGGGATCCGGAGCGTCGCCGACCTCGCCTCCGTCGATGCCGACCAACTCGCCGCGCGGCTCTCGCGCGCCGCAGGCGACCGGGGGCGAGAGCCTCCCCGGCCCGAGTACGTCCGGGTGTGGGTTCGCGCCGCCGGCGCAGATGGGCGACCGAGGCGTTGAATTCCCGGTTCCAGATTCCAGGTTCCCGATGGCTGGCCGCGGTTCTTCTCGTCGCGGCCGTGGCCTGCGCGGGAACTTCCGCGCGGCGGGTCGAACCGTCCGCGGCTCCGGCGGCGCGCGCCCTGGCGCGGTTCACCATCCTCCAGATCAACGACGTCTACAAGATCGAGGGCCTCGAGGGCGGCGCCATGGGCGGGCTCGCCCGCGTGCGCACCCTGCGAAAGCGCCTCGAGGCGGAAGGGCGGCCAGTGCTCGTGCTGCACGCGGGCGACCTTCTCTTTCCCTCCGTCATGAGCAAGTACCTGCGGGCGCAGCCGATGATCCGCGTCCTGAACCTTCTCGACGGCGACGCGGCGACGTTCGATCCGAACCTGTTCGTCGTTTTCGGCAACCACGAGTTCGACGACCGCGATCCGGGCACTCTGCTCGGCCGGGTCGCTCAGTCCGACTTTTCCTGGGTCTCCTCCAACACGCGGTACCGCAGCGCGCCCTCCGCTCCCGGCGCGCCGTTCTCGACGCGCCTGACGAACGTCTCCGACGCGGTCGTGAAGGACGTCGGCGGAGTCCGCGTCGGGATCTTCGGTCTCACGACGGATGCTCAGCCGCGGGATTACGTCATTTACGACTACGACCTTCCCGCGCGTCGGGCGGCGATCGAACGCGCGCTCAAAAAGCTGCGTGCCGGAGGAGCGCGATCCATCGTTGCCTTGACGCACCAGGATCTGGACGAAGACGAACGGCTCGCGCGCGAGTTTCCCGCGGTCGGACTCGTCGTCGGCGGTCACGAGCACTTCTTTCTGGAGCGCCGGGTCGGCGCGACCGAGATCACGAAGGCGGACGCCGACGCGAAGACTGCGATCGTGCACGACGTGCGGGTCGCCGCCGACGGCTCGATCGACGATTCGTTCCGAAAGGTTGCGCTCGACGCGACCGTCGAGAAGGACCCGGCGGTCGACGGAGAGGTGCAGAGCTGGTTGAAGGAGCTCGCGGCGGCGGTGAAAGCGCAGACCGGCCGCGATCTCCAGGAGGTCGTCGGCGAGACCGAGAACCTCCTGGAGGGAGTGGAGCCGGCCGTCCGTGGGCGCGAGACCGCGCTCGGCAACTTCCTGACCGACGTCATCCGCGACCGCATGAAGACCGACCTCGGGTTCATCAACGGAGGAGCGATCCGCATCAACGACAACATTCCGCCGGGGCCGATCCGCAACTATGACCTCGAGGGGATCTTCTACTTCGACAACTCGGTCGTGTCGTTCGAGATCACGGGCGCGGAACTTCTCGACATGCTCCGTACGTCGGTGTCGAAGGTGCACGCCGGCCACGGGCGGTTCCTGCAGGTTTCCGGGATCCGGTTCCGGTATCACCTCGCCGGAACGCCGGATCAGCCGGTCTACACGGTGGAGGAATCCGAGGTCGAAGTCCTTCCGCGCGGCGCGATGCGGTGGGAGCGGATCGATCCGGCCCGGCGTTACGCCGCCGCGTCTCTCGACTACCTCTGGGAGAACGGATACCGGGACGGATACGCGCTCTTCTCGAAAGGGCGGGGCGGGACGAGCCCGCGACGTCTCGACTCCGCGCCGCTCGGCTGGCGCTCGGTGACCGAGGAGGCGATCCGGGCGCTGCCGGGCCGGCGGGTGACGTCGAAGATCGAAGGGAGAATCGTCCGCGTCGCAACTCCTTGAATCTGGAACCTCGAACGTTCAATCGCGCGCGCGGCAAGGCGCTTGCACTTCCCGCGCGCGTGGAAGCGAAATCGACGTCCTCCGGCGGGCCGCTCCTCGAGAGGTTCTCGCAGCGCGTCTCGCAGTGGACCGGCAGCTCCTGGGCTTTCGTCCTGGCGCTCGGCTTCGTTCTGCTTTGGGCGGTCACCGGACCGATGTTCGGGTTCTCGCAGGGATGGCCGCCCGGCGAAGGCCCAGACCGGCCGCTGACTACCGCTTCGGCGGGCGCGAGGGGCGAAGATCGATCCGCGACGCGATCGCCCGATCGGGAAACCGGATGAGGTCCGAAACGGTTTCGGCGACGTCGTCGGGCGAGAGCATCCACGAGTAGTCGCGGCTGCCGTGCGAGTGACCGAACTCGGTCGCGACCGAGCCGGGAAGGATCGCCGCGACGCGAATGCCCTGATGGCGCAGGTCGAGCATCGTCGCCTCCGAGAACCCGAGGAGCCCGAACTTCGACGCGTTGTACGCGGAGCCGCCGGCGAACGCGTTCACTCCCGCGAGCGAGCCGATATTGACGATGAACCCCCCGCCCGACCCCTTCATCAACGGCACCGCAAAATGCGTCGCGTAGTAGGGACCGAAGAGATTCGTCTCGACGACCGCGCGGAAGCGCTCCGGGTCGAGCTCGTCCACGGAGGCGAACTCGCCGATCCCGGCGTTGTTGACGAGCACGTCGAGGCGGCCGAACGTCTCCTCCGTCCACGCGATCAGCGCCCGTTGATCGTCCTCGCGGCGGGCGTCGGACGGGTGGCCGGCGAACCGCGCGGACGGGACCTCCTTGCGAAGCCTCTCGAGGCCGTCGCCCACGCTCTCGAGGCTCCGGCCCGAAATGCCGACGGCGAGGCCGTCGCGGGCGAGCCGCCGCGCCACCGCGAAGCCGATGCCCCGCGTCCCCCCGGTGACGAGAGCGACTCGCAGAGGCGCGTCCACGCCCGTTATCGTATCCAAGTGGAACGGGCGGCGAACCAAACCTCGGCCGGATCACGCTCGAGGAATGGAAGAGACGGCCTCTCTCGGAGAGAATCGTCGAGCATGCCTCCGCGCTCCTCCGCTCCCTTCTCTCGATGACCAGCGATCGCAGGACGCGGGTCGTCGAGTCTCTCTCCGCGCGGCGACCGATCCCATTCCGCCGGAAGGTGGTGGTCGGGTTCGCGCTGGCAGCGTTGCTCGTCGTCCTCGTCACCGTGACGTCCGCGGCGGCGCTGAAGCTCGCTCTCGAAAGCGACCGGGTCGCCTATCGCCACGCGGAGGAGCTCATCGGGATCGGATTCCTCCGGGCGGCGCTCGAGCATCGGGTCGCGAGCTTCCGCGGTTACCTCCTGACGGGCGAGCCGGAGCTCCTCGAGAAGCTCCGACAGGCGGGGCTGGAGGTCGCCACGAACCTCCGGCGCCTGCGGGATCTTTCGACCGGAGAACAGTCTCCTTTCCTCGGGGCCGTGGAGCGCGCGGACCAGGGATACGAGGACGCCGCGGCGGCGGGAGTCGTCTTGAAGCAGGCTGGCGCGAGCATCGAGGAGCTCGGGCGCTACATCGAACAGGCGACGAGCGCCCGCCGCATCGCCCTCGACCGGATGCTCGCCCGTTATCTCGCGCAGAAACGCGAGGTCCTGCGCGCCGCCGAGCAGAAAGCTGCGCGGCGGAACCTCTGGGCCTCGGCTTTGATCCTTTCGAGCGGTGGCGGCGCGCTCCTGCTGCTTCTCGCTCTCTCAATTCCCGTCAGCCGCACGCTCGCGTCGCTGTACGAGACGGAGCACCGCGCGCGAGCCCGCGCCGAGGCCTCCTACCGGGAAGCGCGCGAAGCCGTCGCGGCCCGCGACGACTTTCTGTCGATCGCCTCGCACGAGCTGAAGACACCCGTGACGACGCTCCAGCTCCAGGTCCAGAGTCTCCTTCGAAGAGCCGAGTCGGACGTGACCGGGCAGTCGGGCGCGACGGCGGTCGAACGCCTCGCCGCGGCCGACCGGCAGGTGACCCGCCTGACGAAACTGATCAACGAGCTGCTCGACATTTCGCGGATCACCGGAAGAGGTCTGGAGCTCGAGCTCGAGAACGTCGACCTGGCCGTCGTGGTGCGCGACATCGTCGCGCGCCACGCAGAAGAGCTGTCGCGCGCGCGCTGCACGATCGCCTTGAAGCTGGAGGCGTCGACGCCCGGATTCTGGGACCGCATGCGGGTCGAGCAGATCGTCACGAACCTTCTCTCGAATGCGATCAAGTACGGCGCGGGTCAGCAGATCGAGATCGGCGTCGACGGCGACGATCGCTCCGCGCGGCTGACCGTGCGGGACCGGGGAATCGGGATTCCGCCCGAGCACCAGGCCCGGATCTTCCAGCGCTTCGAGCGCGCCGTTTCGAAGAGCGACTACGGCGGGTTCGGGCTCGGACTCTGGATCGTCCGTCAGATCGTGGATGCCCACGGCGGCGCCGTCAGAGTCACGAGCGAGCCCGAGCGGGGCTCGACGTTCGAGGTCGAGCTGCCCCGATCGCCTGCCACCGCGGCCGAGCCCCACCAGCGGCCGCCGTATACTGACTGACGCTGGCCGATAGATTTCGATGAGTTGCAGCGAGTCCAAAGGAGAGGTCCTGATCGTCGAAGACGATACGGATCTCCGGCAGGCTCTGACGCAGATCCTCGCCGACGAGGGGTATCGCGTCGACGGCGCGGAGCACGGGTTGAGCGCGCTCGAGCAGCTGCGCGACGGATGCCGACCGTGCCTGATCCTGCTGGACCTGACGATGCCCGTGATGAACGGATGGCAATTCCGTGACGAGCAGAGACAGGACCCGAGCCTCGCCGCAATTCCGGTCGTCGTGATCTCGGCAGGCGCCAACCTGTCCGAGCAGGTCGGTCCCCTGGGAATCCAGGACTACATTCGAAAGCCGATTCAGCTCGGACAGCTTCTCGCGACAGTGCAACGCTACTGCGGGATCTCCGACTCCGCGACCGCGGATGCCTGACGGCCGTTCGCGCGCGACCCGATTGATCTCTTCGCACCGAATCGACGAGCGCTGACCGCCGCGACCCTCGACGCGTCTTCCGAGCCGAGCCCGCCCCGCGAACCGCCGGCTCGGATCTTTCTCCGGTTTCTCCGGTTCGGTCTGCTCGCGTGGGGAGGCCCGGTCGCTCAGATCGCGATGATCCGGCGCGAGCTCGTCGAGGAAGAGAGATGGATCTCCTCCGAGCGGTTCAACCGTACGCTCGCAGTCTACCAAGTCCTGCCCGGCCCGGAGGCGCACGAGCTCTGCGTCTTCTTCGGGCTGCTCGCCGGCGGAAGGCTGGGAGGGCTGCTCGCCGGGCTCGGATTCATGTTGCCCGGCTTCGTGCTGATGCTCGCGCTCTCCGCCTTCTACGTGTCGATCGGGCTCGCCTCTCCCACCGTGGCCGCTCTCTTCGCCGGGGCCCAGGTCGGCGTCGTCGCGCTCGTCGTGCGCGCGGTCCATCGAATCGGCGCGGGAGCGCTGCGCGACGCGTGGCTTCTCGCCCTCGCCGCGCTGGCGGCGGCGGCGGAGCTCGCGGGCGCCCCGTTCGCGATCGGGCTCGCGTGCTGCGGCGTCGCGTACGTCCTCGCGCGGCGTCGGCTCATAACGGCCGCCGCGGCGGTCGCGATCCTGCTCGCGGCGGCGACCGTCCTCTTCGCGCTCAGCCCGCGGCCCCTCCTCGAAGCCGCTCCGGACCGGCCCGCGAGCTCCCCGCGTCGCGAGGCTCCCGTCGCTGCCGTCTTCACCTCGGGGCTTCGAGCCGGCCTTCTCACGTTCGGCGGCGCCTACACCGCGATTCCGTTCGTCCGGCACGACGCCGTCGAGAGGAACGGCTGGCTGACCGACCGTCAGTTCTTGAACGGGCTCGCGCTCGGCGGGATCCTCCCTGCGCCGCTCATCATCTTCGCAACATTCGTCGGCTACGTCGCGGGCGGGCTCGCCGGCGCCCTAGCGATGACCTTCGGCATATTCCTTCCCGCTTTCGCGATCACCCTCGTCGGCCACGAAACCCTGGAGCGGGTCGTTCAGAATCGCGCCCTTCACGACGTGCTCGACGGGGTCACGGCGGGAGTCGTCGGGCTGATCGCCGCGACGACGGTGCACCTCTTCCGCGCCGGGATTCGCACTTTGCCGCAGGTTCTCCTCTTCGTCGCCGCCCTTGCCGTGCTCTACCTTTGGAGGTCGAAAGCCGCGGTCGCCGCCGTCGTTCTGGCGTCGGCCGTTGCGGGGTTGCTGCTGTGGAGGTGAAGACGCTCTCCGCCGGCGACGGAGCCGCGCTCGAGGACTTCCTGACGCCGCGCGCCTCGACCTCCATGTTCCTCCGTGCGAACGCGCGCGCCGCGGGCCTCGTCGATCGGGGGGCGCCCCTCCAGGGAACCTACGTCGCCGCGGTCGAAGGCGGGCGGATCGTCGCCGTCGCCGCGCACTTCTGGAACGGGATGCTCGTTCTCCAGGCGCCGGAGTCGGGGGCGCTCGAGCCTGTCGCGCGCGCCGCGATCCTGCGCTCCGGGCGCGAGCTCTCCGGGCTCGTCGGTCCGTGGCGACAGGTCCAGGCGGCGAGGCGCGCGCTCGGGCTCGCCGATCGGAGCACGGCGCTGGACAGCCGGGAAGCGCTCTACGAGCTCGATCTCGCGGCGCTCGAGGTCCCGCCGGATCTCGCCTCGGGACTCCTCGAGTGTCGTCCGCCTCGCGCCGAAGAGCTCGACCTCGTGGGAGAGTGGCGCGTCCGCTACTCGATCGAGGCGCTCGGCGTTTCCGGCGGACCCGAGCTCGCGGCGACCTCACGTGCGGAGATCGCACGGCTCGATCGTGAAGGCTCGCAGTGGATCCTCCTCGATCGAGGAGTTCCGGTGTCGTATTCCGCGTTCAACGCGCGCCTGCCCGACGTCGTGCAGGTTGGAGGCGTCTGGACGCCGCCGGAAGTGCGAGGCCGCGGTTACGCCCGCGCCGTCGTCGCGGGTTCGCTCCTCGTGGCACGGTCGGAAGGGGCCCGCCTCGCGGTGCTCTTCACCGGAGAGGAGAATCGCCCGGCGCGAACCGCATATGAAGCACTCGGCTTTCGAGTCGTCGGCGACTACGCGCTCGTCATCTTTCGCTGAGAGCTGAGAGCCGAGACCTACGCCGACGAATAACCGCTCTTTCCGTCGAACGTGTAGAGGTTCTCGGTCTTGATGAAATCGAGTCCCGACTCCGCGACGCGGGCGAGAAGGCCCGCGAGCGCCTCGTGCGTGGTCGGCGCGCCGCCTGCCTCGAACCGGCAGTTCCAGTGGTCCGTCTGCATCGTCTCGGGAAAGCCGTCGGGCCACACCCGGATCCCGCGGTTGCTGATGGTCGTCAGCGCGAGCCCGTCCCGGACGAGAGGACGCAGTCGCTTCTCGAGCTCTTCTGCCCCGCCGCGCCAGCTCACGAAGACGTCCATCCCGACGAGCGCGCGATCCGCGCGCGGGCGCTCGCGAAGCGGAGCGGCTGCCGCCGGCGCCGGGGCATCGCCGTAGCTCGCCGGCTTGAGTTTCTCGGGTCGGCCGCCGAGTCTTTCGATGACGGCCTGCGCGAACTCGCGCGTGCCGACCTTCTTCGCGCTCGTCCCTTCCGAATAAACGTCGTAGGTGTGCACGCCGTCCTCGATGGTCTTCAGCCATGCGTTGTGCACGGTCTCGGCAACGTCCGGCTGGCCGATGTGGACGAGCATCATCACGGATGCGAGCATGAGGCCGGAGGGGTTGGCGACGTTCTGACCGGCGCGCCGCGGCGCCGAGCCGTGAATCGCCTCGAACATCGCACAGCGGTCGCCGATGTTGGCCGAGCCCGCCAGCCCGACGGAGCCCGCGATCTGGGCGGCGACGTCCGAAAGGATGTCGCCGTAGAGGTTCGGCAGGACGACGACGTCGAACGCCTCCGGCGTGTCGGCGAGCTTCGCCGCGCCGATGTCGACGATCCAGTGCTCCTTCTCGAGGTCGGGATACTCCTCGCCGACCTCCTCGAACACCCGGTGGAAGAGCCCGTCGGTCAACTTCATGATGTTGTCTTTGGTGAAGCAGGTGACCTTCCGCCTTCGGTTGCGCCGCGCGTACTCGAAGGCGTAGCGCGCGATCTTCTCGCAGCCCGGCCGGCTGATGAGCTTCAGGCACTGGACGACGTCTTCGGTCTGGCGGTGCTCGATTCCCGCATAGAGGTCTTCCTCGTTCTCGCGGACGATGACGACGTCCATACCGGGGTGGAGCGTGTGAACGAACGGGTGATAGGCGACGCACGGCCGGACGTTCGCGTAGAGTCCCAGGGTCTTTCGCGTCGTCACGTTCAGGCTCTTGAACCCGCCGCCCTGGGGAGTGGTGATCGGAGCCTTGAGAAAGACCCGGGTCCGCCGCAGCGATTCCCAGGCCGAGGGCTCGATGCCCGAGCTCGCGCCGCGCAGAAAGACTTTCTCGCCGATCTCGATCGGTTCGATCGCCAGTCGCGCGCCGGCCGCTTCGAGGACCGTGAGCGTCGCCGCCATGATCTCCGGGCCGATTCCGTCCCCGGCGGCGACTGTAATGGGAGTTTTCGCGGCCATCCGAACCTCCGAAAAGAGCGGGCCGCGCATTATGTGTCCAAAGTCATGGAGGAGGTCGCGCTGGCGCGGCCTATAATCGCGAGGCATTTCGCCTATGTCCGCGTCGATCCGCTACCGGGAAACGACCGAACTCTCCTCTTCCGGGGCCGACGCTCGGAACGGGCTCGCCCTCCGCTTCGACGCCACGCGACGGCTCACGCTGCGTTTTCGCCTCGAGCTCGATTCGGACGACGACGTCGAAGCGCTCCGCTACGCCCGTCGGATCATGATCCGCGAGGAGCGCACGCGCGGCCTCGAGTGGGACGAGCCGTCCATCGAAGACGCCGTATTCACCGTGACGGACGTTTCGTGGTCCGTGCTCGCTTCGCAGGCAGCCTGGTGCCGGGAGAAGGTCCGGGTTCTGGTCGAGCGAGCGAACCGTCTCCTTTCCGAAATCACTCCCCGCGACTCCGGCGATACGCCCGCCGCGGGCTGAACGAGGATTCGCCCGCCGGTAACACTGTCACCACCGGTAACACTTTCGCTCCAACGTGCAAACGTCGCGTGAAAGCGCGCCCGCTTCAAGTCCTTTCCCGTCGACGGATTGCGAGGGCGCGTTGGCTCGGGCACATCCTTCGCTACCTCTCGCGCAGGTGTCTGAAATCGGTCTGGTCGAGGTGTTGGGAGGGGTCCAGCCGGCCCTCGCCGGCGGTCTCGCCCTCGAGCTCGGGGGAGCCGTTGTCACCCTGCGGTTTCTTCTGACCATGACCGGCCAGAGAGGCCTCGACGCCGTGCGGAACGCGCGTCGCTCTTTGCTGCGTGAAGAGTGGACCCGGGGCCGGGAGCCCGACGAGCCATCGCTCGAAGATGCCGTGTTTTCGGCCCGCGAGATCCTGTGGGTGGTCCGCCCGGAGCAGCGCCGGTGGTGCCTGGAAAAGCTCGAAGAGCTGCGCCGCCGGGCCAACCTGCTGATGGAGATCGAGCCGGACTAGGCAAACCTGCCGGTCGGCGGGCTTACAATCTCATGCATGAGCGGACGGGGCGTCCGCGGGTTTCTCGTGCTGGCGGGCGTCCTGGCCCTCGGCTGGTGGATCCACGAGAAGCGTCCGACCTTCTCGGGAATCATCGATGATCTGACCCATCCCTTTATCGGGTCGCGCGCGGTCGTGAAGGAGTCCGAGCACAAGCGGGTCATTGGGGAAGCCAGCCAGATCGTCGCGGTCGGGGAAGAGAAGCCGGTCGGCGCCGTATACGAAGGCATGTCCGACGACGAGGTTCGCCGCCTCATGGGCGACCCCGATGTGATCGAACGCGTGGAGGACGAGCGTGGCGACCGGGTCCGCTGGATCTATCGCGGGGTGAACCGCGAGATCCTGATCAAGAATCACCGGGTCGCGTCGATCACCATCCGGTAAGCCGCGGCGGCCGCTCCCATGAGCCCGAGTCCGGGCTCCAGCACGACCCGCACCGGAATCCGCGACAGGAGCGTCTCCAGCGGTGGTTTGCTCCGGAAGCTCGCTTCGAAGAGCCCGCTTCGGAGAGCGGGGAGGATCTTCGCGGCGATGCCGCCGGCGAGGTAGACGCCTCCGGTCGCGCGATACTGAATCGCGAGGTTGCCCGCCTCCGAGCCGTAGATGGAGACGAACATCTCCAGCGCCTCGCGGCAGAGTCGATCCCGGCCGGAGAGGGCGAACCGGCTGATGACCGCCGCGCGGTCCTCCTTCGAGAACACGCGCGCGACGGCGGGCGCGTCGCGGCGGCCTCGCTCCGCCCGGACGAAGTCGTAAATGTGTCCGAGACCCTCTCCCGATAGCAACCGGTCGCGATCGACCCGACCGAAGCGCGCCCGCACGAACCGGACGAGGCGGTCCTCGCGATCGTCGCGGGGACCGAAATCCGCGTGTCCTCCCTCCGATGCGACCGCGATCCACTCGCCCCGCGACGGCACGAGAGCCGCCTGTCCGAGGCCCGTCCCTGCTCCGATCACGGCGATGGGCTCGTCCGGCTCGGCGCGGCCCGGGACGATGAGTGCCGTCTTCCGGCTCGACAGACGCGGGGTCCCGAGCGCCGCCGCGACGAAATCGTTGATCAGTCGGACACGGGGGATCCGGAGACGCCCTGCGAGGAGACGCTCATCGAGCATCCACGGCAGCTTGGTGACCTTCGCGCGCCCGTGTCCCACGGGACCGGCAACTCCGAAGGCGGCCGCGCGGGGTCGACTCCTCTCACCGGTAAGGAAGTCTTCGAGGATCTCCGCGAGTCCCGTCCAGGCGCCGCTCGGATACGTCCGCGAGCGAGCGAAGGAGAGAGAACGGGGTCCGACCTCCGCGATCGCGACGGCGGTCTTCGTGCCGCCGATGTCTCCGGCGAGAACGCGCACGGGAAAAAGCTATCAGCTGTCAGACAGAGCTCTCGGAGCGGAACACCGATGGCGCAACGCTTGCCTTTCGTAAAAAGCTCCCGGGTCGAGGGTGGGCCCGCCCGGGAAAAAAAGCCCCGGGTCGGGGTGGGGCCGCCCGGGGAGCGAAAGGAGGAGGTTGAGGTTTTGGTCCTCGGCGTTCTGGGATAGCAATCGTGCCGCCATGGCAGAGCTGCCGTGCAAGACACTTTGGATCAGTCACTTACGCAAAACGGCCCTCTTTGCGACCGACAGGGAGTGTCACGTCTACACAGATTTCGTAACGAGGATTGTTAAAAATGTCATCCGACGGACGTCGGCCGCGACCGGGGGTCAGATCCAAAGGTGCCTGGATTAGAGCTGGGACCTCACGGGCATCAGCACCCATTCGGTGAAACGCTCCCAGAGGTTGCGACGTGCCCACTGCTCGTAGGTGTACGGCCGCGACCGCGTGAGGTCGGTCTCGAACATCTGCTCGAGCCGCCCGGCGATGTCTTCGTCGTAGACCTCGAGGTCGATCTCGTCGTTGTACCGGAAGGAGCGGTTGTCGAAGTTCGTCGAACCGACGGTCGCAAACAGTCCATCGACGACCATCGTCTTCGCATGCATCATCGTGGGGTGGTACTCGTAGATCTTCACGCCCGCCCGGAGCAGCACTCCGAACTTCGACCTCGCGCCGGCCTTCGTAACCGGAAGGTCGTTGATCTTCCCCGGCACCAGGACGCGGACGTTCACGCCTCGCTTGCTCGCGGCGATCAGCAGAGAGACGGATTCATCGTTCGGAACGAAATAGGAGTTGGAGAGCGAGATCGTCCGCTCGGCCGCTGAAATTGCGACCGAGTAGAGCGTCTGGCTCGCGGAGCTCGAGGGCCGCGGATTGGATGGGACGACCGACGCGAGGACGTTCCCGGTGGCGGACAGCTTCGGAAAGTATTTCTCGCCGACGAGGAGATCACCCGTGACCTCGGACCAGTTGTCCCCGAACGCCGACTGCATCTGGGCGACCGCCGGCCCCTCGATTCGGGCGACCGTGTCCCGCCAGTGATCGGGCGCGTCGCCGTTCCCGTCCCACTCTTCGGCGATCCCGACCCCTCCCGTAAACCCCACCTTTCCGTCGACGACCAGAATCCGGCGGTGCGTCCGGCGATTGATGACGTCGAGCATCCAGGGGCGGATCGGACGGAAGAACTCGACGTGGCATCCCGCCCCCCGCAGGGTTTCCACGTCGCTGTTCGTCAAGTGCTTGGGCGATCCGACGCCGTCCAGCAGAAGCCGCACCTCGACTCCCTGTCCGGCGCGTTCGACGAGCGCGTCGCGAAAGCGGCGGCCCACCGCGTCGCTCCAGAAGATGTACATCTCCATGTGCACCGACGTCCGGGCATGAGAAATCGCTTCGAGCATCGCGGGGAAGATCTCGACGCCGTTCTGGAAGATCGACACCCGGTTTCCGGAGACCATGGCCGGGCGATCGAGCGCCTGGGTCGAGGCGAGGAACGGCGGATCCCGCACGCCGAACATGTGGGGGACGTCGTACGAGACCTCCTCCGGGCGATTGAGCAGCGAAATTGCAACGGAGAACGCGAATGCCGCGGCGAGCGTTATGAGATAGAGCTCGACGGGGATTCTGTAGACTCTCGGTTTGCGCGGAGATCGTCTCTTTCTGCGAAGCATTTCGGAGGTTAGCGGCCTACTGTGACGTCTTCATGACTCGCCTCCGCTCCGGCGGGCGGGCCGCTTCGAGACGCACTCACGAAAGATATACCCGATGAAATCTTCGACCCGATCCGCGTCTCGCGGCGCGCGCATCCTTCTTTTCGCGCTCCTCGCCCTTCCTCTGCCCGGCTGCTCCTACCTTTTTTCGGACAAGCGGACGAGCTACACGTACAAGCCCGACTACGGCATTGACAGCGCGGAGTTCCGCCGCTCGCTCGACGTGCTCGGGTCCGAGATGGTGCCGCACAACGGGGCGACGCTCCTCCAGAACGGCGACGAGTTCTTTCCGGCGATGCTCGCCGCGATCCGCGCCGCACGCGAGAGCGTCAACATGGAAATGTTCATCTTCAACAAGGGGGAGATCGCCGAGGAGTTCGCTCGCACGATGGCCGACAAGGCGCGAGAAGGAGTCGAGGTGCGGGTCCTGCTCGACGACTGGGGCTCCCACCCTCACGAGCTCGCGGACCTCATGGAAAAAGCGGGCGTCAAGCTCCGCTGGTACAAGCCTCTGCGGATTTACTCGATCTACAAGGTCGGGAACCGTACTCACCGGAAGATCCTCACAGTCGATGGACAGATCGGATTCACCGGGGGAGTCGGAATCGACGACCGGTGGAAAGGCGACGCCCGGAACCCGAAGGAGTGGCGCGAGGTCATGGTCCGGGTCGAGGGACCCGTCGTCGCCCAGCTCCAGGCGATCTTCCTCGAGGACTGGGTCAACACGTCCGGCGAGGTTCTCCACGGAGAAAAGCAGTTCCCTCCGATCCCCGCGGCCGGCACCCTGCGCGCGCAGGCGATCGCCTCCTCCCGTTACGATGCGAGCTCGAAGGCGAAGCTTCTCTACTACATGGCGATCCAGGCGGCCCGCAAGAGCATCTGGATCGAGAACGCCTATTTCGTCCCGGATAGACAGATCCGCCGCGGTCTCGTCAACGCGGCAGCGCGCGGGGTCGACGTGCGGGTGCTCGTTCCCGGCCCTCACATCGACATTCCGATCGTCCGCATGGCGTCGCGCTTCCACTACGGCGAGCTGCTCGACGGCGGCGTCAAGATGTACGAGTATCAGCCGACGATGATGCACAACAAGGTCATGGTCGTCGATTCCATGTGGACGACGATCGGCTCGATCAACTTCGTGAACCGCTCGATGAAGAAGAACGCCGAGGCAAACATCGCGATCTACGACCGCGGGTTCGCCGAGCTCGTCGAGAAGATGATCGTCGGCGACCTGGAGAAGAGCGAGGTCTTCACCCGCGCGAAATGGAAGGAGCGCGGGATCCTCGCGCGGCTGGGCGAGGCCGTATTCTGGCTGTTCTCCGAGAACTACTAGCTCGCGCACCGAGTCCCTCTCCGCGAACCGGGTACCTGGAACCTCGGTTAAGCCGCCGGCTCCGGTAAGCGCGGCAGGTCCGGCTCCCGCTTACGCGGCACGCGGCGCGGCTTTTTCTCTCCGACGGCGGCGCGGCGGACGTTGATCGGCGCGACGCCCGCCAGGGTCTCCACGAGCTTCAAGTGGCGTTCCTCGACTTCGTCCGGCCGGCACTCGTACACGACTTCCGTCCGCTCGGCGTCCGTGCCTGCGAGCCGCTCGATCCGTTCTCTCTCCTCCGCCAGAAGGGGACGGGACAGCCGCGCGGTACACCGGACGACGCCGCGAGAGCCTCGCCTCCAGAGGTTCTCGACCTTGAACCCGGTCACCTGGGCGAAGAGCGGAATCACCATGGGGAGAAAGACAGCAAGAGGCAGGCCATCGCGGCCCCGGGAATCGGACTCCCGGAAACTGCGCTGGTAACATTCGACGAAGTGCTCGGAAATCGCCTTCCTCTCGACCGTCCGCTCGTGGTCTTCGACACGGAGACGACGGGAACCCACCCTCGCCTCGATCGGATCATCGAGATCGCCTGCGTGAAGATTCACCCCGACGGCCGGCAGGAAGAGTGGGTGAGGCGCTTCGATCCCGGAATCCGGATTCCGCCCGCCTCGACCGTGATTCATCGAATCCGCGACGGCGACGTGGCCGGCCTGCCGCGGTTTTCGGACTGCGCCGCAGAGCTCGAGGCATTTCTCGAGGGGTGCGACCTCGCCGGCTACAACATGACCGGCTTCGATCTACCAGTGTTGCGGAACGAATTCCACCGGGCCGGGATCGTCTTCGACGTCACGAACCGGAGACTGCTGGACGGACAGCGGATCTTCTTCGCCCGCGAGCCGCGGAACCTGTCCGCCGCGGCGCGCTTCTACTGCGAGGCGCAGCACGACGGCGCGCACGGGGCACTGGCCGACGCGCGGATGACGCTTCGCGTTCTGGCCGGCCAGCTCGATCGCTACCTCGATCTGCCGCGGTCCGTCGCCGAGCTGCACGAGCTCTTCTGCGCCGGAATCGATCAGGACATGGATCCGGAGGGACGCATCCGGTTGATCGACGGCGAGCCCACGATCAACTTCGGCCGCCACCGGGGGCGGACGCTCCGCGCGCTCTCGCGTGAGGAGCCGGGCGTGCTGCGCTGGATCCTGAAGGGCGACTTTTCGCGGTTCGTCAAGGAGATCGTCGCGAAGTTCGCTCCGAAGGAGGAGAGTCAGAAGGCGACTACGCCTCCGCCCCGCAAGCCGGACCCCGAGCCGCTGATCGGGAGTTTGTTCCCGCCGGAGTAACGGGCGCGCTCAGCGCGCGGTCATTCCGAGGAGCGAAGCGACGAGGGAACTCTTCCTCGACGAGGGAGAGATCCTTCGCTTCGCTCAGGATGACCGCTGCGCGGTCACTTCGAGACTTTTTTGAACCTCAGCGTCTCGCCCGTCTTCACGTTTCGGATCCGGATCGTCGCGGGATCGACCTCGATCGTCCACTTCCCGATCGCTCCTCGAATCGCGCGCGCGCAGGTCGAACCGACCGTTTCCCCCGCGAATCCATCCCCCTTCGGGTCCATGACGAGCCCGCAGGCCGCGTTCGCCTCTTCGTCGGTGAACCGCGCGACGTTGGTCGAGAGCGCGGAGACCGTCGGATCGAAGTGGGGGATGTATCCGAAGTACACGCTCTTGCCCTGCGATTCGAGCCGGATCAAACCCTGCTGGCGAACGTTTTCACCCTGGTACTTGCCCGCAACCTGGACGTACAGGTCGTAAAGGTGGCTGGGGTCGGTCGTCGCCGACCGGATCTGCAACCGCAGCTCGTTGCCCGGGGTCGAGCCCTCCCACATCCCGGAAAGCATCGCCGAGAGCTCATAGGGCTGGTTGGCGCTGCTTCCCTTCTGCGCGGTCAGCGGAAGGGTCGCCGCGAGGAGCGCGGCTCCCAGAATTGCCACTCGAGTTGTCATCTTCATAAAGCCTCCGAAAAGGGCGTTGCGAGAAGCGTTCCACCGGCGCCCATGACGAACGCGTCTCTCGTGTCGGACAAATCTCATTGTTTCAGTGAGTTACGCCTGGCGACCGCCTTCGCAGAAAACGGCGGGCGCAGGCTCCGTCCTCTCCAAGAGACGATCGCATCACGCCGAGGAGACGACCCGGAGACCGGCCACGGTGCGCCGCAGGGCTCGGTCGAACACCTCCCGCAAGGATTCCTTCGCGTTGTTCGAGCCGCGATAGTTCGGCCGCGAGACCTCCTCGTCGGTCTGAAACTCGGTCAGCGTCGCCCCGGCGGCGTCGCTCGCGGTCACCGTCCACTCCGCGGCGGCGTCCCACGTGTTCCCGGCCGGGTTCGTCGCGAACCGGTGCACCTCGATTCGCACCACTCCCGCGTCGGCCCCCGCCTCGGCGTCCCAGCGGCAGCCCGGGAACGACCTCCGGATCGACTCGCCGATCAGAGAGACGACTCCTTCGGAGCTCTCCCGCGTCATGCGGCGGTCGAGGACTTCGAGCTTCCAGCCGGTCTTGCCCGCGGGGCAGGGGGCTGCGGCATCGGGATAGGCGACCGGCGACAGGCCGCCTGCGGAGCCGCACGCGCTGGCGAACAGCGCGAACAGCAACGCGAGACTACTTTCGACTCTGGACCCGCGACTTTGGACTCTTGCCATAGGCCTCGTTCAAAAACGCCGTCTCTTTCTTCAGCTCTTCGACGAGCTCGGGGGGCGAGAGCGCCACCGCATCTTTTCCATAACCGAGAACGAACCGGCGCGCTTCTTTCAGTGACTCCGCCGGAAGCTCGAGGATCGCTTCGCCCTCGGGGCCGCGCTCGAGCTTCTGCTTCGGGTGAAACGTGAGCTCCCGGACCTCCTCGGAGATCTCCTTCGAGAATCGCACGCGAAACCGGAAAGGTTTCGAGCCGCCCACGAATATGCCGAAGGTGTTGCGGAAGAAAGCCTCCGGATCGAAATCCCGGGGGATCGCATAGCGCCGCGACGTCGGAAGCGCGTCTTCCATTCGCGCGAGGTAGAAGTTCTTCACCCGCCCGTCGCTCTCGTCGAGCGCGAGCACCATCCAGTCGCGCCCGAAGACGACGAGTGAGTACGGCTTGACAGTGCGGACGTCGCCGGGCGCCTCGCCGGGACGGTGGTAGCGGACCGAGAGAGCGACGCCCCTCTGCAGCGATTCCGAGACCGCCTGCCAGGTTTCCTCGCGCACCGGCCGGAAAGCAGCGGCGCGCAGCGCGAGCTTCTCCATCACGATCTCCGGGCGCAGCCGCACTGCGGGCGGCATCAACTCCGCGAGACGCTCGTAACAGCTCTTGAGGTCCCGGCCGAGAGGCGTGCCGCCGAAGAGCGAGAGGACCTGTGCGGCGACTCCGATCGAGAAGAGGTCGCGTCCGTCGACCGGGAGGAACGGAAGAACGTAGTCGGACCGGGAATAGAAGTAACCGTTGTGCTCGCGGTCGAACTCGATCGGAGCGGCGAGCTCGTTGCGAAGGTATTCGAGATCGCGCTGAACGGTCTTGGTCGAAACGTCGAGCGCGGCCGCGAGGCTCGTCGCGTTCGGATGGCGGCTTTCCTTGATCTCGTGATGGATCGTCTGGAGGCGGCGCCAGAGCGGTCGATCCTTGAAGGCGCCCTTGCGGCCCACGCCGGCGATTGTGGCAGAAAATGTCGTTCGGCGAGGCAGGTGTGACGCCGCTCCCGGTCACCGGTCCCGCGCGCGCGGAGGCGCAACCCGGTCGAAAGACGGGACTTGGAGGCTCCCCCCGGCGTGGCTCCCCGCTTGCTCTCGCAAGACGCCGTGGAGAACCGATCCCGCCGGCCCGACCTCTTCGACCGGCTGCTGTCGTGGATTCACCGTCTGCTGAATCCCCCGCCGCCCGCGCCGGCCCAGGCGGATCGCCGGCCGCCCCGCGTTCGAGACCGCGTCCCGATCTAGTTCCAGCTCCGCACCGAGCATCGGCGAAAGCCGATGCGACGTACCGAGCGCGCAAGCGCGACAAGCCGCGGCGTCGAGCCGCGGCTAACCGGCGGGTCCGCCCGCCGCTCAAGAAAAAATCCCAAGCCGCTCGGACCTGGGACTTCTTGGAACTTGGAACCTGAAAGTCGGGAGCGACTTCAGAAGCGGCAATATGACTGGGCCGCGGCGTTCGCTACGCGACCGGCGGCCAGAAATTTTCAAGCGGGAGCCTCATCTCGATCTGAGGGAAAGTCGCTACTTCAAAAGCGGCAATATTTCTTTTGCGGTGGCGGCCTCGGCGCCGTTGGGATCGAGCTCGAGGTACTTCTCGAGATGCTCTTTCGCCGCCGCCTTCTTGTTCAGGTTGAACGACGTCATCCCGAGCCAGAAGTGCGCGAGCGCGAAGTCGGGTTTCGCCTCGACGGCTTTCGACAGGAGCGCCTCGGCCTCTTTGATCTTCTTCTTGTTGTACGAATCGATGCCCTTGTTGTAGAGCGTCTCCGCCGTGTCGGGGTTCGCCTCCTCGAACTTCGCCTGCCACTGCGCCGCGGCCTTCTTGTCGCCCGACTGCGCCGCCGCGGTCGACATCATTCCGTAGAGCGAATTGATCGACGGGTCGAGATCGAGCGCCTTCTGGCCGTACTCGAGGGTCTTTGCCCAGTCCTTCTTGTCGTAAGCGAGGCTCGCGAGCGCGTGCCAGCCCTGCGGGAGGTCCGGGTTCTTCCCGACGGCTTCCAGGAACTTCGCCTCCGCCGCGGCCTTGTTGCCGGCGGAGAGGAGATCGACGCCTTCGTTGAACGTGAGCGCCGCCTGCTCCGTGGGCGAGGGGGGCGCCGGCACGGTCTTGCCGCCGGCCGCCGCTCCCGCCTCGGCCGTCGTCATGAGCTTCGCGTTCACCTCACCGACGTCGCCGACGGGAACCTTCTTGTCGGCCTCACTCGGGGCATACCCCTCCATCTCGATCTTGACGTGGTAGGGCATCGTCGCGTCGTTCAGGATCGTTCCCCAATCGCCCTTCTTGTCGGACTTCAGGGTCATCTTGAAAGTCCGAAGGTTGGGGGTCGTGATTGTCACGCTGGCTCCCTCGATCGGCTTGCCCGAGGAATCCGTGACCTTTCCCTTGAGGCGCGCCTGGGCTCCCGCGAACACGAGCGCGGCCAGGCCGAACGCCGCCAGCGCCATTGAAGCGCGAGTCGCTTTTCTCATCTCTCTCCCTCCAACCGGCGGTCGCGCAGGCGCCGTGCCGCCGGAATACCCCCGAATTTTATCGAATCGGAGGAGCTGCGCAGAATCGCGCGAGGATATCGCCCGACGACAAAACCGGCCAACCGACGTCCGAATTTCAGGCCGATCCCTACGCTCCGGACACCTGAGACCGGACACCCGACTCCTGGGGAATGGCCTCGAGGATTTCGGCGAGGAGCCCGTATTTCCCCATCGGCATCACGTGCAGCCCCCGCGCGACTTCCCGGATGGCGACGGCGAGCTCGCGGGCGATGGCGAGCCCTTCGGCCTTCTCGTGGTCCGGGCTCTTCTCGGACGCCGCCCGCATCCGGTCCTGGATCGACTCCGGCACGACGATTCCCGGCACCTCGTTGGCGAAGAACATCGTCTGCTTGAGTGACCGAAGGGGAATCAAGCCGATCAAGACCGGGATCGCGCGCGACTCTTCGCAGGCGAGGAAGCGCTCCAGCGACCCGACGTCGTAGACCGGCTGCGTCTGGGCGAAGGTCGCGCCGGCTTCGATCTTCGCGCGAATCTTGGAGCGCTCGATGTCGAGATCGAGGGCCGCCGGATTCGCCGCGCAGCCGATCGCGAACTGCGTCGCGGAGCCGATCGAGTTGCCCGCGAGGTCAGCGCCCCCGTTCAGGCCGCGCGCCATCCGAAGGAGTCCGAGCACGTCGACCTCGGAGACCTGCTTGCCCTGCGGATAGTCGCCGATCTTCAGCGGATCTCCGCCGAGGCAGAGGAGCGCCTTCAACCCCAGGCCCGCCGCCCCGAGCAGGTCGGACTGGAGCCCGAGGACGTTGCGATCGCGCGTCGTGATCTGAACGACCGCGTCCATGCCCACCTCGCGCTGGATGAGGGCGGCGACCGCGATCGACGACATGCGCAGGCGCGCCATCGGGTTGTCGGTCACGTTGGCCGCATCGACGCCGTGCGATTTGGCGAGCCGCGCTCCGTCGATCGCTCCCGAGAGGTCGACGCCGCGGGGCGGCTCGATCTCGGTGGTCACGACGAACGCGCGCGGGTCCGCCAGCCGCCGTTTCAGGCGCGACGTCTCGATCAGGGATTCGGCCGCCTTCGGCGCCGGCGCTTCGATCACGACGGAGGCGGCGGGACGCGACGGCGCCCGTCTCTTCCCGGAGACCGCCTTCGACATCGCGCGAATGTGCTCGGGGGTCGTGCCGCAACAGCCGCCGATGATCGTCGCGCCGGCGGCGGCGAACGCCTCCGCGTACTCGCGCAGGTAATCCGGTGACGAAAGGTAGACGTTCCGGCCATGGACGATCGTCGGGTAGCCGGCGTTCGGCATCACCGAGAGCGGAAGTGAGATTGCCGCCGACAGGCGGGAGAAGACGTCGTGCGACTCCTGCGGACCGAGCGTGCAGTTCATGCCGACTGCGTCGGCGCCCGCCGCGGCGAGCGTGGAGAGCGACTGCGCCGCGCTCTCGCCGAACGCCGTGCGGCCGTCGGCGAGGAACGTCATCTGCGCGACGATCGGAGCGTCGGCTGAAAGCCCCCGCACCGCGCGCACCGCCTCGGCCGCTTCGAGGAGACTTCCGAACGTCTCGAGCAGGATCAGATCCACGTCCGACTCGAGGAGCACCCGCGCCTGCTCGGCAAAGATCTCGCGCACTTGGGTCATCGTGAGGGTTCCGTACGGCTTGACGAGAGCGCCCAGCGGACCGATCGATCCTGCGACGAAGACCATCTCGCCGACCGCGGCCTCGCGCGCGAGCCGGACCCCTTCCCGATTGATCTTCTCGAGCGAGTCGGCCCACTCGTGCGCGGTCAGCTTCACGCGGTTCGCATCCCAGGTGTTCGTCGTCACGATCCGGGCGCCGGCGTCGCAGTAGTCCTCATGGACCTCACGGACCGCTTCCGGATCCGACACGTTCAACGGGGACTTCGCCTGGTCGGGAGACGCGCCGCGCGACACGAGCAGGGTCCCCATGGCGCCGTCGGCGAGCAGCACCTCTTCGGCGATGGCCTTACGGAAATCTTTCTTCATGAACCGAAAACGCCTCCCGAATCGAGAGGCGTCGTGCACCGGGTTCGTCGCGGCGCCTCTCGCATCTTTTTCTCGGCGTGAGCAGGGAAGCCTGCCAGACAGAGAATCCGGAATTGGCACCTGGCGAGCCGCGCCGCGACGCGCGGATCCGGTTGCCGTGGGTTAGCGCTTCCTCCGGCGTGCAGTCGCGCCGCTATCGAAGGAGACGTCGGGCCGGTCCCTCACCCACTCTGGATGTGACGTTCAAAGAGCTGCGCCAACAGTAGCCGCGCGCGCGGCAACTGTCAAATCCACCGACACTTCCGCCGATCCGGCGACCGCGCTACGCTCGTCCGTCCTCGTCGAGCGGGCGTTCTCCCGGCCCGGAAAGGAGCCGGGATGACGATTCTTTTTCTGCTCTTCTCCCTGGTTTCCCCGGATGTGGCGGCCCCCTCGCCGGAGCTCGCCTTCACGATCGAACGGGATCACGGCCGCTCGAGCGACCATCTGACGCTGTGCCGCGTGCGGGTCGTGAACTACGGCGCTCGGTCATGGTCGGGTCGGGCGATCGCGTTCGAGGCGCGGGCCATTCGCGACGGCGCGGTGGCCGCGACGGAGCGTGGACGGTTCGGGCTCACGCTTCTCCCGTACGGGAGTCTCGAGACGATGATCGGCTTTGCGGGACGATTCGAGCGCTTCGAGGTCGCGCCGGTGGCTGGGAGCGGCGGAGAGCGACGACCGCGCGCCCGAGCGCCGAGCGGCCGCGGCAAGGCGCGGAGATCGAGAGGCTAGAATGCCCGGACATGAAAATCCTCGTCGTCGGCGGCGGAGCCCGCGAGCACGCGCTCTGCTGGTCCTTCGCGAAGGGGTCCGACGTCGAGGAGATCTACTGCGCGCCCGGCAATCCCGGCATCGCCGAGGTCGCGGACTGTCTGCCGGTTTCATCGAACGAGATCGTCGAGCTCGCCGACATCGCGGAGAAACTGCGAATCGATCTGACGGTCGTCGGTCCCGAGCTCCCCCTGTCGCTCGGAATCGCCGACGAGTTCGCGAAGCGGGAGCTGCCGATCTTCGGCCCGAGCCGCCTCGCGGCGCAGATCGAGACGTCGAAGGCCTTCGCGAAGGAGTTCTTTTCGCGGCACGAAATTCCGACGGCCCGCGCCGTCGTCTGCAGTTCCGCGGACGAAGCGCGCGCCGCGATCGAGCGCTCCGGGTACCCGGTCGTTCTCAAGGCGGACGGTCTCGCCGGCGGCAAGGGCGTGCTCACGCTCGACTCATCGGCCGACGCCGAGAAGGCGCTCGCTCTCTTTTTCGACGAGCGCGTATTCGGCGACGCCGGCGATCGCGTCATCGTCGAGGAATTCCTCCGGGGACAGGAGGTGTCCTTTCTGGCGATCTGCGACGGCGAGATGGCGGTGCCGCTGCCCACGGCGCGCGACTACAAGAAGGTCTACGACGGCGACCGCGGCCCGAATACCGGCGGCATGGGCGGGCACTCGCCCGCCGGCGTGCTCGATGCGGAGGGGTCATCGCGCGTGCTGCGCGAGATCATCTGGCCGACTCTGCGCGGTCTGGCCGAAGAAGGACGTCCCTTCCGGGGAGTCCTCTATGCCGGACTGATGGTGACGGATCTCGGGCCGAAAGTCCTCGAGTTCAACGCCCGGTTCGGCGATCCCGAGACGGAGGTGATCCTGCCCCGGATCCTGACCGACATGTCCTCCGTGCTGAAGGCGTCGCTTTCGCGCGGGGAGCTCGAGCGCTTCAGTCCCCTCGAGGTCAAGGCCGAGGTCTGCGCGGGAGTCGTCCTCTGCTCAGCCGGATACCCGGGCGTCAGCGCGGGAGGGAAAGCGATCTCGGGCCTGACGGACGCCGCACGCGTGCCGGGCGTGGAGATCTTCCACGCGCACACCGAGCAGGAGGGCGA
>DASYUL010000031.1:0-29151 GCA_036001245.1 Thermoanaerobaculia bacterium
CTCCGGTGTAGTGGCTGCCGGTCAGCACGTCCTGCAATCCGTCTCCGTCGTAATCCCACGCGTGCAGGCTGTTGGAATAAAAACCGCCGACGATCCCGTCGTGAAACTGCCAACCGCCCGCGCCCTTGTTGACGTACACGCGAACCTGCTGCTTGTCGACGCCTTCGCTGCCTGGAGTCTCGACGGCGTCTCGAGACGCGACGATGTCGGCCAGACCGTCGCGATTGGCATCCAGCAGGACGACAGCCTGCGCGGAGTATTCGCGACCCGGCAATCCCGTGCGGACGACGCGGAAGCCGCCTTTCCCGTCTCCCAGGAAGACCGCGAGGCCTCCCCCGTGTGACGCCGTTGCCACATCCGCGTGTCCGTCCCCGTCCACGTCGCCGACCGCGACGCCGCCATAGCTCAGTCCTGCACTGACCTTCTCCTTGCCCGCTTCCGAGAACGTCAAAGGCCAGCTGGTGAAGGTCCCTTTTCCGTCGCCCGTCCAGACGTGAAGAAACGGTTTCCCACCGATGCGCGAAGGGGGAGAAACGACGTCCAGAATTCCGTCTTCGCTGACATCGGCCAGCTCGAAGGAAGCCCGCCATAGGCCCTGTTCGGGAAGGCCCGAAGAGGCGAGCTTCTCGAGACGGATTCGGCCGGCAGCCCGGGGCGGCAGAAGATCGGCGAAATCCGCGAGCGGCGGGCCCGGCTCGCTCGAAACCTCCGGCCGGCGGGCGGACGGACTTTCCACCGGCACCTGGGCGGCCTCGCGCTTCAACTCCTGCTCCTGCGGGATAACCTTCGGGACCGCGACGTAGTAGTACTTCTCGTCCTCGCGAAAGAACTCGACCGCGCGGTGCACCAGCGGGTGGCGGATATGGCGCTCGTCGACCCGGATGTAACTGTCCTTCGGATACCTCTGGATCGTGTACGTATCGGTTTCCTCGACGACGTAAGGGTTCACGCGCGATACGGTGCCCGCCGGGGGCGAGGGGGTCGGTGTAACCGCGGCGCCGGCGCGGCTCGAGGGAGTCGCCGAGGAGCAGCCGAGTGCGGCGCCCACGGCCACGAGTCCGAGCGCGAACAATTTTCTTTTCACGAAACCTCCTGAAGACGGGAATCGGTAATCGAAAATCGGTAATCGGAGACCACGCCAGCTAAGTCGTTCAATCGATTCCCCATTCCCGATTACCCATTCTCCGGCTCAGATCAGATCCGCAAAATGCGGCCGCGCGCGAAGGAACAGGACCCTTCCGAAGACGGCGGCGACGAGAGAAAACGCCGTCAGGTACACGATCGATCGCAGCTCCGGCATCGCGTGCAGCGTGAAGGCCGCCCGATACCACGACACCAGGTGCGTCACCGGGTTCGCCTCGAGAAATGGCCGGTACTTCTCGGGCACGAGCGAGGCGGGGTACACGATCGGAGTCGCGAAGAACACGACGGTGAGCAGGATCCCGATCGCCTGTCCGGCGTCGCGCACGAACACTGTCACGGTGGCGGCGAAGCAGCCGATGCCGTACGTCAGGAGAATCTGCAGGACGAGCGCGGGGATGACCAGGAGAGCCCACGCGGGCGAGAAGTGTCCGAGAAAAAAAACGTAGACGCCGAAGACGAGGAACGCGGCCAGCTGGTTCAGGACCGCGGCGAGCACGACCGAGAGGACGAGCGTTTCGACCGGGAAAACCGCCTTCTTGACGACGACGGCGTTGTCGGTCAGGGCCGACGCGGACCGCGAGATCCCCTCGCCAATCGCCATCCAGGGAAGGAGACCCGCCATGAGGAACTCGGGAAACGTCGAAAAGCTGCGCTCGACGGGCACCCGCAGGATCACCGAAAAGACCGCCGTGTACAGGGCCATCCAGAGTATGGGGTGGAGAAACGCCCAGACGATCCCGAGCCCCGAGCCTGCATAGCGGGATCGGATGTCTCTCACGACCATCTCTTTCAAAAGAAAAAGCTTGGCGGACAAGCGATATCCGTCTCTTGACATTCTCCCCAGACGGCGGATTATAGGGGCGCGCTTTTATGGCGCAACAGCATCCCCGGAACATGGCAGTCAATCCTTCCGCCCGCAAATTGAACCTCGTCGGTTCGCGGATTCGCGAACTCCGAAAAGGTCGACATCTCACCCAGACCGAGCTCTCCGAAAAGATCGGAGTCGCCCAGTCGGATCTCTCGCGCATGGAGCAGGGCGAGTACAAGGTCGGACTCGACACGCTCTTCAAGCTCCTCCAGGTCTTCGATCTGAAGATCGCGGAGTTCTTCGGAGAGACCGAGACCGCGGGTCCCGAAGACCGGACGCTCGTCTCAGAATACCGCGAGCTCTCCGACGAGGCCCGCCAGGAAGTTCGCGACTTCGTGCGCTTCAAGAAGCTCCAGGAGCAGACTCGACTGGAGACCGGCGAACCCGGCGAGGAAAAAGAGTGAGAAGGCGCGGATCGGGGCTTACAATCGCGCGAACCTCTTTCGAATAGGGTGGGAATGACCGAGCGGCGTAAACATCTGGAGTTTCTGCGCAAAACCGCGCGCGACGCCATCTGGTCCGGTGACTACGACCGGGCGCTGTCGCTCTACGAAGACGGCCTCGCGCTCGCCCGCTCCTGGAAGAACCGCGATCTCGAGGACCTTTTCACCTGCAACCGCGCCACGACGCTCCTCGAGATGGACCGCCAGGACTTCGACCTCTCGGCGTTGAAGGAGATCCTCCTGCGGAGTCCGCGCAGTCCCAACGGCGTTCTCGCGGCGTACGCGTCGGCGCATGCGCACGAGGTTCGCGGCGAGAATTCGCGGGCGGCGTTTTACGCGCAGACGGCGCTCCAGAAGAGTCGCGAGCTCGGACTCGAAGAATGGACTGCGGCGTCGTTGAACCTTCTCGCCAACCTGGAGCTGCGCGAGAGCCGGTTCGAGTCCGCGAAGAGCCTCTTCGAGGAGGCGCTCGAACGGCTCGAGGAGCGCGGCGAAGGGCTCTCGCGCGAAGGCGCCGTCGTCTCGGACAACCTCGGCTACTGCCACATTGCGATGGATCGTGTCGAGGTCGGTCTTCCTTACGTTCAGAAGGCGATCTCGCTTCTCGAGAGTCTGGGCGCGCGGCAGGCGATGGACTATCCGTCACTCGACCTGTGCTTTGCGATGCTCAAGCTCGAACGGCTCGATCAGGGAGAGAGCTGGGGCATCCGCGCGCTCGGCCTCGGTCACGAATTCGGGCGCGAGGACGTCGTCAAGAACTCCCATTACCTGCTCGCCGAGATCTACTCGAACATGGAGCAGCCGGATCGCGCCGACGAGCACTACGAAGCCCTCTCGAACTATTACCCCGACTTTCCGGCGCTCAAGCACTATCTCCGGCAGATCAGCGTGACCGCGATGTTGAACCTGAGGGCCTGACGTGAGACTTCGAGTCGCGATCCGCTCTCTCCTGCTCGCGACGGCGCTCGCTGGACTCTTCGCTGCGCCCGCGGCGGCCGAAGAAAAGTCGCTGCTCGCGGCGGACGGCACGCTCTACACCGTCCGTGCGGGGCTCGCCTCGGAGCTCGGGCTCGAGAACTTCCAGGCCGACGATTACGTGATCCGCTGGAGCGCCCAGGAGCAGACCGGGACCCTCCGGACCGGGGTCGTTCCGGGGACGACCGGACGGACCATCAAGAAAAACCTGGACCTCGCCTGGGACGAGCCGACGGGATCGCTGCTCCTTCTCTGGAAGGAGGAGCTCACTCTCCTGAACGTGCTCCAGATCGGAGTCCTCCGGAACGGGTCCTGGATCGTTTCCGATCTCTTGCCGAACCTGGGCTTCGCCCGCGCTTTCAATCCCCAGATGAGGCTGTCCCACTTCGTCGTTCGGACGACCGGCCCGGATGGGACCGTCGCGGCGTGCACTCGCTCCGTTCTTTCGATCATCTGGTGGGAGGAGTCACAGTACGCGCAGGCGCGCTACGCACCGATCTTTCTCGACGAAGAGAATTTCGATTTTGCCGACGTGCCGGTTTACGACTTGCCGCAGCTCGCGGGGGGCGGCGGTTCGACTTCCTACCGAGACCTTCCGGGCGGCAGCTATCTCTTCCCGTCGCTCCACTCGGACGGACCGGGCGGCGCGACCCTCGCGAGCTTCGCCGATCTGAATTCGGGCAAAAACGTCGTCGTCCGTATTACGTTCCCCACCGACCTCGGGACGCCCGGCTCGAACAACCTCACGTGGATGCGCCGGCACATTCCGATCGTCGGCGTCGTCGGAGAGTCCCCCATCGCGCCGACGGCCCCCGTGCGCGTGACGTCCGTGGGGACGACACTCGGGACGGGTTATCGGCCGACGTACTACTGGCGCGATGCCGACCGCCTGCTCTACACGCGGTACGACGGCCGCGAGTGGGCGGCGGTCAAGGCGATCCAGCTCACCGACGCCATGTCGTACGACCGAGCCGTATCGCTCATCGTCGACATGGCTGCCTCGAACTGACGCGCGAAACGCGAAGCGTCTTCGCGCGTCATCCCGAGCGAAGCGAGGGATCTCTCCCAGGCTAGCCAGAGATCCTTCGCCGCCTTCGGCGGCTCAGGATGACAGGCGGGTCTAAAGTCCCTTCGGCAAATCCCCGCGCACCGGCTTCTCGTAGAGCGAGTCGAGAAGCGTCGCGGCATCCGACCCCGCGGGAGTCCGGTTGCCCGGGACCGCGATCTTCACGGTGTAGATGTGGTCTCCCGCCTCCCCGGTGCGCGGGCTCTTCACGCCCTTTCCGCGCAGCCGGAATTTCTGCCGCCCCTGCGTTCCCGCGGGGATCTTCGCGCGGACCGTTCCGTGGATCGTGGGCACGTCGATCTCGGCCCCGGAGTAAGCCTCCTTCACCGTGATCGGAACCACGCCGTGCACGTCGTCGCCAACGCGTTCGAAATACGAGTGCGGTGCGACGTGGACCGTGACGAAGAGATCGCCGGGCTCGCCTCCGCGAAGACCCGGTCCGCCCTTGCCGGGGATCCGGATCGTCCCGCCCTCCGCGGTTCCCTCCGGGATGCGGATCCGCACGCGCTCGGTCTCGGCGACCCGTCCCGCGCCGTGACACGTCGGGCAGGGACTGCGCCCGACGCGTCCGGTGCCGCCGCAGGTCGGACACTCTTTCTCGCGCCGCAGTGACAGCGTGGCCGTGCCGCCCAGCACCGCATCTCGGAACGGGACTTCGATCGTCCCGTAGCTCGGCTCCCCCTTCTCCGGACCGGTGCGGGCGCGGCCGCCTCCCCCGAACAGGTTCCCGAAGAGCTCGGAGAAATCCGTCGACTCGAATGAGACGTTTCCAAACGGCGACTCGCCGCCTCCAAACGGAGCTCCGCCACCGCCGAATCCGCCCGCAGCTTCGGGATCGAACCCCGGCGACGCCGCCGCGTGCCCGAAGCGATCGTAGGCGCGGCGCTTCTCGGCGTCCTTCAGGACGTCGTAGGCCTCCTGCACCTCCTGGAACTTCTTCTGCGCGGTCTTGTCGCCGGGATTGACGTCGGGATGGAGCTTGCGAGCGAGGCGGCGGTAGGCCTTTTTTATGTCGGCTTCGGAAGCGCCCTTCGGGACGCCCAAAACCTCGTAGTAATCGCGCTTTTTCATCGCTTTGGCGCGATTATATGCAGCCCGAAATTAGGCCATTGACACCCTACAAGGGTCTAATATTATTAGTCACAACTCGTCTGATATCTAATTCTATAAGGTCTGACAAACAAGCGGGGACGGATGGCCATCGACAACATCGATCTCCGAATCCTCGACATGCTGCAGCGAAACGGCAAACTGTCGCAGGCGAAAATTGCCGGCGCCGTCGGCCTGACGACACCCTCCGTCAACGAGCGAATCAAGAAGATGGAGCGCCACGGGATGATCAAGGGTTTCGTGGCCCTTCTCGATCACGAAAAGATGGGTCTGCCGCTGACCGCCTACGTGGACGTGGCGCTCGAGCACCCCCGTTTCGAGAAGAGTTTCGTCGATGACCTGGAGAAGCTCCTGGCGGTCCAGGAGTGCCACTACCTCGCGGGTGACTTCGCCTACCGGCTCAAGGTCAAGGCGGCGACACCCGCCGCACTCGCCGATTTCATCCAGCACCACCTTCTCACCATGCGGGGCGTCTCCCGAGCCCGCACGTGCCTCTCCCTCGCCTCGAAGAAGGAGTCGACGCTCCTGCCGCTCGTCGAAGAAGAGAAAGAGAAGGAAAAGTAAGGGCTTCCCCGAACAAATGGAGGGCCTCCGCCCGGCTTTCGCCGGACGGATCGGCCTGTCGGCCTTTTTTTGGCGGGTACCCTAGAAAAAGCGGAAAATGCGTGGCCGGACCGGGCGGAAGTCCGCGCGATCGGAGCAGTAGGTAAGGGTGGCGGGACCGCTTGCTTGTGCTGACATAACCGTTGGCTCCGGGAAGATGCAAGCAGAGTGCCACCGGGTGGAGGTGGAACTCTAGAAACGAAAGGCCGCTCCGACGTTGGCAGTCAAGAGCGAGCGGTTCGTGTCCGAGAAAATCTTGTGAAACGTGATCCGGCCGACGATCGAGAGGCGCGAGATCACTCGCAGGTCGCCGTCGACGCCGGCATGGAATCCCAGGACGGTCTCTTTCGGATCCTCGAAGCCCCGGAACTCCGGCTCGACCCGGTCGGGATCGATCTTGTAGCCGCCGATCCCGCCGAAGAGCCCGGACGTGAAGTCGCCCTCCCAGAACTGGTACGAGACCCCGGCGGTCACGTAGTCGATGCGCACTTTCAGATCCGGCAGAACGACCTCGTCTCCATCGATATCGGCGATCGAGCCGGCATTCGATCCCTTCGTCTTGATCGATCCCATCGTTCCGCGCAGGAGGACGCGGTCCTCCAGCGCGAAATCGACCCAGGCGTTGACGTCGCGCGGATCGAACTTGCCGACCCGGACGCGGTGCTGGACGTCGTTCGCGAGACCGATCGACGCGCCGACGCCCCAGTCCTGCGCGAGCGCGGGCGCGGCGGAGATAGCGAGAAAAGTCAGGATGGGGGCGAGCTTTCTGGCGATCGACACGTGCACCTCCCGAGACCTCTTCGACTCTACACGATGTACGGAGCCCGGACGGCCTCGGTCTAGCATGCGGGCGAACAACTAGAATTCGCGGCCGACGAGAGGGGGGACGCACGGTTTCGGTCGCGTCGGCGCTCGAGCGTATCGGCCGCGTGGCTGCGAACGCCCTTCTGCCGTCCCGCTGCCTGGCGTGCGATGTCGGACCGGTCGAGGAGCTCTTCCGCGGCGGGGTGTGCGACCCGTGCTGGCGGGCGCTCCCGCGCGCCGACGGGATGCGGTGCGCCGTCTGCGCCGAACCGCTCGCCGCGGCGGACGCCGAGCGGTGCGGCCGCTGCCTGATCCATCCTCCCGCGTTTGCCTCCATGCGCGCCGCGGCGCCGTATCGCGGATCGGCCCGCTCGATCCTGCTCGCATTCAAGTTTCGCGGCGCCGACTACCTGGGTCCGCACCTCGGAGAGGTGCTCGTCGAGCGGCTCGGCGTTCCCGAGCCCGCTCCCGACGAGGTCACCGCGGTTCCGGCGACGGGACGCGCGCGCCGGCGACGCGGCTACCACGCCGCGACGGTTCTCGCGGAATCCATCGCGCGGCGCCTCGAGGTCCGTTTCGCGCCGGGGAGGCTCCGCAAGGTGCGCGAGACCGCGCGCCAGAGCGGGCTCGCCCTGGAGCGGCGCTCGAAGAACGTGCGAGGGGCGTTCCGCGCGAGCGGCTCCCCCCCGCGTCGAATCCTCCTCGTCGACGACGTCGCGACCTCCGGATGGACCGCGCGCGAGTGCGCCTCCGCGCTCGCGGCCGCGGGAGCGGAGGAGGTCGACGTGTGGTGCTTCGCTCGCGCCTCGCGCGACGACCTCGATCGGGACGACGAGATCTCGGCTCTCAGCTCTCAGCTCTCAGCTCTCAGCTGATCGATGAAGCTGTTGAACCGGCTGATCGTCGCGGCGATGCCGCTCGTGCCGCAACCGATCGTGCGGCGAATCGCGTCGCGCTACGTGGCCGGAGAGACCCTCGACGACGCGCTCGAGACGGTGCGCGCGCTGAACGCGGAAGGCTGCATGGCGACTCTCGACGTCCTCGGTGAAGACGTCGAGCGCGAGGAGGAGTCAGAGGTCACGGTCGCGGAATACCTCCGGGCGCTCGAGGGAATCGCCGTGCGCGCTCTCGACTGCAACGTCTCGATCAAGCTCACGGCTCTCGCGTTGAAGCTCGACCCGGAGCACTGCCGCCGGGAGTTCGCGCGGATCGTCGACGGCGCGCGGCGTAACGGAAACTTCGTCCGGATCGACATGGAGGACTCTTCAGTCACGGAGGAAACGATCCGGATCTTCACGCAGGCGCGCCAGCGTTACGAGCGGGTCGGTCTCGTCCTGCAAGCGTACCTGAAGAGGAGCCTGGACGACGCGCGCCGTGCGGCGGCGACGCGCGCGAACGTCCGCGTCTGCAAGGAGATTTACGTCGAGCCGCCGGAGATCGCGTTCCAGGACCGCGAGGAGATCCGCGACAGCTTTTCGGCCATGGTCGATCGGCTGCTCGAAGAGGGCGCCTACGTCGGCATCGCGACGCACGACCCCGTCCTCGTCCGGCGCGCGCAGGCCACGATCGCGCGGCTTGGCCTTCCGCGCGAGGCGTACGAATTCCAGATGCTCCTCGGAGTCGCGGTCGGGCTCCGCCGGCAGCTCGTCGCGGCCGGCCACCGCCTCCGCGTCTACGTCCCGTACGGCCGGGCATGGGAGGAATACTCGATGCGCCGGCTGAAGGAGAACCCCGCGATCGCGGGCTACGTTCTGCGCGGGATCTTCATGAGACGTTAGGGCTTAGCCGAGGCCGGGGGCAGGCCGAAGGGGATAGCTATTGACTTCCGGGAATTCTATACTTCGACGTTGGACCCGTCGGGGTCCGTGTATGCGAAGGAGCCTCACCGCGTTTCTCGCGTCCGCTCTGTCGCTCGCGGCAGCGACCGGAGTCGCGTTTGCTTCGCCGCCGCCTTCCCCTCCGATCGCCGGCGTCGTGCGACATCTCGAGCAGCCGATCTCGGGTGCGCTCGTCATCTTCTACAACCTCGGCGACACGACCTTGACGCGATCGCGATCCGCGGTGGACGGCACGTTCGTGCTCGCCTCGGCGCCGGTCGGCGTCTACGACCTGATCGCGTACAAGAGAGGGTTCCTCCCGTCGCTCGTGCGGCTCTGGCACCAGGCGCTTCCCGAGCGGGTGAGCTCCGTCGAGATCAAGCTCGCGGCCGCGGGGCACGAGCCGAACGCCCCTTCGATCCCGTCGACCCTGTGGGAGCTGCGCGACCGGCTGCCGGCGGACGTTCTCCGTGAGATCGCTCTCGAAGAGGTCTCGGAGGCTCCGGCGGCGTCTCTCGACCGTCTGCGGCTCGACCGTTTGATCGCCGGCGAGCTTCGCACCGTCACCGATGTCGGGGGCGGCGAGTCGTCGCTGTCGCGCGCCGCCGTCGGAGTGCGCGGCGGACTTCCGAACGGCTGGAAATACGACCTGCACGGAGACTATGCCGCCGTCTCCGATTCGCAGGATCTCGCCGATGAATCGGCGAGCGGCAACGCCGCCGGACTCGCGCTCGACGTCGCGACCTCTCCCGTCGACCAGGTGCGCCTCTCGAGCCGCCGTCACTCGATCCACTTCGGAGAGGACTCTCCCGCGAGTCTCCAGAGCCACGGCGTGAGCTGGAGCCGCGGCGCCCGCGAAGGCAGCGTCGAGTCGGTCGGCGCGAGGTACATCGAGGAGGCCAACCTCTATCGCGCGACCGCTCTCGGGACGTCGTTCTTCCCCGTCGCGTCGCGAACGTGGGAAGTGAATGCCCGCTATGCGCGACCCGCCGAAGACACTCCCGGTGTCTCGGTGGCGATGACCTACCGGCATCGGGAAGCGACCGTCGGCCCCTCGGGCGTCGGCTCCGAAGGCGCGTTCTTCCTGACCGCTCCGGACGCCGATCTCTCCGCCTCGACGTCGCTCCGTCTCTTCCCGAACACCGAGGTCGAGGGCGGAGTCGTCGCGCGCTATCTCGCCGGCGGCTATGGAATCGCGCCGCGCGCAACGGTGCGCTATGATCTTGGAAACGGTGCCGTGCTGTTCGTCCGCGGGCTGTACCGGGTCGCGGAGCCGGGGATCGGAAACGGCACGGTTCTGCCGCGCGTCTCCTCGATCGAGGAGAATGCCGAGCCCGCTTCGCGCGAAGGCTACGCCGTCGGGATCGAGCGGCGCGCCGGAGACTCTTCGTTCAAGTTCGAGGCTTCGACGCAGAGGATGGACGAAGTCGTGCGCGCATTCTTCGAAGGAGACCTCCTGACCGACTTCGACAGCGTGTACTTCTTCGACGGCAACAGCGTCCGCCAGGTCCAGGCCTCCGCGCGCCACCGACTCTCCGACACGCTCGCCGGGAGCGTCGCCGTCCGCTACGGCGACGTCCGCGGCTCGATCGCCTCGGACTCGGCGACGAGCTTCGGGATCACCGGGAGCGACGGACACTACTGGTCCGCCCGCGCCGCCGTCGAGATCGTCCCGACGAAGACCGGCGTCGCGATCCTGGTGCGTGGCGTGCGGCAGTCGCTCGAGAGCGCCGTCGCGAGCCACACGAACGATTCCGACAAGCTCGCGATCTCGATCGCGCAGGACCTCTCGATCGTCGGTCTGACCCCGTTCGGGTCGGACTGGAAGCTCCTGCTCGCGCTCGAGTCGGCGCGCTCGACCGCCGCGAGCGAACGCGAAGAGTCGGCCTCGACGAGCCGCATCCTCGGCGGCCTCGCGCTCGCCTTTTAAGAACCAGACGCGCGAAGCGCCCCCACAGGTTCTCCCTCTCTCCCAGCGGGGGTGCGCGATGGGTCTCGACTGGCGGCGCCGACAGGAACGTTCCGGCCGCGACCGAAGGTCGCCGTTCCCGCGAACGGGCGGCCGGAGGGCCGGGGTGAAGGTGGCGATTGCGCCGAGAGCACCGTCCAAGTCGTAAACATCCAAAATACTTTTGGATTGTGTTCAAATGGTTGAATGTCGGCGCGCGGGCTTGCGGAGGGCTACAGCGTAACATCAAGAGCGCCAGTAATTAACTTCACGTCCAAAAACTTCGAACGTGGCATTCGGATTGCTGAATTGCCGCCCGTGCCCCGCATTGTCAAAGTTCTTCTCCTCGCCCTGGGCGTGGCGATCACGGCGGGGACCGTCGGTCTCGCCTCTCTCTCGTTCGCCCGCAAGGTCGGCACCTTCCGCACCGCCGGATTCGTCGTGGACCGGAGCGGCGACGCGCTCGTCATCCGGACGGTCGAGCCGGGCGGCGCGGCAGCGGCCGCGGGCCTCCGTCCCGGCGACCGGATCGTTCTCGCCGACGGGCGCACCGCGGGCTCGCTCTCCTGGCCCGAGAAGGATCTCGCGCGACGTCCCTTCCCGCATCACCTGGTCGTAATCTCGGGTGGCGGCATCAACGCCGTCTCGATTCCCGAAGCGGCCCCGCGCCCCGACTACCGATACCTCTTCCTCGCGCTCGTCGGGCTTCTCTATCTCATCATCGGCCTCTTCACCGTCGTCCGCGAGCGTGCTCCGGCCTCCCGTGTCTTCTGGGCGCTCTGCCTCTCCTCGTTCGCGATCTACGTGATCACGCCCGCGGGTCCGCGCGACACGATCTGGAAGCTCTCGTGGCTCGCCGAGGACTTCTTCCGCGCTCTCTTGCCGGCGCTCCTCCTCCACATCTTCCTGATCTTCCCGCGACCCGCCCGGTCGCGCCGTCTCGTTCCGCTCATCTATCTGCCGGCCGCGGCGTACATCGCCGCACAGCCCGTGGTGCTGTCGATGTCCGGCGCCTCCGCCGTCCGCGCCGCGGAGCTGATGACGCGCCTCTGGTTCGTGTACTTCGCGCTGTACGCGGCGATCGTGATCGCGCGTCTCGCGACCCTCGTCATGGCACGCGAGGCGCCGGCCGCCGAAAAGCAGGCGCGCTGGATCGCGCTCGGGGTCACGGTGGGTCTCGCGCCGTTCGTCGTCCTATCCGCGCTGCCGAGGGCGCTCGGATTCGCCTCTCCCCTGCTTTCGACGGTGGCAGTCGTTCCCCTCGTCTTCATTCCGCTCGCCTTCGCATGGGCGATCCTGAAGTGGCGGCTCTGGGACGTCGAGATCTTCGTGCGCGAAGCGGTGGCCGCGACGGGCGCCGTGCTTCTCGGAGGGATGACCTTCGTGCTGTTGAATGCGCTCCTCGATCGCACGCTCGTCGGCATGGCGGAGGCGGGCAAGAACGTAATCGCGTTCGCCTCGGGTCTCGTCCTCGCTTCGCTGCTCGTGCCCGTCAAGCGGCGCCTGACCGACGCGCTCGAGAAGATCCAGTACCGCGAGACGTACCGCGCGCGCCGCGCACTGCTCGACGTCGCGCGCGACTTCTCGATGCCGCGGCCCAAGCAGGAGCTCGTGCACGCGATCGTGCGGCGCGTCGAAGAGGGGCTGCACGTCGTCCCCTGCTCGCTCTTCCTCTTCGAGAACGGCGGCGCGGAGACGCCCGAGGCGGAGCTCCTGACCGGGTGCCTCGATGAAGACGAGGTCTGGCGGCTGCGCGCGTCCGCCTTCGGCGAAGTCCAGCACCCGGCCGCGCAGCACCTTCACGCAATGGGATATCGCACCTTCTTCGCGATGCGCTCGGGCGGCAAGCTCGCGGGCGCGCTCGGAGTCGGCCACAAGGACGGCCGGGTCCCCCTCTCGACGGAGGACGAGTCACTCCTGACCGCCGTGATGGCGCAGGCGGGCCTCGCCTACGAGAACGCGCGGCTTTACGGCGCGCTGGCGGATCGGCTCGAGGAGATTCGCGCGCTCCAGCAATACCAGGAGAGCGTCATCCGCTCGTCATCGTCGGGGATCGTCGTCCTGGACGGCGCCGACCACGTGCACTCCACGAACCCGGCGTTCGCGCAGCTCGTCGGTCGAGACGAGGGTGGCATGGTCGGCCTGCCTTTCGGCGACGTCCTGCCGGGCGTCGAGCTGGGCCCCGCTCCGCAGGGCGGCGAGGAGACGACGGTCGAGGCGAAATTCTCGGGGACCGACGGCGTCGACCGCGACCTTCGGGTGTCCGTGTCGCTCCTCCAGGGGGAGCCGGACCGCAAGGTCGTCCTGGTCGACGACGTCACCGACCGCCTGAAGATCGAGCGCGCGGTCGCCGAGCGCGAGCGGCTCGCGTCGCTCGGCATTCTCGCGGCCGGCGTGGCGCACGAGGTCAACACTCCGATCGCCGGGCTGTCCTCCTACGCCCAGCTCCTGCTCTCCGAAACCTCTCCGGGGGACCCCCGCTACGCGATCCTGAAGAAGATGGAGCGGCAGACGTTCCGCGCGGCGCACCTCGTGAACAACCTCCTCGAGTTCGCGCGCCCCCGCGCGCGCACCAACGTCCGCACCGACGTGACGTCCGTCCTCGCGAACGCCGCCGAATCGGTGGAGACTTCCTTCGGATCGCGACGGCTGACGATTTCCGACGGCGCGGCCGGGCCCGTCGACGTGCTCGCAGACCCGCGTGAGCTCGAACAGGTCCTGGTCAACCTTCTCATCAACGCCCGCGACGCCTCCGCGGAAGACGGCGTCATCACCTGCGAGGTGAGCGGGCAGGACGGCGTGGCTCGGGTCGCGATCGCCGATCGCGGCGCCGGCGTTCCGGCGGAAGCGGGCGCGAGGCTCTTCCAGCCGTTCTTCACGACGAAGAAATCCGGGGGAATGGGTCTCGGCCTCGCGATCTCCCGCGACATCGTCCGGAGGTACGGCGGCGAGATCGGTCTCGCGCCGCGCGAGGGGGGCGGGACGATCGCCTGGGTGACGCTGCCGCTCGCGTCGACCGGCCGGCGGCCGGAGGAGAGACCGTCGTGACGCGCGGCCGCCGAATCCTCGTCGTCGACGACGAAGAAATCATCCGCGATGTCCTCGCGACCCTGCTCGAGAAAGACGGATACGAGGTCGGCACCGCGGCCACGGCCGGCGAGGCGATCGCCCTCTTCGAAGCGGAGCCGTACGACGTTGTGCTGCTCGACCTGATGCTGCCCGACCGGCCGGGTCTCGACCTCCTGCGCGAGATCCGGCGACAGGACCCGGACGCCGTCGTCGTGATCGTGACCGCCTACTCGTCGATCGAGGGCGCCATCGAGGCGATGCGCGACGGCGCGTTCCACTACATCCCGAAGCCCTTCCAGAACCAGGAAGTGCTGCTCACCGTGCGGAAGGGCTCCGAGGCGAGGCGGTTGACGGAAGAGAACCGCCGCCTGAAGGAGGAGCTCTCGAAGCGCTACGGCCTGGGCCGCATCGTCGGCAAGTCGGAAACGATGCGGAAGGTCTTCGACCTCGTCCGGCTCGCGGGGCCGTCGAAGTCGACGATCCTCGTTGAGGGAGAGAGCGGCACCGGCAAGGAGCTCGTCGCCCGCGCGATCCACACGCATTCGCCGCGCTCCGGCGCTCCGTTCGTGACGGTGAACTCGGGATCGATGCCGCCCGACCTCCTCGAGTCGAACCTCTTCGGTCACGTGCGCGGCGCGTTCACCGGAGCGGTGGCCAACAAGAAGGGCTTGTTCGAGGTCGCCGAGGGCGGCTCGATTTTCTTAGACGAGATCGGAACGGTGGGCCTCGAGACGCAGGCAAAGCTCCTGCGGGTCATTCAGGAGAAGGAGTTCATGCGGCTCGGAAGCGTCGAGACGCAGAAGGCGGACGTCCGCATCATCGCCGCGACGAACGTCGACTTGAAGAAGCTCGTCGTCGAAGGCCGCTTCCGCGAGGATCTCTACTACCGCCTTTGCGTGATCACGATTCCGATTCCGCCGCTGCGGGAGCGCCGCGAGGACATCCCCCTCCTCGCCGACCACTTCGTGCGCCTTTACGCTTCGGAAAATGACAAGCCGATCTCGGGCCTCGTCCCCGAGTCGATGAAGGCTCTGCTCGACTACGACTTTCCGGGCAACGTCCGTGAGCTCGAGAACGCGATCGAGCGCGCCGTGGTCCTCTGCTCGGCAGGGACGATCGGGCTCGACCTCCTGCCGGAGACGGTCCTTCAGCCCGGCCGCGGCGAAGTGATGGTGCGCCTGCCGGAAAACGGCTCGACCTACCGCGACCTGATCGAAGAGTACGAGCGCCGGTTGATCCGGACGGCGCTGCGGAGGACCGGCGGCGTTCAGAAGCGCGCCGCGGAGCTCCTGAAGTTGAAGCCGACGACGCTGCACGAGATCATCAAGCGGCTCGAGATCCGCGACTCGTAGTTCTCGTTCTCAGCCAGAGCTAGAATTCCCGCCCCGAGAAGGAGAGCTCTTGAAAAAAGCCGTTCTGGCTCTCGCTGCCGTGCTGTGTCTCGCGGCGGCTGCGCTTGCCGCCGACGATCCGGTCTTTTCCGACCGGGGAATTCCCTCGAACTACGCACCGGCGCAGATGGATCCGCGGGTGCCCACGCCCCACAAGGTCCTCGGTTTCAAGATCGGCGATCGGTTCGCGACGCACGCCGAGGTCGCCGCGTACGTCCGCGCGGTCGCGGCGGCGGCTCCCGAGCGCGTGCGGGTCGAGACGTACGGCTCGACGCCCGAGGGGCGAGAGCTCCTCCTCGTCACCGTGACGTCGCCCGAAAACCAGGCCCGAATCGACGAGCTCGCGGCCAAAGACCGGGCGCTTTACTCCCCGACGTCGGCGAAAGCGCCGACGCCCCCTTCCGACCTGCCGGTCTTCGTCTGGTTCTCCTACGGCGTGCATGGCGACGAAGCGTCGAGCCCCGACGCCGCGCTGGCGACGCTCTACCACCTGGCCGCGTCGCGCGATGCGGAGACCGCCGAGCTGCTTCGCCGCGTCGTGCTCACGATGGACCCGATGGTGAATCCGGACGGACGGATGCGTTATCTCTCGTGGCTGTCGACCGCGGTGAACGGCGAGCCCGACCCGAACCCCGACGCGCGCGAGCATCATCCCGCGTGGCCGCGGGGGCGGACGAACCACTTCGGTTTCGACCTGAACCGCGACTGGGCGTGGCTCACGCAGCCGGAGACGCGCGCGCGGATCGCCCGCTACCGGAAGACCCCTCCGCAGGTCCACGTCGACTTCCACGAAATGAGCCCCGAGAGCTCCTACTTCTTTCCCCCGGCCGCCGAGCCGCTCCACTCGGGGCTGCAGCGCGATTCGGTCAAGTGGCTGGGCGTGTTCGGCCGGGAGAACGCCTCGGCGTTCGACGCGCGCGGCTGGACCTACTTCATCCGCGAGACGTTCGACCTCTTCTACCCGGGCTACGGCGACTCCTGGCCGTTCTTCAACGGCGCGGTCGGCATGACGTACGAGATGGCGGGCGGCCCGGGCGGCGGCCTGGCCTACCGGCGCAAGGACGGTTCGGTCCTCACGCTGAAGGAACGCGCGCTCAAGCACTTCACGACCGGCCTGACGACGCTCGCGACCGCGGCGGCGCACCGGGAAGAGCTCCTGCGCGACTTCGCGAGCGCCCGCGCGGCCGCCCTCGCGCAGCCGGCGCGGTCGTACGTGATCCCGTCCGGCCAGGATGCCTACCGACTGCGCCTGTTCCTCGACACGCTCACCGCGCAGGGGATCGAGGTACGGCGGTCGAAGACGGGTGGAAAGAACGAGGCCCTCGTGGTCGACACTTCGCAACCGTCCGGGGCGCTCGCGGCGGCGCTCCTCGACGAGAAGTCCGAGATCCCGCCGAAGTTTCTGGAAGAAGCGCGCACCCGGTTCCTCCGGCGGGAGGACGAGGGCTTTTACGACGTGACCGCCTGGTCCCTCCCCGCGGCGTTCGGCCTCGAAGTGTCGCGCGGGTCGGCTCGGAGCGCGTCGGGCGAAGTCGCCGACCTCCAGCCGGGCAAAGTCGCGCGGTCCGGCGCGCGTCTCGGCTATCTCGTGCGGTCACCGGGACTCGCGGCGTTTCCGATTCTCGCCCGCTGCGCGGAAAAACACCTACCGGCGTCGGTCGCCGCGAAGAGCTTTCGAATGTCGGGGGAGATCTATCCCGTGGGCACCCTGTTCCTGCGCCGCGACGGCGCCCCGCGGGATTTCGACGCGGTCGTCCTCGACCTCGCGGGCTCGACGGGCACCGACTTCGACGGCGTCGAGTCGGCGTGGACCGAAGAGGGCATCGCACTGGGTTCGGAAAGGTTCGTCCCGTGGAAGCCGGCGCGCGTCGGGCTCCTCATCGGGCCGGAAGTCGATCGCTCCTCGTCGGGCTGGGCTCTCGACGCGTTCACGCGCGTTTTCCGATACCCCGTGTCGGTTCTCGACACCGACTCCTTCGACGACGCGGAGCTCTCGCGCTACGACGTCCTCGTCATTCCCGACGGATCGGCGCGCAAGATCGGGGCGCTCGGGAAGCGCAACGCCGAGGCGCTGCGCGCGTGGACGAAAGCCGGTGGCGTGATCGTGGCGATCGGCGGCGGCGGGGCGTTCCTGCGCGAGAAGGACGTCGGGCTCTCGCAGGCGACGGAGTGGAAGGCGCCCCGCGAGAAAGAATCGGAGAAGAAGCCCGAAGAGAAGGAGTCGTCCTCGTCGGAAGCGAAGAAGACCGCGGCGTCCACCTCCGCGGCCGGAGAGGCCGACATCGAGAACCGCCGGATCCCGATCCCGGGCGCGATCTTCCGCACCCGCGTCAAGCCCGACCACTTCCTGCTCTTCGGAAGCCCGGATCCTCCGCGGGTCCTGCTCTCGACGGACGCGCCGCTCGTTCCCCCGGGGGATCCGTTCGAGACGGTGGTGTCGATCGAGCGGGACAAGCCGCTCGCCTCCGGCCACGCCTGGCCCGAGGCGGTGGACCGGATGGCGGGGACGCCCTATTTGATCGCCGAGCCGGCCGGGAAGGGATGGGCGATCACGTTCGCCGACGATCCGAATTTCCGCGGAATCTGGCTGGGGACGGAGCTCCTCTTCGGGAACGCGACGATCCTGGCGCCGAGCTTTCAGCCGTGAACGAAAGAGCTCTCAGCTCTTCATTCTCGACCGCAGCGCTCGCGTTGCCTCTCGGATCGCGTCCGCAGACGGTTTGAGGCCGCCGACCGAAGGGTCTTCCCGGCGGTAGCGCACGACCCCGTCCACCACCGTCGCGGCCACGTTCTCGCGGCCCATCGAGAAGACGACCGTGCTCGACGGCTCCCGCGACCAGTCGTCCGGGAGCGACCATCCCGCCTCCGGATCGAGGACGACGAGATCCGCCGTCGCGCCCTCGACGAGGGCCTCGGGCCCTTCGAACCCGAGCGCCGCGCGGCCCTCCCACGTCGCCATCCGCAGGACCTCGAACGCCGAGAGCGGGCCGCCGTCGCGGACGCGCGGCAGCAGGGCCGCGAGCCGCATCTCGCGGAACGGATCGAGAAGGTTGTTGCACGCCGCGCCGTCGGATCCGAGCGCGACCCGGACCCCCGCCCGGCGCATCTCCGGCACCGGACACACGCCGGAGGCGAGCTTCAGGTTCGACGCGGGGCAGTGCGCGACGCTCGTCGAGCGCTCCGCCAGCAGCCGGAAGTCCCGCTCGTCGGTATGGACCGCGTGCGCGACGCACGTCTTGGGCCCGAGCAGCCCGACGGCGTCCAGGTAGGCGAGGTTGCGCATCCCGGTCCGCTCTTCCACGAGCTCGCACTCCGCGCGGTTCTCGCTCGCGTGGGTGTGAACGACGAGCGCGCGGTCACGCGCGAGCTTTCCCGCGCTCCGCAGCAGCCCGTCGGTGCAGGAGACGGCGAAGCGCGGCTGGACCGCGACGGAGAGAAGCCCGTCCTCGCGGCCGTGCCACCTCTCGTGCAGGCGCTCGGTCTCGGCGAGACCCTCCTCCGCCGGGGCGCGGAGCGCGGGCGGCGTCGTCGCCGGGTCGTCCATGAGCACGTTGCCGCCGACGTACCGGATGCCGGCCGACGCGGCCGACTCGAAGAGAGCGTCGGAATGCTCGACGGTCCCCATGTCGAGGACCGCGGCGACTCCCGCGGAGAGACACTCGGCGATCCCCAGCCTCGCGGAGACCGACATCGTCCACGAGTCGTGCGCCGCCTCGCCCGGCCAGACGTGCTGTGCGAGCCACGGCAGGAGCTCGAGGTCGTCCGGGCCGTTTCGCAGGAGCGTCTGGCACAGATGCAGGTGCGCCTGGACGAACCCGGGGAGGACCCAGTGCCCCCGGGCGTCGAGGCGTTCGACTCCTTCCGGCGCCAACGCCCGCGCCTGCGCTCCGATTGCCCGGATCCGGCCGTCCTCCGCGTAGAGGTCGGTGTCGGGCCGGACGTCGTCCGGCGTGGTCAGGCCGAGGAGGGTCCCCCCCTCGATCAGCAGCCGGCTCATCGGAGGGGCTAGGCGGGGACTCGCCGGACCATCACGAGCGTCCGGTCGTCGGCAAACGCCTCACCCTGGGCGTGCTCCTCGAGCTCCTTCAACAGCTCCTCCTCGATGTCGGAGGGGGCCTTTCCGACGCGCGCGCCGATGAACTCCTTCAGCCGCGGGAAGCCGAACTCGTCGCCGTCCGGACTGTTCGCCTCCGTCACGCCGTCGGTATAGAGGAAGAGGAGGTCTCCCGGTCCGAGTGTGAACCTGGACGAAGAGTAGGGCTTTCCGGGGAAGAGGGCGAGCGGCAGGCCGTGCGAGGACAGCTCCTGCATGGACTTGTCCACCTTCAGAAGAATCCCGGGATTGTGCCCGGCGTTCGTGTACTCGATCTCCCCGCTCTCGGGATCGAGCAGCACGAGAACGAACGTGATGAAGCGGTCCGGCCCCGTCCGTCTCGAGATCGCCTCCGACAGTCGGCCCGTCATCGCGGCGACCGGGACGGACTCGTCCGCCCAGGCGTGAAACGAGGCCTGGAGCGACGCCATCAGGAGCGCCGGCCCGACCCCCTTGCCGCAGACGTCCGCGATTGCCATGTAGACCTTCTTGTCGGAGCGGACCCGGAAGTCGAAGTAGTCGCCGGAGACCTGCCGCGAGGCGGTGTTGGAGCCGTGGAGCTCATAGCCCGGAATATTCGGCGGACTTTCGGGCAGGAGGCGCTGCTGGATCTCTCGCGCGAGCGCGAACTCGCGGTCCATCTGTTTCTTCTCGGCCGCCTCCGCCATCAGGCGGGCGTTCTGGATCTTGGCGGCGGCGACGTTCGCCAAGGACGTTAAGAGCCGCAGGTCCGCCTCCTCGAAGGAGCGGTGGCCGACCTGGCTGTCGACGTAGATCAAGCCGACCACCTCGCCCTCGTTCTCGAGCGGCGCCGCGAGGACCGACTTGATGCCGGAAAGGCGGATCGAATCGGCGAGCGAGACGCCCGATCCCGTAGAGGTGTCCATGAGGATCAGGCCGTTCCGCTTCTCGACCACCTGGGCGACGAGGGTCTTGGACAGCCGGATGTCGTCGGCGGACATTCCTTCGGCAACCCGCACGACCGCCGGAATGAGCTCATTGGTCACCCGCGAGCGCAGCAGGACGACTCCGCGGTCCGGCATGAGCGTCTCGAAGACCTTGTCCATCAGGAACTTCATCAGCTCGTCCACCGAGACGTCGCGCAGGAGCTCGATCGTGAGCTCGTTGACGACGCGGAGCGACTCGATCAGCTTCGAGAGCTGCTCGGCCGGGAGCCGTGGGTCGGTCTCCTGGTGCTGGGCGCGCAGCAGCTCGGCGGAGGCCTTCAGGATCGTGTTGTCGAGGGCGTCCGCGCCGCCGGCCTCGATCCGCACGCGCGTCGTCGATTCGGACTCGAGCTTCACCGTGACGCCGCCGAGCGTGATGCGGTCCCCCGCCTTGATCGGCTGCGGCGTGGCCAGCCGCTCCCCGTTCAGGAACGTGCCGTTGCGCGAGCCCAGGTCCTCGACGGAGAGCCCTCCGTCGTCGTCTTTGACGATCCGGGCGTGCTGGCGGGACAGCATCTTGTCGGAGATCGGGAGGTCGTTCATCGACGAGCGGCCGATCGTCGTGACCGGCTTGTCGAGAGGAAACTTGCGCGCGGCCATCCCCGGCGCACTCACGTAGACGTAAAACACGGCGATCGAAGGATTCTAACCGGTTCGTAAGCCGTGAACCGTGAACCGTTAACCGTGCGTATTCCGGCTGGAGGACTTGCGCCATGCGCCTCGTTTCCCTAGAATGTGCGGTTCCATGAAGAAGAACCTACACCCCGAATATCACGAGGTTCTCGTCCACTGCGCCTGCGGCGAGACCTGGACGACCGGCTCGACGAAGAAGGAGCTGCGCCTCGAGATCTGTAGCAAGTGCCACCCGTTTTTCACGGGCAAGCAGAAGCTCGTGGACTCCGCCGGACGGGTCGAGCGCTTCCGCAAGCGGTACGAGAAGAAGACGGCCGGCGCGGCCTCTTAGATCCTTGGCCGCGCGGTTCCTCCCGCTCGCACTCCTCTTCTCCGCACTCTAGCGGCCCGGGCCGCCGTCTGCTCCGGCTGAAGCTGAAAGCTGAAAGCTACCCATGTTCCAGAAACTGGAAGACATCCGCCGCAAGTACGAAGAGGTCCGGACTCGCCTCTCCGATCCGGCCTTCGTCCAGGATCATCGCGCCGTTCGCGACGCGCAGAAGACGCTCGCCGAGTTCGAGCCGATCATCGCGAAGATGGAGGAGCACCGCCGCATCGCGAAGGAGCTCGAAGGCGCGCGCGAGATGGTCGAGTCGCTCTCGACCGGCGAAGAGCTCTACCAGATGGCGGCCGCGGAGCGCGCCGAGCTGACAGCGCGGCTGGAGAAGGTCGAGCAGGATCTGAAGCTCCTCCTCGTTCCGCGGGATCCGAACGATTCGCGAAACGTCTTCCTGGAGATCCGCGCGGGAACGGGCGGAGAGGAGGCGGCGCTCTTTGCGGCCCAGCTCTTCCGCATGTACCAGCGGTACGCGGAAGCGCGGCGATGGAAGGTGGAGATCGTCGACCGCGACGACACCGGCATCGGCGGGCTCAAGGCGATCACCGCCCTGATCGAGGGGGACGCAGCCTTCTCGCGCCTGAAGTACGAGAGCGGCGTCCATCGCGTCCAGCGCGTCCCGGAGACCGAGGCCTCCGGCCGCATCCACACGTCGGCCGCGACCGTTGCGGTTCTGCCGGAAGCGGAGGACGTGGACGTCAAGGTCGAGGAGAAGGACCTGAGGGTCGACCGCTTCTGTGCGTCCGGGCCGGGAGGGCAGGGCGTCAATACGACTTACTCGGCTGTCCGGATCACGCACCTGCCCACGGGCGTGGTCGTGCAGTGCCAGGACGAGCGGAGCCAGATCAAGAACAAGGCGAAGGCGCTGCGCGTCTTGAAGGCGCGGCTGCTCGACATGGAGCGCGAGAAGCAGGAGGGGGCGATCGCGGCCGAGCGCAAGAAGATGGTCGGCAGCGGCGACCGCTCCGAGAAGATCCGCACCTACAACTTCCCGCAGTCGCGCATCACGGATCACCGCATCGGCTTCACGACCCACCGGCTGGCCGACGTGCTCGACGGCAACCTGGACGAGCTCATCGAGCCTCTGTCGGCGCAGTTTCAGGCCGAGCGCCTCCGCGAGGAAATGGCGCGAGCGTGACGGTCGGAGAGAGGCTCTCCGAAGCCGAATCGCTCGCGCGCCGGGCCGGCTCGGACGCGACCGGGTGGGACGCGCGCCTGCTGCTCGCGCACGCGGTCGGCCACGGCAAGCCTCTGGCGCTCGACCCGCGCGAAGAGGTCGCCGCGGGAACCGCGTCGACCTTCGAAGAGCTGTGGTGCCGCCGGATCTCGGGTGTCCCCGTCCAGCACCTTCTCGGAGAGTGGGATTTCTTCGGCCGGCCGTTCTTCGTCGACGCCCGCGCCCTCGTGCCGCGCCCCGAGACGGAGCTCCTCGTCGAGACCGCGCTCGCGCAGGCCCCCGCGGCGCGCCGCGTGCTCGACCTCGGCACGGGAAGTGGGATTCTCGCCGTCACGTGGCTCGCGGAGCGCCCGGAGTCCCACGCGGTCGCCGTGGACGTCTCGACCGCCGCGCTCGCTCTCGCGCGGAGGAACGCCTCGCGGCATGCCGTTCTCGACCGGCTCGAGCTCGTCGCCGGCGACTGGACGTCCGCGCTCTCTCGGCGCGAGACGTTCGACCTCGCGCTGTCGAACCCGCCCTATCTCGCCGTCACCGAAGCGGCCGACCTGCCCGCGACCGTGCGCGACCACGACCCGTCGGCGGCGCTCTTCGCGGGGGCCGATGGGCTGGACGCGATTCGACGCCTGCTCCGGGACGTCCCCGCTCACCTCGTGGCCGGGGCGTCTTTCCTCTTCGAGATCGGCGCCGGCCAGGCTGACGCCGTTGAGCGCGAGGTGGCGGCGCACGAGGCCTGGCGGCTCGATCGCATCGTCCCCGACATCGCGGGGATCCCGCGCGTCGCGGTCGCGCGGCGCTCGTAGAGAGCCGGGCCCCGAGTGGACAAATTCGTCATCGACGGGCCCGTGCGACTCGAAGGCGAGGTCGCGGTCTCGGGTGCGAAGAACGCCGCGCTCCCCTGCCTCGCCGCCACCCTCCTGACCGCGGATCCGGTCCGCCTGACGAACGTCCCCCGGGTCGCCGACGTTCGCACGATGCAGAAGGTCCTCGCGCACATTGGCGCGAGCGTCGCGGCGGAGCCGGACGCGGCCGACGTCGCCGTGCCCGAGATCGCGAACGCCGACGCGCCGTACGAGCTGGTCAAGACGATGCGGGCCTCCGTCCTCGTGCTCGGGCCGCTGCTGGCCCGCGCCGGAAGCGTGCGGGTCTCGCTGCCCGGCGGCTGTGCGATCGGGGTCCGGCCGATCGACCTGCACCTGGCGGCGTTCCGCAAGCTTGGCGCGGAGGTGTCGCTCCAGCACGGCTACGTCGAGGCGAATGCGGGGCGGCTGACCGGAGCCGACATCGTGTTCGAGAACGTGACCGTCACCGGGACCGAGAACGCGATGCTCGCCGCGACGCTCGCCCGCGGAACGACGCGGCTCTTCAACGCGGCGCGGGAGCCAGAGGTCGCCGACCTCGCGAAGCTGCTCGTCTCGATGGGCGCGCGCATCGACGGCGCGGGAACGGAAACGATCGCGGTCGAGGGGGTCGAGGCGCTTCACGGGGCCGAGCACGAGATCGTGCCCGACCGGATCGAGGCGGGAACGTACGCGATCGCCGCGGCGGCGACGCGCGGAGACGTCTCGGTGAACCGCTGCCGCCCCGAGCACCTGCGCGCGCTCACGAGCCGGCTGACTGGGATCGGCGCACGCATCGAGGTGGAGAACGGCCGCCTCCGGGTGCGCGCGGACGGCCCGATGCCGGCCCAGGACGTCGCGACCGCGCCGTACCCCGGCTTCCCGACCGATCTCCAGGCCCAGTGGACGGCGCTCGCGACCGGGCTCGACGGTCTCTCGACGATCACCGAGACGATCTTCGAGAACCGGTTCCATCACGCGGCGGAGTTGATCCGCATGGGCGCGAAGATCCGCCTCGAAGGGCGGTGGGCGGTCGTCGAGGGAGGTCCGCTGACGGGCGCGAACGTCATGGCGAGCGACCTGCGCGCCTCGGCCGCACTCGTGATTGCCGCGCTGGCGGCCGACGGCCGCACCGTGATCGATCGCGTGTACCATCTCGACCGCGGCTACGTACGGATGGAAGAGAAGTTGAACGCGCTGGGCGCCTCCGTCCAGCGGGTCTCCTGAGGAGAACGGCCGTGTCGTCCGACTGCGTCTTCTGCAAGATCGTGGCGGGTGAAATCCCTTCGAAGAAAGTCTACGAGGACGAGCGCGTCTTCGCGTTCGAGGACATCGCGCCGAAGGCGCCGACGCACGTGCTCGTCGTGCCGAAGAAGCACATCGCGCGGCTCGCGGACGTCGGTCCGGGCGACGAGTCCCTTCTGGGCACGCTGGCGGCTCGCGCCGCGGCGATCGCCGGAGAGCGCGGGCTCAGGGACTTCCGGCTGGTCGCGAACAACGGAGAGGGCGCCGGCCAGTCGGTCTTCCACCTCCACTTCCACCTGCTCGGCGGCCGCTCGATGAGCTGGCCGCCGGGATAGGATTCTTCAGGGTTCAAAGTTCAAGGTCTTCGAGGAGGCGTCTCATGCCTGATACCGCCAGAAAGGTCGCCGATTGCCGCAAGTTCCCGAGCGATCGCCACTGCTCGTTGACGATCTCCGGGACCGAGGAGGAAGTGCTCGAGGTCGCGAGTCAGCACGCCGTCGCGAGCCACGGTCACGAGGACACGCCGGAGCTGCGCGAACGGCTCCGCGGGATGCTCGAGGACGAGCCGGCGAGAGCCTAGAGTTTCACGGCGGCGGCGCCGCCGTCGGCGCGGGTGTCGGCGTCACGCGCGAGATCGAAGACAGGACGGCGCGTTCGCGCCCGGGGGGCACTGGCACCGGAATCCGGTAGAGCCCGATCCGGGCCTTCTGACGGAGCTCCTTGCGCCACTTCTCGACCTCTTCCTCGAACGCGCGCTCCTGGGCCCGCTGGCGCATCTCGTCCGCGACCGCTTCGAAGGGCGGCACCGGAAGACCGGCGGCGCGCCGCTCGACAGCGTAGTGCTTCTCGTATTCCTCCCGCGCGCGCTCCTCGTCGGCGAGCGCGACCGGCGTGAAGCGCTCGCGCAGGTACCGCTGGATCAGGAGCTGCCGCTGGATCGAGGCGCGGACCTCTTCGCGTGTCAGCCCCGCGCGGACGAATTCGGCGTCGGGGTCCTTCCCCTCGGCGCGCAGCCGGTCCTCGAGACGGCGCATCGCAGCGGCGATCTCGTTCGCGTCGGGAGGCGCGGGGCCGAACCGCTGCGCATCCTCGTGCTGCAGGTGCTGGTCGATCAGCGCGTCGAGAATGCGCGCGCGGAAGGCTTCGGGCGTCTCACCCGGCTCGGGACGGAGGGCGGAGGTCACCATCGCCCTGCGCACCTCGCTCTCGGGAATGGCGACGTCGTTGACCGTCGCCGCGATGCGGTCAACCGTCTCCGGCGCGACCAGAGTCGCGGCGCCGGCGAGCAGGATCGCAGCGAGAAGACCCTTCACGCGGGGCATGATAACCGCCGCAATCCATTCGCTTTCGGGAGAGCGCGCATCTCTCGGGGACAAACCGTAGTATTTGCGGACGAATGCGGAATCCGGAAAAGGGCGGTCGGCTCGTCGTCGTCGGCACTCCGATCGGCAACCTCGAAGATCTGTCGCCGCGGGCGGCACGCGCCCTCGCGGAGGCGGACGCGATCTTCTGTGAGGACACGCGCGTCACGGCGAAGCTCGCGTCGCGTCTCGAGCTCACCGCGCCTCGGGTCTCCTGCCCTGCGCCGCGCGAGCGCTCGCGGGTGCGGGAGCTCCTCGACCGGCTCGGCCGGGGCGAGACCGTCGCGTTCGTCTCCGACGCGGGGATGCCGGGACTGTCGGATCCGGGAGAGCGGCTCGTCGATGCGGCGGCTCGCGCGGGGTTCGCGATCGAAGTCGTGCCGGGACCCTCCGCTGCCGTGGCGGCCCTCGCGGTCTGCGGCCTTCCCGCGGTCCCGCACTTCTTCGCCGGATTCCTCCCCGCGCGCGCCGGAGAGCGCCGCCGGGCGCTGGGGAGGCTGCGGGAACGCGAGGAAACGCTCGTCTGGTTCGAGGCGCCGCACCGGCTGCTCGAGTCCCTCGAAGACTCGGCGCAGGTGCTCGGACCTCGGCGCGGGTGCGTGGCGCGCGAGCTGACGAAGCTCCACGAGGAGGTCGTGCGGGGAACGCTGCCGGAGCTCGCGGCGACCTTCCGCTCGCGTGGTGCGGGGCGGGGCGAGATCACCGTCGTCGTCGAGGGCCGCTCCGACGCCGCCGTGCAGGAGAACGTCGGAACGTCTCTCGAAGACGAGATCCGCCGCAGACTCTCGCTTGGCGCGCCCAAGCGCGAGCTCGCGCGAGAGCTCGCACTCAAGTGGGGCCGTCCGGCTCGGGAGATCTACGGCCGCGCGGTCGCGATCGACCGACGGAACGCGGAACACGGAACACGGAACACGGGAAAGGCATGAGCGAGCCCGCGGTCCGCGTCGCCGGCCTGACGAAGGTCTTTCGCTCCTATCGCCGCGAGGAGGGACTCGCCGCCGCGTTGAAGTCGCTCGTGCGCCGCGTTCCGACCGAGATCGCCGCGGTCGCCGAAGTCACGTTCTCGGTCGACGCGGGCGAAATGGTCGGCTACATCGGCGCCAACGGCGCCGGCAAATCGACGACGATCAAGATGCTCACCGGGATCCTGACGCCGTCCTCCGGCGAGATCGTGTGCAACGGCTTCGTGCCGTACCGCGACCGCACGAGATACGTATCGACGATCGGCGTCGTCTTCGGCCAGCGGACGCAGCTGTGGTGGGACATCGCGGTCGTCGAGTCGTTCCGGCTCCTGAAGGAGATCTACGGCGTCTCCGAGGCGGACTACCGGGAGCGGATGGTGCTGTTCGACCGGGTGCTCGGGATCGAAGCGTATCTCCATCAGCCGGTCCGGAAGCTCTCGCTCGGAGAGCGGATGCGATGCGACCTCGCGGCGTCGCTCCTTCACCGGCCGCCGCTCCTCTTCTTGGACGAGCCCACGATCGGGCTCGACATCGTCGCCAAGGCGAACGTGCGCGAGTTCCTCCAGGAGATCAACCGGGCCGAGGGAACGACCGTGCTGCTCACGACGCACGACCTCTCCGACATCGAAACGCTCTGCCGGCGGGTGATCGTCATCGACCACGGAAAGCTCCTCTTCGACGGACCTCTCCAGTCGCTGCGGGACCGGATCCTTCCGGTCACCTCGGTCGTCTTCGACGTCAAACGGGCGCCGGACGGCAACGAGCTCAATTTCAACGGTCTCCAGGCCCGTGAGATCGCGTCGCACCGGTACGCGGTCGACATCGACCGGCGCTCGATATCCCCCGCCTCGGCGGTGAAGGAGATCGTCAACCGGTTCGACGTCGCCGACCTCTCGATCCAGGAGCCGCAGATCGAGGAGGTGGTCAAGCGAATCTACCGGGAAGGGATTGCCTAGGGAGGATCCTTCCGCCGGGCCGATCCTCAGGAAGCCGTCTTGGAAGGACCCGACCGCCCGACCCGTCGCATCAGCGCCGCGAAGTTCTCGAATGTCAGCGACTGCGGCCCGTCGCTCAGCGCCTTCTCGGGCTCCGGATGGATCTCGACCATGATCCCGTGGGCGCCGCAGGCGAGCGCGGCCTCGGCGAGCGGCGTGACCCACCGCGCTACCCCGCACGCGTGAGATGGATCGACGATGATCGGGAGGTGAGTGCGCTCTCGAAGCACGGGGACGGCCGAGAGATCCAGCGTGTTGCGCGTGGCCGTCTCGAAAGTGCGGATTCCGCGCTCGCACAGGATGACCCGCTGATTACCTTGCGCCAGGATGTACTCGGCGGCCGCCAGAAACTCCTCGAGCGAGGTCATCATCCCGCGCTTCAACATCACCGGGCGGTCGACTGTCCCCACCTCCTTCAAGAGGGAGAAATTCTGCGCGTTGCGCGCACCGATCTGCAGAATGTCCGCGACCCGCGCGACCCTGGCCACATCCGCGGGGTTCAAGACTTCGGTGATGATGGGCAGTCCATACTGACGCCCGGCCGCGGACAGATAGTCCAGCCCCTCGTAGCCCAGGCCCTGAAAGCTGTAAGGCGAGGTGCGGGGCTTGAAGCACCCGCCGCGCAGGACGTCGCCCCCCGCCTCGCGGACGGCACGGGCGCATTCGAGGATCTGCCCGCTCGACTCGACCGAGCAGGGGCCCGCGATCACGATGCAGTCGCTGCCTCCGATCAGAACGCCGCCCGCCTGGATGACGGTGTCCTCAGGCTTGACGGCGCGGCTCGCCAGGCGGTACGGCTTTTTCCCGACCGCTTCGGGAGCCGGCAGAGGCGCGGCAGGTGCGGTCTTCCGGGTGGACGCGCGCCGCGGCGAGGAAGGCTTCGCCTCCGGAGACGTCCGGGACGGATAGGAGCCGAGGCACTTCAAGAAACTTGTCTCGCGCGTGATCTCCTCGACGGCGTCCCGAACGTCGGGGTCCGCAATGTTGCCTTCGAAATCGACGTAGAAGAGGTAGTCGAAGGGAACGGAGGGCCGTGGCCGCGACTCGAGCTTGGTCATGTTGAGCCCGTGGGTCTGCAGGACGTTCAGGCAGCGGACCAATGCTCCCGGTTCGTGCCGCGTGGCAAAAACGAGCGAAGTCTTGCAGGGAATCCGCTCGTCGTAAGCGATCCGCTCGCGGCTGACGATGACGAAGCGCGTGTAGTTGTCGCGCCGGTTGCCGATGTCGCGCCGCAGGAGCTTGAGTCCGCTCAAACGCCCCGCTTCTTCGCTGGCGATCGCGGCCTGCGA
>DASYUL010000032.1:0-45144 GCA_036001245.1 Thermoanaerobaculia bacterium
GGGCTACAGGTACCTCTCCCGCAGGATGGCCATGTGATGCGCGACGTGGCCGGCGGTGATGAAGGCCAGGGCTCTCACGGTGAACGGGTTGTCACTGGCAATTCCCTTTCTCATCCACGCGTCCGCCGGAAGGTGGCCGAAAAAGTCCAGAGTCGTCCTGCGAATCCCGTCGAACTCTTCGACGTTTCTCGACCACGGGATCTCGTCGGCGCGGGCCATGGCGGTGGCGACCTCCTGGTCGAAGCTCGGCAGCGGAGAGTCGAAGCCGCGCGCGAACCAAAGAGCGCGGAAGAGAAAGAGCCGTTCCGTGTCGTTCACGTGGTTGAGCACCTGCCGGATCGTCCACTTCTCCGGAGCGTAACGGTGGAGCGACTTTTCCTCCGAGATCCCCGAGAAGAGCTCGCGCGCTTCGTCGAGCTGCCTTGCCAGCACTTCGAGAACGTCGCCGCTCGAGATCCGGTCGATGTACTTGAAGTAATAGGGTGGCGCTTCGGTGCGTTCCGGAAGTCCGATCATTCCCGGGATTCTATTTGGCTCGGCGCGCGGAGGAATTCGGTCGACTCCGGCACCGTTTTCCGGGGTTCGAAGGAGAATCCTCGAGAATGAAGAAGACGCTCGTATTCCTCAGCCTGTCGGCGGCAGTCGTTCTTTTCGCGGCCGCGGCGGCTGCTTCCGAGCTGAAATTCACCGTCATCGGGATCGACTGCAAGGAGTGCGCTCCGCCGATCGTCAAGGCACTGAAGGGAATCGAGGGCGTGCGCAGCGTCGCGCTCGACTGGAAAGCGGGCGTCGCGACGGTCGAGATCCCGGACGGCTTCGACCGGACGAGGATCAAGAAGGCGCTCGACGCCATCGGGTACGACGCCGTCATGCCGGGCGAAAACCGCACGGAGTTCGCGCCGCTGCCCGAGGACGTCGTGCGAAAGCTCGACATCGTCTCGTTCGACGGGACGAAGAAGGTCGACCTGAAGACGATCGCCGTCCCCGGCAAGCTCACGGTCGTCGACTACTGGGCGGAGTGGTGCAGCCCGTGCCACTTTCTCGAGAAGCGGCTGCAGCACCTCTTGAGTGAAAACCCGAACATGGCGCTCCGGCGCGTCAACGTCGGAAAGTGGGACAACGAAGCCGCGCGGCAGGCGACCGCCGAATTCCGCCTCGCGGCGCTCCCCTACGTACGCGTTTACGACGCGCGTGGGAAGTTCGTCGACGACGTCACCGGTGGAAGCTGGGATCAGCTCCTGAAGGTCCTGGAGAAGGCACGGGCGCGCGGTTGAGCCTTTCTCGGCCTCTCGTCCGATCGCTCTTCGCTTTCCTGTTCCTCGTCTTCGCGGTGTCGCCCGCCGCCTACGCCTGACCCGCCTGAGCCAACCCCAATCTCTCCGGCGGAGGGACCGAGCGACAACTTCTTCCACGCGGCGTCTGGAACGTCAGCCTCGCCGCTGCATACGGTCGCTTCGACACCTCGCACGTGGCGACGTGCCCGGACGTCGCGCCGGAGTGCAACTCGATCGACATCCCTCCGCATCGCCACGTCATTCGCCTCGACCTTTTTCACACGGATCTTTCCGTCGGTTACGGCCTCTCGGAAAATCTCCTGTTGTCGGCGCGCGTTCCGTACGACGTGAAGGATCAGAAGGTCTCCTATCGAACGCTCGGGAGTAACCCGTATGTCCCTCCCTACGGCGACATCCATCACCGCACGGAGACGCTTCGCGGCATCGGAGACGGCGAAGTCGCCCTCTCGTTTGCGCTCGGCCGTGACTGGACCGCCGGCGCCGGCGTGACCTTGCCGTTCGGCCACACCGAGCCGGATCCGATCGACCTCGGCCGCCGGGGGTTGAAGCACGAGCATCTGCAGTTCGGCAGCGGCACGTTCGATCCGACGCTCTCCCTGCAGTGGTCGCGGCCGCTCGGGAAAATGCGCCTGGGCGCGTCCGCCGACGCCCGAATCCCACTCTACGAGAACGAACACGGGTTCAAGCCGCCGGCCACTGTCCGCTGGGCGGTCGGCCCGAGCCTGCCGATCGGCACGGCCGGCCTCTCGGCGCAGCTTGCGGGGCAGTACCAGTCGATCGGCAAGTGGAACGGTGAGACCGACGAGGGAACGGGCTTTCACAACGGCGGCGCCTTCCTCCGCGCGAGCTTTCTCATCGCGAAAGGCTGGCGGATCACACCCGGCGTCTATCGCGAGATGTACTCGCACAGCCTTTCCGACGAGTCGTTCCGCCAGGGCACGACCTGGTCACTCGTCGTCACCCGCTTTGTCGGAAAGTAAAGCCCGGGCGACGGAGAGCCGCCCGGGCTGAAAAATTCCCCGCGCTTACTTCGACAGTTGCCCGCGGACCGCACCCGCCGGGAAATCGGCGTTGTGGACGTTCACGTAGAACGCCTCGGGGTTCTGGATTATCTCCAGGATCAGCTCGCGGGACGCGCTCACGCACGCGCTCGAGGATCCGCTCGTCGGTGGCGGCGTCAATCCCACGACGACCCCCCCGGCCACTCCGGCAGGCGCGCGGTGGATGTGGGACGCGGTCGCCGGCGCGATGTCGTCGACGGTGAGCTGGAAACAGACCTCCCTTTGACCCGGGTTCAGCTGCAGCACGGCCTCGCCGCTGCCGTCGGGATCCCCCGGACCCGGTACTTCGTTGGCGCCCGTCAACGTCGTCGAGAACGGGCGGCCGCTATCGTCTCCGTAGGCGACCAGCGCGAGAGCGACGATCGAAACCACCAACAATACCTTCTTCATCTCCTCTCCTTTCCCGGACACGCGGTCCGGATGCAAAACCTTTCTTTCGAGACTTCGTTACCTCGTCTGAAATACCTCGTAGATGTTTCCGTCCGCGAGCGAGACGACGAGCAGGTTGCCGTTCGGAGCGGTCTGGATCTCGGTGACGATCCCGAAGTCGCGTCCGACGATGAGACTCTCGCTCTCGGTCGGGTCGTGAAAAGTCGGGTTGTCCGCGACGCGGTCTTCCAGACGGGGATCGTCGACTCCGATCTTTCGCCGGTTACCGGTCAGGTTGAACCGCATGAGACCGCCGCCCAGTGGGTCGTCGTTGACGGAAAAGCCGACGAAGAGATCGCCGAAGTACTGCGGGCCGAGCGCACGGCTGTTCAGGAACCCGATCCCGGCCGGCGCCAGAACGTACTTCCAGCTGAACTCAGGGTCGCTGTAGTGCGAACCCGGTAAAACGAAGAGACGGGACAGCGCCTCGGCCGGCGTGTCGGCGATCCGTTCCGGTCCCCAGCGGAACTGCTGCAGGTTGGGAAAGTCCTCGTGGTGCAGCGAGGTCGTCTCGATCTGCTTGTACTGCGAGAGGCGCGAGAGTGGTCCCGTGACCTGGATCCAGCCGGAGTTCATCCCCGGTTCGATCAGATTCATCTCGTCGAAAGCGTCCTCGCCGTTCTCCTGGTCCCAGAGGTTGCCGGAAAGCGGGTCGAACGCCATGCCGAAGCCATTGCGGACGCCGTAGGCGAAGATCTTCTGGATGTTCTCGCCCACCTCGCCGCCGATCGAAGCGCCCGCGGAGAAAAAGGGATTGTCGGTCGGCGTCGACCCGTCGTCGTTCAGTCGGATTAGCACCCCGGTGAAGTGCGCGTCGTCCGGCTCCGGTCCTCCGAACTGATCGTCCGGCACAGTGGGCCCGAGGCCGGTCAGCGTCGGTCCAGAGGGCAGGTTCTGGAGCTGGCCGCGCCGGCCGACGTCGCCGAACTGAACGTAGAGCTTTCCATCGGGGCCGAACCGGATCACGCCCGCGTCGTGGTTCCCGCGCGCGGGCTGGGCGGCGTCGCCCTGATCCGGAGGTGTCGGCGCACCGTCGTTTTGGAACGCGCGCAGCTTGATCAGGTTGAGGTCGAACGTGAGCGTCGAGGATCCCGCGTTCCATACGAATCGATCGATTCGGTTACCGAGGAGCGGGACGGCGAGGGCGTCGGCGGAATCCGCCCCGAGAAGCGGCGTGTCCGCGCACTCCGTCTGGGTCGGGAAGTACGGGTTCTCGGCCGGCGGAGGGGGCGCCGTGCAACTCCAGAAGAGATAGACGAAATTGTTCGTTGCAAAGTCCGGGTGGAGCGCGATCCCCAGGAGTCCTCTTTCCGAGAAATTGTTGACCGCCAGGTCGAGCGCGGTGCCGGTGACCGCGCCGTCCTCCACCACCTGGACCTGTCCGGTGTTTTTCTCGATCACGAGCCACTTCGAGTCGGAGACGAAGGCGAGCCCGATCGGCGTGACGAAGCCGGCGGCGGCCGTCCGAACGGAGAGATTGGGCACCGTCATCGTTGGTCCCGAAGCCTGCGCGTCGACGCGCGCGATCCCGCCGACCAGGAGAACCCCGGCCACGACTGCCGCGGCGAGCAAACCGATTGACCAGAGGAAACGTCGATTTCTTCGCATGCAGAGCCCCCCGTTAGAAGACCGAATGTCGCGCCCGCGGCCGGCCGATTCCGGGGCGAGGCGCAAACGGGGGTCGAGCAAAGAGCACGCCATCGCGTGCTCTTAAGTACTTTCTAATGTTTAACTTGGCTTAAGAAACGCGGTGATCGGAAGAGATTTCGTTCGCACCGAAGTACGGTCGCAGCACCTCGGGGATCTCGACCGAGCCGTCGGCGCGCTGATAGTTCTCGAGGATCGCGACGAGCGTGCGCCCGATCGCGAGAGCGGAGCCGTTCAGCGTGTGCACGAACTCGGGCTTCTGTCCGGTCTCGCGCCGGAAACGGATGTTCGCGCGCCGCGCCTGGAACGCCTCGCAGTTCGAGCAGGAGGAGATCTCGCGGTACGTGCTCTGTCCGGGAAGCCAGACTTCGAGGTCGTACGTCTTCGCAGACGCGAAGCCGAGGTCGCCCGTACAGAGCGAGACGACGCGGTAGGGAAGTCCGAGCCGGCGCAGGACCTCTTCGGCGTGGCCCGTGAGCGTTTCGAGTGCGGCGGCGGAATCCTCGGGGGCGGTCAGCATGACGATCTCGACCTTGTCGAACTGGTGCTGTCGAAGAAAACCGCGCGTGTCGCGGCCGGCGGCGCCCGCCTCGGCTCGAAAACACGGCGTGAGGGCGGTGTACGCGCGGGGCAGCGCTTCCGTCTCGAGGATCTCCTCGCGATGGAGGTTCGTCAGCGGAACTTCCGCCGTCGGGATCAGGTACAGGCCCTCTCGCGTCCGGAAGAGGTCCGGCTCGAACTTCGGGAGCTGCCCGGTTCCGAAGAGCGTTTCCGCGTTGTTCAGGAGCGGCGGCGCGATCTCCTCGTATCCGTGCTCGCGTGACTGCAGGTCCACCATGAACGCGCCGAGCGCGCGCGAGAGCCGCGCTCCCGCCCCCTTCAAGACCGTGAAGCGGGCGCCGGCGAGCTTCGCCCCTCTCTCGAAATCGAGAATCCCCAGGGCGGGGCCGAGGTCCCAGTGCGCCCCGGGTGTGAACTCGAACCGCCGCGGCTCGCCCCACGTCCGTTCCACGCGGTTGTCCTTCTCGCCCGTCCCGCGCGGAACCGTGTCGTCCGGGACGTTGGGAATCCCGCGCTCGGCTTCGGAGAGCTCCGTCTCGGCGCGTTCTGTCTCCTCTTCGAGAGCGCGGATCTCTTCCTTGAGAGCTTTCATTTCCGCGAGCGTTTCGGGATCGGGTTTGCCGCGCACGGCGGTGAGCTCGTTGCGGCGGCGGCGCTTTTCTTCGAGCCGCGTCACGGCCGCGCGGCGGCGCGCGTCGAGCTCGATGAACCGCTCGATCCCGGAGTTCGCGAAACGCTCGGGCATCTCGGCGAGAAGCCGCTCCGCGTTCTCGCGCAGGAACTCGCGTGATAGCATGAGTTGCGCGATTTCATCCCGCGCGGGCAGTCGAGTCAACCGTTTGAGCCCGGCCAACCCCCTACCGGATGTCGATTGCATCGTCGTCAACCGAGACGGCGGCGAAGCTCTCTTCGACCTCCTTCGATCGCTCCACGCGCAGGGGGGAATCGACCTGTCGCTGGTCGTCGTCGACAACGGGTCGCAGGCCAAAGAGCGGGAGCGGCTCGCGCGCGAGGCTCCCTCGGCGCGCGTCGTCGCCTTCTCGAGAAACCTCGGCTTCGCTGCGGCGGCCAACGAGGGGATCGCTCGGACGCGCGCACCCTTCGTGTTGCTCGTCAACAACGACGCCGTTCTCGCGACGGACTACGTCGCGCGTCTGGCGGCCCGGCTCGTCCTCGATGAACGGCTCGCAGCCGTCCAGGGGCTCGTCCTCGAGCAGAGCGGCACGCGCATCGACACCGCGGGCATCGAATGGAACGACCGCGGCGAGGCGGTGCCCATGCTGGGTGGCCTCGATTCGGCAGCCGCACCGGACGCGACATTCGAGACCGCGGGCGTGTCGGCGACAGCCGCGCTCTTTCGCCGCGACGCTTTCAACGACGTCGCGCCCCACGGACAAGTCTTCGACGATCGATTCTTCGCCTACTACGAGGACGCGGACCTCTCACTCCGCCTCGCTCGCGCAGGGTGGCGGTTCGCCTGCGATCCCGGAGCGGTCGCCCGGCACGAAGGCTCGCGCACGGGGCGCCGCACGCCGCTCAAGCGGGCGCTGTGGACGGCGCAAAACCGCTGGCGGACGCTCTTCGGCAACTTCGAACGGCGGTGGATACGGCAGAACCTCTCCCGCCTGCTGCGGGCCGACCTCGCTCACGCGCGCCGGCTCGGCGCGCGTGGTCTGATTCTGCCGATCGCGGTCTGGCCGCGAATCCCGTTTCTCGCGCTGCGCAAACCGGCTGGACGGAATCTGCTCGACTCCTGGCCGGCGGCCGACTCGGCCGTCGCGCGATCGCCGGTGGCAGCGACCAGCTCCTAGGTGGTGGTCGCAGAGATCAGCGTCCTTCTCGTCTCCTGGCGCGATGCCGGAGAGACTCTCGCCGCCGTCGAGTCGCTGGCGGAGGCGCGGGGTCGGATCCCGGCGAGCGGGCCGCGCGTCTCGCTCGTCGTCGTGGACAACGACGGAGGCGCAATCGATCGCGATGCACTCCTCGCCCGCTGGCCGGACGCGACCCTTCTCGTCAACGAGAAAAACCGCGGCTTCGGGCCGGCGGTCAACCAGGCGGCGGGACGCGCCCGCGGGGACGTGCTGTTGTTCGTGAACCCCGACACGCGTACGCACGGCGAGCCGTTCAGCGAGATCGCCCGCGCGTTCGATCTCCGCTCCGACGTGGTTGCGGTAGCGCCCCGGCTTCTCGACGCCGAAGAGGTTCCAGGTTCCACGTTCCAAGTTCCAGGTCGCGCGGGAAAACTGAGTCCCCCGGGGCGCGAGAATCAGTTCACGTTTCAGCTGAGGCGGCTGCCGCGTCTCTCCGACGACGCGCGCGAGCTCCTGCTTCTCGATCATCTCGCGCCGAACAGTCGCGGCCGGCGCAGGTTTCGCTACGCGGACCGCAGTGCGGAGACGCCCCTCGAAGTCGAGCAGCCGGCCGCCGCCGCTCTCGCCGTTCGCAGCTCGATCTTCCGCGACGTCGGCGGCTTCGACGAGACCTTCGTACCGGCGTGGTTCGAGGACGTCGATCTCTGCGCGCGGCTCTCGGAGCGCGGCTCGATCCTCTACTGGCCGGCGGCGCGGTTCCGCCACCGCGGCGGCGCGGCGGCCGAGGATCTCGGCTATGCGCGATTCCTTCCGGCCTACTATCGCAACGCGATCCGCTACCGCCGTCGCCGGTACGGCCCTACGGCGCGGCTTGGATATCGCGCACTCCTGGCGGCGGGAATGATGCTGCGTCTGGCAGCCCTTCCCATCCGTCAGACTCCGAGATCTCGAAAAGAAGCCGCGCGCGCCTATCTCCGAGTGCTCTCAGTCGCTCTGGGTCTGGCTGAGAACTGAGAGCTGAGAGCTGAGAACTTGAATCGCGACGTCTCGATCATCCTCGTGTCGCACGAATCGGCGGCCGACCTTCGCACCTCGCTCGCCTCCGCGGTTGCGCAGCGAGGCGTCTCGACCGAAATCGTCGTGGTCGACAATGCTTCCCGGGATGCGAGCCGCGACGTCGCGGCGCTGTATGCGCCGAACGTCCGCCTGCTGGCTCTTCCGGAGAACGTCGGCTTCGCGGCGGCGATGAACGCCGGCATCGAAGCGACGTCGGGCCGGTACGTTCTCTCGCTCAATCCCGACTGCCGGCTCGCGCCCGACTTCGCCGCGACGCTCACGCGCCGCATGGATGCGCGTCCGGACACGGGCTCCGCGTCGGGGCGTGTCTATCGCGCGGAGGGCGCCGATCTCGCGCCGACGTCACGCCTCGACTCGGCGGGCATCGTCTTCACCGCGTCCGGGCGACACTTCGACCGGGGCTCCGAGGAGGAGGAGGAGGGGCGCTACGTCGACGAGGAGGAGGTCGCCGGGACGACCGCCGCCGCCGGCTTCTACCGGCGCGAGGCGCTCCATTCCGCGAAGATCTCGACCGGCTATTTCGACTCGGACTTCTTCCTCTACCGCGAGGACGCGGACCTCGCGTGGCGCCTCGCGAAGCTCCGATGGAAATGTCTCTACGTGCCGTCGGCGGTCGCATGGCACCGTCGCACGAATCTCCCGGAGCGGCGCCGAGGGCAGTCGCCGGCGGCCAACCTCCATTCGGTGAAGAACCGTTTCCTCCTCCGCATCAACAACCAGTCGGCGGGGGAGCTCTGGCGGACGTTCATTCCCACGTTCGCCCGCGACGCGGTCGTCGTCGGCGCGTGCCTGACCGTGGAGCGCTCGTCCCTGCCGGCGTTTTCGTGGCTGTGGACGAACCGGCGGCGGCTCTGGGAGAAACGTCGCGAAATTCGGAACAAGGTGCGTGAGCGGCAGTGGGAGCTGAGAACTGAGAGCTGACAGCTGAGAGCTTTTTCATGAAGATCGGCATCCTCGGAACTCGGGGCATCCCGGCGCGCTACGGCGGCTTCGAGACGCTCGCCGAGGAGCTCTCCGCCCGGCTCGCGGCGCGCGGCCACGACGTCACCGTCTACACGCGCCCGCGCTACGCGGAGCGCGGTCTCACCGAGTGGCGCGGCGCGAAGGTGCGGGTCCTTCCGACGATCCCGACGAAGTATCTCGACACGGTCGCCCACGGGCTTCTCTCCGGGCTCGACGCCGCGTTCGAGCGCTTCGACTCCGTCCTCGTATGCAACGCGATCAATGCCGCCGCGTCCTTCCTGCCGCGGCTCGTAGGCCGCACACGGGTCGTGTTGAACGTGGACGGTCTCGAGCGGCATCGTCGCAAGTGGAGCGCTGTCGGGCAGCTCGCCTACGAAATCTCCGAAAAGCTCTCGACGATCGTCCCCGACGCCGTCGTCTCGGACGCGCGCGTGATTCGCGACTACTACCGCAACCGCTACGGCTTCGAGTCGCACTTCATCCCTTACGGCGGCGACCTGCCGGAGCCGGCCGGCCGCGAGACCCTCGAGCGCTTGGGCCTCGAGCGAGAGCGTTACGTGCTCTACGTCTCGCGCCTCGAGCCGGAGAACAACGCCGACGCCGTCGTGCGCGCCTATCGCGACGTTCCGGGGCAGACGCCGCTCGTCGTCGTGGGAGACGCCCCGTACGCGAAGGACTACATCGCGCGCGTGAAGGCCCTCGCGGACCCGCGGGTCACGTTTCCCGGCGCGATCTACGGCGAGGGCTACCGCGAGCTCCTTTCGTCCGCGGCGGTTTACGTCCACGCGACGGAGGTCGGCGGCACGCACCCGGCGCTCGTCGAAGCGCTCGGCTACGGACGGCCCGTCGTCTACAACGCCACGCCCGAGAACGAGGAGGTCGCCGGCGGCGCGGGGCTGCCGTTCGACGTCCGGCAGCCCGAGACGCTGACCCGGCTCCTGACGGGGATTCTGGATGACCCGGATTCGGCGTCCGTATGGAAAGAGCGTGCAAGAGCCCGGGCGACGGAACGGTACCGCTGGGACGACGTCGCCGACCGATACGAGGCGGTTCTGCGAGGAGTCGGGCTGCGTTAACATCGCCCGCGCCCTGCGGCCTCGCCGTCGGAACAATCAATGCTGAAGCAGAAAGCTCGCGCGATCGCTCTCGGCGTCCTCTTCGCGGAGCTGACGCTCACGGCGCTCGCGCTTCCCGTCGCGTACCTCATTCGGCACGGGATCCTGGCGCCGCTCCTTCCCTCGCTCTTCCCGGTCGCGCCGGCGTTCGATCGCTACATAGTCCTGCTCCTTCTCATTCTCCCGATCTTCGGCCCTCTGCTCTATGCCGCCGGGTTCCATCGGAGCCACCGGACATTGCCGCTCGGCGAGGAGATCTGGTCGGTGGCGAAGGTCGCGTTCGGCGGCACGGCGATCCTGACCCTCTTCGTCTACGGGCTCCGTCTGGAGTTCGTGAGCCGCTGGTTCCTGGCGGTTTTCGGAATTGTCGTCTTCTTCTTCCTCGCCGCGGAACGGGTCGCGCTGCGGCTCCTGTCGCGATGGGTGCGAGCGCGCGGATACAACTTCCGCACGGTGCTCCTCGTCGGGACGGGTCCCAAGGCCACGAAGCTCGCGGACTTCATCGAGGCGCACCCGCACTGGGGCTTCAACGTCCTCGGCTACCTCGACGACGAGAACGGCGGCGAGATTCGACGCTCGAACCGGTGGTCGTGTCTCGGACACATCCGCGACCTCGAGAGCATCCTCGCGAAGGAAGTCGTCGACGAAGTCATCTTCGTGATCGAGAAGGGGAAGCTCGGCGACTACGAGGAGGCGCTTCTCGCGACCGAGCGCCACGGCGTGCGGGCGCACGTCTCGCTCGACATCTTTCCGCACGTTCTCGCGCGCCCCGTGCTCGAAGAGCTCGACGGCGTACCGCTCCTGACCTTCACCACGACGCCGTCGAACCCGATGCAGCTCGTCGTCAAGCGCGCGATCGACCTCGCGCTGGCCCTGCTCTTGACCCTGCTGACGCTGCCGATTCAGCTCCTCGCGGCCCTCGCGATCAAGCTCACGTCGCGCGGGCCGGTGTTCTTCCGTCAGGTTCGCTGCGGCTTGAACGGCCGTCACTTCACTCTGCTGAAGTTCCGGACGATGCAGGCCGACGCCGAGGGGCGCCTTCCGGAGATCGCGCACTTGAACGAGATGACCGGGCCGGTCTTCAAAGCGGCGCGCGACCCGAGGCTCACCTTCGCGGGGAGCCTGCTGCGCCGGCTGTCGATCGACGAGCTTCCGCAGCTCTGGAACGTGATCGTGGGCGACATGAGCCTCGTCGGCCCACGCCCGCCGCTGCCGGAAGAGGTCGCGCAGTACGAACCGTGGCAGCGCCGCCGGCTCTCGATGGCGCCGGGGCTCACGTGCCTCTGGCAGGTTTCGGGGCGCAGCGAGGTGGACTTCGACCGCTGGATGGAGCTCGACCTGAAGTACATCGACACGTGGTCGCCGCTTCTGGATCTGAAGATTCTGCTGAAGACCGTACCCGCGGTGTTGGGCGGGAGGGGCGCACGCTAGTCAGGTCCGCGTTTCACGCGTACCGGACTCTTCGTTCAAGTGTCCTGTTTTTCGCGGAACCCGCTGACGCCGCGGTCCGGAGTCTCACTGGCCGGTCGGATCGCCCTCCGCTCCGCCTGCGGCGTCACACGGGGTCTTTGAGAAGCTATGAATCGGGAGTCCGCGACGCGCTTGCGCTGATCGACCAGCTCGCGCTCGTACGGGCGGGCGACCGGGTACTGGACGTCGGCTGCGGGCCGGGGGCAATGGTGCCGGGACTTTTGGAGCGGGCGGGGAGCGGCGGCTCGTACGTCGGATTCGACGTCCACGGTCCTTCGATCGCCTGGTGCCGCCGGCGCTACGCGGAGGATCGGCGGTGCCGTTTCGTGCTTGCCCGCATCGCGTCGCCGTACTCGACCAGCGATGGAGGCCCGATCGAGCAGTACTCGTTCCCGGTCGCGGACCGTCGGGCCGACTTCATCCTCGCCAAGTCCGTCTTCACGCACCTCATGCCTTCCGAGGCGGGGCGGTACCTTTCGGAGATCCAGCGGACGTTGCAGCCCGGCCGGCCCGCCGTCCTGACCGCATTCCTGTTCGCGAGCGGCAGCCGAACGGGCTCGGGTTGGTCCCGCTTCTTCCGCTCCACGGATTCGACGGGGAAAGTGCGCTGGCGCTCTCCGCTGCGTCCGAGTTCCGCCGTGGCCTACGAACGTGACTATTTCTTCGCGCTGGTCGAAAGAGCGGGACTCCGCGTTCAGTGGTTGTCGGCGGGATTCTTTCCGGGGGACAGTGATTCGCTTTCGGGCCAGGACGTGCTGATCCTCGGACACTAGAGAGAAAAGGCCGGGAAGTTTCCCGGCCTCGAACTTTGAGCCTTCAACCTTGAAGCTGAACCGAAATTGCGCTAGCGGTTTCCCCCGCCCCTCTGCCCCTCTTCTTCGGTCTGCTTGAACAGGTACTTGATCGACGCCTTCTGAATGAGCAGATTCGGGCCGCGCTCGCGGTTCACCTTCAGGCAGGCCTTGTCATACCACTCGATCCAGCCTCGGATCTCCTGGCCGTCGTTCAGCACGACGACCATCGGGGTCTTCGCCGCCATCTGCTTCAGGTAGTAATAACTCTCCGCGTTCGTCTGCTCGGGCGGCACCTGTTTGCGCTGCTGGAAGTTGCGCGTCGGGTAGCGGTCTGCCAGCTCCGACAGGTTCGGACGGATTAACTTGCGGTTGCCGGGAGTATCGTCGCTAGGGCGATAAGCGCCCGGCGTGTTGCGGTTCGCCACGGCTGTCTCTCCAGGTCCCCGTAAAAGGCGGGACTCTCTTAGCTCCTATTAAACCGGAGCGTCCCCCTGAAAATTCTGTGCCTTAACCCCGGCTTCACGAGCCGGAGCCAGGGGCCCCGCGGTCCGGTAGGACTCCTCCTCGTAGGCGAGGCAGCACATGAGCCGGCCGCACATCCCCGAGATTTTTGAAGGGTTTAGAGAGAGATTCTGGTTCTTGGCCATCTTGATTGTGACGGGATGAAACGACTTCAGGAAGGTCGAGCAGCAGAGCGTGAGACCGCACGGTCCGATCCCGCCGCGCATCTTGGTCTCGTCGCGGGGACCCACCTGCCTCATCTCGATCCGGGTGGGGTGGATGGCCGCAAGGTCCTGCACCAGCTTGCGATAATCGACCCGGGTCTCGGACGTGTAGTACACGGTGACCTTCCGGCCGTCGAAGGTCTCCTCGATCCGGATCAGCTTCATCGCGAGGCTCTTCTCGGCGGCCAGGCGCTTCGTATCCGCGAAAAACCGTTTCTCGCGCTCGATCTTGGCCTGGTAGGTCGTCTGGTCGGCCTCGGTCGCGAGGCGGACGAGGCGTCGAGCATCGCGTAACTGGCACTGTTTCAGGATCATCGGATGCAGGTTCGTGACCTGGGCGTACTCGAACCCCGCCTCGCCCTCGACGACGACCCGCTGGCCCTTTTGGACGACGATGCCCTGCGTGTCGCAGAAGGGCGCCTTGCCGTCCTCGTTCTCGTTGATTCGGATTCCGACGTAAAGGCCACCGGGATTCAGCCGATTGCCGATGCCGCAGCCGCCGCAGCCAGACATAAAACCCCCTTGGGGAGTTCTTGAGTTTCAGTGCTCAGTTCCAGCCGAAGCCGGAACGAGCTAAAGGCTTACCTTAGCACGGGTTGGGATTAGCGGGCGGGAGAGCGGCCCTGGCGGCGTTCCTTCTGCAACTTTTCGTCTTTGCGGACGACCTCCCGCTCCAGGGTCTCGCGGTAGACGAGGAGGCGGCCTTCGAGCCGGCGGTCGGCGAGCGCAAGGATCTGGACGGCGAGCAGCGCGGCGTTCCGAGCTCCGGCGTCTCCGATCGCCATGCAGGCGACCGGAACCCCGGACGGCATCTGGGAGGTCGAGAGCAGCGAGTCGAGGCCGGCGAGCGGCGAGGAGGGGAGCGGGACGCCGATGACCGGCCGGGGTGTCACCGCCGCCAGCGCGCCGGCGAGGTGCGCCGCCGCCCCCGCCCCTGCGATGAACACCCGGGTACCCCGGCGGGTGAAGAGCTTCGCCAGGCGCACGGTGCGGTCGTGGGTTCGATGGGCGGAGGAGACGATCGCCAGGTGAGGCACGCCGAACTCGTCGAGCACCTGGGCGGCCTTTCCCATGACCGACCAGTCGGAGTCGGATCCCATGAATATGACGACGGAGGGATTTGCCGGCGCGGCAGCCACGGTCGGATTGTAGTCGCGCTTTCCAGTCATTCTCGCCCCCTCCTGTCATCCCGAGCGTTCGCAAGCTCACATCCGCAGACGGCGCTCGGTTCCCTCGTCGCAGCGCTCCTCGGAATGACAGGGTGGGTCTAGCTGGAAAGCGCGCCGACGATCGATCCGAGCAGCTCTTCGGCCGTCCGGGCCGGCAGCGGACGGACCCCGGCGATCTCACCGACGGCCGCCGGCACGAACAGCGGCGGCGCTCCCGGATCCTCCTCGAGCACGGTCTCCGCGATCTCACGCGCCGCGTCCGATTCCACCAGGAGCAGCACCGCGTCGATTCGGCGGTTGCGGGCGAGCCGGTCGAGCACCTCTTCGAGCCCGGCCGCATGGAGGAGCTCGATCGAGGGATTTCTCGACGCGGCCGCGTCCAGCTCCGCGGCCCGTTCGCGCGGGCCGACGACGAGGACGGTGATCATGGCGCCCGCGACGGCCGGTCGAACCAGACCGAGATCGCGCCGCCCTGCGTCGGGCGGGCCTCACGGGCGGCGATCGTGTAGAACTCGAACGTCCACAGGCCCGGGCGGTCCGGCGTAAACCGGAAGGAGAACGCCTGCCGGCCGGTCAGGCGGATTCGGTCGTCGGTCACCGTCCCTGCCACCTTCAGCGTGACGTTTCCCTCCTCGACGAACCCCAGGATCGGCGGTGGATACGAATAGCTCGTCCGGCCGCTCGCCTCTTCGCGGGTCAGCGGCTCGGGCGCGGGCTCCCATCCGACCGTGACGAACTGCAGGCGCCGTCCGGCGACCGGCGCGCCGTGTACGTCGATGACCGGTCGCTCCCTGCTCCCCTCGAGCCTGACCCACGCGAGTTGGCGCGTCAGGAATTCCTGGGCCATCCGGAAGTTCCCTCCCACGATCGCGTATCCGACGCCGACGTGTGTCGCGGCCGGATCGAGGATCGTCCGGCGGTGGCCGTCGTTCGGCGGTCGCTCGGCGAGCATCCCGGCGTGGGATTCGAGCGCCAGCTCCGTAACGCTCTCCTCGAACGCGGGAGCCGTCGTCCTCCAGGTGACCGAGTTCTCGTACTGCCTGCCGAAGACACCGGCGAAAGACGTTCGCGCATAGGGCGGCACGCCGTTCGTCAGGAAATGCCCGCTCGTGCGCTCGCGGATCTGGTTCTTGCAGTATTCGTCCGCCACGCGCGAGGCCGCGTCGTCCCACAGCACTGCCGGAATGCCCTCCGCCGTCCGGTCGCGGTTGATGCGGTTGAAAACGGCGAGCTTGACCGGGTCGAACGGCCGCTCGTCCTCGGGCGGCATCCGGTCCTCGATCGGCGAGTCGAGCAAAGGCGCGACGATGGTGAGAGAGGGCTCGGGCGCGTCGGCGGGATTGTTTCCCGCGCAGGAGGCGGTCATGAGCGCGGCGATGAGAACCGTCATCCCGAAGAAAGGGAGAGATCCTTCGGGCCTCCGGCCCTCAGGATGACCGCTTTGCCGTGTTAGCTTCGCGGGCTCATGACCCCGATTCGGTTTGGCACGTCCGGGTGGCGCGCCGTGCTCGCGGAGGAGTTCACTTTCGCCAATGCGCGCCGCGTGATCACGGCGATCTGCCGGGTTCTTTCGGAGGAGGGCCGCGGCGGCGAGCTCGTGCTCGTCGGCTACGACACGCGCTTCCTCGCGGATCGGTTCGCGGCGGAGGCGGCCCGGATCGTCGCGCGCGAAGGGTTGCGGGCGGAGGTCTCGTCCCGCCCCGTCCCCACCCCGACTCTCGCATTCGAGATCCGCCGCCGCGGCGCCGCGGGCGCCGTGAACTTCACTGCCAGCCACAACCCTCCACGCTATCTCGGGATCAAATTCTCCACGAGCGACGGCGCGCCCGCGCTGCCCGAGCTCACGCAGAGGTTCGAGAGCGCGATCGCGGCCCTCTCCGACGTCCCGGCGCCGGAGGGCTCTGCGCCGGCGACGGAGTTCGATCCGGTTTCGGGGTACCTCGACGACCTCGCGCGGAAGGTCGATGGATCCGCCGTCGCGGCCGGCGACCCGCACTTTTCCCTCGACTTCCGGTACGGGACGTCCGCGGGTTTTCTCGACGGGTTCCTGGAGCGCGCGGGAACGCGCTTCAACCGACTGAACGCGAAGCGGGACCCGCTCTTCGGCGGCGAGTCGCCGCAGTGCGGCGAGAAGGAGCTCGTCCACCTCGCCGAGGAGGTGCGTCGATCCGGATCCCGCCTCGGTCTCGCCTGCGACGGCGACGCCGACCGCTTCGGCGTCTGCGACGAGCGGGGTACGTATGTCGCTCCGAACGCGATCCTCGCCCTTCTCCTGCGCGACCTGCTCGGCCGGAAGGGACGGCGCGGGGGCGTCGCCCGGAGCGTGGCGACCACGCATGCGCTCGACGCGATCGCCGCGAAGTTCGGGGTGCCGTGCTACGAGACGCCCGTCGGGTTCAAGTACATCGGCGAGAAGCTGATCGCGGGGGAGATCATCTTCGGCGGAGAAGAGAGCGCGGGACTGACGGTCGAGGGACACGTTCCCGAGAAGGACGGCATCCTGGCGGACCTGCTCGTCGCCGAGATGTGCGGCGCGACGGGGAAGACGATCGGCGAGCTCTCGGCGGAGCTCGACCGCGAGATCGGACCGTTCCGCTCGACGCGCCTCGACCTGCCGCTCTCTCCCGCGGAGCGCGAGCGGCTGGCGCAGATGCGGGAGTCGCCGCCGGATCGGGTCGGCGCGCGGCGGGTCACGTCGGTCAACCGCATCGACGGAATCAAGTTGCTTTTGGATGACGGTTCGTGGATTCTGGTTCGAGAGTCCGGAACGGAGCCCCTCGCGCGCGTTTACGTTGAATCGAAATCTGAGGAGAAGGTCGCGGCGCTGACGCACGCGGCGCGGCAGCTCGTGGCGGTCGCGTGACCTTCGCGATCGAGGACATCTACGCCCGCGAGATCCTCGACTCGCGCGGAAACCCGACGGTCGAGGTCGAAGTTCTTCTCTCCGGCGGCGCAACCGGGCGGGCCGGGGTTCCCTCCGGCGCCTCGACGGGCTCGCGAGAGGCGATCGAGCTGCGCGACGGCGACAAGAAGCGGTACGGCGGGAAGGGAGTCACAAAGGCGGTGGCGAACGTCAACGGCGAGATTTCCGAGGAACTTCGCGGCGCGGACGGGCGCGATCAGCCGCTCGTCGACCGGGTCTTGGTCGAGCTCGACGGCACGCCGAACAAGGGGCGGCTCGGCGCGAACGCGATCCTCGGAGTCTCGCTCGCGGTCGCGCGCGCCGCTGCGGAGGCTTCCGGTCTCCCGCTCTACCGCTACCTCGGCGGCGCCGGGGGCCGGACGCTGCCCGTGCCGATGATGAACCTCGTCAACGGCGGCATGCATGCGGACAACCGGCTCGACCCCCAGGAGTTCATGGTCTGTCCCGTCGGCTTCGACACGTTCGCGGAGGCGCTGCGCGCCGGCGTCGAGACATTTCACGCCCTGAAGGGAATTCTGAAGAAGCGCTCTCTCTCGACCGCGGTCGGCGATGAAGGGGGCTTCGCGCCCGACATCGGATCGTCCCGCGAGGCCCTCGACCTCCTCGTCGAGGCGATGGAGGCCGCCGGCTATCGGCCGGGGGAAGACGTCGTGATCGCGCTCGATCCGGCGGCATCGGAGTTCTACCGTGACGGGCGCTACGTCCTCGAGGGCGAGGGCAAGACGCTCGACACGCGCGGGATGATTTCGTACTGGGAGGATCTCGTCGGTCAGTACCCGATCGCTTCGATCGAGGACGGCCTTGCCGAGAGCGACCGGGAGGGCTGGATCGAGATGACGCGGCGGCTCGGAGGGAAGATCCTGCTCGTCGGCGACGACGTCTTCGTGACGAACTCGGAGATCCTGTCGCGCGGGATTGCCGACGGGATCGCGAACGCGCTGCTCGTGAAGCTGAACCAGGTCGGGACCGTGACGGAGACCCTCGACGCCGTCGAGCTCGCGCAGTCGTCGAGCTATCGCACCGTCGTGTCCCACCGATCCGGGGAGACGTGCGACGACTCCATCGCCGACCTCGCGGTCGCGGTCAACTCGGGACTCATCAAGACCGGCTCCGCTTCGCGCGGCGAACGGCTCGCCAAGTACAACCGGCTCCTCGCGATCGAGGAGGACCTCGCGGAGGCAGGAGTGTTCGCGGGGCGCGGGGCCTTTCCATCGTGACCGTGCGCAAGCCCGCCAAGCCCGCGCGCGAGCCGCGGCCGCTCGCTGCGTTCTTCATCTCGCTGGCGGTGTCGGCCCTCCTCCTGGGCGGCCTGCTCGCCTCGGACCGGCGCGTGATCGAGCTGCGCAAGGCGAAGGTCGAGCTGAAGGAGCTCGATCTCAAGATCGCGGAGGCGCGCGCGGAGAACTCGCGGCTGAATTCGGCGATCGAGGCGGCGAATCGCGAGGAATTTCCGGCCGAGAAGGTCGCGCGGGAGGAGCTGAATCTCGTCCATCCCGAGGACCTCGTGCTGCTCTATCCGCCAGGAAGCCTGTCGGGGGAGAAGCCGACGCCCTCGGCGACCCGCTCCCCGCGGGTGACCGCGACCGCGCCGCCCGCCGCCGCACACTGAATCACGCGGCGGGCTGGCCGCATAACCCCTACGCCTGTCATCCCGAGCGCAGCGAGGGATCTGGCGGCTCATCGAGAGCCAGATTCCTCGTCGCTGCGCTCCTCGGAATGACAGAGGATACTGGCCGATACGTGCACGGAGGCATTCCATGGAAACCTGTTCCCACGTCTCGGAAATCCGCGACGTCGAACCGAGCGCCGACGGCTGCGAGGACTGCCTGAAGATCGGCGACACCTGGGTGCACCTGCGCCCCTGCGTGACCTGCGGGCACGTCGGGTGCTGCGACTCGTCGAAGAACAAGCACGCCACGAAACACTTCCAGGCGACGCGTCATCCGATCGTGCAGTCCTTCCAGCCGGGGGAAGACTGGCTCTGGTGCTACGTAGACGAGGTCTTCCTCGAGCCCGCCGCCGCTTCATGAGCGCGGCGAGGACCGCCGCGTGGCCGGAGCTCGCGCTCGCCGACTGGGCGGAGACGCGCGACACCCTTCATCTCTGGACCCAGATCGTCGGCAAGGTGCGGCTCAAGCAGACGCCGTGGATCAACCACGCGTGGAATACGACTCTCTACGTCACGTCGCGCGGGCTCACGACTTCGCCGATGCCGCACGGCGAGCGTGTCTTTCAGATCGACTTCGACTTCATCGACCAGGTGGTCCTGGTCACGACGGTGGAGGGAGAGCGCGAGACGATCGTGCTCCGGCCGCGCACGGTCGCGAGCTTTTACCAGGAGCTCATGGGGATCCTGAACGACCTCGGGCTGCCGGTGACGATCCATCCGCACGCCTCCGAGATTCCCGGCGAGACTATCGATCTTTCGCAGGACACCCGGCACGAGGCTTACGATCCGGATTACGCGCAGCGCTTCTGGCGCGTGCTCGTCTCCTCGCACCGCGTCCTTCAGCGGTTCCGATCGCCGTTCCAGGGGAAGGCCAGCCCGGTGCACTTCTTCTGGGGGAGCTTCGACCTGTCGCTGACGCTCTTCTCCGGACGACCCGCGACGCCTGTGGACATGAAGATGCCCCATATGCCGAGGTGGGTGACGCGCGATGCCTCCATCCACGAACAGGCGGCGTTCGGTTTCTGGCCGGGCAACCTCGGAGGGGCGTGGAAGGATGCTGCGTTCTACGCCTATGCCATTCCCAAGCCGGATGGGTATGAGACCGCGAGAGTCCGCCCCGCCGGCGCGATTTATCCCGCGGAGCTGGGCGAGTGGATCCTGCCGTACGAGCCCGTGCGCAAGTCGGCGGATCCCGATGCGGACCTCCTCGCGTTCCTCGAGGACACGTACGCCGCCGCGGCCGACCTCGGAAAGTGGGATCGCGCGTCGCTCGAAAGGACGGAAGAGCTTCCTCCCCGAGGCTGATCGGGACCGCCCGCGGCGGTCCGGCCACACCATAATGCGACGAATGAGGCTCTCGGCAGGCGCGCGCCTCGGCTCCTACGAGATCCTGGCGCCCCTCGGCGCGGGCGGCATGGGCGAAGTCCATCGCGCCCGCGACACGAAACTCGAGCGAGACGTCGCGATCAAAGTCCTTCCCGATTCGCTCGCCGAGGACGCCGACGCTCTCGCGCGGTTCAAGCGCGAGGCTCTCTCGGTCGCGGCGCTGTCGCACCCCAACATCCTCTCGATCTTCGATTTCGGCGAGCAGGACGGGGTGGTCTATGCGGTCATGGAGCTGCTGGAGGGAGAGACGCTGCGGGACCTTCTCTCGTCGGGACCCCTGCCCCAGCGGAGAGCCGTGGATCACGCCGTCCAGGTTGCGACGGGACTCTCCGCTGCGCACGCGAAGGGAATCGTGCACCGGGACCTAAAACCCGAGAACCTCTTCGTCACGACGGACGGCCGCGTCAAGATCCTCGACTTCGGACTCGCAAAGCGAGTCGTCCCCGCCCGGGAAGCCCTGGCGACGGCGGGGGCAACCGCGAGCCAGCACACCGAGCGCGGCACCGTCCTTGGGACGCTCGGCTACATGTCGCCCGAACAGGCTCGCGGCGACTCCATCGACCACCGATCGGACATCTTCTCGTTCGGGAGCATCCTGTACGAGATGCTCACGGGGCAGAAAGCATTTCAGCGGACGTCTCGCGCCGAGACGATGGCGGCGATCCTGAAGGAGGAGCCGCCACCTCCCTCCGAGACGGGACTCCGCGTCGCACCGATGCTCGACTCGATCGTCCGACACTGCCTCGAAAAGAGTCCCGACGCGCGGTTCCAATCCGCCCACGACGTCGTGTTCGCCCTAGAACAGGTCCGGACCGCGAACGTCCCGAGCGGAGTCGGGTCGGCCGCGCCATCCGGGTCGAACGGGAGCGTCGCCGTCGCGCCCGAGGTGGTCGCCAGCAGCGCGCGATCCCGGAGGAACCGGTTCGCGGCTTTCGTCGCTCTCGGGCTCGCGGTCGCAGCCGTACTCGGGTTTCTGCTCGGAAAGCGCGCGGTCCCCGCGCGGTCCCCGCAACCCTCGCTGATCGTCCCTCGTGTGATCCGACTCACCGATCTCGCTGGCATCGAAGAGTTCCCGGCGATCTCTCCCGACGGCAAGTCGGTGGCGTTCACGGCTTACGCGGAGGGCAGACGGCAGATCTTCGTCCGCCTGATCGCGGGCGGCCCGCCGCTTCAAATCACGCGCGAGCCGGCGGACCATCAGATGCCCCGCTGGTCGCCCGACTCGAGCTCGATCGTGTATTACTCGCCGCCGGCGGCTCTGGGAGAAATCCAGGGGACGGTATCGGAGATCCCGGCTCTCGGCGGTTCTTCACGCCGGCTCGCCGAGAGCACCGGTGGCGCGGACGCGAGCCTCGTGGACGGGCGAATCGCGTATTTCCGGCTGACCGGGGAACGCGTGGAGCTCGTGACCGCGCCGCGAGATGCGTCTGCTTCTCACGTCGTCGCGCGGTTGAAAGCGGGGAGCTATTACCTGTACCCACGCTGGTCGCCCGACGGCCGCTGGATCGCCTTCCAGCGGGGAGACGGCGTGAGGTTCGACCTGTTCGTCGTGCCGTCGGCGGGCGGCGAGCCGCGTCAGTCGACGCACGACCAGACCCTGATCAACGGTTTCGCGTGGCTGCCCGACGGCACGGGTCTCGTCTTCAGCTCGAGCCGGGCGAGCAGCCTGCCCTACTTGCCGACATTCACGCTATGGGAAGCGCGACTGAAAGATGGACGACTGCAGCAGCTCACGTCCACCGACGGCTCGCTGGTGAACCCGGACGTCAATCGTTCCGGGGCCGTGGTAGCCGGCCGGGCGCGGACGCAGTTCGACATCTGGAAGTTCCCGGTCGATCGGCAGCCCCGGGAGAACGTGCGGGCCGGTCTGCGGATGACCCGGCAGACGGGGGACGTCCAGACTCCCACAGCCGCTCCCGGCGATCGGGAAGTCGCATTCCTGTCCGACAGCGGCGGCCACGCGAACCTCTGGGTGATCAGCACGGGGACCGGCGAATGGCGTCAGATCACCTACGAGCGGGATCCGGGCGTGGCGGTTGGGGTTCCGGTCTGGTCGCCGGATGGAAAGTCGATCGCCTTCGTCTCCTCGCGCGACAACCTCGGCCTCCGGTTCGGCCTCTGGCTGGTGAACCCCGATGGAAGCAACCTCCGGAGAGTCGTGACACACGGATTCGGCGCCGCGTGGTCGTCCGACGGGCGGTGGCTCTACTACGTCGAGCCGCCGGACGACGTCCTCAAGAGAATCTCCCCTGACGGAGGTCCCTCGATCTTGGTGAGAACGGAGAGCGCGCGCAACGTCATCGGGTCGCACGGATCGACCCTGTACTACACGCGGGAGCGGCCGCTCGTCGACGGCCGGCCGGAATTCGAGATCCGGGCCGCGACCCCGGAAAACGGTCCCTCCCGGCTGCTCGCGCGGATCCCCGCGTCGCGCGTCGCGAGCTGGCAGATCGTCAATCCCGCTCTTTCGCCCGACGGGAAATGGCTGGCGCAGCCGCTCACCGACCAGTTCACCACGAACATCTGGGCGCTTTCCACGTCGACCGGCGAGTGGCGCCAGATCACGGATTTCGACGATCGCCCGACGATGATCGCGCGCCGCGTGTCCTGGTCTTCCGATGGCCGCTTCGTCTTCGCGGCCGTGGGAGAGGGCGACGCCGACATCGTCCGGCTCGAGGGGCTGGTGAATCCCGCGAGCGACTGACCGCCCACCCCGGCTCGCCATCCCAGCCGCCGGGCGAAACTGGGTCCTTGACCGGAGTCACTCGATTCGTTAAGTTGCGCTCCCCTGACGCGGGGTGGAGCAGTCTGGTAGCTCGTTGGGCTCATAACCCAAAGGTCGAAGGTTCAAATCCTTCCCCCGCAACCATGAAATCAACGGGTTAGGCGACACGGCCTGACCCGTTTTCTTTTGGAGTTACAGCGAAGTTACAGCGGTCGGACGCCGGGTCGGAGTTTGAGTCTTTGAGCCGGATGGTCTAATGAGACTCCAGACCATGAACCTCTACGTGGAGCCGCCATCCTGATGAAGGCGCCGCCGGGTCCCGTGCGCATGCCTGGCAAGGCGAAGCCGAAGGCCAAGGGCACGTCGCGCGCAAGCATGCCACGCAAGTCGGCCACCAAGTCCAAGTCCCCGCCGAAGGCAGGCGCGAAGGCCAAGCCAGGTGCGAGTGAGGCCAAGCCGATCAAGGTGCGAAAAGGCGAGAAGGTCGCCGTCGTCCTCTCGGGCGGCAACCCGCGCATCGCGAAGGCGGGGAAACCCGCTTCCCGGCTCATCGACCAGCGGATCCGCGACCTGGGGGGATGGCGCGGAGAGACCCTGGCCCGCATGCGGGCGCTGATCCTGGAAGCCGACCCCGAGATGACCGAGGAGTGGAAGTGGATGGGCACTCCGGTCTGGTCGCACCACGGGATGGTCTGCACCGGGGAGACGTACGCGAAAGTCGTGAAGCTCACGTTCGCCCGGGGGGCCAGGATCCCGGACCCATCGCGCCTCTTCAATTCCAGCTTGGAAGGCAACACGCGAAGGGCGATCGACATCCACGAAGGGGAGAAGGTCGACGCGCGCGCGTTCAAGGCGCTCGTGAAGGCCGCTGTGGCCCAGAATGGCCCGCCGGCCACCAAGTGAAGTCCCCGCCGAAGGCAGGCGCGAAGGCCAAGCCAGGTGCGAGGGAGGTCAAGCCGATCAAGGTGCGAAAAGGCGAGAAAGTCGCCGTCGTCCTCCTCTCGGGCGGCAACCCGCGCATCGCGAAGGCGGCCGGCGACGCCCCGGTGCGGGCGTACATCGCCGGGATGCCCGGCTGGAAGCGCGACCTCGGGAAGCGCCTCGACGCGCTCATCGTGCGGAATGTGCCCAAGGTGCGCAAGGCCGTGAAGTGGAACTCGCCGTTTTTGGCATCGAGGGCCAGGGTTGGTTCCTGTCTTTCCACGTCTTCACCCACTACGTCAAGGTGACCTTCTTCCGCGGCACGTCGCTGCGACCGGTCCCGCCCGGCGCCAGCAAGCACAAGGACGTGCGCTACTTCGACATCCACGAAGGCGACGAGCTCGACGAGGCGCAGATGGCGACCTGGGTGAAGCAGGCCGCCGCGTTGCCCGGCTGGGTCCCGTAGCCGAGACCGTCCTGGCGCTCGTCGCCGCCCCAGCGCCAACGAACCAGTTGAACGCTCAGACGTTAGGCGCTCGAAACACTCGGTGCCTTCTGACCGCACGCTTGCATAGCTTTGCAGAGTAAAGTACTCTGCATAACTTGGAGAAACGATGAGCGAGGCGGAGTGCCGCATGTCCCGGCGGATTCACCTCGTCAGAACGTTGTGCCAGTACGTCGAGATGGCGAAGTTGGTTATCCCAGCGTAATCTCTCGCAGCCCCGTGCGTAAGACCGACAGCCCGCAACGCGGCATGAGTCTCGTGTCTTCTGCGGAGAGCCGACCATGAAGAGAGCCGTGATCGCCGGCGGGGCGTTCGCCATCGTGCTAGTCCTCCTCTCCCTCGCCGCCGGCCACCGAGCCCTCGAGCAGGACGCGGACCCCCCCGCGGCGACCTCTCCCGCGATCACCCCCTCGATCGCGGCGACGGCAGAGAAGGCTCAGCAGGGCTTCCTCTACGGCCGCATCACTACTACTTTTGGTGGCGCAACCTACGAGGGGCGGCTGCGCTGGGGTCGGGGCGAGGAGGCCTTCTGGGGCGACTACTTCAACGGCTTCAAGGACGAGAACCCCTGGGTCGCCCATGCGCCGCTCGAGCGGCTGCCCAAGGAGCTCCGATCGATCGAGATCTTCGGGGTCGAGATCGGCCACCGGGAGCGCCAGATCGACCTCGGCCGGTTTTTCATGGCGCGCTTCGGCGACATCGCGCGCATCGAGGCGCGCGGCCGCGACGTGCGGGTGACTTTCAAGAGCGGGACCGTGTTCGACCTCGACCGCCTCGAGGCCAGCGACTTCGACGACGGCGTGCGAGTGTGGGACGGCAGGCGCGGCGTCGTGGACCTCGACAGTCTGTGGATCCGCACCATCGAGCTCCTCCCCACCGCCCGGCTAGGCGCCGCCCCCAACCGGCTGCACGGTACGGTGCGCACGCGGCAGGACGACTTCACCGGCTTCGTTCAGTGGGACCGGGAGGAGTGCGTCGGCACCGACGAGCTCGACGGCCACACCGCCGACGGTAAGCTCAGCCTGCGTTTCGACACCATTCGCTCCATCGCGCGCCGCTCGCGCGACAGCTCCCTGGTGACGCTGCTCGACGGCCGCGAGACCGTGCTCTCCGGCAACCGCGAAGTCGGCCACGGCAACCGCGGGATCTACGTCGACGACCGGCGCTACGGCCGGGTGCTGATCTCCTGGGACGCCTTCGACCGCGTCGACTTCAGCCCCGGCGGCAGCGGCCCGGCCTATGGCGACTTCCCGCCGGGGCGCCCGCTCACGGGCAGCGTCACCACCCGCGCCGGCCACCGCCTCGCCGGCCGGGTGGTCTACGACCTCGACGAGAGCGAGACCACCGAGACGCTCGACGGCCCATCCCAGGGCGTGGACTACACCATCCCCTTCGGCCTGATCGCCTCGATCGTGCCCCCCGGCCGCGAAGAGCGCGGCGCCCCGCACGCCAGGGTGACCCTCCATGACGGCGAGGAGCTGCAGCTCGAGCGCACCGGCGATCTCGGCGATGCGAATGCCGGCATGCTGATCTTCGTCGACGGCCATCAGCGTCCCGAGTACGTGCCCTGGACCGATGTCGAGCAGGTCGACTTCGACCGCCCGCCGGCGATGTACCCGCCGCTCGGCGGACGCTAGATCACAGGCGCTCGGCAAACAGCCATTGACCTGCCGCTGCCCATCAGCACCTTAATCTCTAGAGGAGAGTATCGTGAGCACGAAACCACCCTTGACGTCGATTGACCAGCCAGTGCCAGAACTGCCCGTTACTGAGGTTGAACGCGCGCAGCAGCACTATCGGGATGCACTTGGCTTTGAGGTTGGCTGGCTCTATCCAGGCAAAGAGATCGGGGCCGTGTCACGCGGGAACGTGGCGATATTCCTTCGAAAGAGAACTCCGCCATTCGAGCCTGCGGTTCATTGGGTTTTCGCCGAAGACATCGATGCGACCTACGACGAGTTGAAATCTCTGGGTGCGAGAATTGTTGAGTCCCTAGAAAAGAAGCCTTGGGGGTTAAGGCAGTTCACTGTCGAGGACCTCGACGGAAACCGCTTCTATTTCCACCATGGCCAGCGAAGTGGCGGATTGCCTCCCGTGCGCTGATCTCAGGCGCTCGAGATCGACTTCCAATGCCTCAGCCGCTCTGCGATCAACTCGCCGCGTTTCCGATCGTCGCGGCCGTCCAGGATGCTGATGTCCTCAGGATCGGCGCGCAAGTAAACACCGGACGTCCGCGTTGACTTTCGGGTGAGTTTCCGAGCGAGTTGTGAAGTACCCGGCCGCCCGATCAATTCGGATCTCTCCCGTCCCGTCCAACTGCGGCGCGTTCGGGTGCCGAGGCCGTTCTCCCTTCCAATAGTAGAAGACGCCGGGGGGATCGTTCCTCTCCTTCGCCGCTTCGCTCCAATATCGCGCTGACAGGGAGCCATCCTCTTGCCATGAGCGGCCGCTCAACTCCAGAGCCCCGTCGCGGTCTCGCGAGATCCGCAGGAGGCTCACGGCCAAAGGCTCCCGGGCGCTGCGCTCCGTCAAGGAAAACTGCCACCATAGGCCCTCGATTCGGGCGACGCGGCCCTCGTTCTCGATCGCCTTCCGAAGCTTCTGATTGACAACTCTCATCTCGGTAGCGGTCGTCGCTTCGCCGTACCGTACGCACGTGAGACCGTGGAGATCGCTCGGAAGCTTTGAGCCACTCGCATGGAGGATGAAAGTTCGGCGCATTCCTAGGGCGCCACCGAAGAGACCTGCCTCGAAAACCACGTTGTCTCGTGGAGAAGCCTGGCCGGATCCCGTGGGATCGGATGCGGGTGGGCTGTTGGTCGTCCAGTCGTCCCGAGCGAACACGAACGCGGCGAAATCGACCTCATGCGCGAGCTCAAGGAGCCGTTCGAGTGTTGTGGTCCCAGGATTGAATGAAGTCGTCCAGGGCTCCACGTGCGCGACGTCTTCGAGACCGCGTGTCAGCGCCTGCAGTAGCTTCTCCTGCTTTCCTGACGAGCCTAGGAAGATGCGAGGCTTGTCCATTCGTTCCTCAGGTCGCGAAGGTCGGTCCACCCCACGTTGCAGCTGCCGAAAACCGCCGGCTTGCGCCGTAGGAGAACGTCCGTTCTCTGGGTTCTCGACTATTGTGCGCCGCGGGCGGCGCAGGATCACCCGGGCCAAAGAGGCGCTCCGGCTTCGAACCTATTTCTTCGTGGGCGACTTCCCCTCGTTCACCAGTTTGAGATCGAACCCTCCGTTGCTTTCGGCATAGAACACACAATCGGAGGCCTTGTCGCAGCTCGTGGTGTGTCGGTAATTCCCGCCCGGCTGCATGAAATAAGACCCCGGCCCAATCCGGAATTCAGGTCTTCCCTCCGGGACTTGAATGTACGTCCCCAACACGATCACGACCTTGATGTCGTGGGTGTGCGTGTGGAGGGGAACCGCGAACCCCGCGGGGAGCTTAAAAAACGCGCCGTACGGGCCCTTCGTGTGGTTGCCCCACAGATCCGCAACCTTGACCCCCGGCGCGCCAGTGGGGTCGAGGTCGGCCCACTTCAGGTCGCCGGCCGGCATGACGACGAGGCGGCTGGCCGCCGACGTCGGACTCTTCGCCTTCGCGCCTGCGAATCCTCGCGCGAAAGCCGGCGCCGTCAACGCAAACATCACCGCGACCGGTAGCAGGGTTCTCGCTTTCATGGCGCCCTCCTCTCTATAAGATGCCGGGGCCGGACGCTATCACCGGCCGTCACGCACCCTGCCTCTCCGGCATCGGCGGAGATCTTCAAAGGTGAGCGCCGCGAGTGACTTCGCGGCGCTCTTTCTCGGTTGCCGTGAGTTCAGGCCGCTACGGCAGCGTGTACTCGCCCTCGACCGTGTAGGTCATGCTCCCGTCGGGGTTGGCCGTGCCCTTGTACGTGCCCGTGCCCGTGATGCCCTTCAGCTTCCCGGTGCCGCTCGAGAAGCTCCAGGTGCCCCCGTCGGTGACGTTCTTTCCGTCCTTCAGCGTGCCCTTGCCCTGAAACTTTGCGGTCGCGGTGTCGCCCGTGGTCGTCGTGGCCACGTGATAGCCGTTGGACGCGCTCATGTCGCCGAAAGTCTCGGTCAGGCTGGTGGACACGCCGTCCTTGTACGGCTGACCTGCCACCGAAAAGCCGGTCCAGGTGCACTGGGCCTTGCCGATTGCGAGGGCGTGGTTGGGCTGGTCACTGACGGCAACCGGGGGCGGGGAAGCGGGATCCATCTTGCACGTCGCCGTACCGGAGGCCTTCGTCGCCGCGGAGAGGCTGGCTGTCACCAGGACGCCGAGGAAAAGAAGTGAGCCGAATCGAGTCTTCATGGTTCCCTCCTCGTTGTTGCGCTGAATTCTATGCCCGTTGACTCGAGGCCGCTCACCCGCCCGGGCTGTAGAATCCGAGCCTCTTTCGCATTTCCACGTCCACGCCCGGTGGTGGGGCGTGGAAGAACCCCGGGGTGATTTCATCGTGATAGGCCGTAGCCTCGCCCAGTACCGCGTCACCGCCTCGATCGGCGCCGGCGGGATGGGGGAGGTCTATCGCGCGACCGACACCCGGCTCGGCCGCGACGTGGCGATCAAGGTGCTGCCGGCCGCCATGGCCGGCCATCCCGAACGCCGCCAGCGCTTCGAGCAGGAAGCGCGCGCGGCCTCGGCCTTGAACCACCCCAACATCCTGACCGTCTACGACATCGGCGAAACCGACGGGACGATCTACATCGCGATGGAGCTCGTGGACGGAAAGACCCTTCGCGAGCTCCTGGCGTCGGGAGAACCGCTCCCGACTAAGAGGCTTCTCGACATCGCCGTGCAGACTGCCGACGGTCTCGCCAAGGCGCACGCGGCCGGGATTGTGCACCGGGATCTGAAGCCCGAGAACCTGATGGTCTCGAAGGACGGCTACGTCAAGATCCTCGACTTCGGCCTGGCGAAACTGACCGAGACGGTTTCGCAGGACGCGTCGGGGTTGCCGACCGTGATCGGGGCGACCGCGCCCGGCACGGTCATGGGCACGGCTGGATATATGTCGCCCGAGCAGGCGAGCGGCCAGCCGGTCGACTTCCGCTCGGACCAGTTCACGCTCGGAGCGATCCTCTACGAGATGGCGACGGGCAGGCGTGCGTTTCAGAGGAAGACCGGCGCCGAGACTCTCGTCGCGATCATCCGGGAGGATCCCGAGTCGCTCGGACAGCTCGCCCCCAAGGCCCCAGCCCCGATTCGATGGATCGTCGAGCGCCTGCTCGCGAAAGATCCCGAAGAGCGTTACGCCTCCACCAAGGACCTCGCGCGCGATCTGAAGGTCGTCCGCGACCATCTCTCGGAGACCTCGGCCTCCGGCGCGCTCGAGGCGGCGGAGCCCGCCCGCCCGCGCCGGCGCGGATGGGCCCTGCCGGCGGCTGCCGCGCTCGCAGCCGGAATTGCCGCGGGATTCCTGCTCCGCGGTTTGACGAACGCGAAGCCCGGCGCGCCCGTCGAGCTCACGGAGCTGACGTACTCTCGCGGTTCCATCGTGTCCGCGCGGTTCGCGCCGGATGCCCCGACGGTCGTTTACGCCGCGTCCTGGGAGGGGCTGCCCCTGGACATCTTCACGACGCGTCCGGGGAGCTCCGAGTCGCGCTCGCTGGGACTCACCGGAGCCGCCCTCCTCGCGATCTCCTCCACGGGCGAGCTGGCGGTCTCCCTCGACCGTCACTTCATGTTCGGCTTCGAAACCGCCGGGACGCTCGCGCGGGTTCCGCTGGCCGGCGGCGCGCCGCGAGAGGTCCTCGAAAACATCGAGGACGCCGACTGGGCGCCCGACGGCAAGAGCCTGGCCGTGTCGCGCCACGTGGGGAACCGCAACCGGCTCGAGTACCCGATCGGAAAGGTGCTGTACGACGCGCCGGGGTGGGTCGGCGACGTCCGCGTCTCGCCCGACGGACGACTCATCGCCTTCATCGACCACCCGTTGCGTGGAGACAACATCGGCAACGTGAAGGTCGTCGACACGGACGGAAAGGTGCGGTTGACCGGTGCGTTCGCCATCAATGGGCTTGCCTGGTCTCCGCGAGGGGACGAAGTCTGGTCGAGCGGGCGCGACAGCATCTCGGCGACTACGCTTTCCGGCAAGACCCGGGCGGTCTGGAACATCCCCGCGGGATTTCTTCGGGACGTCGCGCGGGACGGGCGCGTTCTCTGCGCCGTGAACTCCTCCCGCCGGGAAATCGTGGGCTTCTCCGCGGCCGACAAGGTCGAGCGCAATCTCACCTGGCTCAACTGGTCATTTCCCAAGGGCATCTCCTTCGACGGCAGGACGGTCCTCTTCGAAGAACAGAACATCCAGCCGCAGGGCGTCTACCTGCGCAAGCTCGACGGCTCGCCCGCTGTGCGCATCGGGGAGGGCAGCGCGTGGGGTTTCTCGCCGGATGGACGGTGGGTCCTGAGTTTCCGGCGGGATGGGGAGGGTTCTCAGCTCGTGCTCCTGCCGACCGGAGCCGGAGAGCCGAAACCGCTCCCCAGGACCGAAATCCTGGGGCAGGCGGCGACCTGGTTCCCGGACGGACGCCGGGTCCTCTTTTCGGGCAACGAGCCGGGGCACGGCTCGCGGCTCTTCGTTCAGGACATCTCGGGCGGGAAGCCCCGCCCCATCACCCCCGAGGGAGTCGGCATTCGCTTCGACGTCATCTCGCCGGACGGCAAGTCGATCGTGGCCGCGGGGACGGACCGAAGGATCGCCATATATCCGGTCGAGCCGGGTGAGCCTCGCGTCGTGCCGGGAGTCGAGCCCGACGACATCCCGCTCAAGTGGACGGCCGACGGCGCCTCGATCTTCGTCTATCGCCCGTCGGCGCCTCCGCTGCGCATCGAAAAGGTCGACGTGAAGACGGGACGCCGCACGCTCTGGAAGGAAATCCGGCCGCCGGATCCGTCCGGCGTCGAGCAGGTCGGACCGGTGCAGATCACGCCGGACGAAAAGTCGTATGTGTACTCCTACCGTCGAGCGCTCGACGAGCTCTATCTCGCGACCGGGCTGCGTTGAGGAACCCCTCCCCACAGCCTGGATCCGGATTCCTAGTTCCTTCTCTGAGTGCGCTGCTCTGCCTCCGCGAACATCGCCCGAAACTCTTGCGCATTCCGCGCGGTAACCGTAGCGACGATCCGATCGAGCGCGAGACGCAGCCGCTCGAGGGCCGACGCTGAGTGGGGGTTCATGGCCTGGATCTCATAGTAGACGTCCGGACTCTCGCGTGCCACGGTGGCAGCCACCGACTCGAGTTCCTGGAAGGTCGAGCTGTGCACGGGGTGCTCGGTCGGGGGAAGAGCGAGGGCGAACGCAAGGGCGGCGGCATGTGCGAGGCTGAGAAGGTCCGCCATGACGCGGTCGTGCTCGGCAATCGGCAAGTGCACGAGATGCGCAGTGGTCGGCTGAAAGAGCTTTTCCACAGTCGTGGTGGCTTCGGAATCCCCGGTGTCGCAGATGACGACCTCCGCGTCGCGCAGAAGGACGGTGGAAGGGCCGAACATGGGATGGATGGAGGCGACCCGGCAGCCGGCTCGTTGGAGAGCCCGGATCGGCTCGATTAGGGGAGTCTTGATGCTGGCGATGTCGACTACGACTCCGGCCGGCGGCTTCCTGGACCAATCCGCGTAGAGTTCTACGACGGTCGCAGGCGGGGTGGAGCAGACGACGAGGTCCGCTGACGCGAGCGCCCGGCGAGCCCACGCGTCCGCCTCCGGCGCGGCAGCCGGGTCGAGGGCGCCGGTTGCATAGCCCTGGGCGGACAGAAAGCGGCCCAGCCACCGGCCCATACGGCCGGCGCCGCCAACGATGACGGCACTCTTGCCCGCGCCCAGGCCCGCAAGGCGCAGGCTATCCTCGTCCTGTGCCGTCACCGAGGCTCGGATGAGCCTGGAGAAGAGATCCTCCGCCACCCTCGGATCGAGGCCCTGCTCTTGCGCGGCAGACCGCGCGCGCTCCATCACCGTTTTCTCCTGAGCGTAATCCGCCGTCGAAAGTTTCTGCCGGCGCTTGATCTCTCCGACCTGCCTCGCAAGATCTACGCGCTCTGCCACCCGCGCTACGAGGTCCAGGTCGAGCAGCCGGATGCGCTCGCGCAGGCTATCGAGAGTCTGCTCTGGCACGGAAGTCTCTCTTCAATCCCGCGTCACCGTTCCTCAAGTCTTCCAACGATGTTGCGAAATAGTTCCCCTGGATTCCTCTCTAATGACTGAGCATTTAGAGTATCCACGCCACAAAGTCTCCTTCGAACTCACCGACCTTTTCAGTATGACGGTACAGTATCGAGCGAACGGTGAATCTGGCGCGGTTCTTTCGCTTGAGGGTCTCGACAAAACGGCGCCAGGCCGTTGTGTCGGGTATTGTCGCCGAGGCGGTGAACGTTCCGGTTATTGGGCGCTCATAAGCCATGGTATTCTTCTGAATGACAATCCGGACGTTGAGCTGCTCGCTCTTCAATCGAAGGTACATCAACGTCCAGGCCGACAGTATGGCAACGGCTGAGGCGCTGCCGCCAAACACGGTTTCGCGATGATTGATGTTTGGCGCCAATGGCGCGGCCAATGTCACGCCATTATCCGTAGCCTCCACAACTTCAACTTCCATCGCCTTCGAAAGCGGGATGTGATCATGCAGGTATCTCTGTAAGATAGTTATATCCGTCATAAGGGGTTCACTGATTACCTACAGCAGCATCACTGCTGCTAGTTGGCGGCGCGATAGATCTTGGTCGCCCACAGCCAGCGGCTGCCCTTCTTTCTGACCTCTACCTGGCCTTTCGCCATGAGATCCTCGATCAGATTCATGTGAGGCGACAAATCGGTGCCGATTGGATACCACTGCTCCGTGATCAACTCAACTCTCGCGAAGCGATTTCGCGCGGCATCCAAGATCTTGGATTCACTCGAGAGCGTTAAAACGGGAAAGAGGATCTGCCCCTGCGGAGTGAGAAACTCCGGGGCCTGCGATAGAACACGCACGATCCATCGCGCTCCATCTTCCCCGGCATCGCTGTGAATGTGAGGCGGATACCAGCGCGACAGGCGGGCAATCGGCTCGGACATGCCAGCCACATCGTCCACAATCAGGTCGAACTTCATTCCTGCCCACGGCTCGAATAGGCTGCCGCATCGGCAATCGATGGCGACCTGACAATCCTTCGCATTCTGCTTGGCCAATTTCACTGCCTCGGCGCTGATATCCGAAGCGTAGACTGCCGCGCCCGGCAGAACCAATTTTGCCAGAGCCACGGCAACGATTCCGCAGCCGCAGCCGAGATCGAGCGCCGAGGTGGCGTCCCTGCTGGCGAATCTGCGCGCACCGCCCAGCAGCAAATTCGTCGTGCTCGTGGGATAAAAAACATCCGAACTGGTCGCCACGACTATGCCTTGCGTGTCACCGAAGTCTTTGTCCTTGTATTCAAAAGTATCTGATGAGGCCGTCATTTACCTTTCCCCGATTGCAGGATCTATTCAGCCTTTTCTTGCGTTTCATACTACAGCTCGGGAAGGACTTTTGACCGCGACGGCGCGCTCGAGTCGCCATCGCTCGGGCGGACTCGCGTTCACTTCGGCCGCGCGGCCCGCCGCTGACCGTCCGACGATAGACTGCGGGGGGCGGCCGCGACGCCGCTTCCCGGAGCGTGAAATCGTAGGATCCTGAAGCCATCGGAGAGCCAGAAGATTGAGATCCGTCGGGTTCGGCACAGGCAATACGGGCACCCTCTTCGAGCTGATCCAGCGTCTGGACGAGTTTGAGGACAGCGATCTCTCTCATCCACTGGTCATCTACGCGCAGGGCGGTGCCGATGCGGGGCGAAAGAGTCCCGCCCTGGTCTGTCCTCGCGGTGAGGGGGACGGTTGCCCCCTCGACCCTTCACTCTCGCAAGTGCTGAGCGTTGGGGAAGCACACGAGGTGATTCGAGTTTGGTCGGCATGGCGCGGTGGAGTCACGCCCTCGCCCGAAGAGCGATTCCGTGCGGTCGTGTTCTACTCGCAGAACGGCGCCTTTCTCCCACTCGAATCAGATCGCGAGGGCATGTAGGGCGCGGCGTGGCGCCCGGTGAGCCCCGTCGCCCATCAGGGAGGTTCCGGAGGGGCTCTCGGTGACGGCCTCTCCGGCGACGCCGGGCATCCATGGGGTCAGGGAAGAACGCCGGCCTTGCCGGCGGCAAATCCCTCCCCCGAAACCAACTTTCTAAATCGCTGAGATACCGTGTACAGCGATTCGGCGATGGCCAGGCGCACGACCGGCATCTTCTACCATCCGTCGTTTTCCCGGCGGAGCTACATGACGGTCGGAACCCGGCTGGCCGACTTTCCGGCGGCCCTGAACAAAATCCTGGAGAGCGACGACGTCCTGGCGTGTGAGCCCGAGCCGGTCCCCCGGCAGTTGCTGCTGAAGGTCCACACTCCTGACCTTCTGGAGCGCGTGGAGAGGGAACCCCTTTGCTCCACCGCCTGGCACTCGGCGGGGGGCGTCGTGAGCGCCGGCGAGAAAATCGCGAGCGGCGAAATCACCAACGCCTTCGTTTTCATCGGCGCGGGAGGGCATCATGCGGGAAAGGAAGAATTCGGCGGCTTCTGCTGCTTCAACGACGTCGCTCTCTGCATCGTCAACCTGCGGGAGAAATTCGGCCTCAGCCGTTTCGCGATCGTCGACACGGACGCACACCACGCCGACGGCACTCGTGACATCTTTCGTGGCGATCCCGACGTCCTCCACATCTGCTTCTGCGGCACGGATTACGAGTCCACGGACGACACGAAAGTCGACGTGGCGTATCCGAGCCCCTGGGAGGGGGAGGAGCGCAATCGACCGATGAATGAGAGGTACTTCGATCTGGTCGCACGACATGTCCGCCACCGGGTCAGCCGCTTCAGGCCGGATCTCCTGTTCTGGTACTTCGGCTTCGATACTCATCAGGGCGATTACGGAGACATCGGCCTTTCGGGACCCTGTTACTGGAATATCGCTGACCTGATGACGGGGCTGGCCGAGAAAGTCTGTGGGGGCAAGCTGGAGGTGGTCCTCGGGGGAGGTTCCAACCGGCGAATCGCCACGTATCTGATTCCGCCGATCATCGAGCGGTTGGCGCGACAGGATCTTTGAAGTTCGGTTCCGGAGGGGCTCTCAGCCGGCGCGGCGAGCCGGAGCCGGCCGAGCGGCGCGGACGAGAAAGGCGGCGAGACCCAGGAGGACGGCGATCGTGACGGCCTCTCCGGCGAAGCCCGAGATCCGCGGGTCCAGGGAACGCGGCGCGACGCCGAACGCCACGAGGGCGGCGACGAGCACGCCGGCGAGGCCTTCGCCCGCCACGAGACCCGACGCGGCGAGGATGCCGGGATCGCTTTGATCCGGCGCGGCGGCCCGGCGGTGCTCCGCCCAGGCGCGCAGGCACCCGCCGACATAAATCGGGGCCATCGAGGCGAGCGGAAGATAGACGCCGATCGCGAACGCGAGACCGGAGACGCCACAGAGCATCGCGCCAATCGCGAGCCCGCCTCCGGAAAGAACGAGCCCCCACGGCAGCGCCCCGGAGAGCACCCCCTCGATGATCGTCTTCATCAGCATCGCCTGGGGCGCCGGGATCTCCTTCGTGCCGAACTGGTACGCGCCTCCGAGCAGGAGGACTGTTCCCGCCACGGCCCAGCACGCGAAGGCAGCCCCGATCAGCTGGCCGAGCTGCTGACGCGCCGGTGTCGCTCCCACGAGGTAGCCGGTCTTCAGGTCCTGCGAGATGTCGCCCGCTTTCGAGGCGGCGACGGCGACGATCGTCCCGACCGTCAGGACCGCCGCGCGCGCGGCGGGGTCCGTCCAGCCGGCGGCGGCGAAGATGGAAGCCACGCCGAGCAGAGTGACGAGCGTGATGCCGGAAGTCGGCTGCGAGGAGACGCCCACGATCCCCACGATGCGCGCGGCGACCGTCACGAAGAGGAGTCCGAAGAGGGCCACGCCGGCGGCGCAGACCGCGCGGGGAAGCGGCCCCATTCCACCAGCGAAAATACCCGGGACGAAGGCGGCCGTCACGATCACGAAGAGAATCGCGCCGATGACGAAAGTTCCGGGCAGGTCGCGGTCCGTCGAGCCGAATGATTTCGCTTCACTCCGGCGCCTCCGCGAGAGGCTGCGCACGACCCCGGCGAACGCGCCTCCCATCGTCGGCAGGTTCTTGACGACCGTCAGCAATCCCGCCACCGCGACCGCGCCCGCGCCGATGTACCGCACGTAGCGCGACCAGATGTCGGAGGCTCCCATCTTCGAGACGAGCCGCGCCGTCTCGGGAAAGAGCGGAGCGGGCAGCCCGCCACCGATCCAGCTGATCAAGGGGATCAGGACGAGGGCCGAGACGAGCGACCCGGCGACGAGCACGCCCGACTGTCGGTAGCCCAGGATGTAGCCGACCGCCAGCAGCGCCGGGGCAAGCTCCAGGCTGAGCACCGCGTTGGGAAGGACCGGAAGCTTCGCGGAGAGCTCGCTCGGGAAGAGAAAGAGAAGGCCGGTCGCCAGCTTGACCGCCGCGGCCACGGCCATACCCCGGAAGATCCACGTCCCTGCTCGCGTGGCGCCACTGGTCGCCTTCAAGACCACGGCGCACGCGGTCCCTTCCGGGTACGGCAGCTCCTCGCGCGCGTCCACGATCAGGATCCTGCGCAGCGGGATCATCGCCGCGAGCCCGAGCACGCCCCCCAGGAAACAGAGCGCGACCACCTGGAGGTAGGGCGGCGCCATGCCCCAGAGGAAGAGCGCCGGGATCGTGAAGATCGTTCCCGAGGCGAGCGACGTGGAGGCGGACCCGATCGTCTGGGAGATGTTCGCCTCTAGGATCGTGCCACGCCCGCCGAGCACGCGGAAGACCGCCACCGCCATGACGGCCGCCGGAATCGAAGCAGAGACGGTCAGGCCGACGCGCAGCCCCAGGTACGCGTTGGCCGCGCCGAAGACGAGCCCGAGCAGGACACCCACGACGACCGCGCGGAGGGTGAATTCGTCCGCCGGCAGACCGCCCGCTGCGCCGGCCGCCGGAGGCCCTCCCGGTTCCCGCGGGGGAAGATCAGCCATTCATCGTGAGTTCGAGCCGCTACGGTAGCGAATACTCGCCGTCGACCTTGTAGGTCATGCTCCCGTCGGCGTTGGCGGTGCCCGTGTAAGTGCCCTTGCCCGTGATGCCCTTGAGCTTCCCGGTGCCGCTGGTGAGGGTCCAGGTGCCCGTCTCGCTGACGGTCTTTCCATCCTTCAGCTTGCCCGAACCCTGAAACTTGGAGACCGATCTATCGCCGGTGGTCGTCGTGGCCACGTGATAGCCGTGGTACGAATTCGTGTCGCCGGCAATCTCGCCCAGACTGACGGAAACGCCATCCTTGTACTGCTGGCCCGCCACCGAAAAACCTGTCCAGGTGCACTGGGCCTTGCCGACCGCGAAGGCATGGCTGGGCGTGTCGCTCACGGCAACCGGGGGTGGGGAAGCGGGATCCGATTTGCACATGGCCGTACCGGAAGTCTTCGTTGCAGCGGAGAGGCTGACTGCCACCAGGACGCCGAGGAAAAGAAGCGAGCCGAATCGCGTCTTCAGGGTTCCCTCCTCGTTGTAGCGCTGAATTCTATGCTCGCGGTAACTCCGGACAGCGCTGGCGGGTTCAGTCCATTCCTCCGCTTCCGGTCGAGCGAAAGTCGAGCGATTGCGGCACGTCGACACGCCGGCCGGCGACGGACTCGGGGGTGGGCGAGAACGTCAGATACGGGGGACATCATCCAACCAAAGTCCTAGGCCCTTTCGGTGCGCCCCAACTAAAGTCCCGGGCCTTTTTCTCAGAGATCTCCGGGTCCAAGGGCCCGTATCGTCCCTTTAGCTCGCGGCATATCGTCCTATCGTTCCTGCTTCCCACACGACAACTCAAGGGGCCACCATGCAACGCACCACCTCGATTGAGAGAGTCCGGCGCTCCGTCAAGTCCGGTTCTTTGCGGCGCGTTCGAGTCGGTCTGGGGGTGCTCGTCGCCCTCATGACATGCGGCGACATGCGTCTGCGGGCTGCTTCCGCCGGGACGGTCCACCATGCGGATCTCCAGAGCGTCATTCCCCTCGACCAGTTCTCGATCGTCCAGACGTCGCCAACGACGCGTGAATTCCGCTACACGCACATCATCTCGAACCTGGGTGATGGCCCGCTCGACATCCGACCTGAGTACGATCCCGCTACGGATACCGCGCGCGGGTTTCAGCGTCTCTACACGCATGACGCGAACGGGACGTGGTCGATCGTCGACGAGATCCCAATCGTCGGAATCTTTCAGTTCCATCCAGAGCACGGCCACTACCACTTTCCGCTGGCGCAGTTCGGGTTGTTCCAGGTTGCGCCCGACGGTTCGCGCGGCGTCCCGGTCACCATGAGCCCGAAGATCGGGTTCTGTATCGGCGACTCGCTGGTCGTCGACGGATCCCTGCCGCACGTCGGAGTATTCGGGTATTTCGATTCCTGCGGACCGTCAACGCCGAAAGGCATCTCGGTGGGTTGGGGCGATCTGTACGACCGGAACGACGCCGGTCAGAGCATCGATGCGACCGGCGTACCTGATGGAACGTATTGGTTCCACTCGATCGTCGATCCCTTCAACTATTTCTTCGAGAAGGACAAGACAAACAACATCACTGACGTAAAGCTGCAGATCTCCGGGAATACCGTGACGGTCTTGGGCGCGGCCGTGCACCCGAGCTCGCAGCCCCCCGCGGTCACTCTCGATGTGCCGCCCGCTGGCGCCGTGTCCGGGTCGGCAGTGACGATGTCGGCAACCGCGAGTGATCCATCCGACATTACGTCCGTCCAGTTCCTGTTGGACGGCGCCCCGGTCGGCCAAGCCGTGACTGTGCCGCCATACACGGCCTCGTGGGACAGCACCGCGACGCCGAACGGGACACATTACCTCAGTGCACAAGCCTCGGCCACATCCGGGTTCGTCGGCACTGCGCGGGCCGTCACGGTGATGGTAAGTAACGGTGGGCCGCCACCTCCGCCGCCAGGCGCGCTCGCCGTTGATACATCGGTGTTTGCACACGGGACCGGCGGCACGACCACAACGGGCGCGTTCAGCACCACCGCAGGTGGAGATGTGCTGCTGGCGTTTGTCGCGTCGGATGGACCAACAGCCGTGGCGACCCAGACCGTCACCGTATCCGGCGCGGGCCTTTCGTGGGGGCTGGTCAGGCGCACGAACGCGCGTTTTGGAACAGCGGAGGTGTGGAAGGCAACGGCGCCCAGTTCGCTGACGAACGTCACCGTCACGTCGACGCAGGGGTCCGGCAGCTATCACCAATTGCTCAGCGTAATCGCCTTCAAGGGCGCTGGCGGCACCGGTGCGAGCGCGTCCGGGAGCGGGGTAACAGGCGCACCATCCGTGTCGCTGACCGCCACTCAGACCGGGTCCTTCGTGTACGGCGTGGGTAATGACTGGGATAACGCCATCAGCCGCGTGGTCGGGGCGAACCAGACGATGATCCACCAGTGGGTGGATACCACTGTGGGGGACACGTTCTGGCTACAGGCCTCGAGCGTACCAACGACAGGAGGCGCAGTGGTTCGTTTGGACGACACATCGCCGACCTCCGATCAGTGGAACTTCACGGCCGTCGAGGTCGTACCCTCCGCGGCGCCGGCCGCCCTGACGATCTCGAACGTTCTTGTCACGAACAGAACGTCGTCTTCAGCAACGGTTACGTGGACGACGAACGTCGAAGCCTCCAGCCGCGTCGACTATGGCTTGGATGCGAGCTATGGGACCGCTGTTTCCGATGTCTCACCCGTTCTGAACCATGCGGTGTTACTGAGCGGCCTGACATCATCAACGACGTACCACTACAAGATCACGAGCCAGGATGGTCCGGGTAATGTCGCGACCGCGGGGGACTTCGTCTTCTCGACCGCTTCGGTTTCCGACCTGGCGTGCTCGGTCACCGCCCCCGCGAACGGCGCGACGGTCTCCGGGGTGATTAGCGTCACAGCGGATGCGGCCAGTTCTGCAAGCGTCTCTGGCGTCCAGTTCAAGCTCGACGGCAACGTCCTCGGAGCCGAAGACACGCTGATCCCTTACGCCACGTCGTGGGACACGCGAACCGCGTCGGGTGGCACGCACACGCTGACGGCGGTTGCCCGCGACCCAACCGGCAATTCCGTGACCTCGGCGCCGGTTACCGTGACGGTCAGCAACCTACCGCCCCCGAGCTCGGGTGGTCTGGTTGCCGCTTATTCCTTCAACCTGGGAAGCGGTCAGACGGCGGCGGACGCGTCCGGAACCGGAAATACTGGAACCATTGTGAACGCAACCTGGAACGCAGCAGGACGATACGGAGCGGCACTGTCATTCGCTGGAACGGGATCCGTCACCGTAGCGGACGCTCCATCGTTGGACCTCACCAGAGGAATGACCCTGGAAGCGTGGGTGCGGCCATCGGCCACCCAGGGAAGCGCCTGGCGCACCGTGCTCCTGAAGGAGCGGACTGCCGGTCTCTGCTACTCCCTTTACGCCAATTCGACGAGCAAGAAGCCACAGGCCGTCATCAATACGGGAGGCAACGACAGAGGCACGCAGGGCGCTTCGACTATCCCGGTGAATGCGTGGACGTACCTGGCCGCTACGTATGACGGGACCACGTTGAGGATCTACGTCAACGGGTCGCTCGCGCAGAGTACGAACGTTCCGGGCACGCTGGTAACCAGCAATGGTGCGCTCCGAATCGGAGGGAACTCCGTCTGGGGCGAGTACTTCAGGGGACTGATCGATGAGGTGCGGGTATATAACCGCGCCCTCTCGGTGAGCGAGATCCAGAGTGACATGAGCAGGCCAGTTCAGTAATCCCGGACAGGTCTGACGCGGGCGGGCCCCGCCCAAGTTCCCAAATCGCCGAGGCACGGGTCCCGGGCGATTCTTTTTTGATCGTGGATTTGAACCGGGAAGACCCGCAGAGCGGCGGAGCCGACCACCGAAGGCAAGTTCCCGGCAGTCGGCGCGTCGACCGGAGGCCGGCGCTTACGTTCGAACGGCAGCGGAACCTCAATGAGGAGGGCCCGAAAGGTATGATCCGCCGCGCCGTCGAGATGACAGACGGATCCTGAAATTCAGCGAGATTGTTTTTTGCTCAAAGGAGGTCGTTCATGCGGAAGAACCTGCTCATGGTTTCCCTGGCGACGTGTTGCGCCATCGTTTTCTCGAGCTCCGTCGCCCTCGCGGGCGACAACTGGCTGGGCACCCGGAAGCTCGACGTCGCGAAATCCAAGTACAACCCAGGACCCGCACCGAAAAGCTTGACGCTGAAGTTCGAAACGACGGCGGACGGGATCAAACTCACTTCGGACGGGGTGGACTCCGAAGGAAATGCCACCCACGGCGAGTACGTGTCCAAGTTCGACGGCAAGGATGTTCCGTGGGAGGGCAACCCGGACGCCGACACGGCTTCGGCCAAAAAGATCAACGACAACAGCTACGAAAACATCTGGAAGAAGGATGGCAAGACGACGATCAGCGCCAAGGTTGTCGTGTCGAACAAGGGCAAGACCTTGACCGTCACCCAGGTGGGAACGGACGCGAAGGGCCGGACCGTGAACAACACGGCGGTCTACGACAGGCAGTAAAGGCAGCGTTCCAACCGACTCCCGCGGAAGGAGTCGAAGTCTGCAGTGACATGAGCCCGCGCGTCGCGCGGGCTCATCGCTTTACGGCGTCACGGAGCCTCCCGGGACGCTGCGAATCAGTCGTCGGCTTCGGCCGGAGTGGGCAGTCGATCCTTCCCAGTAGAATCCCCGCCACTCTCATGCCCCTCGCGGCGGGCTCGAAATTCGGTGTCTATTCGATTCTGGGCCCGATCGGGTCCGGCGGCATGGGAGAAGTGTATCGCGCCTTCGACACCCGGCTGGGTCGGGAGGTCGCGGTCAAGACGCTTCCCGCGGCGTTCTCCCGCGACCCGGAGCGCCTGGCGCGGTTCGAGCGCGAGGCGCGGATGCTCGCCTCTTTGAACCATCCGTCGATCGCGGCGATCTACGGGCTCGAGGAGTCCGACGGTGGCCGGTTCATCGTGATGGAGCTGGTGCCGGGAGAGACGCTGTCGGAGAAAGTCTCGCACGGTCCTCTGCCGCTCGATGAAGCGCTGAAGATCGCCCGACAGATCGCCGACGCGCTCGAGGCGGCTCACGAGCGCGGCATCATTCACCGGGACCTGAAGCCGGCAAACATCAAGGTCACTCCCGAAGGGCGCGTGAAGGTCCTCGATTTCGGGCTCGCGAAGGCCTTCGATGCGAAGCCGACCGGCTCCGACCCGGACCTTTCGCTGTCGCCGACGCTCGTCAGCGACGGCACGCAGCCCGGCGTCATCCTCGGGACCGCGGAGTTCATGAGCCCCGAGCAGGCGCGCGGAAAGCCGGTGGACAAGCGAACCGACATCTGGTCGTTCGGTTGTGTGCTCTACGAGCTCTTGACGGGCCGGCGCATTTTCGGCGGGGAGACCGCGTCGGACGTCCTCGCGGCGATCCTCACGGCGGAGCCGCGATGGGATCTCCTCCCTCGCGAGATTCCCGCGCGCATCCGCGACCTGCTCCGGCGGTCGCTTCAAAAGGATCCCAGCCACAGGCTCCGGGACGTCGGAGACGCACGGATCGAGATCGATCAGGCTCTGGACGCGCTGCGGGGGAGTCCGCTCCCGGTCGAGCCGCCCGCTCCCCGCCGCCGGGCTTCCGGAAAGCGGCTGGCGGCAATCGTAGCCGGGGCCGTTGCCGCCGTCGTCGCCGCGCTCGCAATCGTCTGGATCGCGCGGCGGCCCTCTCCACCGCCCGCGCCCCATTCCACGATCCGTTTTCTCGCGGTCCTCCCGTTCAAGGACTTGAGCGGCCAGCCGGACGGGCAGCTCCTCGGCGACGCGTTCGCGGAGACGATGAGCGCGCGACTCGCCAGGGTGCCCGGCATCCAGGTCGTCACCCCGCGCGCGACGAACGAGCTCTCCGCCGGGGAAAAGGACCTCGAGCGCGTGGCCCGGTCGACGGGAGCGAGCCTGGTGCTGGGGGGCGCCATTCAGCGAGTCGGCGAGCAGCTTCGAATCACCTGTTCGCTCGTCCGGGCGCCGGACGGAGTGCACATCGGAGGAGAGGAAGTGACGACGCGGGCGTCCGACATCTTTGGAGCACAGGATCGCCTGGCCGAGAGCGTGTTGTCCTGGCTCGGCGCGAAGAGGGGGGCGGAATCCCTCGCGCGGCCCGGAGCGGTTCTCTTGAGCAGCGCCGCCCAGGAGAGCTACTTGAAGGCGATCGGCGCGCTCCGCCGCTACGACGTATCGGAATCGATTGCGACGGCAGTTCGTATCCTGACGGATCTGGACCGGAAGCACCCCGACTCGCCGTTGATTCTGGCCGCGCTCGGCCGTGCTCACCTGAACCAATACGAAATCACGCGCGATCCCGCCTCGGCGGATCGCGCGATCGCCGCCTGCGAGGCCGCACGAAAGCTCGACGACCGTCTTCCGGAGGTGCACACGACTCTCGGGCAGGTCCTCAAAATGACGGGCAAACCCGCGGAGGCGACCGAAGAGTTCGAGCGAGCGCTCGCCGAGCAACCCTCTTCGATCGACGCTCTCCTCGGCCTCGCCGACGCGTATCGCGCGACGGGAAACTCCCAGGCCGAGGCGACGTACCGCCGCGCGCTCGCGCTGCAGCCGAGCTACTGGGCGGTCTACAACCAGTTCGGCTCCTTCTACTATCGAGGCGGCCGCTACGCCGATGCCATCCCGATGTTCCGGCAAGCCATCCGTCGCCGGCCGGACAGCGTTCGCGCGTACAACAACCTCGGTGCGGCGCTGTTCAAGATCGATCGGTTTGCGGAGGCGCGGCAGGCGTACCAGAGCTCGATCCGGATCAGTCCCAGCGATGGCGCCTACACGAACCTCGGAAACCTCGAGTACTACGTGGGCAACTACCGCGCTGCCGCCGCCGCGTTCGAGGAGGCGACGAAGCTCACGCCCGGGAAGTATCTCTACTGGGCGAACCTGGCCGACGCCTATCGGTGGACGCCGGAGCTCGCCAGCCGGGCCGCGGGAGCGTACGAGAAGGCCGCTCACCTCGCCGAGGGAGAGCTATCGCTCAATCCGGACAACGCCGCCGCCCACGCGACGCTGGCGATCTGCTACGCGAAGCTGGGCCGGCTGGATCCGGCGCGCCAGCACATCGCCCGGGCGCTCGAGATCGAGCCGGCCAACCCCGATCACCTGCTCTACGCGGGCATCGTGGCGGAAGTCGGGGGAAAGAGCGACGAGGCGATCGCCTGGATTCGGAAGGCCGTGAAAGCCGGCCTGGGGGCGGCGCAGATCGAACGGGAGCCCGAGCTCAAGAAGCTGCGAAGCCTGCCCGGTTTCGGCGAAGCGCTCGCGTCCGCGAAGAGCCGGGCGTGACAGGCAACCGAAGACGATAGACTCGGCCAAACTACGGAGGAGAACATGGCTAAGACCGCTCATCCCACCCGCTCCCGGTGGTTCTGGACCTTCACGCTCGTTTCGTCTCTCGTTTTTCCGGCTCTGGAGCTCGGGGCGCAGACGCCGCAGCCCACGGCGACCCCGCCGACCGACTTGAAACTGAAAGTCAGGCTCGTCGAAGTCGTCAAGAGCGGCACGACCGTCACGGTGAATCCGGTGAAGGTCAAGCTCAAGAGGAAGCAAGACGTCGTCGTCTGGGTGACCAATGGTCTGTCGCTGAAGATCGAGTTCAAGAAGGGCAACCCTCCGCCCGGAAATCCGTTCACGGATCTGATCTGCAAGGGACGTTTCTGCGGCGTGCTCACGCCACCGGACGTCGCGCCGGGCGTCTTCAATTACAAGGTCACCGTGGACGGCGTGGTCCTCGATCCGAACGTGGAAGTCATTCCCTAGTTCGAGTCGT
>DASYUL010000033.1:0-8024 GCA_036001245.1 Thermoanaerobaculia bacterium
GAAAGAGATAGGCACCATCGGGAAGGTCTTCGTACGCCGTCTCGCCGCCGCCGCCGACGAGCGCGGGCAGGTCGTAAACGGTGACGTTGGAGGCATCCAGGTTGTTTTCGTCGAGGAAGATCGGGACGTATCGCGCCTGCGCGTACTGGGACTCTTCCCACCAGATGATCGAGAGGATCGACCGCTCGCGCGCCAACGGGCGCCCATCGGTGTCCGTCCATCGCACCGTCGAGTGCGAGAGTCGCATCTGCGGGTTGTAAGCCTTCGCGAATCCGAGGTTGGGCAGTAAGACGGAAGTCTTCCACTCGCCATCGCGGAGCACGCCGAGCTGCAGAACCGAGAGAGGCGGCAGCTCCTCCTTCCAGAGAAGGAGCAGCGACCCGCTCCTTTCGTCGAAAGCGAGATCGAGGTTGCGCTTCACGTTGCGGCCGACAGTGGTCGGCACGATTCCGACGCGCACCGAGCCGTCCTGGTGGCGTTCGGTCCACTCGATCAAGAAATCGTCCGGCGCGACGTCGCCTTCGGACAGACCGAGGTCTGCCGCGAGTCCCGCCTGGACCTCGTAGAGAGTCCCGTCGGCGGCGAGGAGCGACTTCTCCTCCGCGGCTGCCGGCGCGGCGGCGATTCCGGCGACCAGGACGGCTACCGCGAACACCAGGCGGATCGGAATGCGCTTCACGTCAGGCTCTCAGGTTCAGCATCGCGGTGACGCTGATCTGCTGGAGGTAGTGCTTGAGCGCGGGGAAGTCGGGGTAGTAGTTCGCGAGAGCATCGTAGTGCTCGTCGGCACGATCGAGCTGCCCCATCGTCGAGTAGATCTCGGCGAGCAGGTAGTGGGAGTTCTTCACGACGTCCTCGCGGCCGAACTCGTGACCGAGACCGAGCGCGCGGATCCCCCAGCTCTCTCCCTGCTCGAGTCTCTCGAGCTTCAGCATCGCGAAGCAGAGGTCGAGAGAGGGGTAGTCCATCGCCTGGCGGGCGCCCAGGCTTTCGAGGAGGCTCAACGACTTCTGGACGTAGGGCAGGCCCACATCGACGCGGTCGAGCGCGATGTGACAGTAGCCGAGGTTATCGGAGACGACGGCGCCCTCGCGCGAGAGCCCGTCGCCGCGCGCCTCGAGCCGCTCGAGCGCCTCCTCGAACAGTCCCTTCGCGACCTCGAAGCGGCTCTCGCGCAACTCCAGGTTCGCGAGCAGGTTCATCGAGGCCGCCGTCCATTCGTCGAGCCTGAGCTCGCGGCTCTTCTGCAGCGCGGTCTGCGCGTAGAAGGCCGCGCGCGCGTTTTCGCCGCGGAGCTCATGAGCGTGCGCCGAGGCGTACGCCGCGAGCACTCCATTGGGGCTGCGCGGGCTGCGCAGGAGAATCTCCTTCAATGCCGAGAGATCGAAGTCCTGCCGATCCATTTCGAGGAGCGTCGTCGCGCGGTTGCACGTGAAGAGATCCTCGAGGTCGCGGTCCTTCCAGGAGCGGGCGAGCGCGAGCCCGTCTTCGTAGAGCGACAGCGCCCGGTCGTAGTCGCCGGCCCAGATGGCATCGCGCGCGGTTTTACGCAGAAATTCCAAATGTTTACGCCGCTCGGTCATTCCCACCCTGTTCGTAAGGAAACTCGGGCGATTGTAAACCCCGAGGGGCTTCTCCTCACTCTTTTTCCTCGCCGGAGTGATCGTCCGAGTCCTGCTGGCGCGTCTCTTCCAGCATCCTCTTGAAGCGCACGAAGTCGCGAACTTCCTGCCGCGCCTCATCGGAGAGCTCCCGGTATTCGGTGACGAGCTCCCGGTCTTCGGGTCCGGTCGTTTCGCTCTCTCCGAAGAACTCGCTGATCTTCAAGTCGAAAACCTGGAGCAGCTTGAAGAGGGTGTCGAGGCCGACCTTGTACTCGCCCTGCTCCATGCGAGAGAGATCCGACTGCGCGACGCCGATTTTTTCGGAGAGCTCCGTCTGTGTGAGGTGCCGACCCTTCCGCAGCTCGCGGATCCGCGAACCGACGAGGTTCACTTTGCGGGGGGAAGGATGAGCTGCCATTTTCCGGGATGCTGTTGCGCCATAAAAGCGCGCCCCTATAATCCCCCGTCTGCGAGGAATGTCAAGAGAGGGATATCACTTGTCCGCCAAGCTTTTTCTTTTAAAGGAGATGGTCGTCCGGGACATCCGGGCCCGCTATGCCGGCTCCGGACTCGGGCTCGTGTGGGCGTTCCTCCACCCGATCCTTTGGATGGCTCTCTACACCTTCGTGTTCTCCGTCATTCTGCGCGTTCCCGTCGAGCGGGGTTTTTCGACCTTCCCGGAATTTCTGATGGCGGGACTTCTCCCCTGGATGGCGATCCAGGAGGCCGTTTCCCGGTCCGCGTCGGTCCTGACCGACAACGCGGTGGTGGTCAAGAAGGCGGTCTTCCCGCTCGAGACACTCGTGCTCTCCGTCGTCCTCGCATCCGTCGTGAATCAACTCGTCGCGTTTCTCGTGTTCGGCATCTACGTGTTCTTCATCGGCCACTTCTCGCCGGTCTGGATTCTTCTCCTCGTTCCGGCGCTCGCGCTGCAAATCCTCCTGACGTACGGGATCGGGTGCTTCGCCGCGACGGTGACCGCGTTCGTACGCGACGCGGGTCAGGCGATCGGAATCCTTCTGACCGTAGTCTTCTTCTCCACGCCGATCGTGTATCCCTCATCCCTCGTCCCATTGCGTTACCGCGCGCTCATCGAAGCGAATCCTGTCGCGCATCTGGTCTCCCTGTACCGCGCGGCGTTTACGCTGCACGCGCTTCCGGATTGGGGCTCGGTCCTGTATCTGGCCGCGTTTTCGCTCGTCACGGCGGTTCTGGGTGGAGTCCTGTTCCTGAGGGCTCGGCCGCATTTCGCGGATCTGATCTGACACGGAAGACGGAAGACGGGAGACGGAGAAAAACACAGAAATTTCGCTTCCCGTCTGCCGTTTACCGTCTACCGACTTCGTTCCCCGAGGAGGTTTTTTGAACAAAGCACTGATTTCGATGGGATTCGTTGCAGTCGCGGCGGCCGTCGGCTGCTCGTCGGCGACGCCTTCGAGCCGCGGCGGCGCCGCTCCCACCCCGACGCCTTCCGCCAGCGCCGCCGCGCTGGTGAATCCCTACGTGGTCGAGGAAACGGAGACGTACACGATCCAGCGGTACCCGAAGGATGAGTACATCCGCGTCGACGACCGCCACATCCGACATCCGAACCTGGCCGGCGTGGTCGAGTTCTTTCGCGAGGACGACCGCTATTACTACGTCTCCGTCCCGAAGCACATCCCCGAGGAGGATCGGCTCAAGAGAGAGAGAGGAGAAGTTCCGGTGAAGCTTCCGCCCGTGCGGCTACCGAACGAGCCGACGGAGCCGGGGCCTCCGCTCTCGGACTTCGCCGACCTGTTCCCGCCCCGTAAGGGGGGGAGAGTCCGCCTCGAGAAGGTCGCCTCGTCGGGCCTTCCCGAGGAAGGACTCTGGAGGGCGTCTTTCGTCGTCGCCGACGTCGACGAGGACGGGATCCCCGACATCGTCTCGCCTCCCTCCCGGATCGGCGGATTTCCATTCGTCCATGCCTGGACCGGAGACGGCAAGGGGAAGTTCTCGCGCTTCGATATTTCGTACGCGGATGCGGGCAAGGACAACGCCGACGCCGGAGTCGACTACGGAGCCGTTGCGGTGGGAGATATCGACCGGGACGGCCATGCCGACATCGTTTCGGCGTCGCACGGCGGAGGACTCGTCTCTTTCTTCGGGGATGGCAAGGGCCGCTTTCGCATCGTGCGGGCAGGCTTGCCCGGCCGCGAGTACTCGGCTCAGGCGGTGGTTCTGCTCGATGCCAACCGCGACGGGCGACTCGACATCGTCGCCTCGCGCGACCTGTACGAGGCGGGCAAGGGCGGGGCCTTCGACCAGCAGCAGGTGCGCGTCTACATCAACCAGGGGGCCAGAGGCTGGCAGTTCCATGACGGCCTCGTCGGCGGCTTCTACTCGAACAGCCTCCACGCCTGGGACTATGACGGCGACGGGCTGACGGACGTCCTGACCGGAAGTCACATCTTTGGCGTCCGTTCCCTGCTCTGGAGAAGCGATGGAAAAGGAGGTTTCTCCTTTGTCACCGCCCCACCGATCGAGCTCCATGCCTATCATTTCGCGACGGTTCCGGGCACGTTCGGGCGCGACCGCGCGTCGGCGTTCGCCGACGCGTACTACCTGTACACCGAGGAGCCCGAGCTCGCGCGGGCCGCGGGGATTTCCGTGTACGCCTTTCGGAACGGCACGTGGACACGGCACCGGGTCTGGCGGAAGAAGGAGAGCAAGACCCTGCAGTACGGTCTGGCGATGGGCGACCTGGACGGCGACGGTCTCGATGACGTCGTGTTCCCCGACAGCGAAGAGAGGCGACTCAAGATTTTCTTCCAGCAATCGGACGGCTCGTTCGTCGAGGCGGCGCAGAGCGAAGAGCCGTCGCTCGACTCGCCCGGGCAATGCGTGCGCCTGGCCGATCTCGACCGGGACGGGCGGCTCGACATCGTTCTCGCAAAAACGGTCTCCTCCGTGAAGCCCGACGATCGCGGGGGGTGGGACGTGTACCTGAACAAGCGCTAACCACCGGGAGATTAAGGGCTTCCCCCACAAAAGATGATCCTGAAGCATATTTCCCGCTTTTTCAGCTTGACAGCATGGGGAAAGGGGCCGAAGATGCCCACAACCGGAGCGCAGAGACATTCCCACTGAACAGACCAAGCCTTTTAGGTGGAAAAAATGAATTGCGGGAGGTGATGGGATCGCGAGCAAGGAACTCTCACCGTGTCTTCTCTTTTTAGCTAACTGTGATGAGGAGATCTCAATGAAGAAAACCCTGATGACGTGTATGGCGATCGCCGCGCTCTTCGCAATTGCGGGGACCGCGAGCGCCATCACGTGCACCATCGATCAACGTCCGGCGGCGACGCTCCTCGTGCCCTATTGGGAGGCGAGCGTCAACCCGGATGGATCAATTCTCGGGACGGGCCCGAACGCTCGCGACACGCTCGTGACGATCTGCAACGCCTCCTCGGCGCCGATGATCGCTCACGCGGTCGTGTGGAACGAGCGGACCGAGATCGTGCTCGACTTCGACATCGCTCTCACGGGCTTCGACTGTCAGTCGATGTCGATGGCACGAGTCGTCACCGGGTTCCTGCCGGCGACCCCGATCACGACGAGTCACGTGACGGCGACCACCCCGGGCGATGGCGACGCCTGCCAGCGCAACGGGTCCGCGCTCGTTTACTCGGGCGTGGGCTCTCAGGCCGGCCGGTATCTCCGAATTCGTCCGGCGGATACGGACGCCTCGACCCCACTCGACAACGCTCTGGCGACCACGAGATATCCGCAGCCCGCATGGCCGTTCGCCTCCGACTTCTTCTGGGGGGTCCTCGACTCCCTCGACGAGACGGATGACAGCCGCGTTTGCGGAGGCGTGGACCAGGTGGTCAGCAACCCGATCCGCGGCTACATGACCTTCGATCACGTCAACTACTGCAACCTTTCCGATCCGGCTCAGCCGAACTACTACGCCAGAGACGCGATCGGCATGGAGAACAACCTGTTCGGCGAAGTGATCTTCACTTCCGGGTCGGGCCTTCCGACGATGGGCGGCTCCACGGTCAACATCGAAGCCGATCCGTCGCTCGCCGGCACCTCCGACGACCCGGTTCGCAAGCGCACGTTCTACGCGCGGTGGGTCAGCGGCGATTCCAGCTGCTTTGGCGGTAACTGCGCCAAGTTCGCCTCGAACCCCTGGAACCAGGGACTCGGCGACCAGCGCGAGCCTCTCGGCCTGAAGTACGCCGCTCGCTGGTTCGACACGACCGGCATCTCGTCGAACTTCAACGTGTGGCGCGGGTCCTCCGGCTCTCTGATCAATCTCCTGGGCCCCGACGAAGGGGATTGCACGGACGTTCTACCACCGGCCACGTTGACGTTCTTCGACGAGGACGAGAACACGGTCGGCGGCGGTCCGGGCTGCCCGTCTCCGCCGACGGGTCCGGGATGCATTCAGCAGTTCCGGTTCGACCTGGAGACACAACGCAGACCGATCACGAATTTCCCTCATCCTGCGTGGCCGGCCGGCTGGGTCAGCATGAGCTTCAACACCGGAACGAACCTGGATCAGGCGTGGGTGGAATACGACATCCAGGGACCGGGAGCGTTCCTGTCCGCTTCGACGCCGGGGACACAGCTCGATCCGTCGAACTGCAACCCGCTCGGGGTGGGCAATGTCCAGGACGTTGCTCCGGCGATCCCCGCGATCGTCGGGACCGGAGCAGCGGCACAGTAGTCTTTGTTCAACGGTGTGGGCGGGACGCGAGTCCCGCCCACTTTTTTTCTCTTTCCGGATGGCTCGCGCAAACCTCAGGAAGGCCTGATTTCAAGTTTTTCAGAGTAGAGTTGGAGAACCTGAAATCCGACCTGTAGCCACTTCGGGAGTCATCCACTGTCGATTCGTTCAAGAAGGAAGCTGAACCCCATGAAATCGGCTGCGCGCACCCTCTCCCTGCTCGTTTCGGCCGCTCTCCTCTGGCTCGGACCGGCGGACGCCGCGGCGCAAGCCAACTGTCCGGCGAATCCCCTCATCGGAACCGCTTCGGAGCGACCGCTGCCTCAGTACTCATCGTCGATTCCGGTGGGAGACGGCAACTTTTCAACCGGCGGAGGCTCGGGCTATCTCTATGTCCTGACCAAATGGGGATTCGTTCGCGGGAGCCTGGCCGACCCTGCAAATCCCTCCGGTTTCAACATCTTGAACATTGCACAGCAGCTGAACGACGGGATAATTCCGGTGACCTGCGATTGCCACCAGGGCGGAAACGTGTTCGACGCCGCCGAGGCCCCCGACGGGAGCTCGCGGATGCTCTCCGATTACGTGGTCGCCTATACGCAGGGCGGGAGTTTCGCCCCGGGTCAGCTCGCGAGGACCGATGGATCGGGAGGGGTCAAATACGGCCAGCAGGTGAAGTTTTCGGCGACGGGCAGCGGAAGTGTCCCGTTTGGTGCAAAACTCGGCGCCGTCTACGCGCCTTCGTCTGGGAAGTATTTCGGTTACGTACCAACGCCCAGTGGTGTCGCCATCATCGATCTGACGAACACGACCGGAAGCACCTCCGTGGCGAACGCCTTGAGGCCTGCCTCCCTTCTCAACTGGACGTCTTCATCCTACGCGGTCCGACTGAAGGCGGCGAGGGTCACGGTGGGAAGTTCCGACGTTTTGCTTCTCTCCGGCGTGACGGACGACGGCCGAACGCTGAGGATTGGCACGATCAACCCCTCGACCGGGTTCGTCACGGAAACGGCGTCAATACCGACAACGAACTTTCCACGTTCCGTTTCGATCGCTGCGGTCGACGGCCGTGCCTTCGTCTTCGCCGCCGAGCGTGACGCGCTTCGGGTCTACGAGTACGCCTCGGGATCGCTGACCCCCGCGGGATCGATTGCCGGAGCCGACATCCGAAGCTCGATCGTCAAAGGGGGGCGGTATCCCGCGATTTTCGTTCAAAACAGGCCTACGTCGACGCGGTCGGTCATCGAGATCTACGACACGAAGTGGCTGGTCCGGGGAGGCAGCCCGACGAAGGCATATTCGTTGCCTCTGTACGACGCGCTAGCGCCCCTGGGGGGGTACGCCGACAACGTCTACGAGGCGGTCGTGAAGACGAACGGCCCGACGGTCACGGCGTACGTGTACCGGCTGAAATCGAGCGAATTCCAAACGGGAGAGCTCGAGGTCGTGGCCCAGGCGCTCGACATCTCCTGCCTCTCCGCGGATTCGACGGCGCCGCCGGTCGCGCACGCGAGCGGACCGGGGCCGGGCGTTTCTCCGGCGCCCCCGAATTACTTCGGGGACCGCGCCAGTCTGAGTAACGACTCCTCCTCCGGCGCTGCTCTGACTCAGGCGCAGTGGGACATGAGGGTCGCTTCGGTCGGGGGCACGCCGACCTTTCAGCCCGACGCCGCCTTCAGCGGGCCGCTGCCGGATGGAAACCTGACGGTCCTCAACCCGGT
>DASYUL010000034.1:0-2278 GCA_036001245.1 Thermoanaerobaculia bacterium
GAGCGGTCCCTTGAGCAGCCGGTCCGACAGCGTCTCGCCTTCCAGGTACTCCATGACCAGGAACTCGACGCCGTCCTGGTTGCCCACGTCGTACAAGGCACAGATGTGCGGGTGCGAAAGCTGCGAGATCGTCTTCGCCTCGCGCTCGAACCGCTGGCGCGACTCGGCAGATGCGGACAGGTGCGCCGGCAGCACCTTCACCGCCACCGTCCGTTCGAGCCGCGTGTCCTTCGCCCGGTAGACCTCCCCCATCCCGCCCGCGCCGATCGGCGCAACCAGCTCGTAGGGGCCCAGACGCGTCCCGGAGGAAAGGGTCATTTCAGCCCCGCGGTCCAGTTCTGCACAAGAGTGATGGGCGGAGACGATTCCGCGCCGGAGGCGACGATCAGGAACCGCTGACCGTCAGACGAGACGTCGTAATCGAGGGCACGCGGGTGCGGCTCGAAGAGCTTCCGCGGAACGCCGGCCTCAGGTGCGCCCGCCGTCCGAACCTCGACGACCATCAAGGCGCCGTCTTCAGCGAGGTAGAAGAGCTCCCGGCCATCGCGACGCCAGCGGGGGGCGCCGCCGCCGCTCGGCGACACCTGGAAGCCGGCTCCCGGCCCGGGAAAAGCCCCAAGGTAGATCTCGCTGCGGCCCGACTCCTCCGAGGTGTAGGCGATCCAGCGGCCGTCCGGCGAGAAGCGGGCCTCGCCAACGTCTGTGCCGCGCTGGAAGAACACCCTGGGCGGTCTGTCTCCAGAGGCGGGCACCACCGACAGGGCGACCTTGCGCTCGCCTCTCGGCTCCCGGATCTCCACCGCGAGAAACCTTCCGTCCGGCGACCAGTCGTCCGCGAATCTCTGCCCTTCCCCTTCGAGGAAAGGCCCTTCGCCGCCGGGCCCGGTGACGGGTTTCGCGTAGAGATCCCCCTGGTGCTTGCGGTCGGTCGTGAACACGATCCGCGAGCCGTCGGGTGACCAGACCGGTACGCTGTTCTCCGAAGGCCCGGAGGTGAGCCGCGTCCGCACGCTCCGGCCGAGATCGTAGAGCCAGACGTCCGGCTTGTTCAGAGCACTGTCGAGGATGGTGACCGCGAGAAGCCGGCCGTCGGGCGACAGCCGGGGAGAGGCGACAAAGGGAGCCGGCTCCCCGACCGAGCCGGCCTCCCGGCCGAACCGATCGAGCCAGACGAGTCGCGACGAGGTCTGAAGGGCGGAAGAATACGCGACCAGGCCGTTTTCCGTCGCCGCGAAGAGTCCCCATCTCCAGAAGAAGTCGCTCATCGCGACCCGTTGCGCGATCGGTTGCGGAGACCCCGACGTCGCGAGCTTCTTCGGGTCGAACTTCTGGGCGAGGAGGTTTCCCTCGCGGACGAACAGGAGGCGGCCGCTCACGTAGACGGCATTCGACAACGCCGGGAGAACGGCGCGATCCGCGCCGCCGTCCAGGGAGCCGACCTTGATCCGGTTCGCCGCGTCGTCGGGCGCGCCCGCGAGATTCGCCGCGAGATAGACGAAGTGCCGCCCATCCGGCAGGAACTGTGGATAGCGGTGCGTCGTCTCGCGGAGGGACGTGTCGAGCTTCGTCACGGGCTCCGACGCTCCGCCCGAATCTGCCACGCGATGGATCGGCCGGGAGGGGAGGCCGAAGAGAATCGTTCCGTCGCGACTCCACGTGCCGCCCAGTCCATTCGGAGACGCGTCGCAGAGCGTCACGACGGCGCCGCCTCCGGCATCCACGCGCTTCAGTTTCCCGTCGGCGAAATATCCGATCGAGCCGCCGTCGGGAGACCAGAACGGAAAGTCTGCGTTCTCTGTGCCGTCGAGCCGTTGCGCGGAGAGTCCGTCGAGCGGGCGAACCCAAAGAAACCGCTTGCCGCCCGGGGGCGCTGCGACGAAGGCGAGACGGCGGCCGTCGGGCGAGAGGCTGAGGAAGCGGATGAACTGCTTCTCGGGAACCAGGACGGACGTTCGGAGGACCGTGGATGGAGAAGCCGTCTTCCGCGGGACGAGGAGAAGAGATGCCGAGAGCAGGACGAAGAGGATTGCGGCGGACGTCCACGCGATCTTTTCGCGGTTCCTTCGCCTCGCGACGACCGGCGCGGGCAGCCCCGCGGCCGAGCCACCCTCGGCCACCCACTTGAGCTCCAGCATCACGTCGTGCGCGGTCTGCCACCGGTCGTCCGCGTCTTTCGCCAGACACGTGCGCACGACCCGGTCGAACGCCGGCGGCGTCATCGGCGCGATTGCCGATACCGGGGGCGGTTGCGACCCCATGATCGACGAGATCAATGACG
>DASYUL010000035.1:0-9852 GCA_036001245.1 Thermoanaerobaculia bacterium
ACTGCGCGCGGTCTCGCGTCGCGCAAGCTCTTCGAGGAGAAGACGCCGGGCGCTTTGCGCGACGCGGTGCTCGGCGCGCTCGCGGCCGAGGCGGAAAAGGAGCGGACACTCGACGAAGAGGCGCGCCGGATGATGGAAGCCGCGCGCAACGAGATCGCGTCGGGAAGGGTAGACGGCCAGGAGCTCTTCCGCCGGATTCGGCGCAAGCTCGCCGAGCAGCGGGGGATCGTCCTTTAGCGCGCGGTCCTTCATGACGATCGAAAAACGCATCGCCGAGCTCGAGGAGCTGCGGGCGCAAAGTCTCCAGGGAGGTGGTCCGGACCGCGTCGCTCGGCAGCACGCCGAGGGCAAGCTCACAGCGCGTGAGCGTGTCGAGCTGCTGCTCGATCCCGGCTCGTTCTTCGAGCTCGATCGACTGGTCGAGCACCGCTCGCGGGACTTCGGAATGGACCGGACGCGGATCCCCGGCGACGGCATCGTCTCGGGCGCGGGCACCATCGAGGGACGGCCGGTCTACGTCTTCGCGCAGGACTTCACGGTCTTCGGTGGATCTCTGTCGGAGACCGCCTCCGAGAAGATCTGCAAGATCATGGACCTCGCCGTCCAGAACGGCGCGCCAATCATCGGTTTAAACGACTCGGGCGGCGCGCGCATCCAGGAGGGCGTCGTCTCGCTCGCCGCGTACTCGCGCATCTTTCTTCGAAACACGCGCGCGTCGGGAGTCGTGCCGCAGATCTCCGCGATCCTCGGCCCCTGCGCTGGAGGCGCCGTTTATTCGCCGGCGATCACCGACTTCGTCTTCATGACCGAGAAGACTTCGTACCTCTTCGTCACCGGACCGGACGTGATCAAGACGGTCACCCACGAGGAGGTCACGAAAGAAGACCTGGGCGGCGCGCGGACCCACTCGGCGGTCTCGGGCGTAGCGCACTTCGTCCGGAAGAACGACCCCGCCGTGCTTCTCGCGATCCGGGAGCTCCTGTCATACATCCCTTCCAACAACCTCGACGATCCACCGAGGCGCGAGAGCCGGGAGCCGGCCGCCGGGAGCCGGGAACTGGATCGGTTCATCCCCGAGGAGCCGGATCGGCCGTACGACATGGTGGAGCTGGTTCGCGCGGTCGCGGACGGAGGAGAGTTCCTCGAAGTCCACGCCGCCTTCGCGCGGAACCTCATCGTCGGATTCCTCCGGCTCGCCGGCCGGTCGGTGGCAGTAGTGGCGAACCAGCCGATGCACCTCGCCGGCGTGCTCGACATCGACGCCTCGGTGAAGGGCGCGCGCTTCGTCCGGTTCTGCGACGCCTTCAACATCCCACTTCTCGTTTTCGAGGACGTTCCCGGTTTCTTGCCCGGGACCCAGCAGGAGTACGGCGGGATCATCCGGCACGGCGCCAAACTGCTCTACGCTTTCGCGGAGGCAACCGTGCCGAAGGTGTCGGTGATCACGCGCAAGGCGTACGGCGGCGCGTATTGCGTCATGGCATCAAAGGACGTCGCGACCGATTTCAACTTCGCGTATCCCACCGCCGAGATCGCGGTGATGGGTCCGCAGGGTGCCGTAAACATCCTCTATCGCCGCGAGTTCGTGAACGCGCCCCCCGAGATCCGTGCCGAGAGAGTGGCCGAGTACGTGGAGAACTTCGCGAACCCTTACGTCGCCGCGCGCCGCGGCTACGTGGACGAGATCATCGAGCCCTCCGAGACGCGGGAGAAGTTGATCGCGGCGTTCGCCCTGCTCGAGGGCAAGCGCGCCTCTCTGCCGGCCAAGAAGCACGGGAACATACCGCTGTGACAATTAGAAGGAGGAATGACACGCACAGACCGTCTGCTCGAACGGGTGCTTCTCGGCACGTCCGACGCGGACATTCCGTTCGCCGGGATTCGTCAACTTCTCAAAGCGCTCGGCTTTCAGGAACGGATCCGGGGAAGCCACCACATCTTCGCAAGAAACGGAGTCGAGGAGATCTTGAACCTGCAGCCTCGTCAGGGAAGGGCAAAACCGTACCAAGTCAGACAGGTCCGCCACGTCATACTCAGGTACAAACTGGAGGGGGGGAACCCGTGATCCGATACGAAGTGATCATCTACTGGAGCAGAGACGACGGGGCCTTCGTTGCGGAGGTTCCGGAGTTGCCTGGATGTGCGGCGGACGGCGCGAGCTATCGCGACGCTTTGGAAAACGCTGAGAAGATCATCGAAGAGTGGATCGAGACAGCGCGAGATCTGGGCCGCGAGATCCCGGAGCCGAAGGGACGCCTGCTGTTCGCTTGAGGTTGTGTCCCGATCGCGGGCCTTCAGGAGCCGGCCGATGAGGCTCCTCGTCGCCAACCGCGGTGAGATCGCCGTCCGGATCTTTCGAGCGTGTCGGGACCTCGGGATCGAGACCGTCGCGGTCTACTCCGACGCGGATCGCACCGCCCTTCACGTGACCATGGCCGACTACGCGGCGCGCCTCGGTCCGGCGCCTTCGCCAGAGAGCTACCTCTCGATCCCCCGCATCCTCGAAGCGGCGAAGAAGACCGGCGCATCGCTCGTGCACCCGGGCTACGGCTTTCTCGCGGAGAGCGCCGACTTCGCGCGCGCCTGCGCGGACGCCGGACTCACCTTCGTCGGACCGTCGCCCTCTGCCATCGAGGCGATGGGCGCGAAGACGACGAGCCGTATGCTCATGCAGTCGGCGGGCGTGCCGATCGTTCCGGGGACGACGACTCCCGCCCGCGACACCTCCGAGCTCGCGGAGTTCGCGCGCCGCGCCGGGTATCCGATTTTCCTCAAGGCATCCGCCGGCGGCGGCGGCAAAGGCATGCGGCGCGTCGCTTCGGAAGCGGAACTCGCCCCCGCATTCGCGCGCGCGTCGGCGGAAGCCCAGGCGTCGTTCGGCGACGGATCGATCTACGCCGAAAAGCTCTTGGAACGTCCGCGTCACGTCGAGGTCCAGATCGCCGCCGACCAGCGCGGTCACCGCGTCGCGGTTGGGGAGCGCGAGTGCTCGATCCAGCGTCGGCACCAGAAGGTCGTCGAAGAGTGCCCATCGCCGGCGGTCGGACCGGAGCTTCGCACGCAGCTCCTTTCGGCCGCGCTCGCCGCGGCGGAAGCGGTCGGGTACGACTCCTGCGGAACGGTGGAGTTCCTGCTCGCGCCGGACGGCTCCTTCTACTTCCTCGAGATGAACACACGCCTCCAGGTCGAGCACCCGATCACCGAAGAGGTGTGGGGCGTGGACCTGGCCGTCGAGATGATCCGTGCCGCGCTCGGGGAGTCTCTCTCGTTTCGCGCGGAGGACCTCGCGCCGCGCGGGCACGCAATCGAGTGCCGCGTGTATGCGGAGGACGCGAGCCGCGGGTTTGCCCCCTCGCCGGGAGTCGTCGCGGGGCTCCGGCTCCCGGGAGGCCCCGGCGTCCGCAACGACGTCGGCATCGAGGCGGGATCCGGCGTCCCCATCGACTACGACCCGATGCTCGGGAAGCTCATCGTTGCCGGAAGCGATCGCGCCGCGGCGATTCGGCGGCTGGCGCGGGCTCTCGAGGAGTACGAGATTGCGGGAGTGGAGACGACGCTCCCGCTCTTTCGCGCACTCGTCGCCGACGCGGAGTTCCGCGCCGCGACCTTCCACACGCAGTGGCTCGACGCGTGGCTCACGGAACGAAAGCTCGAACTATCCGAAGCAACGGTCGACGAGGCGATCCTCGCGGCTGGTTCCGTGTCGATTGACGGAGGAGCGCCCCCGACCGGCCGATCGGCGCCCGCTTCCCGGTGGAGAGGCACCGCTCGCGCCGAGGCGCTCCGGCCACATCTGGATCGCTCGCGTCGAACGCGTCCATGAACGTCCGTCGCCGCTTCGTCTGGCGCCGCGGGAGCGAGCACACCGACGTGAGCGTCGAATCCCGCGATGCGCGTCGGGTGACGGTGGGGTTCGGCGGTGAAGAGACGATCGCCGATTTCGCGAAGCTCGTCGACGGCCGATCGAGCGTGATCCTTCCCTCGGGCCGGCAGTTGACGGGTCGCGCGGTCGCGCGAGCCGGAGGCGACGTCGAAACGTGGGTCGGCGCCCGGCGCGTCCACCTGGACCTCGCCGATCCGCTCCAGGAGCTCGCCGCGGAATCGAATCGGTCGAGTGGCGGGGCGAAGGAGATCTGCGCCCGGATTCCCGGACGCGTCGTCGAGGTCCGGGTCGCCTCTGGCGACCGGATCGACGCTGGAACGACGCTCCTCGTCCTGGAAGCCATGAAGATGCAGAACGAGATCCGCGCCGACTGCGCGGGACTCGTCACGAGCGTCGAGTGCTCTGCCGGGCAGACCGTGGAAACCGGCGCTCTTCTTGTCCGCGTCGAAGCCGATCCCGTCGCCTGAGCCGGCCGTCTTGGGCACGGCGATTCAAAAGATTGGACGAATATTCCGAATCATGCATGCCTGACCCTCGGGTCAGGTCGTCGAAAATCCGCTTGACCGCGTGATTCGAGCAACTTAGAGTTTGCCGCACCCGCGGCTCCCTTGGCAGTTTGATTGCTCTTGATCGCACGCGTGTCGACCTTTTTTCGTTCTTCGTCCCGCGATTCAAAGCTTTGGGATAACGAGAGTCCGGTTCACGTCGGAAACAACAGAGGAGGAGATCTATGAGATTTCGAAGGTTCTTCGTGCCGTTGCTGGCGATCGCCATCGTCAGCGCGGCGGCGGGAGGCCTGGCGTTCGCCCAGACGACGGGTGACATCACAGGCACCGTCACGGACAGCTCCGGCGCCGCGCTGCCGGGCGTCACCTGTACGGCGACGAGCCCGTCGCTGCAGGGAACCCGGTCGGCGATCACCAGCAACAGCGGCAACTACCGCATCGCGAGCCTCAACCCGGGTACCTACAAGGTGAGTTGCGCCCTCGCCGGGTTCTCGACCGTCGAGAAGACGGCGAACGTCACCCTGGGCGGGACCGCGACCGTCAACCTGACGCTCCAGATTTCGCAGAAGGAAGAGGTCATAGTCAGCGGGCAGGCGCCCGTCGTCGACACGTCGAGCACGACCGGAGGCTCGAACTATTCCGCGAAGGTCATGGAGAAGCTCCCACTCGGCCGTAACTACGCCAACGTCGTCAAGCTGCAGCCGGGCGTCGGTGAGGACACCGGCGACACTCAGGGGCGCGGCCTCGCGCTCTCGATCTACGGCTCGACGTCGGCCGAGAACGTATTCGTGATCGACGGCGTCAACACGAACAGCGTCGTCCGCGGCGTGCAGGGCAAGGTCATCAACAACGAGTTCATCCAGGAAGTCGAGGTCAAGACCGGTGGCTACCAGGCCGAGTTCGGCCGCTCGACCGGCGGCATCATCAACGTCATCACCAAGTCGGGCGGCAACGAGTTCCACGGCGACGTGTTCGGCAACTTCAGCCCCGAGAGCTTCCGCTCCGACCAGGAGCACCTCGCGGGCGACCAGTTCAACACGACGTTCGACAAGGTGCAAGAGCTCGATTACGGCGCCGATCTCGGCGGCTACTTCGTCAAGGACCGCCTCTGGTTCTTCACGGCGTACGACCGGGTCGACAACGAGCGCGACCGCGTTCCCAAGGAATCGGCGTCCGTCCTGAATCAGCACTTCCAGGAGACGGACAACTACAACCTGTTCTCCGGCAAGCTGACCTGGAACATCGTCCAGGGCTCGACGCTCGTCGGCACCTACTTCCGCGATCCGGAAGTGCGGGCCGGAGCGGTCTTCACGCCCACGGGGGCCGACCCCGACTCGTTCTCCGGCCGGTTCGACATCGGCTCGGAGGACTACGCGGGCCGGTTCAACCAGCTTTTTGGCTCGTTTGGGGTGCTGACGCTCCAGTACTCGCGCCACAACGACCAGTTCAAGTTCAAGCCACTCGATCCGACTGCGATCGGGATCCAGGACCGGACGGTCGCATCCGACTATCCCTTCTTCCCGGTCGTGGGCGGGTTCGGCAGCGTCCCCGGGTTCCGGCTCAACAACGAAGGGGAGCGCAAGGAGTACGTCGGCAACTTCACCGCCTACTTCGGCAACCACGAGCTGAAGACCGGCGGCGACTACGTCGAGGCTGTGACGACCGACAACTCGTACTTCACGGGCGGCCAGCGCGTACGCGTCCGCACTTGCAGCGCCAACCCGGCGTCGTCGAGCTTCTGCCCGCCGGGCACGGGAGAGACGTACACAAACTATGCCGGCACGGTCATCCCGCGCGTGTACTTCCAGCACGACTTCTATACAGCCGCGCTGGGCTCCCTCACCCCGATCTCGAACACACTCTCGGCACCGCCGTCCAAGTCATGGTCGGCGTTCCTCCAGGATTCCTGGCGGATCACGCCGCGCTTCACGGTCAACGCGGGCGTGCGGTATGACGTGGAAAAGATCCAGAACGGCGAGGAAGAGACCGTCATAAACCTCAAGGACCAGTGGCAGCCGCGCGTCGGCCTCGTTTACGACTGGAAAGGAGACGGTTCTTCGAAGCTGTACGCTTCTGTCGGACGTTTCTATTATCAGATCCCGAACGATCTGAACGTCCGCGTCTACGGCAACCAGTTCTCGACCTCTATCTTCAACTTCTCCGGGCCGAGCAATCCGAACGATCCGCCGCCGGCGGGCGGATGGAGCACGGTCCACGGCGGAGTTCCCAACCGCAACGCTCTCTTCCAGGGCGCGGCGAACGAGCCGGTCGACGAGGGCATCAAGGGGCAGTATCAGGATGAGGCGACGCTGGGCGCCGAGATGGCCCTCACTCCGACCTTCGCGGTCGGCATCAAGGGCATGTATCGCAAGCTCGGCCGCGCGATCGAGGACCGTTGCGACCTCGACTATACGAGCGCGATCAATGGCGAGTCTTCCTGCGCGATGGTCAACCCCGGCGAAGGCGGGTTCTGGGGCTCCGGAGATTTCCCCTGGTGCGACGCCGCAGGCGACGTGTTCGTGTCGCCGACGGCGGGGCTCTGCGAAGACCGCGATGGGGTGGATCTGGGACCGACTCCCAAGATTCCGAAGGCCAACCGGAAGTTCCGAGGCGTCGAGCTGACGGCCAGAAAGACCTTCAGCCAGAACCTGTGGGCGCAGATGTCCTACATCTATTCCAAGCTGTCTGGTAACTACGACGGCGCGGTCCGCGTGGCGTCGGGCCAGACCGACCCGGGCATCAACGCCGACTACGACTACTTCCTATTCTCCCGGAACGCAAACGGGCGTCTCTATCTCGACCGGCCCCACCAGTTCCGTCTGGACGCCGTCTATACGGCTCCGTTCGGGCTGAACGTCGGTATCGGCGCCTTCTACCGTAGCGGCCCGCCCGTGTCGCGGTACGGCTGGTACAACGTCTTCTATCCGGATCTCCTCCATCTGGTGACTCGCGGCAACGACAAGGCCGTGTCCGATGCCCGTCTGGTCGGCCAGTACGAGGCGAACCTTTCGCTCGGCTACACGATCAACCTCGGCGCGGTCTCGATCACGCCGGCGATCTACATATTCAACGTGTTGGACCGCCAGGGCGTCACCGACGTCGTCGAGGAGTTCAACCCGGATGGAACGTTCTGCCTCGAGACGGCGGGTTGCACGCCGTCGAACACGGCGGAGTACACCCAGCGCAACTTCGACCGGCTCGGCACGATCGCCTATGGCCAGCCGCTGCCGCAGGCAGACTGGGCGCGTCCGTCCGCTCGCCAGGACCCGCGGCAGATCAAGGCGGCTCTCAAGATCTCGTTCTAATCTCCTTCTCGATTCCTGTCAGGGGGCCTTCGGGCCCCCTTTTTTCTGTCTCGTCAACAGGCGTAGGATTCGAATGTCCCGGAGGTACCCATGAAACGCTCTGCGGCGATCGTCGCTTCGCTCCTCCTCACCGCTTCCGTCTCCGCGTCCACACTGCCCGAACTCCTCCAGAAGGCCAAAGACCAGTTCCGGCTCGCGGCGTACACCGACGCTCTCGCGACGCTCGATCTGCTCGATGCGGCGAGCCAAAAGGAGGGGCTCGAGAAGGACCGTGCGGCGCTCGCGCCCGTCCTCGCGTTCTACCGCGGCGCCTCGCTCGCCTCTCTCGGTCGGCCGGCGGAGGCGCAGGGGCAGTTCCAGGCGTTCCTCGCTTTTCAGCCGAACGCCGTGCTCGATCCTGCCGTCTACTCGAAGAAGATCATCGCGGCCCTCGAGGGCGCCCGGCGCACGCTCGCCTCGAACAAGGAGCGTCCCGCTCGGACCGGCTCGGTCGCGATGGCGTATCGCGCGTTCCCCCAGCCCCGTCACGAAGAGCAGGTCAGTCTCGGCGAAGAGTGGACGGACGGGCCCGTCCGCTTCCTCATGGCGAATGAGGACCGTCACGCTTTCAGCCGGCTCTCGGACCCGGTCTCGCGATCCGAGTACGTGACGGCGTTCTGGAAGGGCCGGGATCCGAAGCCGGAGACGCCGGAGAACGAGTTTCGCGACGAGTTCGAGAAGCGCGTCGCATTCGCCGACTCCCGCTTCACGCAGGGCGAGACCGCGGGCAGCCTCACCGACCGGGGGATGGTGTTCATCCTGCTCGGCCCGCCGACCTGGGTCGGACAGAAGCCGCTCACGTCGGGTGAGGATACGAACGACAAGGCCGCGCTCTTCACCTATCGCCCGGCGGACGTGCGGATCGCATCGATGCCGGGAGGGACGACGACCGACATCGCGCGCAAGGTGGACAAGGTCACGGGTCCGGGAACGAGCCTGAACGAAGCGGCGAAGAACTGGCGGGAGGTCTGGCACTACCGACGCGAGCAGCTCCCGAAAGGGATCCCGTATCACCAGGTCGACTTCCAGTTCGTCACCAAGCAGGGGTACGGCGAGAACGTCCTCCAGCGCGAGACGCAGGTCTTAGACACCCTCGAAAAGGCAAAGTCGAGACTCCGACAGGCATCGCTGTAGAGACCGGTCCGTGACCGTGCGGCGACCTCTCGCGCCGACGCTTCTGCTCGTGCTGTCGAGTTTCGCCACTGCCACCACGCTGCCGGAGCTCCTCCAGAGGACGAAAGAAGAGTTCCGGTCCCAGAAGTATCCCCAGGCTCTGCAGACGCTCGACGAGCTCGACTCCGAGAGCGCGAGATCCGGTTTCGAAAAGGACCGTGCTTTGCTCGAGCCCGTGCTCGCGTTCTACCGCGGCGCGAGCCTCGCCGCGCTCGGACGCAAAGAAGAGGCGAAAACGCAGTTCCGGGCTTTCCTGGGTTTCCAGCCCAACGCCGCGCTCGATCCGGCGATGTATCCGAAGAAGGTGATCGCCGCGCTCGAGGAGGCGCGGAAGACCGCGGAGCCCGGCGGGCCGCACGCGCTTTCGATGGGCGCGGTGTATCGGAGCTTTCTTCCCGCGTCGAGGGCCCAGGAGGCGGAGACCCCGGGTGAAGACTGGGTTGAAGGACCGGTCCGGTTCCTGATGGCGTCTTCCGACAGAGACGACTATGCTCGCCGTTTCGAAACCTCTTCCCGCTCAGAGTTCGTCGCGGCGTTCTGGAAATCGCGCGACCCGACTCCGGAGACGCCGGAGAACGAATTTCGGCAGGAGTTCGAACGGCGGGTCGCGTTCGCCGACGCGCAATTCGCGCAGGGCGAGACGAGAGGGAGCCTGACCGACCGAGGAATGGTTTTCGTCCTGCTCGGGCCGCCGACCTATGCGGGCCGCAAGCCCCTTGCTTCCGGCGAGGATGGCGCTGACCCGCCCGGCCTCGCGCGCGGACATCCCTCCGACGCACGGGTCGCCGTCGCCGCGAAGGCAAGGGAGAGCGACGCCCGCAAGATCACGACCTCCGACAGAGTGGCAGCGGCCGATCGGGCCTCCGGATCGACGATTACGGACGCGTCACGCGGGTGGCGCGAGGTCTGGCACTACCGGCGCGAGAATCTCCCGGCGGGAGTCCGC
>DASYUL010000036.1:0-9290 GCA_036001245.1 Thermoanaerobaculia bacterium
GCGTCCTCCTTCTCTCGATCGTCGTCTCGACGATCGAGGCTTGTCCGTCGATAGAGAGCGAGTCGACCATATAACAGGCATACCTCCGGCTGGAGAGTGGGGCCTGAACCGCGAGGACTGTTGGCGCGCCCGCCGCGATGAGAAAACCTTCGCCCGGTGCTGACGCCCCTTCTGAGTACAATCGCCCGGAAGTAACCCGATGACACTCGCGTCCGGCGCCCGGCTCGGGCCATTCGAGATCCTCGCTCCGCTCGGCGCGGGCGGGATGGGAGAGGTCTATCGCGCGAGGGATTCGCGGCTCGGGCGCGAGGTCGCCGTCAAAGTCCTCTCGTCCGAGTTCTCCTCCGACCCGGACCGCCGCAGGCGTTTCGAGCAGGAGGCGCGCTCCGCATCGGCGTTGAATCATCCGAACATCATCACGATCCACGAGATCGGGTCTTCGGGTCCCACGGTCTACATCGCGATGGAGCTCGTGGATGGTCGAACCCTGCGCGAGGTCCTCCACGGCGGGCCGTTGACGAAGAGGCTTCTCGACCTCGGTTTTCAGATCGCCGACGCGGTCGCGAAGGCGCACGCGGCCGGGATCGTCCATCGAGACCTGAAGCCCGAGAACGTCATGATCTCGACGGACGGCGCGGTCAAGATCCTCGATTTCGGCCTCGCCAAACTCCTGAAGCCGCTGGCTGAGCAGTCATCCAACCTCGAGACCGCGCAACCGACGAACGCGGGGTCGGTGCTCGGCACGGTGGGGTACATGTCGCCGGAGCAAGCGAGCGGAAAAACGGTGGACTTCCGCTCGGATCAGTTCTCGCTCGGTTCGATCCTTTACGAGATGGCGACCGGAAAACGCGCCTTCCAGCGCGGCACGACTGCCGAAACGCTCACCGCGATCATTCGCGAAGACGCCGAGCCTGTGGGACAGGTCAATGGCAACGTGCCGGTCCCCTTCCGCTGGATCGTCGAGAGGTGCCTGCAGAAGGACCCGGAGGAGCGCTACGCCTCGACTCGGGATCTCGCGCGCGATCTCAAGAGCGTGCGCGAGCACCTCTCCGAGGTTCTCGTCTCGGGCGAAGTGACGAGCAGAGCAACTCCCGCCAAATTCCGCCGCCGGTCTTCGCTTCTGCGCGCGACTCTCGCCGCCGTGGCTCTCCTGGCCGCCTTCGCGATCGGGATGCTCTTCCAGAGGCGCCTCGCCCGGTCTTCTCCACCCTCGTTCCAGCAGATCACCTTCGGCAGCGGCACGATTCATTCCGCGCGATTTGCCCCCGACGGCCAGACGATCGTCTACAGCGCGGCGTGGGATGGGAATCCCCGCAAGCTCTTCTTGAAGCACCCGAGCAGCCCCGAGGCGTTGCCCCTCGAGCTGCCGAGCGCGAACCTTCTGTCGATCTCACCGTCGGGCGAAATGGCGATCGCCGTCGACTGCCGACTGGCCCATCCCTCCGTCTGCGAGGGCACAATGGCACGTGCCGCGCTCACCGGCGGGGCGCCGCGCGACGTGGCTGAACACATCCAGGAAGCGAGCTGGACGCCCGACGGCTCGAATCTCCTCGTCGTGCGGGACGTCGCCGGTAAAGCCCGAATCGAGTTCCCGATCGGCAAGGTCCTGTACGAGACGACCGGGTACATCAGCGACGCGCGCCTCTCGCCGAAGGGAGACTCCGTCGCATTCATGGACCATCCGTATTCACAGGACGATTCGGGCACCGTGGCCCTGCTCGACCTGACGGGCAAGAAGACGACGCTGACGAGCCGGTGGAACAAGGAGGGTGGTCTCGCCTGGTCTCCCTCGGGCGACGAGATCTGGTTCACGGCGACGGACACTGGAGCGAATCAGTCTCTCTACGCGGTGACGCTCTCGGGCAAGGTCCGCGTCCTGATCCGCGTCCCGGGAGGGATCAAACTCCAGGACGTCGCCCGGAACGGGCGCGTTCTCCTGGCGCGAGGCGCATCGCGCGTCGGCACTCTGGGTCTCCTGCGGGGCGATACCCGCGAGCGGGATCTCTCCTGGCTGGACTACTCCTTCGTCGCGGACATCTCACCGGATGGCCAGACGCTCCTCTTCGATGAAGAGGGGGAAGCGGGCGGCGCCAACTACACCGTTTACATCCGGAAGGCGGATCGCTCTCCGGTCGTGAAGCTCGGCGAGGGGGCCGCGCTGTCGCTCTCGCTGGACGGCCGGTGGGCGCTCGCGGCGCTGTCGAGTCCCAAACCCTTCTTCATGCTCCTTCCGACCGGCGCGGGCGAGCCGAAGCGCCTGTCGATGGAGGCGGTGAGCCCCGAGCAGGCCGCGGCATGGCTTCCGGACGGCAGGATCCTCTTCGCCGCCAACGAGGCGAAGCGAGGCGTGCGACTCTTCGTCCAGAGCGTGGACGGGGGGAAACCGCGGGCGATCACCCCGGAAGGGATCGGGACGGCGTTTCCGGGCTTCGCGATCTCTCCGGACGGGAAGCTCGTGGCCGCGATCGGGTCCGACCGAAGGGGCATGCTCTTCCGGATCGACGGCGGTGGAAGCCGGCCGATCTCCGGGATCGTCGACGGCGAGTTCCCGTTGCGCTTCGGCGAAGACGGGCGTTCGCTCTTCGTCTGGAAGCGCGACCTGCCGGCGCGCGTCTACCGCGTCGACCTCGAGTCGGGCAGCCGGGAGCTCTGGAAGGAGCTCATGCCGGTCGACCCCGGTGGCGTCGAGAGGATCTCCAACGTCGTCGTCACGCCGGACGCCAGGTCGTACGCCTACACTTTCAGCCGCCTGCTCTCCGACCTGTTCGTCGTGGAAGGGCTGAAGTGATCTCAAACCGGAACATGCCGGACCGACACGTCGAGCTCGTCTGCGATCTGACCGACCCTGCGAAAAATCGGCTTTACAACATGACCGTGGACGAGGCCCGCGAGCGGCTGGCTCGCGGCTCGAGCGAGGACGTTCGTGACATCGACGGTTCGTTCGCGCTCGTGGCGCGTGAAGGGGTGACGGTCCGGATGGCGCGTTCGCTCGACCGGCCGCTGCGCTATTTCCTGGCCAAGCGGGTCGACGGTCCGATGCTCGTCGTCGCGGACCGGATCGACACTATCCAGGGGTGCCTCCGCGCGAACGGTCTAGACGAACAGTTTCAGCCCAGCTACACGCGGATGGTCCCCGCTCATCACATCGTCGAGATCCGACTCGTCGGCTGCCCCGACCCCGAGCCGACGTACATGCGCTTCTTCACGCCGTCCCGCAACGTCCTGCCGGACGACCCGGGCGAAATCGGACGACGTTACGTGGGCGCGGTAGCCCTCGAGATCGCGAAGTGGCTGCGAAGCGTTCCGGAAGACGAGCCCATCGGCGTCTGCTTCTCGGGGGGCGTCGACAGCGGCGCGGTGTTTCTCGTCACGCAACACGTTTTGCGCTCCCTCGGCATGAGCCCGTCGCGACTGAAGGCCTTCACGCTGTCGATCCGGGGAGGCGGCGATGACCTGGCGCAGGCGCGGCTCTTCCTGGAGAGTCTCAGCCTCGGGATGTTTCTCGAGCCGGTCGAAGTCGACGCCGAAGCGCTCGACTCCCGCGAGGCCGTTCGCGTGGTGGAAGACTACAAGCGGCTCGACGTCGAATCCGCGACGATGGCGCTCGCGCTCTGCCGCGGGATCCGGGAGCGCTATCCTGGGTGGCGGTACCTCGTCGACGGCGACGGCGGCGACGAAAACCTCAAGGACTATCCGATCGAGGAAAACTCCGAGCTCACGATCCGGAGCGTCCTCGGAAATCCCCTCCTCTACCAGGAGGGCTGGGGCGTGGGCACGGTCAAGCACTCGCTCACCTATTCCGGCGGGCAGAGCCGCTCCTACACGCGGACGTATGCGCCCCTGGCGCGGTACGGCTTCGAAGGCTTCAGCCCCTTCACCCGTCCCTCGGTCGTCGAGGTGGCGGAGGGGATCCCCTTCGTGTCGTTGACCGATTGGAGACCCGACCGCCTCTACTCTCTGAAGGGGGAGGTCGTCTCGCGGGGCGTCGAGTCCCTGACCGGGTTCCGGATGCCCGTGTTTCCCAAACGCCGCTTCCAGGACGGCGCTGCCGATCGCGAGATCGCTCGGGCGCTCCGCTTAACGCCCGAATCCGCCTATCGCGCGGAGTTCTTTTCTCTTTACGGTTGATCCCGGGCCGATTTCGCGCTACCCCGAACGGGATTCGGAGCGGACTCACTGGATCCTCGAGCGCCGGGGCCCGAGAGCGCGCCTGGACCCGCTCCGCGCCTCGGCGGCGCTGATCGAAGAGGAGCTCGCCGAAACGGGCGAGGTCGTATCGTCCGCCACGATCTTTCTCACCAACCGGGAATGCCCCTGGCGGTGTCTCATGTGCGATCTCTGGCGGCACACTCTCGAGGAGAGCGTGCCGGTCGGAGCGATCTCCGCCCAGATCCGCGAGGCTCTCGCGCGCCTTCCTCACGCGAGTCGGATCAAGCTCTACAACGCGGGAAGCTTCTTCGACCCGAAGGCAATCCCTCCGTCCGACCACGAGGCGATCGCGGCGCTCCTCGATCGATTCGAGAGAGTCACCGTCGAGTGCCACCCGGCTCTCGTCGGGGAGTCCTGTTTCCGATTCCACGACCTTCTCGGCGGACGCCTGGAAGTGGCGATGGGTCTGGAGACCGTCCATCCCTCCGTCCTTCCCCGGCTGAACAAGGGCATGACCCTCGACCAGTTCCGCCGGGCGGCGGATCTCGTCGGCCGCCGCGGAATCGCACTCCGGAGCTTCGTTCTCGTCGGTCTCCCTTTCGTCTCTTCGACGGAGTCCGTCGAATGGTGTGACCGGTCCGTCGAATTCGCATTCGACTGCGGATCATCGGTCGTTTCGCTCATTCCAACCCGTGCCGGCAACGGAGCCCTCGACGCGCTGGCATCTACGGGCGACTTCCTTCTCCCGACTCTCAGGATGCTCGAAGAGACCGTCGCCCGGGGGGTCGCGCTCCGGCGGGGCAGGGTCTTCGCCGACCTCTGGGATCTGGCGAGACTGAAGGACTGCGACGCCTGCTTCGACGCGCGGGCGAGCCGCCTCCGGAGGATCAACCTCGAGCAGCGGGTCACGCCACCGGTTCCCTGTTCCACCTGCGGAGGCAGCCGATGAAACACGACACCGACGTTGCCGTGATCGGCTCGGGATTCGCCGGATCCCTCGTGTCGCTGGTGGCGCGGCGGATCGGCCGCTCCGTGACGCTTCTCGAACGAGGCACTCACCCGCGATTTGCGATCGGCGAGTCGTCCTCGCCGCTCGCGAACATCCTGCTCGAAAAGCTCTCGGACCGATACGGACTGCCGCGGATCCGGCCGCTCGCCCGCTGGGGAAGCTGGCAAAGCACGTACCCGGAAATCGGCTGCGGGCTGAAGCGCGGCTTCACGTTCTGTGCCCACGAGCCCGGCCGTCCGTTTGCCGCCCGCCCGGAGCGAGACAACGAACTGCTCGTCGCCGCGAGCCCGCGTGACGAGATCGCGGACACGCACTGGAACCGGTCGGACTTCGACCACTTTCTCGTGCGCGAGGCGGAGGCCGCCGGAGCGCGCTACTTCGATCGCGTGGCTCTCGACCGGGTGGAACAGTGGGGCGGACGGACGATCCTTTCGGGCGATCGCGCGGGCGAGCTGCTCTCCGTTTCTGCTCGACTGGTCGTCGACGCTTCGGGCCCGCGCGGCTTTCTCCACCAGACACTGGGGCTCGGAGAGAAGACCTTCGAAGGGCTGACGCCGACCGAAACCCTGTACTCCCACTTCCGAGGAGTCCGACGGTTGAGCGAGCTGCCAGAGTTCCGGCAAGGCGAACGAGCGCCGTATCCGATCGACGACGCCGCGGTCCACCACGTCTTTCCGGAGGGTTGGATCTGGGTGCTCCGGTTCGGCAACGGAGTCGCGAGCGCCGGAGTCGCCGCCACGGCACGGCTCGCGGGGGAGCTCCGATTCTCCGAGGGGGCCGTGGCGTGGAACCGGTTGCTCGAGAGGTTCCCGAGCGTCGCGGAACAATTTCGCGGGGCCGGGTCGGTTCGGCCCTTCGTTCATCGACCGTCTCTCCCGTTTCGGACCGCGCGCGCGAGCGGCCCCGGCTGGACGCTCCTTCCCTCCGCAGCGGCCTTCGTCGACCCTCTGCTCTCGACCGGTTTTCCGCTGACGTTGCTCGGTGTCGAGCGGCTCGGTCGGGCGCTCGAAGAGGACTGGGGCTCGCGCCGGTTCGAGGTCCGGCTCGAAAAAGACGCGCGTCGAACCCTCTTCGAGGCCGATACGGCGGCGGTCCTGGTGGCTGCCCTCTATGCCACGTTCTCCGATTTCCCCTTGTTCGTCGCGATCGCGAAACTGTATTTCGCAGCGGCGAGCTTCTCGGAGGCTGCGCGACGGCTCTCGCGGACCGATCTCGCCGGGTCCTTCCTGTGCGGCGACCGGCCCGATTTCGGACCGGCGCTCACCCGTTGCTGCCGGCAGGCGATTTCCGCAGCCGATCGGCGCGATCCCGCCTGGCGAGAGTCCCTGATCCGGAGCGCGGCGCTCACGATTCGCCCGATCGACGTCGCCGGCCTCTCCGACCCGAGCCGCCGAAACTGGTTTCCGGTCGACCCGCAGGACCTGCTGCACGGAGCGGCGAGGCTCGGGTCGACCGAAGAGGAGATCCGCGAGATGTTGGAGCGCAGCGGGATTTTCCCTTCCGACGAGAGACAAACGCGGTTGACGACTCGCGAATCCCTCACAGACGCTCGATGAGCGACGGACCAAATCGGGACCGGGCCTGGGCGATCTTCTTCGCGCGCGGTGTTCTCGGTCTGATCTTCTTCATGGCCGGGGTCTGGAAGGTTTTCGTGCTGACGCCCGTCGGCCACGCGCACAGGTACTTCGTCGATCCGTATGCGGACACCTTCCTCCCGGCCTGGTCGCTCTGGACGGCGGGCGTCACCGTGCCGGTCGTGGAGCTCGTCGCGGGAGCTCTCCTGATCCTCGGCCTGCGGGTGCGCGCCGCGCTGATCGCGCTCGGGTTCGTGCTGCTCGTCGTGACCTTCGGGCACCTGCTGAAGGAGCCGCTCTACGAATTCCACACGCACGTGATTCCCCGCCTGGCGTTGCTTCTCTTCGTGCTGCTCCTTCCGCGGGATGAGGATCGCTTCTCGCTCGACGCGGTCCTTGAGCGGCGGAAGCACTGAGATTCCGTGGAAGAAGCACGTGCGCCCCGCCGCGATTCGAACGCCGCCGCTTAATCAGTCATTAAGGCGCGCCCAGTTAGCGCGAGTTAAAAGTCGCGCGAGAAGGGCCGGGCGCTGCCATCGTCCGAGCGGGCCACTTATGTCCCACCTTTTGTAGAGGATTCTATGAACGCCCGTGCCAGACCCTTCGCTCCCTTCTTTCTCGTTTTCCTCGCGATTGCCTTTCTGCCATGTGCGGCACACGCTCAGGGTAACGAGCATCCCAACGCGCAGAGCATCGCCCAACGCGGTGACATCAAACAACTGCCTGCGCCTTTGAAAGACCGGATCTTCGAGCTCGCCAGACGGCCGCACTCTTATCTTCCGTTGACGGTCTTTGCGGAAGCGCCCACGCCGAGCCAGCTCTTCGGCTACTACCTGCTCGACACGAACCATTTCCAGCCGAACGTCTTCACCGCGATCATCCCGGGGATCAACGACGGCGCATTTCCGACCGGCGCCAACTGCGCCAATCGCGGCTTGCCGACGCTCGCCTCGGTTCGCCTGGTGGTCGAGCCGAAGCCGGGCCTGCCGACCGACCCCAACGACCCGGGCGCGTTCATCGATATCTTCACCGACATCTCCGGCCTCTTCGTGATCAACAACGAATCGGGCTGGTACGAAGGGTGGATGATCCACGACCTGGAGGTGCCTTCCGTCGCCGCTCCGCGGCCCGACGGGCACGCCCAGTTCGGAAAGATCACCGCCGCGGACGCGACGGCGGTCGCCGCCCTGGGAGGTCACCACAACGTGCCCGGCCAGCTCTTCACGACCGACGGCAACGTGGTCCGCTTCCCGAGCGCGGGAGATCACTTCCCCGACAATCAGTCGAACCTCGTCCCGATTCAGCTGAGCATGGGGGCGTATAACTGTCTGCAGCAAGCGGATTGCCACGCCTACTGGGAATTCAATCAATACACGGACTGGGTGTTCCCGCAGTACGAACTTCCCTTCACCGGCGGCCTTGGGAATTCGTTTGCGCAAGGAAAAGTCGCATTCTTGAGCTCGGTTGTTCCGGGCTCCGGCCCCGCGGTCACGGGTCCGACCGGACCGGGACCGACAGGCGGAAACGACCCAACGGTCTACGGCGACAACCCGGACAACCCGAGAGACCCGGACCGCGCCACCGTGACCAGTCTCCAGGATCTCGACTGCCCACAACCCCCGGACGACGAGCACGCCGAGACGCGCAACCGCTTCATTCCGAGCGGGCTCGCAAACGAAATCTTGCTCGACGTGTACGTGCGCCTGAATTCGTTCGAGCCGCTCGAGACCGACCTCAACCAGCGTCTCTTCAAGGCGAACGCTGCGGAGGTCGCTCGAATCGACGAGAACGGAGACGGCGTGCTTGCCTTCGAAGAAGCGGACGAAGAGGACGAATCGGACGGACTGCCCAACGAACGTCTGTACATTCCGGCCACCCAGTTCGAGCGGTTCGCGGTGACGCGCGAGCTGAACGACGGATTGCTGGCGCCGCGGTTCGCCCCCAGCCAGCGTGCCTGGGTGTTGAGCGCCTTCTTCACGCCGGTGAGCCCCGCGGTGCCCGCTTCGATTCCGCAGGACGCAGACAACCGTTAGAACGCTTGCACAAGAGATGGGGCGAGCTCCCGGAGCCGCCCCGCGGTTCGCTCTCCCGACCGGGGGCGCCGGTCGCCCCCGGTTGAATGGGTGAGATGAGAGCGCCCGCCCGCGACTCGAACGCGAACCCCGGGTCGCGGCGCAGCGGCCCGCTCATCGTCTCCCATTGGGGGGTGGACGCCTCGGCTCTGACGATTTCCTCACCCTCGGGCTTCGCGGGCGTCGTGATGCCGCAGCAGGCGGGGCATGACAGAGGTCATGCGCGCTCAATGTCGGCTACGAGCTCGGGATTCCTTCCGCCCCGCAAGATAATCCGGCATGCCCACGATTCTGACCATCAACGCGGGGAGCTCTTCGGTCCGATTCGCGCTCGTTGACGCGAAGGGCGAGACGATCCGCACGATCGGCAGCCTGCGCGAAGACGCCCATCCCGCGGACCGCGCGGGAACGCTCGCGCGCTTCCTGTCGGCGCACGGCTCGTCGCCGTCGGCAGTCGCGCATCGAATCGTTCACGGAGGCCGTCGC
>DASYUL010000037.1:0-10422 GCA_036001245.1 Thermoanaerobaculia bacterium
GCGGGGCACGCGGCGAGGCAGCCCGGCTCCTCGCAGTGCATGCACTGATCCTTGCGCATCAGCCAGATGATCCCGCCGTCGAAGTCGCGCTCGTTGAACCGGATGAGGTTCCAGTAATTGGAATCCAGCGTCGGGAGCGTCTGGTAGGTCCCGGTCTGCCGGGTGGCGACGGACTCCAGGTCGTTCCACTCCTGGCAGGCCGCCTCGCAGGCCTTGCATCCGATGCACGTGGTCGTGTCGATGTACTTGGACACGGTCGGGACAGTGCGCATGCCGCTCCGACTGCCCCAGACGGAAGCGGAGGACCGGCGGATCTCGAGGGATTGCGCGCTCATGTCCTCCTCCTACGCCTTCTCGACTCTCACGAGAAAGGCCTTGTATTCCGGCGTCCAGGTGTTCGGATCCATTGCCGACGGAGTCAGCATGTTCGCGAGAGGCCCGGTGTGATTGGGGGAACCCGCGAAGCCCCAGTGGATCGGGAAACCGATTTGCCATGCCGGCTTGCCGTCGATCTTCAACTGCGGCATCCGTTTCGTGACCATCGCGACTCCCTGGATCTCTCCGCGCGCCGACAGCACCTTTACCTGCGAGCCGTTGGCGATCCCCTTCTCTTTGGCCAGTCCTTCGGGAATCTCGACGAAGAAGCCGGGCTGCATTTCGTTCAATCTGCCGTTCTCCTGGTGCTGCGTCCAGTAGTGAAAGTGCTCGGTCAGACGGTAGGTCGTGCAGACGATCGGAAAATCCTCCTTCTTGCCGTAAGTGTCCTTGTCCGTGGAAAACTTCTTCGACGCCGGGTTGGACGTCACATTCGGATGAAGCGGGTTGGCGATGGGCGCCTCGATCGCCTCGTAGTGCTCGGCGAAGGGGCCGTCGTTCAGGACAGGAGCAAAGAGGCGCCCCACTCCCTCCGGCAGCATGATGAAGGCGCCGAACTCGCCCGGCGGCGAGTCTGGCTTGATGTCGGGAACATCCCCGACCCACTTCTCGCCGTTCCACCAGATTCCCGGACGCTTGGGATCCCACGGTTTCCCCTCGGCGTCCGCCGAAGCTCGGTTGTACATGACGCGCCGGTTGGCGGGCCACGAAAAGGCCCAGTTGGGAAACATCCCGAGGCCGTTCGGATCCGCCGTGCTGCGTCGCTGCGCGTTGTTGCCGGCTTCCGTGTACACGCCGGAGTGGAGCCAGTTGCCGCACAAGGTCGAGCCGTCGTCCTGAAGCTGGCCGAAGCCGTCGAGCTGCTGGCCGGCGGTCTTCAAGACCTTCGTCTTGTCCTTGGGGTCCGGAATGTCGGCCAGCGCCTTTCCGCTCATCTCTTTCAAGACTTCGGAGAAGTCGGGGCTGACCGGGTTCGTGTACGACCACGATACGTTGAAGACAGGATCGGGGAGCGCGCCCCCTTCTTTTTTGTAGAGGTCCCGGACCGCCAGGAGCATCCGGGAGAGGATCTCCTGATCTGCCTTCGCCTGCCCCGGCGGATCGAGCGCCTTCCACTTCCACTGCAGCCAGCGCGCGGAGTTGGTGAACGTGCCGTCTTTCTCGGCGAAGTTCGCGGCCGGGAGCAGGAAAACTTCCGTCTGAATCTTCGACGGCTCCGGCCCGCCGTATTCCTTGGGGGCCTTCCAGAAGGATGCCGTCTCGGTCTCGACGTTTTCGACGACGACCAGCCACTTCGACTTCGAGAGGGCGGCGACCATCTTCTTGGAGTTGGGCCCCAATCCCACAGGGTTCATTCCGAACGTGACCAAACCCTCGGGTCCCGGTTCCTTGCCGCCGAGGCGCGTCGAGCTGCCCCGGTACATGTCGTCGAAGATGTACATCCAGGAATAGTTCCCGTCGATCTTGGGGAGCCACTCGTAGCCGAAGTCGTTCTCCTTGGTCGCGGCCTTGCCCCAGACCGACTTCAACAGCGAAACCATGAACTTCGGGTAGTTGACCCAGTAGTTCATGCTGGCCCACGCCTGCTTGTTCAGGGTCGTCGGGGTGGCCGTCTCGAGATACTCCTTCAAGTTCGTCTGCGTCCCGACGGGGGTTTTCAGGTAGCCCGGCAGGATCTCGGTGTTCCCGCCCGTGTCGGTCGCGCCCTGGATGTTCGAGTGACCGCGGAACGCGTCCATGCCGCCACCGGGCCGTCCCACGTTGCCGAGCAGGAGCTGCAGGGTCGCTCCCGCGCGGATCATCTGGACTCCCGTCGAGTGTTGTGTCCAGCCTAGCGCGTACGTGATCGTCCCGACGCGCTCGGCGTTGCCTGTCGAGGTCACGATCTCCGCGACCTTCTCGAACGTGCCCTTCGGCGTGCCGCAGATCCGCTCGACCATTTCGGGCGTGTAGCGGTCCACGTGCGCCTTCAGGAGCTGGAAGACGCAGCGCGGATTCTGCAGGGTGGGATCCACGCTGTAACCCGTCGTCTTCTCGTCCGGCTGATAGCCCCAGGCGGCTTTGTCGTACTCCCCCTTCGCGGCGTCGAACCCGGAGAAGAGACCGTCGTGGAAGCCGAACTTCTCGCCGATGATGTAGGGGCCGTTGGTGTGGATCTTGACGTAGTCCTCGTGGTAGCGCTTTTTCTCGATGGCGTATCGAATGATGCCGTTCAGGAAGGCGATATCGGTCCCGGGCCGGATCGGGGCGTAGAGGTCCGCGACCGCCGCGGTGCGGGTGAAGCGGGGGTCAACCGCGATTATCTTCGCGTTGCGGGTCTTCTTCGCCTCGATGAACCACTTGAAGCCGACGGGGTGGTTCTCCGCCGGGTTGCCCCCCATCGCGAGGATGACGTCGGCGTTCTTGATGTCCACCCATCCATTTGTCATTGCCCCCCGACCGAACGTGGCGGCCAAACTGGCCACCGTGGGCCCGTGTCAAACACGGGCCTGGGAATCTCGGTACGGCACCCCCAGGGCCGAGATGAATTTCCACTGGAGAAAATTGAACTCGTTCGTATCGGTGCAGCCGCCGATGACGGCCATGCCGGGGTTGCGGTTGACCGTCTGCCCCTTGGCATTCGTCGCGACGAAGCAGCGGTCACGCGTGTCCTTGAGGTGGCGGGCAATCTTCGCGATCGCCTCGTCCCAGCCAATGTCCTCCCACTTGTCGGAGCCGGGCCTGCGGACCTTCGGCCGCGTCAGGCGCCTCGCGTGGGTGATGTCTTCCTTGAGAGTGATGCCTTTGGGGCAGAGGCTGCCCCGGCTGATCGGGTGGTCCGGGTCGCCTTCCACGTGAACGACGGAGGCTTTGACGTTCCTCGCCCTGTCTCCGAGCGTGTGGATGATGACGCCGCAGGAGACCGCGCAGTAGGGGCAGATACTTCGGGTCTCCGTGGTGCGCGAGATCTTGAACTCGCGCATCTCCGCTTTGGCCCGGGCGACGTCGAATCCGAGGGTGATCGTGCCCCCGACGGCCGTGGCCTTCAGGAATCCGCGACGGGTCAGCTCCATGGTCCCACCTCCGCGGAAAACGAAGCTGAGGCGATTCCAAGCCTCCCGTCACGCTTTGTCAAGGACTTTCTCGGGACCAGGAAAGCGGCGGGATCTGCGGTCCCTCGCTACTCCGAGAGAATCCGCGCGGGATTGGCGTAGACGTTGTAGCGCCGCTCCCTGAGGAATCCGACCAGCGTCAGTCCCGCGGCGTCGGCGAGCTCGACGGCGAGACTCGAAGGCGCGGAAACCGAGGCAACGATGGGAATCCCTGCAGAATAAGCCTTCTGGACGATCTCGAATCCCGCTCGGCCCGAGACCATCATGACCGAGTCCGCGAGCGGCAGCTCGTCTCGAAGAAAAAAACGCCCCACGAGCTTGTCGGTGGCGTTGTGGCGACCGATGTCTTCGCGCAGGGCCCGGAGACGGCCGTCGGTATCGAAGAGACCCACGGCGTGGAGGCCGCCGGTCGTGGAAAAGACGGACTGACCCTCCCGGAGCCTGCCCGGGAGCGAAAAGAGGATTTCCGGGCGGATCCGGAGATCCGAGACGAGAGGCGCCGCGTCGGAGGGGATGACGTTCTCGATCGACGTCTTTCCGCAGACGCCGCAGGCCGAGCCCATCACCGTTCCGCGCTCCAGCTTCTCGCCGCGGGCGTGGGCGTCCGGACTCAGGGTCGCGATCATCACGTTTGCGCGCAGCTCTCGGTCGATTCGCGGATCGACGGGCCGCTCGAGGCGGAGGAGGTCCCCGCGGGACGTGAGGACGCCTTCCGCGAAGAGCAGTCCGGCGACGAGCTCCTCGTCGTGCCCGGGCGTGCGCATGGTGGTGACGAAGGATCTCGCGCCGGTGAGGCCTGTCGAGCTGATCCGAATCTCGAGGGGCTCCTCGACGGCCAACGCGTCGTCGCGCTCGATCTGTCGCTCCCCTTCGCGCGCGACCACCCGGACCTTTTCGATCGGCTCCACGGAGAGATCCTAGCGCCGGCCGGGAGACGCGGGGTACCGGGGTCTACGTCGTGTGCCCGGTCCGGAGCACGGCGGCGATCGAGAACGGCTATGCCTCAACCGGCTCGAAGGCGAGCTCGGTCGTCATCGCGATCGCGGCCCGTAGCGACCGGTAAACGGGGCAGCGGTCCCGGTAGAAACCGTGAACCCGCTCGGCGGTCTCGCGCTCCGCTTCGGGCGCCTTCAGCTTCAATCGGAGGTGGATCCGCTTGATCACGAGAACTCCCTCCTCCTTCTCGATCTCGCCCACCGCCTCCCCGATCAGCCGGTCTCCCGCCGCCGAAATCTGGCGCACCTCCAGTGCGCCTGCAAATGTGCCCGTCAGTCAACCCGCCGCGGCCGCGACGACGTAGTCGAGAGTCGTCGCGCGAGGCTCGTAGGCTTCCGGCGACACTTTGTAGTGCGTGGCGACCGCGCCATGAACGCCGAAGATCACGGGGTCCTTCTCCGCCGGCAGATAGGCCTTGCGGACAGGCCCCTTCACCCGTTCGATTCGCACCTGCGATCGGTAGACGACCTCGGCCATCTTTAGCCCCTCTCTTTCACGGACGCGGTCCATGCTCCGGGCAGCTCCTTCCTGGAGGTTCCCGGCCCGCGTGGCCAGCCGAGCTTACCGTGGGGGGTGAAGGTTGGGACGCAGCGCAAAGAGATTCTCGAGTCGGAACGCCGTCGCGCTCCTGCGAAGGATCTTGCACAACGGCCGCTGACTCTCTCCCGGCCGGCGTCGAGCCGGCCGGTAAGAAAGTCATCAATCGCAAACTAGGGGTTGAATCTCACCACGATGACTGCTTTGCCGCGGTTGGTCGTGTCGGTCAGGTCGGTCGCAGTCGTGATGCGCGATGAATCGATCGCATGGCGGTCGATCAGATACGCCCTGGCGTTCTCCGCACGCTGGCGAGCCAGCGATTCCCGGCGCGAGACCGCGGTCCCGTCGTCCGGAGACCCGGTGATGACGACGGTCGCGCGCGGGTTCTCACGTAGCCGGATCGCGACAGTGTCGAGACGCGCCTTCGCGATGTTCGATATCCGAGCGCTGCCCCGATCGAAGTCGATCGTATCCGTCGTCGGAGCCGGCGGAGGCGGCGCGGCGACCACGGGCGGAGCCGGAGGCGGCATCGGAGCCGGCGGCGCCTCGGGCGGGGCCGGCGGAGGCGGCGGTGGAGCAGCAGGAGCAGGAGGAGCAGGAGGAGGCGCGATGACGACCGGCACCGTATAGCTGAAGTTGAAGAGGGCCGAGAGGATGATCTGGTCCCCCTTCGTCTTGACGCTCGCAGTGCCGGTTTCGAGCTCCGCGCGCAGGTACTCGAGACCGAGCGCGTAGGGCCCCGTCTTCCAGCGCAGCATGCCGCTGAAGATCTCATTCTTCAGACGCGCCGCGTTCGCGAAGGCGCGGAGCGTGTCGTCGTCATCCGGGTCGTCCATCGCGTAGAAGCCGTAGACGCCCCAGTTCGGCGTGAAGTCGTAGCCCGCCTGGATCCACCCGCCGGTGCTCTTGATGTCGCCGAACTGCGTGATCGTCGTGAACTGCTGTCCGGTCGAGTCGGCCGTGTGGACACTGCCTTGGATCAAAAACCCTCCGAGCTGGAACTTCGCGCCGAACTCTCCGATCCACCCATCGAGCTTGTCGTCGGGGGTCGAGGCGTTGGCCCCGGAGAGGTCCTTCTGGTCGTAGTGGCCGACGACGTAGACGCCCCACGTGCCTTTGTCCACTTTTCCACTCAGGTTGAACCTTGCTTCGAGCTGCGGCCAGCCCGCGTTGCCGGCAGAGAGCGAGCTGATGTTGGCGTTGGGCTGGGGGCACTCACCGTTGACGGTTCCCCCGACGCAGCGATCCCAGCTGCCACGCATCACGGCCGCCTCGAGCCCCGCGTTCAAGGCGGCATCCTTGGGGGTCAGCGTCTGGTAGAAGAAGATGCCGGGGAATCGCCACCCGGGCAGCCCGGTGCCGTAACCCAATGGGAAGGCGATGTGCGAGGTCGAGACCGGCAAGACGCTCGTCGCGGCGTTCGCGGAAAAGCCGAAGAGCGGCGACCAGAACTGCCCGACGCGGATCGTCGTCCGGCCGTTGCCGATGTCCGCGAACGCGAGGCGCAGACGCGGGACCGGCTGCTGCTCGGAGAAGGCGCCGGTGCCGTTGAAGCCGCCGAAGAAGTCCATCTCGAGTTGTCCGCCGAGCCTCCAGTTGCTCTCCTTCGCGACCCTCGGGCCGTTGAACGCGAGGGTCAGGCGCGTGTTGCGAACGTCCCCGCCGGAAAACCACTTGTCCCGCGTGAACTCCGGAGGCGCGGGCCACTCGGTGTTCTGGCCGTTGCCGAACGTGAAGTTCTGATTCTGGAGGAACACGCTCGCGCTGAGAAATCCCCGGATGGAGAGCCCCTCCGGGGGCGGGGCTTGTGCACGCATCGAGACGACCCAGAAGAGAGCACACGCCGCAGGCACCATGACACGAATCCATCGCTTCATCGAAGACTCCTTTCGCCCAAAACCACGCGCCGACTTCTGGTGCGTGACGAGTCGGTCGAGACCGATTGTTGTTTGATTAGTGGGATGCCCGGTGTACGGCTCCGGAGACCGAGCCCGCGAGACCGCCGGCACAGCGTCGCCTCGGAGGCGTTCGCCTTCATCGTTCCGCGGGCCCCTCTCGGAATCGAAACATTGTGACCGAAGGCTGGGGGCATTCTGTCATTTCACCGACCCGACCGTAAAGCCCGCGATAAATCGGTCGAGAAAGAGGTTGTAGAGAACGGCGGTCGGAAGGCTCGCGATGAGACAGGCTGCCATCAGAGACCCCCAGTAGTAGACGTCACCACGGACGAGGTAGATCGGGACACCGACCCCGACCGTCTGGTGCGCCGCCGAGGAGATGAAGGTCAGCGCATAGACGAACTCCTGGGTCACGAGCGTGAAGGTGAAGATCACGACGGTCAGGATCCCGGAGACCGAGATCGGGATGACCAGCTTCATAAAGGTTTGAAATCGGGTCAGGCCGTCCACCATGGCCGCGTCCTCGAGCTCGCCGGGGATCGATTTGAAGAACCCCATGAGAAGCCACGTGGAGAACGGGATCGTGAAGCTCGGATACACGACGATGATCGCCCACAGGGTGTCCTGGAGATGGAGCCAGGCGACGATGCGCGAAAGGGGGATGAAGAGGAGCGTCGGCGGCACGAGGTAGGTCAGAAAGATCCCGATGCCGAGCCGTCCTCCCCAGCGCCCCGTCAGCCGCGCGAGCGCGTAGGCGGCCGGGACGGCGAGGAGGAGCGTGATGCCGACGACGACGAGACCCGCGAACGCGGTATTTCCCAACCAACGCAGGAAGAGCGTCTCACGAAAGAGAAGGCGGAGATGCTCGAGGGTCGGATTCTCGTTGAATATGAACGGATTGTTCTGGAGGTTGTAGAGGTCTCGCGTGCTCTTGAAGCTCGTGATGAGCATCCAATAGAAGGGAAAGGCGAGCAACACGGAGAACACGGCGAGCACCGTCCAATGGAAAGTCCGGAACGCCGCCCGCCGTGCACGGATCCCCGCCATCAGGCCACTTCCGCGCGGTGCGCCGACCGGAGCATCAGCCAGGCGACAGCCACGAGCAACGGCACGAGGAAGATCGAGATGGCTGCCCCCTCGGCGAGGTCGCCGCCGAGGATGCCGGTGAAGAAAGCCATCGACGGCAGGACCTGCGTCGTGTCGTACGGTCCTCCTCGCGTGAGGATGTAGATCACGGTCATGTCCGTAAAGGTGAAGATGACGCCGAAGAGGACCGCCACGTTAATGATCGGCAGCATCATCGGGATCTCGATCTGGAACGTCCTTCGGAAAAAGCCGGCTCCGTCCACGGCCGCAGCCTCGGGGATGTCTCGGGGAATCGCGGTCCATCCCGCCAGGATGATGACCGTGGCGAAGGGGAGCATGTGCCACGTGTGCACGAGGATGACCGACATCATGGCGAGCTCGGGCTCGCCCAGCCACATCGGTGCCGAGAACGGCTTGACGAGGTGCAGGAGGACGAGAACCCAGTTGATGACGCTGTAGAGCGAATCGAGAATCCACTTCCAGCCGATCGAGCCGATCGAGACCGGCGCCACCCAGGGCAGGAGAATCAAGAACCGCAGGAAGCGGCGGCCTCGAAAGGCCTCCTTCAGGACGAGCGCGAGCAGATTCGCTCCGATCAGGACGAGGATCTGAGAAGACACCGTGAAGACGAAGGAGTTGCGAAGGGAACGCAGAAAAGTCGGATTCTGGAGCACGGAGGCGAAGTTCTTCAGGCCGACGAAGTGATAGCCGACGCTGCCGACTTTGACGTCGCCCACGCTGTACAGGAATGCGAGAACGAACGGAACGCCAACGAGGGCAACGACGTAGAGAATCGCCGGCAGGAACATCGCCGGGCCGAGCCACCGCTGTCGCAGCCCACTCATGCGAGCGACGTTCGCATGGTCCGGGTCCCGGTATCGCGGTCGAAAAACTTCAGATCCTTCTCCGCCACTGCAAAGTCGTGGGCCGTATCGGGCGCGAACCGAGCGGAGAGCGTGGAGGACATCCGCGCGACCGCCTTCTTGCCATCGAACGGCCCTCCCTCGATAACGCCGTAGAGGATCCGTTCGGCTCCCAGGTATTCCTCGTGGCTCGGCCGGAAGACGAGCCTCAAGGCAGGCTCGCCCCCCGGGAGCGCCCCCGCGGGATGGAAATGTTCGGGCCGAAATCCGGCGATGACGCGGGACGTCTCGAGCAAATTCATGGGAGGGGAGCCGAGGAAGGTCGCGACGAAAGTGTCCGCCGGCTCGTCGTAGACGTCGGCGGGCGTGCCGATCTGCCGCACGGAGCCTTGATTCATCACGACGACGCGGTCCCCCATCGCCATCGCTTCGACCTGGTCGTGGGTGACGTAGATCGTGGTCGTCCCGATCTTCTTCTGGAACTGCTCGAGCTCCTCGCGAGCCGAGGCCCGGAGCTTGGCGTCGAGGTTGGAGAGCGGCTCGTCGAGCAGGAAAACCGAAGGCTCGCGCACGATCGCGCGAGCGAGCGCGACGCGCTGGCGCTCCCCGCCGGAGAGCTCCCGCGGCTTGCGGCCGAGCAGGCGCCCGATCCCGAGGAGGTCCGCGGCCCACTGCGCCTTCCGGCGCCGCTCCTCCTTGCCGACGCGGCTTGCCTTCAGTGGGAATTCGATGTTGCCGAGGACGGTCAAATGCGGATAGAGCGCGTAGCTCTGGAAGACCATTGCGATCCGCCGCTGCCGCGGCGTCAGGTCGTTGACGAGGACGCCGCCGATCCAGATCTCACCGGACGTCGGTTCCTCCAGGCCGGCGATCATGCGCAGGAGCGTGGTTTTCCCGGAGCCGGAAGGGCCGAGGAGGACGAGAAACTCGCCCTCCTGGCTCTCCAGATCTACGCCGACGACCGCTGCGACCTGTCCTTTGCCGAAGAGCTTGGTCAGACCTCGCGTTCGAACGACGGCCATATCCGGCGCGCGACCGCCGCCTTTACTTCCACTTGTCGAAGATCCGCCGGACTTCCTTGTCCGCGGTGCGTGCCGCGTCCTCCGGGGTCATCTCGTCGCGCGCGGCCTTCGCAAACATCGTCGGTATGACGAAGGTGTTGAAGACCTCGTCGATGGCCGCGGTCGCGTAACCCGGGTACCCCACGTTCGTCGCCCAGTCGAGTACGTTCCCCAGTACCTTGTACTTGTCGGCCGGCGAGGCCTTCGGATCGTTCGCGATCTGCTGCTTCAGGTCGGGAACCGTCTGCGGGAAACACGGGAAATTGTAGAACTCGCTCGCCTTGAATGCCGCCCCGAAGTTGTCGATGTAGTCCACGAGGAACTTCTTGGCACCTTCCTTGTTTTCGGCGAAGTTCCAAACGACGTAGCAATCCATCACGTGCTCCGCCGCGAGCCGGCGGACGGGGCCTTTGAGAGTCGGAGCGACAAAGATCTTCTTGGACATCTCGGGGTTGTCCTTCTCGGCGGTCCGAGTCACCGAAATCGCGTTGCAGACGAAGGAGAGCTTGCCCGC
>DASYUL010000038.1:0-14142 GCA_036001245.1 Thermoanaerobaculia bacterium
GGCCAAGTCGTCAAAGGATCGATACGTCTCCACTCGCGATCTCGCCCGAGACCTTCAGACTTTCCGCGAGCACCCGTCGGAAGGCGGCGAACGACCACTTCCGCGAGGATCGCGGATCGGGCGGGGCCGGCGTCTTTGGAAGGTCGCTGCGGGCGCCGCGCTCGCCGCCGCCGCCGGGGCGTTGGCGATTCTACTCGTCGCCCCGGCCTTGCGGTCGAAAGACGAGCCCGACTTCCGGCGGCTCACGTTCCGGCGGGGGGTGGTGTGGCGGGCTCTCTTCGTCCCGAAATCGGAAGGCGTTCTCTACACCGCATCGTGGGAGGGAGCGCCCACGCGGTCCTACCTGACGATTCCCGAGTCGTCGGGGAACGACCGGAGCCTCGAGTCCGAGTCTCAGCTCCCGATGGCCTATTCCGCCGATGGGTCCCAGGTGCTCGTGCTCCTCGGTTGGTCCCGAGCGGCAATCAATGCCCGCGGAACTCTGGCCTGGTGGCCGGCTCTCGGCGGCAAGCCGCGGCCGATTCTTCAGAATGCGGGGTGGGCCGACTGGTCCGAGCACGCTCGCCTGCTCGCCGTCGTCCGTGACACCGGCGCCGAGCGAATCCTCGACGTGCGAAAGGCGGACGGCGCTCTGGAGCGATCCGTTTTTCGTACGACGGGCGGAATTTCTTACGTTCGTTTTTCTCCCGATGGCGAGAGGATCGCATTCATTCATCATCCGTCGCGCTACGACGACGCTGGTGAGGTTCGCTTAGCCGACAGCGCGCGTGCGGTCTCCCGTGTTCTCACTCCTCGCTTCGAACGATGCGTCGGCCTCGACTGGAACGAACGGTCCGGAGACATCTGGTTCACGGCCTCTCCGACGAACCTGTACAGCAGCACCCTCTGGAAGGTGAGCGTTCGCGGAAGGATGCGCCCGCTCCAGTCGCTGCCCGATTTCTTTGCTCTTCAGGACGTCTCCTCCTCCGGAGAGCGCTTTCTTCTCGTTTCGAGCGCCAGCGGGACGGGACTGTTCGTCCGACGGAACGGCGGTCCGCCCAGAGACCTCACCTGGCTTGGCTCGTCCGGCGTTGCCGACATCTCGCCCGACGGGAAAGTCCTTCTTTTTTCGGACGGCGGCGCGAGCGAGAAGTCTCTCGGGACCTGGACGCGCCCTCTCGACGGCGGCGATGCAGTGCGGCTTGGAGCGGCTACGCCGGGCAAGTTTTCGCCGGACGGTCGCTCGATCATCGGACTGACTGCCCAGGTTTTCGGGCCACAACAGCTCGTCCTGATCCCCGTCGGGCCGGGAGTGGCGCGTCAACTGACGTTTTCGCGAGCAAACCACTCCATGCCGTCGTTCGCCGTGGATGACACGATCCTTTTCGTCCGGTCGGACGGAGGCAAGAGCGAAGTCTGGAGAATGTCGATGACCGGAGCCGGCGCCCGGTCTCTCGGCGCGGAGGGATGCGACATGCCCTCGGCGAACCCGTCGTTGTTTTCTTTCCTCTGTCGGGGAAGCGAGACCAAGGGCGCGCTGTACTTCTTTCCGATGGAAAAAGGTCCAGGAAGGAAGCTCTATGAGCTTCCGGACGGCCGCACAATCAACTACGCGCGCTGGAGCAGTTCGGGAAATGAGATCTTTCTCGTGACGCGCGACTTGCGGTTCCTGACTATCGATGCTTCCGACGGCAGCGTATTGAAGGGGGAATCGGTTGATCTCGGCGAAGGCGTCGGGTCGGACTCGCTGCGAGCGGCGGCCTTCAACGGAGACGCGTCGATCCAGGCGTATTCATTCGAACGTTTTTCGTCCGGCTTATATCTCGCGGGTGGTCTGTGAGATAGACGACGAATAAGGAGGAACATCGATGCAGTCAATGTATCTCCAGCCGGGGGGGCCGAGCCACTCGCCTCAGGGACCAGATTGCGACATTCCGGAACCGAAAGTCGTCGGCATCCGGCGGCGGGGAACGAAGAAGAAGTCCCGCGCCAAAGCTTCGAAGAAGTCCGCGAAGAAGAGCGGAAAGAAGAAGTCCAGCAGGCGCACCTCGAAGCGTAAGAAGTAGGGTTGAGAGCGGGCCCTCGTCTCGTCCGCAATCCCGATCTCCTGATCGGCTGGGGAGACGAGGGTCTCGTCGTCCAGGACGTCCGGAGCGGAATTCGGGCCAGGGTACGCGTGGAGACCGTCTCTCTGCTGGACTTCTTCGGCCGCCCGAGAAGCGCGGCCGAGGCAACCAGAGCTCTCGACGGACTCGAGTCGAGCTCGGTTCAGAGGACGGTTCGGAGGCTCGTCCGCCTCGGACTGTTGCTCTCGGAAGGAGAGGCCCGCCGACGGGTCTCGCGACTGAAAATCTGGAGATCGAACCTCGCCTCGGCCTCCTACCACGCCTCATGTCGAGACGAGCTTTACTTCCAGCGGCCCGAGGCGCTCCGCAAGTATCTCCGGCGCCTCGCGGCCGCGCCCCGCCCTCCGCTGTTCAAGCGTTACAAGGGCCGCGCCCGTCGGCGGCTGCCGCAGTTCGGCGATGCGGATCTCTCTTCCGCTCCGCTCGGAGAGGTCCTCGGACGTCGCCGGACCGTACGCCTCTTCTCACCCGGGCCGGTCCGGTTCGACGACCTGGCGGCCGTCGTCGGCGGAACGTGGGGACAGACCGGCTGGATCATCGGAGAGATACTGGGCCGCCTGGTCATCAAGACGAGCCCGTCGGCGGGCGCGCTTCACCCGATCGAATGCTACGTCCTCGCCTGGAAAGTCCGCGGCCTCACCGCCGGGCTCTATCACTTCGACGTGGCGGCGGATGAATTGAGACTTCTCCGTTCGGGAAACTTCTCGACCGAGGCAGTTCGCGCCGCTTCCGGACAACGGTGGATTCGCGGCGCCGCGTTCCTCTGCGTCATGACCGCGGTCTTCACGCGTACGCTCTGGAAGTACCGGGCGGAAAGCGCCTACCGGAATCTCTATCTCGATGCGGGCCATCTTGCCCAGACTTTCTGCCTGATTGCCACTGCCCGCGGCCTCGGACCCTTCACCACAGCGGCGATTCAGCACAGCTACATCGAGTCGCTCATCGGTCTGGATGGCGTGAAGGAGTTCCCCATCTACCTGTGCGGAGCCGGAGTGCCGGCCGAACCGCTCCGCTCGCCGCGAGGGTCTTGATTCGTCACGCCGACGGGCGAGTCGGGCGGGGCCGAAGCACACCGGAAATTCGTGACGGTCGGCGCGGTCTCGTTCAACCTTTTGTGGTTGTCCGCCTGCAAATCTCCCGTAAGGATGCCCGTGGCCTCCCCGTCGAACTCGATTGAGGGATTCGACCACTGAAGTATGCGGCCGTGGTCCTCCTGGGAGCCCATGATCGTCTGCCACGGCGTCTCCCCCGGAGGGGGTGGTTTCTTCGTTATGTATCCGTGGTTGTAACCGGCGGGTTTCAATCCCTTGTGAAACTGTTCCCAATCGGCGGAATCCCTTCCCCAGTCATGGCGGGCGCCCATCAAGTGTCCGAGCTCGTGTGCGAAGCTGAAGATACGGGTTGCGCAGTCGACTCTCACAAGTGCGTATGCCGAGGCCTCGAATCCCGGAGACACGTCCTCCATGTTAGTGGCCTTACCGCATGACGCCAGGTTCTTCACGATCAAGACCACGACGTCGGCGGAGTGAGAATCCCGGAGAGGGGGGACGTCGTCGAGAAAACCGTCCGCGGGCTCGAGGAGACGCGCGAGGCTCGTCACCGGATCGGACGTGTCCCCCCCGGGCGCCTGACTCCCGGTCTCGGTGGCTTCGGATTCTTTGTAAGGCACTTCCTGGAGGTGAACGAGTCTCAAGCGCTGAGATATGTCGCTTCGGTCGTAGGAATCGTTGGTTTGATTGACCGCATGACGGATCTTTCTCCGCATCTTGGCAGGGCCCTCGACTGACAGCCGCGCAGCCTCTGTATACACGACGAGAACATCGATCTGGGAAGGGGGGTCGGTCGTGCAGACGCGGGTCAGGGCCATTGGAAGGCCCGTTCCCTGGGGGGCCGGCGGCGACTCGCGCGGAATCTTTGCGGGATCGAACTTGCGGAGAGCGTGAAGCCGGTCCCGGACGGGCTCGATCTCGTAATAGACGAGCCCTCTCTTCGGAGTTCGGGCGATGACGGTTCCCTCCAATCCTTCTGCATCGCTCGTGAGCACGACCGCGCTTCCCGGTTGCCCTTGGATGTGGCCGTACCAGGCCTGGATGTTTTCGTCGGGTCGTTCCTGCCGGTCTCGCACGAGGACCACTTTGACGCCGTCGAAAAGCGGAAGCGTGAGCCTCTTGTTAGCCGGTCCGCGCAGGAGATTCAACTCGAGACGGACATCCTGCTCGCGCTGCACGGGGCCCGAGCCGCGTTTCTCGGGTCCGACCGGCGTGAGGAAAGGTTTCGGGGTCGGTATTGGGCCCCCGTCGAGAGCTCCGCAGAGGGACAGAAAGAAGACGAAGGACCGGAAAACCCTCCCACTCGCAGACATGAGATTCCTCCGGCTGGTTTCCAGCCACATTACACCCGTCTGCGCCGGAGGTAGCCCGAGTTCCCGCGATGACGACGGGAGGCGCCCGGGGGCGACTCGCGCTCCTGAAGATCGAGCTGCTTCAGCCCGTTACCGTGACCCCGATCAGGCGGCCGATCGCATAGGTCCCGCCGGCCGCGGCGAGGCCGAAGAGAACCGAGCGCAACCCGGACCGGACGGGCGGCCGAGCCGTAAAGAGCGTGATGCCGGCGCCGAGCCCGAACAATGCCAGAGCGCTCAGCGCGAGGCTGGCCATCACGGCCGTCGTGCCACTGGAAAAGAGAAAGGGAAGAACCGGGATGAACGCTCCCGTGGCGAAGAGGGCAAACGAAGTGAACGCCGCAACCCACGGCGAGCCTCCGAGCTTCGAGGGATCGATGCCGAGCTCCTCGCGGGCCATCACGTCGAGCGCCCCCTCCGGGTCCTTCAAAATGCGCCGGGCGAGCGTTTCGCTCTGGGATTGATCCATTCCGCGCGCCTGGTAGATGAGGGCGAGCTCCTCCGCTTCTTCCTCGGGGCTCGCCTCGATCTCCGCGGCCTCCGTCCGGATCTGATGCTCGTAGAGCTCGCGGGAGCTCTGCACCGACAGCCACTCGCCCAGGGCCATCGAAAAGGATCCCGCGAGCAGCCCGGCCACGCCCGTGATCAGGATGGTTCGCGGCGGGAGGTTCGCCCCGGCGACTCCCATCACGAGCGCGAGGTTCGAAACGAGACCGTCGTTCGCCCCGAGGACCGCCGCGCGGAGCGCGTTTCCGCCCGCCGTGCGGTGGCGTCCTTCGAGGCGGGCGACCTCCGCCCCGGCCATCCCTCCTCCGGAGCGCTGGATGTGCCCGAGCAGCCGCGCGTGCGAGTGCTCGTCCCGGGGCATTCCCGCGGCGCGGGCGTCGGGCTGCGCGTCGTACTTGTCGCGGTCGGCCTGCTCGAGCGCGACGATGCTCGGGAGCACGAAGCTCGCGCCCCCGCGCCGCGCGAGCCAGGAGAGCAGACGGGTCCGGAACGACGGACGGTACGTCGGAGCCTCCACGCCCGCTCCCTTGAGCTTCTCTGCCCAGATCCCGGCGTGACGCCGCTCGGTCGCGGCGAGCCGCCGGTAAACCTCCGCGAGCTTCGGATTCGATTCGGACGCGGCGACGGCGTCATAGAGAGCCGCGCCGTCCTGCTCGCCCTTCCAGTTCTCGAGGTATCGCTCGCGGGGGCTCGCGTCCACGGAGCGGATGTTATCGGATCGCCGCGGGCCTCCGCGTCGCATTCCAGGCCGAACTGGGAAGCGCCGGCGGGCGCCGGCCTTCGCCACCCGCGCCGCCCCGCCGGCCGATAGGGGTTGCCCGACCCGCGAGGGATCACTCGGGGTCAGGTGGCACCGCCCTCCGCCCGGTCGCGCAGGCCGCGAGGAGCGGAAGGACGGCGAAGACGAGAGCGCGCCGCCTCGTGCGGGCTATCTCTCTTGTGCCTCTTTGTAGACCCAGGCCCCCGCGATCGTCGCGATGATCATTTCGACGAGACCCCAGACGAGTCCGATCATCATGATGCGCTGTGGGAGCAACCCGATGTTCATCATCGCGAGGTTCGCAACCCCAATGCAGCGATTCAGCGCTGACCCCAATTCACGTCGCGCAAGTCTCGATGAGCGGGACGGCGATGAGGAGAAGGAGAAGTTGTCGGACTAGGCTTCTTTGTAGGCCCAGGCGCCCGCCACGGCGGCGAGGATGAACTCCACGAGCCCCCAGACGAGCCCGATCATGATCAGCTTCTGTGAATACATTCCCATGTTCATCTCGGCGATGGCCCCGAGAAATCGAGAGATGAACCAGACCGCGATCCCGGCGATTGCCGCCGTCCTCGCCCCCGGGCCGAAACGCGGCCGAATCGCGGCGTAGACCCAGACCGCCGCGATACCGGTCAGGAATCCCAGGATGTTCCAGATCACGATCGCGTTGCCGGTCATTACAGTCGCGGGATCCCTGCCGAGCGCCCGCATTGCTTCCGCCATGTCCTCCTTGAAGATGACCGCGTGAAACAGGAACTCGCCGACGTTGATCACGACGCCCGCCAACAGACCGCCCAGGAAGACCTTGCCCCAGTTGATCCTGCCCATGCATTCCTCCTTCTCGCAAGAAGCCGCCTCGGAACGCCGTAAGAGTCCTTGGGTCGGGTTTGTTGGGCCGGAATCCTATTCCACTAGGCTTGGGGCGTGACCTCGCTCGAGGACCTGGATACTCCAACCGTCGTCGTCGACCTCGACGTCCTCGAGGCGAACGTCCGGCGCATGGCTGAGCGCGCCCGCGAGACCGGCGTTCGCCTGCGCCCGCACGCGAAGACCCACAAGATCCCGGAGGTCGGACGACTGCAGCTCGCCGCGGGCGCCACCGGGATCTCCCTCGCGAAGGTGGGCGAGGCGGGAGTCTTCGCCGCCGCCGGATTCGACGACGTCTTCCTCGCCTATCCCGTCGTCGGCGCGGAAAAGGCGCGGCGGCTGCTCGCCCTGTCGGACCGCCTGCGACTCGCCGTCGGCGCCGACAGCGTCGAAGGGGCCGCGTCCATCGGGTTCGTTTTCCACGCCGCGCGACGGCGGCTCGACGTCCTCCTGAAGGTCGACTGCGGCTACCACCGCGTGGGCGTCGCGCCGGAGAAGGCGGCCGAGACCGCGCGGCGGCTCGCCGATCTGCCGGGAATCGCGCTGCGCGGGGTCTTTACCCACGCCGGCCACGCGTATCACGCCGGGACCCGCGACGAAGTCGAGGCCATCGCGCGCGCCGAGGGGCAGATTCTCGTTACCGCAGCGGAGGCGGTTCGCGCGGAAGGTCTCGCGGTCGAGGAAGTTTCCGTCGGCTCGACGCCCACCGCGCGGGGCGCTATGTCGGTCCGTGGCGTAACCGAGTGCCGGCCCGGCAACTACGTGTACCACGACGCCTCCCAGGTCTCGCTCGGGACGTGCGCGATCGAGGACTGCGCCATGACGGTGCTGGCGACGGTCGTCTCCGTCCCCGCGGCGGCTCGCGCGGTCCTCGACTGCGGCTCGAAAACTCTCTCCTCCGACTCGTTGCGGCCCCGGGCCGGCGGCCACGGCTGGATCCTCGGACGCAAGAGCCGCCTCGACACGCTCTCCGAGGAGCACGGAGTCGTCCGCGTCGAGCCGGGCGAAAGCTTCCGCGTCGGGGAGAGAGTGCGCGTCCTTCCGAACCACGCCTGCGTCGTGTCGAACCTCCACGACCGGGTCGTCCTGGCGCGGGCCGAGCGGGTCGAAGGCGAGTGGACCGTCGCGGCGCGTGGCCGCGTCCGCTGAGAAGGCGGGTAAGATTCCCTCAAAAGAACCCTTTCTCTTTCTCTTTGGAGGTGGGCAATGAGGATCCGTCTCGTCCTCTCGCTTTTCTTCCTGATGGGTTTGCTGATCGCCCTGCCGGCGTCCGCCCAGGAGGCGGTCATTACCGGACGCGTGACCCAGGAGGAGGGTCCTCCGGTCGCCAATGCCACCGTCACGATCCCTGAGCTCGGCCTCTCGACGACGACGGACACCGACGGGCGCTACACCCTGACCGTGCCCGCGGACGCCGTCAAAGGACAGACCGTCGACGTCCGCGTCGTCGCCCCCGGGCTGCAATCGAAGACGGCGAAGGTGACGCTGGCGCCCAGGGCGGTCACCCAGGACTTCGCGCTCGGATTCGCATTCGGCGAAGACATCGTCGTCGGCTCCCGAGCTCCCGGGGCGGCCGCGGAAAAGGCGGTCCCGGTCGACGTGTTCACCGAGGAGGAGATCGAAAAGGCGAGCGCCACGACCGAGACGAACCAAATCATCCAGAAGCTGACGCCCTCGTTCAACTTCCCGAGGCCGACGATCACCGACGGCACCGACTCGGTTCGACCGGCGACGCTCCGCAACCTCGGTCCCGATCAGTTGCTCGTGCTCGTCAACGGCAAGCGGCGGCACTCGAGCGCCCTCGTCAACGTCAACAACTCCGTGGGCCGCGGGTCGAGCGGCGTGGACTTGAACGCGATCCCCGCAGCGGCGATCGAACGCATCGAAGTTCTGCGCGACGGCGCCGCGGCCCAGTACGGTTCCGACGCCATCGCCGGCGTCATCAACATCGTGCTGAAGTCGGGCGTCGATCCCCTGAAGCTCGGGCTGCATGCGGGAGCGACGACGCACTCGGACGGCGAGCTGTACGACGTCAACGGGACGTGGGGGCCTGCCCTCGGCGCCGGCTCGATCAACCTGACCGCCGAGTACCGCGACCGCCACGAGACGAACCGCGCCGGGCCCGATCCCCGCGACCAGATCCGCGCCGGCGACGCGGGCAACAACCCGGTTCCACAGCCGAACCACCACTGGGGGGATTCCGAGGCCACCGACATCATGGCGTGGGCGAATACGAACATCCCGTTGAACGACGACGCGTCGACGAACTTCTATGCCTTCGGAGGCTGGAGCCGTCGGGACGGCTCGCACGGCGGTTTCTACCGGCGGGCGATCCAGGACACGAACTGGCCCCAGATCTACCCGCTCGGCTTCCTCCCGTTGATCGAACCGGACGTCGAGGACTACTCCGCGACGGGCGGCGTGCGCGGCATCCTGTCGAACTTTTTCTGGGACCTGAGCGCGCAGTACGGCCACAACCGGTTCGACTTCAACATTCGGGACTCCCTGAACGTCTCGCTCGGTCCGACGATCCCCCCGAACAAGACGAGCTTCTACTCGGGCGGCCTGGAGTTCAACCACTTCCTTGCGAACCTCGACGTCACGCGGGAGCTCGCGGTCGGCCTCGCCGGACCGCTGAACGTCGCGGGCGGCCTCGAATTTCGCCACGAGAACTTCCAGCAGCACGAAGGCGAGCCCGACTCGTATCGCGACGGCGGGGTCCCGAACCAGTTCGGCGGCCGGGCGGCGCCGGGAGCCCAGGTGTTTCCCGGTTTCCGGCCGGCGAACGCCGTCGACGCGGACCGCGACAGCTACGCCGTCTACCTCGACCTCGAGGCGGACGTTCTGAAATGGCTGCGCGTCGGACTCGCGGGGCGCTTCGAGGATTACAGCGACTTCGGCAACACGAGTGACGGCAAGCTCACGCTGAGGTTCCAGCCGATCCAGCCGCTCGTCTTCCGGGCGGCGGCGTCGACCGGATTCCGGGCGCCGTCGCTCTCTCAAGCGAACTTCTCGTCGGTCTCGACGACGTTCCTGGCCGTTGGCGGGGTGCTGACGCCGTTCGAGGTCGCGACGTTTCGCGCCGCGAGCCCCGAAGCCGCCGCCCTGGGAGCCCAGCCGTTGAAGCCCGAGGAATCCGTGAACCTCTCCGCGGGCGTCGTCGTCGATCCCATCCCCGCGCTCGAGCTCAGCGCGGACTTCTGGTCGATTGACATCGACGACCGGATCGTCCTCTCCGGCAACTTCACCGGCGCCATCATCCGGGACCTGCTCGCGCCGTTCGGAGGGGTCAACGGCGCACGTTTCTTCACGAACGCGATCGACACCGAGACGAAAGGCTACGACCTGACCGGACGCTACAAGATGTCCCTGGGCTCGGCGGGCCGCGTCGACTGGACGGCGGCGTACAGCAAGGCGACCACCCACATCGTGCGCGTCTCCGAGACGCCTCAGCCGCTCGCGTCCTTCCAGGAGGTCCTCTTCGACCGGGTCGTGCGGCGCTTGACCGTCTGCGGCCAGCCGGTGGACAACCTGAGGCTCGGCGCCGACTGGCAGAAGGACCGGCTGGGGTTCCTCGTGCGGACGAACCGCTACGGCGAGTACTGCAGCTTCACGAACCCGGCGAATCAGGATCAGACGTTCGGAGCGGAATGGGTGACGGACGTCGAGATCGCCTACACGTGGAGGCCGCTGACGTTCGCGGTCGGAGCGCAGAACATCGGCGACAACTTCCCCGATACGCAGATCGGCGCCGACTTGAACCTGGGGATGTTCCCCTATCCGCGCAATTCGCCGTTCGGGATGAACGGCCGGTTCATCTACTCACGGGTGTCGTACACGTTCTGAGGACGTAAGCCAGTAGCGGGTGGCCGGGAGCGAGACCATCGCTTCCGGCTCCCGGCTCACGGCTCCCGTTTCGATGGGCACGGTCGAGTTTCCCGCCTGGCTCGCGATCCTGATCGCGGCGCTTGCCCTCTGGGCGCTCGCCGATCACTTCTTTCTTCCCGGCGTCCGTTGGGTGGCTCGCCGGCGGATCAACCGGGTTCTGGAGGAGCTGGATACCCGGCTGAAGATCCGGATCCCGCCGTTCAAGCTGACGAAGCGGGAGGTTTTGATCTCGCGGCTCGTCGACGATCGGGACGTCCAGGCGGCGGCCGACGCGGCCGCCCTCGAGAGCGGAGCGACCCGCTCGGCGGTGCAACGGCGTGTCGAGGACTACGCGCGAGAGATCGTCCCGCAGTTCAACGCCTACCTCTATTTCCGGATCGGCTACGCGGTCGCGCGCAGGGTCGTGCGCGCTCTCTACCGCGTCCGTCTGGGCTATTCCGACGAGGAGGGGCTCGCGAACCTCGAACCCGACTCGACGGTGGTCTTTCTCATCAACCACCGGAGCAACATGGATTACATCCTGGTTTCGTATCTCGCCGCGGAGAAGGCGGCGCTCTCTTACGCGGTCGGCGAGTGGGCGCGCATCTGGCCGCTCCAGACCCTCATCCGATCGATGGGCGCCTACTTCGTGCGCCGCAACTCGAAAGACCCGCTCTACCGCAAGGTGCTCGAGCGCTACGTCGCGATGGCGACGGCGGCCGGCGTGACCCAGGCTGTCTTTCCCGAGGGCGGCCTCTCGCGCGAAGGAAAGCTCCGGCCGCCGAAGCTCGGCATCCTCGACTACACGGTCCGCGCGTTCGATCCGGTCGGGCGGGACGTCGTCTTCATCCCGGTCGGCATCAACTACGACCGGGTGTTCGAGGACCGAAGTTTCCTGATCGAGCTCGATTCTTCGGCGCCCGGGCGAAAGCGCGGCGGCGCGCTCGGGAACACCCTGCGCTTCGTGTTGCGCAACCTCTCGCTCATGGCGCGCAACGCGTGGCACCGGTTCGGATACGCGTGCGTGAACTTCGGCTCACCGGTCTCGCTACGCGCGTACGCGCGGTCGCGGGGCGTCGACTTTCGAGGGCTTCCGAAGGAACAGCGGTTCGCACGCGTCGAGGAGTTCGGGCGCCACCTCATGGCGGCGGTGGCGGAGGTGATTCCGGTCGTTCCGGTTCCGCTCGTCGCGACGGCCTTCGTACGCGAACCCGAGCGGGCCCGGACGGAGCTCGAGCTCAAAGCGGAAGTTCTCGGGTTGATGGACGAGCTGTCACGCCGCGGCGCCCACGTCTATGTGCCGCGCAAGGACCGGGAGTACGCGATCACGGTGGGGTTGCGCATGCTCACGTTGCGTCACCTGGTCGACGAAAAAGACGGCCTCTACACGGCGGTGCGCGAGGAGCTCCCGCTCCTCACCTACTACGCGAATTCGATCGCGCACCTGTTCGCGTAGGAGGCTCTTCGTATACAAAGTGCTATACGATTTCGTATACGGTGGCGGCGCGACAACGAAGAAGCAGGAATATGGCCAACGTCCTTCACTCGAACCAGATCTCGACTTCGTAGCCATCGGGGTCGGCGACGTACGCGTAGGGAAGGCCGGGCCCGAACTCGCCGCGCCGGAGGAGCTTTCCGCCCGCCGCAACCGCGTCCTTGACCGCCTTGTCGATGTCCTTCGGGTCGACGAGGCGGAACCCGAAGTGCTCGATGCCGCCCGACTTGCCCGCCGCGCCGCTCTTCTTCTCTCCGAAGGCGATCACGTCGTGGCAGCCGGGGGTCTTGACCTGGGCGGATCCTTCCTCGCGCCAGTAGACGCGAGCGCCGAAGACCTTCCGGTAGAACGCGAGCGTCCTCTCGAGGTCCTTCACGGCGAGCGACAGGTGAGTCAGCCCGTACGTGCGGACCACGCCGATCTACTCCGGATCCGGCAGGATTACCGAGAGGATCAGGTTCACGACCGTGACGACGAGGGCACCGAGAAACGCCGGTACGAAGCCGTCGACGTGGAACCCCAGCCCGAACGACTCCGAGACCGCGCCCGTCAGCCAGAGCATCAGCGCGTTGATGACGAACGTGAAGAGGCCGAGCGTCAGGAGAATGAGGGGGCAGGTCAGGAGCTTCAGGATCGGGCGAACGAGTACGTTCAGCACGCCGAAGACGAGCGCCACGAGCAGGAGCGACGTCCACGGGCCGTCGTGCCGAACTCCGGGAACGATCTCCGTCGCCGCCCACAACGTCGCGGCGTTGATGAGGATCCGAAGGAGAAGGCGCATGGATAGGATTAAGTCACAGGACCGCGTCAGACCGAACGACTTTGTTTAGACCGGACAGAGGTTGGGTCAGATCCCAGCGATGCGGTCCCCGACTTCTCGAAAGCGCCCCGTTACGGCGCGTGCGCGGTGCGGGCAGGACGTCGATTTCGCTGCTTCTTTTCAAGAGTTTTTAGGTATTCGGAAAGTGCTTCACGCACGAGGTCCGCCAGAGAGCGGCGTTCCTTGTAGGCGATTTCTCTCAACGCCGCGTGCTGTTCAGCTTCGATTGCTGCAAACAGCGTCACGGGAGATTCCAGCTTCTTTTCGCCGGCCATCATGAACTCCATTCGGATCCAAGATTGCGACTCGAGACGACTCAGGCAGTGACTTCTTCTTCAGTCACTATGAGTCGGTCCACAGGCACTACGAACTTGACATAGATCGCCTTCTGACGAAATCGATCGAGGAGAATTTCTCTGACATGTCGAATCACGAACCCTCGGGCGTGTTCCGTATCTTCCATGTCGATCTCGATCACAGCGTGCGTTTCTCGATCCACGACCTTTCTGTCCCACCAGACTCCTCTGACATTTCCGTCCCGGTAAAGGTGGATCGTACCGCCCTCCTCAAGCTCGCAACTGAGCTCATCTGCCGTACGTGTGAACTTCTCGTCTTCAATCGGCATCCGCTCACCCCGCTCATCCGGGTTGTACTCCACAGGCAACAGAATCAATGCCGTCGTGAGTCCCGCTCCGTCGCGCATTCGGCCTCCGCGCGTCCATACTGCTAGTATTATAGGATGCTAGCGTCAATGGGTCAAGCCCGGCACTTGGCAGTCCAAACGGGGGTTTCCTGTCCTAGACGCGATCGCTCATGTTCGCGCGCCGAACGGCCAGCATCGTGATGTCGTCGGTGCGCTCCGCGCTGGCGGAGTGCGTCGAGACCGCCTGCTCGATGCGCTCCAGGAGCGCCGCGGCGGTCGGTGCGCTCTGCGCGAGCAGCCCGAGAAGCCCTTCCTCCGAGTAGAGGCGCCCGGAGACGTCCCTGGCATCCGTCACCCCGTCGGTGAAGGCGAGGAGGGTCTGCCCGGGTTCGATGCGCGACTCCCTCACCTGAAAGGTCATTCCCGGCATCATCCCCAGAGCGGGCCCGCTCGGCGCCAGTCGCGCGAGGACTCCTGAGTCCGCCAGGACGATCGGTGCTTCGTGTCCCGCGTTGATCCAGGAGAGCGTTCCGTCGGCCGGATCGAGGACGCCGAAGAAGAGCGTCGCGAACATGTTCGCGCTCCCGTGCGTGCGCGCGATGTAGTCGTTGGTCGAGACGATCGTCGACTGGATGCGCGCCGGGTCCGACGAGGAGGAATCCGCGAACGCCCGCTCA
>DASYUL010000039.1:0-3812 GCA_036001245.1 Thermoanaerobaculia bacterium
CACGACGGTCGAGGTCGGCGCCGGTTCGGACGTCATGATCGAGGAAATCAGCGACGCCTGGCTGCGTCCCGAAAACGCTTTCTTCCCCGTCGCCATCTCGTAGAGCACCGCGCCGAAGGCGAAGATGTCGGTGCGGCCGTCCGCCTCCTTGCCCTCGAGCTGCTCGGGCGCCATGTACTGGAAGGTCCCGAGGATCGTGCCCTCCGCCGTCAGATCCTTTCCCGTCTGGGTCGGGAGCGCGGTCAGCGACGCGCCCGATCGCGCCGCGGCCGGTGCCACCGCCTTGGCCAGACCGAAGTCGAGGAGCTTCACCCCGGACTTCGTCAGCATCACGTTGCCGGGCTTCAGGTCGCGGTGCACGATCCCCTGACGGTGGGCTCTGTCCAGGGCGTCGGCGATCTCGAGCCCGTAACGCAGCACCTGGTCGAACGCGAGCGGTCCCTTCACGAGCCGGTCGGAGAGCGTCTCGCCCTCGAGGTACTCCATGACGAGGAACTCGACGCCGTCCTGGTTGCCGACGTCGTAGAGCGCGCAGATGTGCGGGTGGGAGAGCTGCGAGATGGTCTTCGCCTCGCGCTCGAAACGCTGGCGCACCTCCGGGCTCGTGGAGAGATGGGACGGCAGGACCTTGACGGCGACCGTCCGCTCGAGGCGCGTGTCCCGCGCCCGGTAGACCTCGCCCATCCCCCCGGCGCCGATCGGCGCCTGGATCTCGTAGGGACCGAGGCGGGTGCCGGTAGAGAGCGACATGGGCTCGTTCGGGCGATGATACCCGCGCGAAGCTGCCGCTTATCATGCGTGGGTGGACTATCGGAGCCTTCCCGGAGCCGACCTCGTCGAGCAGGGACTCGACGATCTCTCGCGAGGCGTCGAGTCGGTCCCCGCTCTCCTCGTTTCGATCGGCGCCCTGCGATTACGTCGCATCGGACTGCCGGTCCCGGCACGGACATTCGCCGACGCGGAGCATCGGCTCTACGAGCGGCTGTCGGAGACGGATCCGGATTCCGCCCACTCCCGCTACAACGCGCTCGTGAGGCGGCTCGTCAGCTTCGAGCGCGCCGCGGAATGCGCGACCTAGCCGACGGCGCACGGATCCGCAGGCTGATGCAGGTTCTGTCGGAGGCGGCGGACCGGGAGACTCGCGTCTATTTCACGGGCGGCGCGAGCGCGGTCCTCATCGGGTGGCGGCGGACGACGATCGACGTGGATCTGCGCTTCGTGCCCGACTCGGATCGCTTGCTCCGCGCGATCCCCTCCCTCAAAGAGACTCTCCGGATCAACGTCGAGCTCGCCTCTCCGTCCGACTTCATCCCGGAGCTTCCGGGCTGGCAGGAGAGAAGCCGCTTCATAGAGACGGAGGGGCGTCTTTCCTTCTTTCACTACGACTTCTATTCGCAAGCGCTCGCGAAGATCGAACGCGGTCACGCCCAGGATGTCGGCGACGTCGAGGAAATGCTGCGGCGAGGGCTCGTCGAGCCACAGCGCGCGCTCGACCTTTTTGCCGGGATCGAGCCGCTGCTCTATCGTTATCCCGCGATCAATCCGGCCGAATTCCGCCGCGCTGCGGAAGGGATGCTGAAGAACTCCGGCTGAACTCGGCTACCCGTGGATGCGTTTCGTCAGGACGGGAACCCGACCCACCATCCGCGCGTAGATCGCGAGCTGCCCGCGGTGGTACTCCTCGTGCGAGATCCCGTGGTTCATCCACGCGAGCCGGGTCCCCCTCTTGCCGTCGAACCGGTTGATCAGCTGCAGCATGTGGAGCTCGCCGGCGGCGCGGATCCGCTTCTCGCCGTCCGTGTGGGTCTGGCGAAGCGCGGCGAGGAGCTGGCGCTTCGATCTCATCCCCGAAATCCCGCGCGCGTACTCGATCAGGAGTCCCTCGTAGGACTTGCGCCGGAAGTCTCCGTCGGGGCGGGAGAGCTCGCCCGACATGAGGAGTCCCGACTCGATGACGTGCTGCAGCAGCTCGATGACCGAACGGCTCTTCTCGGAGGCGCGGAAGCCGAAGTCTTTTTCGGGGAGGGCGCGCGCTTCCTCGATCACCCCGTTGCGGGTATAGGACCACGCCTCGAGGACCTCATCCAGGATGGTGCGGAAATCCATACGTTTCTCATACCTCCGAAAGACGTGGGTTTCCGGTGAATGATATCCGGGCGGCGGTGATCCCCCGGCGTTGCCTATTTCTTGATTCCCGACTTCCAGTTGAGAACGATCGTCATCGGGGTCGGAGCGGTTTCCACGGCGGGAAGGTTGAACAGGAACCGCTGGCCGTCGCCCGTGACTGCGGATCCCAGGGCACGCGGCGTCGCGAAGAGATCCCGCGGAACGGACGCCTGGAACGTCGGCTCGGTCGAGATCTCGACGAGCTTTCTCATCTCCGGCAGCTCGAAATACATGAGCTCGCGGCCACCCTTTATCCACCTGGGGCTACCGCCGCCGCTGGTCGAAACCTGCCATTTCTCGCCGGTCGCCGGAAACGGCTGCACGAAGACCTCCCGCTTGCCCGTCTCGTTCGATTCGTACGCGAGCCACCGACCGTCGGGGGAAAAGCGCGCGTTGTCCTCATTGAACGGTGTCGCCATCAATGGGCTGGCTTTCCCGTCGCCCGAGAGTGACAGGAGCCAGATATCGAGGCCGGTCTTTGGATCCCCGACGCGGAAGGCCAGCCAGCGGCCGTCGGGCGAAGCGTCGAGCGGGGCCTTCCAGAGATCGGACTTCAGGAGCAGCTTCTCGGACCCGGCGCCGCTCGCGTCCTTCTCGTAGAGGTCTCCGATCCCGGCCTTGTTCGAGCCGAAGTAGAGACGTTTGCCGTCGGCCGACCAGACCGGATCCGACTCCCGTGCCGCATCGAACGTGAACCGCGAGCCGATCCCGCGGCGGACGTCGAGGATCCAGATGTCGGCGCTGCGCGTCGTCGGATCGACGCGCTTGAGAGCGACCCGAGACTCGTCCGGCGAGATCCGGGGGTCGTCCGAGTACTCGCCCTCGGCCCCGAAATTCGCGATCTTTTTGCCGGAGCGATCGAGCCAGACGAGCTGCCGCGTCGCCGGACTCGCCCCCTGGTAGGCGAGCACACCGGAGTCGGACGTCGAGAACGCGGCCGAGCCCCACGTCTCCACGTACTGAACGTCGCGGCCGACGACGACGGGATCGCCGGTAGAGCTCAGACTTTTTGGATCGACCGGCTGCGCCATGAGGACCTTTTCGCGGACGAAGAGCAGATATCCGGGGCGCGCGAAATAAGCGGGGACGTCCAGATCGGCCACGCGCTTCGTCTCGCGCGAGCCGAGAGACCCGACGAAGATGCCGCTGTTCTGCAACGGCTCGCACCGGGCGAGGTAGAGGAAGCGCCTCCCGTCCGGGAGGAACTGCGGACGCCAGTGCGCGATCTCGCCCCGTGCCTTGTCGAGCGTCGTCACCTGCTCGACCGGACCGCCGGCTGCGGACACGCGAAAAATGGGGCTCGCCCCCGATTTCTCGAAAAGCAGGACATTGTCGCGGTTCCAGGTACACCCTCGGCCGTCGGCCATGTCCGCGATCTTCTGGGCAGGTCCCGCCGGCACTTCGAACTTGAAGAGGCCGCCCGGAGCGCCATAGCCGACGAAGCGACCGTCCGGAGACCAGAAAGGGTCGTACGGGTCCTGCGTGCCTTCGAGCTTGTGAGGCTGCAGCGAGTTGAGCGAGTGCACCCAGAGCCAGCCGGTCCCGTCCGCATCACTGGCAGCGAACGCCATTTGTCGGCCGTCGGGGGACAGCGCTACGGGACCGTCGATCGAATTGAAGATCGTGCCGGGAGGGGGCAGGATCGA
>DASYUL010000040.1:0-9592 GCA_036001245.1 Thermoanaerobaculia bacterium
GCTTCATGCGGTCTCGCCCCAGAACTGCTCGAGAAGGTTGCCGGAGACCCGGCGCCGGTACTCCGCGGTCGAACGCAGGTCGTCGATCGGCTGGATTTCTTCTTCGAGAGTCCGCCGCGCCTCGCCGATCGGAGCGCCCGAGGCGAGCACGGCCTCCGTCTTCGGTAGCCGCACCACCGTCGGCGCCACGCTGCCGAGCGAGACGCACGGCCGCGCGCAGCGAAGTCCCGCCATCACGACCTTCGAGATCGCCTGCGCCGCGCGGGTTCCCGCCTTGCGGAACCACTGGCGTCCGGCGACGCGCGGGACCTCGACGGCGGCGATGAGCTCGTCGGAGCGGAGCACGCTCTGACGGTATCCCGAATAGAAGGAGTTGAACGGGACGCGCCGCTCGCCGCCAGCGCTCGCGAGGACGAGCGTGGCGTCCGCCACCGCGAGAACCGGCAGCGTGTCGCCGGCGGGAGAGCCGTTGGCGATGTTGCCCCCCAGCGTGCCGCGGTTCTGGATCTGCGCGCCGCCAATCTCGCGCGCGGCTGCGGCGAGAATCGGCAACCGCCGCCGCACGAGCGGCGAACGGATGATCTCGGTGTACGTGGCGAGCGCTCCGATCGAAAGCGCGCCGTCGGAAAGGCGGATCCTGCGGAGCTCGTCGAGCGGCCAGAGGTCGATGAACTTCTTCGCCGGCAGCGTTCCGAAGTTGAGGTTCACGTAGACATCGGTGCAACCCGCGAGCGGAACGAGCGGTCCCTCGTCGCGCATCATCTTCAGGGCCTCGCGGACCGTGCGGGGCTGAAGGAGCTCGAGGCAGGAGACGGCGGTCCTCATGCGAACCTCGGGATCCAGCGCGGCACGACCGCGCGATATGCCTCGTACTCGGGTCCGAATTGTCTCCGCAGGGCGGGCTCTTCGGAGAGGACGACCCGCAGATGGTAGGCGAGCCACAGGGCCGCCGCGTAGATCGCGACGCCCGACGACCCGAAGAAGAGCGCTTCCCCGGCGAGCACGATGAGACTCGCGACGTACATCGGGTTGCGGACGTACCGGTAAGGACCGGCGACGACGAGATGCTTCGGCGGATCCCAGGGCGCCGGAGTCCCGCGGCCCCGGACAGCGAAGTCGCGGATGCACCAGAGGACGCCGGCCGCCCCCGCGGCTCCGAGGAGAAGCCCGATTGCCCGCACCGTGAGCGGGACCGGCGCGCGGTCCCCCCGACCGATGATCCAGTACGGCAGCGCGACAAGCACGGTCCCGATGAAGAGGACGGAGAAAACGAGCGATCGGAGCAGAACGCTCATCGTTTCCGCGGTCGCGCGATCCAGCGCGGTACGCCGCGCCGGTACTCTTCGTACTCGCTGCCGAACACGCTTCTCAGATGAGGTTCCTCGTAGAGAACGATGAACAGGTGAACCGCGAGCCACCAGATGAACGCGTAGAGGAGGAGGCCCGACGACCGGAGCAGGATCGCCTGCCCGACGAGGACCAGCACGCCTCCGACGTACATCGGGTTGCGGACGAAACGGTACAGCCCCGACGTGACGAGCCGCTTCGGAGGATCGACCGGCGAGAGCGTTCCCTTCCCCTTCGACGCAAAGCCCAGGACGCAGTAAAGCAGGATCGCCGCGCCGACGACGATCAGCGGAGCCCCCACGAAGCGCGTCACCCCGACCGGGCGCTCGCGCGTCCAGAAGAAGGAGGGAATCCAGATGAGCGTCACGGCCGGCAGGACGAGCCAGAACAGCGCGCGGAGAGGCAGCGGCACTCATCGTCTCCGGCGGGCGGGCGGCCGGGCGGATGCTTTTTTGACGGCGCGATAGATCGCCATGTAGCCCGTGCAGCGGCAGATGTTTCCGGCCAGGCCCGTCCGGATCTCTTCGAGCGACGCATTCCGCGGCAACGCCGCTGCGGCGAGGATCATCCCCGGCGTGCAGATGCCGCACTGCGCGCCGCCCTCGACGACAAATGCATCCTGCAGCGGGTGACGCCCCTTCAGTCCTTCGATGGTGGTGACGACGGAACCGCGCGCCTGCGCGAAGGGCACCAGACAGGAGTTCACCGGAAGCCCGTCGACAATGACGGTGCAGGCGCCGCACTCTCCCTCGCCGCATCCCTCCTTCGTTCCGGTCAGGCCGCACTCCTCGCGGAGGACGTCGAGCAGCCGCTTCATCGGCGCCGCCCTGACGTCGCGCGCCTTTCCGTTGAGCGTGAACCTCACGACTTGGAACTTGGAACCTGGAACGTGGAACTCTCCATGATCCTTTCGGGGGTGGCGGGAATCGAGCGGACGTCAAATCCGAGACTCCGGATCGCATTGACCACCGCCGGCGCCGGTCCGTCGATGGGCATCTCTCCGACGCCTTTCGCTCCGTACGGTCCGTGCTCGTAGGGGTTCTCGAGGATCGTCACGTCGATCTCGGGAGTATCGAGCGTCGTCGGCACGAGGTAATTCGTGAGCTGCGCGTTGTCCATGCGGCCGTCTCGCATCGCCACCTCTTCGAGGAGCGCGTAGCCGATCCCCTGGGCCGTTCCGCCCTCGATCTGGCCGGAGGCGAGGATCGGGTGAATCGCCTTCCCGATCTCCTGCACGGTCGTCACGCGCGTCGGGCGGATCTCGAAAGTCACCGGATCTCTGTTGACCTCGACGACGTCGCAGGCCCAGCCGTATGCGCCGTACGCATCGCCGCGGTAGCTGTCGTCGTCCCAGTAGAGGCCGTCCGGACCCGCGTACTCCTTGGTGACGACGAGGGGCCCGTGAGCCGCCAGGTATTCGCGCGGCGACATCTTTCCGAGCTTCTGCCGGATCTCCGCGGCGCACCGCTCGAGGATCCGGCCGACGACCATGCAGGTCCGCGACGCGACGGTGGGCCCGCTGTCGGGCACCTTTGCGGTGTCGGCGGCTTCGACCTCGACGTTCTCGTACGGGATTCCGAGGGAGTCCGCCACGATCTGCGCGTGCATGGTGCGCGTTCCCTGGCCGATCTCGGTGGAGGCCACGAGGATGCGCGCCCCGGTCTCGGTCAGCTCGAGTGACGCCTTCGACGCGAGCTTGACCTCGCCGCCTCCGGTGAACCCGGACCCGTGGAAGAAGAGCGAGAGGCCGATGCCGCGGTTCGTGCCGCGCCAGGCACGGCGTTTTGCGCGGAAGTCGCTCCGTTTCACCGCCTCGCGCAGTACCTTCACGGCGCTGCAGTCCTTTCCGAGCTTCTGCCCGGTCGCCGTCGTATCGCCCGGCCGGAACGCGTTCGCCTCGCGAAGCCGCACGGCGTCCATGCCGAGCGCCTCCGCGATGCGCTCCATGTGGACCTCCGCAGCGAACTGTGTCTGCGGCGCGCCGAAGCCGCGGAACGCGCCGTTGGGCGGGGTGTTCGTCATTACGACCCGGCCGTGGACCTTCACGTTTTCGCAGCGGTACGGGCCGGTGGCGTGGATCACGCCGCGGGAGAGCACGACCGGCGAGAGCGTCATGTACGCGCCGCCGTCCATGAGTACGTCGATTTCGATTGCGGTCAGCCGGCCGTCGCGCTTGACGCCGGTCGAGTGCCGGATCACCGCCGGATGCCGCTTCGTCGTCGCAACCATGTCCTCGACGCGGTCGTAGACAAGTTTCACCGGGCGGCCGGACTTCAAAGCGAGGAGCGCGGCGTGACCCGCGATCATCGAGGGGTACTCCTCCTTGCCGCCGAAGCCGCCGCCCGTCTCGGTCTGGACGACGCGGACCTTCTCGTCCGGCAGGTCCAGCAGCACCCGGAGCGCGCGGTGCACGTAGTACGGACACTGGAGCGACCCGTAGACCGTGACGCCCCCGTTCTCCGGCACCGCGATCACGCCGTTCGTCTCGATGTAGAGCTGCTCCTGGTGGCCGGTCGAGTACTCGCCCTCGACGACGATGTCGGCCTCCGCGAACCCGCGGGCGAGATCCCCTTTGTCGATCGAGATTTCCTTGAAACAGAGCGGAGAGCGCGCCGGGTCATAGATTGGATCGAGCGACCGGTAGTCGATCGCCGTCGAGCGTTCCGCCTCGATGAGCTTTTCCCGGTCTTGGTGCGCGAGGAGCAGGATCGGCTCGGCGAAGTGGCGGATCTCGCGCTCCGCGAGACACGGCTGGTCGAGCTCGATCAGCGCGACCGTGTTCCGGCCGGGAACGTCGTGCCAGTCCGCGACGGTGAACCCGGTCCGATCGAAGTCGAGCCGGAGTCCCAAGATCTCGCCTCGGGGAATCGTCGAGCGGACCGTCCGGCCGTGGAGCATCCCGGGGAAAGCGAGGTCGTCGACGTACAACGCCCGCCCGGTGACCTTGTCGCGCCCCTCCTTGCGGGGCACGCTGCGCCCGACGCTCGCCATCGTTCAGCCGCGCCGGAGGCGGCCGAGCGTCGCTACGTCGGGACGGCCTTGGCGAACGCGAGCGCGATCACCTCTTCCGCGTCCGCGTCCGAGGTGAGAACGCAGAGAACTTTCCCCTCGGGCCAGAAGACGAGCGTCCGGGCGTCTCTGCGGTACACGAAGAACGAGATTCCGCCATGGCGGCGCACCTCGGCCCCCCGCGGCAGATCCCGCTCGCTCCCCTCGAACATCTGGCATACGAGGATCTTATTCTGCTCCCCGCGGTACACGAAGAGAGCGCTCGGCCGGCCGCGCACGGTGTGCACGCGGCCTCCGAGGAGGCGGTAGCCCATCATCCCGAGGTCGAAGACGTTGGTCTTGAACGCAATCCCATGGGCCGCGAAGAATCGCTGGAGCGCGCGCGGCTCGTCGGCTCCGATCTGGAGATGCAGCTTCCCCTCGCGCAGCGCGGAGTAATCCCGCGCGACGGCGTCCGGAACGGTGGGCGATTTCTCGTCCCGGAGGACGAGGAACGCAATTGCCGCGAGGGCAGCCGCGAGCGCCAGCACCGCCGCCGGCCTCCACCGCAACGCGGGAACGGCTCCCGGTCGGCGCGATTCCTCTGTCCGATCCTCCCGATCGAGAGCGGCGACCGTCTCCGCTGCGACGTCGGAAGGGACGTCCTTCGCTTTCAAAGCCGTTGCGACGGCCGACTTGACCCGCGCGAGGGTCTGCCACTCCCGCCGGCATTCCCTGCACGTTTCCAGATGCTGCTCGACCCGCGCTCGCTCGGAGCCGTCGAGCCGCCCGTCCAGAAGATCCTGGATCTCGTCGCGCGGATGATCGGATTCGCTGCTCACTTCTGCTCCGAGGCTCCTTTCAGGTAACCCGTTCTTCGGGCGTACTGCTCGAGCGCGACGTAAAGAGCCTTTCGCGCGCGAGAGAGACGGGACCGGATCGTGCCGATCGGGCAGCCGAGCGCCGCAGCCGCCTCGTCGTACGTGAGCTCTTCGACGTCCACGAGGAGCACGACCTCGCGGAAGGTCTCCGGCAGCTCATCGAACGCGAGCTCGACCTCCCGGTCCGTCCACTCCGGGGGTCGGCCGGTCGCGCCGGGCTCCGTCCGCTCCGGGGCAACGAGCGAGCGGTGGAACTTTTCCTCCAGCTCGTCCACCGAGAGGGTCGCGGGCTCCCGCTTCTCCTTGCGGTATCGGTTGACGAAGATCGAATACAGAATCGTAAACAGCCACGCCTTGCAGTTGGTTCCGGGCCGGAAGTTGTCGAAGGTCCGGTAGGCGCGCAGGTAGGTCTCCTGTACGACGTCTCGGGCGTCCTCGGTCTGACGCGTCAGGCGCAGCGCCATGTTATAGGCCGCCTTGAGATGGGGCAGCGCCGCCGCTTCGAAGCGGGCCCTTTTTTCCATTGTCGAGGAGTCGTTTGCGGACATCGCGGTTCGACGTCTCTCGACGGCAGTCTAGATCAGCGATTCTCCCTCGTTCTTCACGCCTGGTCGCGGAACCTTTCGGGGGATCGTAATTGTTGATGAAAAGTGGCGGGATCGGTCCTGCCTCGACCGGCCGTGCGCGGGCCGGAAACCATCAGCGTTTGCTCCGGAAGAGATTCCGAAAGGAGGATCGTGGAAATGAGGTGTGCAAGCAGAACCGCCCGGCGGACGGCCGGAGTCCTCGCCCTGTTTCTGGCCAGCGCCGGCCTGTCCGCGCAGGAATACGAGACCGCCGTGGTGGTCTCCGGATTGGAACGCCCCACCGGGATCACGGTTCAGGGAAACCAGACACTCTTCTTCACTCAATTGCCGACGCCAGGAGTTCCGGGGTCCATGGGCGGAACGAACACGGTCAACCGGATCGTGCTCGGCGCGGGAGAGGTCGAGACGCTCACAACGGGAGAGCCCGAGCCGACGAATCTGGCGCTCGGACCGGACGGGATCCTCTACTGGACCTGCAAGTCCGCGAACGTGATTCTCGAGCGGTCTCGCAGCGGGGAGGTGAGTCTCTTCCTGGGAGGGCTTGCCCGGCCGAGCGGCATCTCCATCGGCCGTGACGGGGACGTGTATTTCACGCAGCTCCCGACGCCGGGCGTGTCCGGAATGATGGGAGGCACCAACACGGTCAACGTCAGCGACGGGAAGAGCATTCAGACGCTCACGATGGGAGAGCCGGAACCGACCGACATCGCCGTCGCGAAGGACGGGACCGTGTACTGGACCTGCAAGACGGCAAACGTCATCCTGCGGCGCTCCCCCGAGGGCGTCGTCAGCCTCCTGCTCGGAAGCCTCGACAGCCCGGTCGGCATTGCCCTCGATCACCAGGACAGAAAACTCTTCTTCACGGAAGTGCCGACGCCGGGGGTCTCGAGCCGGATGGGCGGCCGAAACAAGGTGAACGAGCTCGACCTCGAGAGCATGGCACTGACCATCGTGGATTTCGGGGATCCTGAACCGACCGACGTCGCGGTCGCGCGCAACGGGCACGTTTACTGGACCTGCTCGAGCGCCGGCGTGATCGTGGAAGCGACGCCGGTCCCGGCTGGTCAGTAGGAGGACTCATGCGGTCGAAAACATCTGCCGGCATCGTGGCCGGTCTCATCGCCGGAGTCGTTTTCGGAATGATGATGCAGGGGATGACGGCGCCGACCCCGGACGGCGGCCGGATGCCGATGATGGCCATGGTCGCGAAAGTCGTGCGTTCCGACAGCATGGCCGTCGGCTGGGTCTACCATCTCTTCAACAGCGCCGTGATCGGCGCGATCTTCGGGTGGCTCTTCGGGAGCCGCGCGGCGACCTTTGGCGCGGGGTTCGGCTGGGGCGCGCTGTACGGCGTGATCTGGTGGGTACTGGGCGCTCTCATTCTGATGCCGATGTTTCTGGGGATGCCGGCCTTCGCGCCCTTGAAGATGATGCCGCCGGTGGCGATGGGGAGTCTCTTCGGCCACCTGATGTACGGCGTGATCCTCGGCCTGCTGTTCGTCTGGCTCCGCAGCAGGGCGACGGTCGCGGCCGCGCGACCGGCATAGGTAATGACGTTTTTCCGATCGTCGCCTGCGAATCAGTCGCTGCCGGCGGCGCTCGCGGTGACGGGGTTCTTTCTGTGCGCCGCCGCGCCGGACTCCGCGAAGAAGCCGACCCCGACATCGGGCCCTCAAAAGGACCCGATCGTGCAGCTCCTTGACCGCGACGCGATCCCCGCCATCCGGGACCCCAGGTTCGTGCTCGCCGACAAGGCGAAGCTCGCCGACGGCGAAAAGGTCCTCGGCGTCGTCATTGGAGGCGAGTCGCGCGCGTACCCGCTGATCGACCTCGACGCTCACGAGGTCGTCGACGACGTCGTCGGCGGAAAGCCGATCGCGGCCACCTGGTGACCGCTCGCCGGAACGGGCGTGGTCTACGCCCGCGAGCTCGAAGGAAGGACGCTCGACCTCGGAGTCTCCGGCGCTCTCTACCGCGATTCCCTCGTGATGTACGACCGCGAGACCGGATCCTACTGGTCGCAGATCGACGGGCAGGCCCTGCGCGGCCCGCTGACCGGGAAAGAGCTCTCCGAAGTGCCATCCGTCGTGACGACGTGGGGCGAGTGGCGCAAGGAGCATCCCCGGACCCTTCTCCTGCGCCCCGAGCCTCGAACGCGGGTCAGCCCGTACGAGCGTTACTTCTCAGATCCCGAGAAGCTCGGCGTGCTGGGCACGAAGAACCCTGACCCGCGCCTGCCCGGGAAGACCTGGGTATGGGGCATCGCCGACTCCTCCGGCGCTGTCGCGGTCGTGGCAGAGCGCCTCGACGCGGAACCTCAAAAGCTGCGAATAGGGGATCGCGTCCTCGAAGTGTCAAAGCGCGGCGGCCGCGTCGTCTTCTCGCCGGAGGCCGCCGTCCTCCCTCGCCACGTGTACTGGTACGTCTGGGCGCGCTTTCACTCCGGCAGCCGCATCTGGCCCGAGCCGAAGCGATGAGCAACCGCGCCTCTCGATCGCGCGGTCCGCCCATCGGACTCGATCCTTGGTTGGATGAACAGGAGGAACAGGAGGAATCATGTCCAAATTACTCGGGCCCAAACGCCTGGCCGCGGCTGCAGCTGTTACTGGCGTCCTCTTATTGGGAGTGAACCTTCTGCTGCAAGCTCAGGAGCACAAGGGCGAAATGATGATGATGCAGACGTCAGAGTCCAAGAAGTTGGAAAAGCACGTCAAGGCCGTGAAGTCCAAAGCAGGGAAGGAAGGCTACGCCTGCTGCATCAGACCCACGTGCGAGTGGTGTGCGGTGCATATGGGCCACTGCACGTGTCACCACGGAGTCGAGACCGGCATGGGGCCGTGCCGTGAGTGCCACGGCGGCTGGGAAGCAGGTGAGGGCCATGTGACCGGCAAGACGAAAGAAGATGTGCGTAACCAGCCCGTGATGAAAATGTAGCCTGTAAAAGGCGGCGGCTGCCCGCAGCGCTATGACCTGCTCCCGGAGAGCGAATAAGTGCGAGTTCTCCGGTCTGGCATCCATGGGCGGCATTGCGCTGCTTTTTTCTCGGCCGTGATCCGGTCGGGAAGATCGTCTTTGGAGAGCCGTTCTTCGCGGTGACTTGAAGATGATTCCGGTGTCCGGCGGAACTCCAGGGCTTCTCCGGCCGTCTGCGGTAATAGGGAAGTTGTGTGACCCGAGAGGAATTCAGCGTTCTGGCGCTTTCCTATCTGGAGGACATCACTGCGTTTTCCCGGCGGCTGACCGGCAACGCTGCCGACGCGGACGACTTGGTTCAGGCGACCTTCGAGCGGGCATTTGAGGCCTGGCGGAGGCTCCGGGATCCGGCGGCGTGCCGCGCCTGGCTCTTCCGGATCGCACGAAACCTCTTCCTGGATGGTCGGCGGGCGTCGGCCGTCCGATCTCAACTGTCTCTTGCGGTGGACACCGAGACGAGCACCCAGGCGTTCGTCGTTCCCGCGGAAGCCGTCGAGCGCCTCGCGGCTCGCGAGCTCGAGACGGCTCTCGATCGCCTCCCGAGGGAGCAACGCGAGGCGCTTCTCCTCTGCGACCTGTGGGGTTTCCAGTACGCGGAGATTTCCGAGATCGTCGGCTCTCCGATCGGTACCGTGCGCTCGCGGATCGCCCGTGCCCGCGGCCGTCTCTCGGCACTCCTCGGGAGAGCTGCAGGGGAATCGGAGGACCGGTCGAGGCCATGAACTGCGAACAGATCAACGAGGTGCTTTCCCCATATGTCGACGAAGAGCTCGCGCCGAGCGAGCGATCGGGGATCGACGCGCATCTGGCCGGATG
>DASYUL010000041.1:0-5071 GCA_036001245.1 Thermoanaerobaculia bacterium
CGCCGCCGCCTTGGCGGCCGGCGCGGGCGTCCAGCCGGGCGGGCGATATCCGACCGGAGGGTTCTTCAGCAGGAGAGATCCGATGAGCGTCATGAAGAAGAAGACGACGCCGAGCACCACGAACGTGGTCCGCCAGCCGTAGGTGGGGATGAGCCACAGGTTGGACAGGGGCCCGAAGATGGCGGAACCGCCGCCGTAGCCGGCCACTGCCAGTCCGACGGCCAGACCCCGCTTGTCCGGGAACCACTTCGCCATGACCGGTATGGGGGTCGCGTAGCCGAAGCCGTTGCCGATGCCGACGATGACGCCGAAGACGAAGATGAGATACCCCAGGCTTTGCGTCCGCGCGGAAAGCAGGAAGCCGATGGTCAGCAGAATGCAGCCCGTCAGCGATACGAAGAAAGGACCCTTCTTGTCCTGTAGTCGACCCGCGACGATGAAGGCGATGGCGAAGACGACGACGGCCCAGGTGAACACCTGGGAAGTGTCCGCCCGCTTCCATCCGAATTCCTTCTCGAGAGGTGCGACGAAGACGCTCCAGGCGTAAAGAGAGCCGAGCGCGAGATTCATCATGAGCCCGCCGACCACCCGCCACCATCGACTGACCGCCACTTCGCCGTGTGGTACGGCAACGGCCCCCGGGGTTGTTCCAGTACTTGCCATCTTTCACCCTCCTCCGTTTCGGTTCGTGACCTTCTCTAGGGCCTCCTCCGTGTCGGTTCGGGACTTTCGATCGATGAGCTTTCAGCAGCGGAAGACTTGCATCCGGATCGTGGACTGGGCGTGGCGATGACGTCGCTCGGGAGCACGTAGCCTGTCTTGGTGCTGGAGCCTATGACGAAGGCCGGATGCGAGGCAAGCGCCGCGTTCACTCGATCTCTTCGACCACCAAGAGAGTGGAGCGGAGGCGGAAACAGCAGTCGGCGGGCCGCCGCCATCGGCGACCGGGAGACGCGACCCGTACGTCGCCTCGGCTTCGAACCACCAACGCATTCACCAGGGCTGCAGACTCAGGGACCGTACACCGGCTGAACAATATTTCCCCGGCGTGCGCCGCGGCAGGGACTAGCCGTGCCTCCTCGCCCCGAGAGCTCCGCGCTTTAGCGTTTATCGATCGGGACGAAGTTGCGCTCGCCAGGGCCGAGATAGACCTGCCGCGGCCGTGCGATCTTCTGCTCGGGATCGGCCAGCATCTCCTGCCACTGCGCCATCCAGCCGGCGGTGCGGGGTATCGCGAAGAGCACCGTGAAGACCGCGGTCGGGAATCCGATCGCCTGGTAAATCAGGCCCGAATAGAAGTCGACGTTCGGGTAGAGCTTGCGCTTGACGAAGTATTCGTCCTGCAGCGCGATCCTCTCGAGCTCCAGGGCGATGTCGAGCAGCGGATTTCGTCCCGTGACCTCGAAGACCTCGCCGGCGATGCGCTTGATGATCTTGGCCCGAGGGTCGTAGTTCTTGTAGACGCGATGGCCGAAGCCCATCAGGCGCCTCTCGCCTTTGCCCTCCTTGACCTCTTTGATGAAGCCCGGGACACGGGAGACCGAGCCGATCTCCTTGAGCATTTTCAGGACTTCTTCGTTGGCTCCGCCGTGCAGCGGCCCGTAGAGCGCCGCCGCCGCGCCCGCGACGGCCGAGTAGGGGTCCGTGTGGGAGGAGCCGATTCCGCGCATCACGTGCGTGCCGCAGTTCTGCTCGTGGTCGGCATGGAGGATGAAGAGAACGTCGAGCGCGCGCACGAGTACGGGATCGGGGCGCCAGCTCGCCGACGGGATCTTGAAAAGCATGTTCAGGAAGTTCTCCGTGTAGGAGAGGTCGTTGTCCGGATACACGTGGGGCATCCCCATGCTGTGCCGGTAGGCCAGGGCGGCGAGCGTCGGCATCTTGGCGATCAGGCGCCACGTCTGCGTCTGCCGGGAGACCGGATCGTGGATGTTGCGCGCGTCCGGGTAGAAGGTCGACATGGCGGCGACGGTCCCGATCAGCATCCCCATCGGGTGCGCGTCGTAGTTGAAGCCGTCCACGAATTTCTTCAACGACTCCTGGAGCATCGTGTGGAACGTGATGTGGTGTACCCACTCGTCGTACTGCGCCTTCGTCGGCAGCTCTCCGTTCAAGAGCAGGTACGCGACTTCGAGGTAGCTGGACTTCTCGGCGAGCTGCTCGATCGGATAGCCGCGGTAGCGCAGGATCCCCTTCTCCCCGTCGATGAACGTGATCCGGCTCTTGCACGAGGCGGTGTTCATGAACGCGGGGTCGTAGGACATCAATCCGAAGTCCTGCGCGTCGGTCTTGATCTGGCGCAGGTCGGTCGCGCGGATCGTGCCGTCGGCGATCGGGAGCTCGTAGGACTTCCCGGTCCGCCGGTCGATCACCGTCAGGGCATCCTTCTTCTGCTCCAAGGCGACGCCGGAGCCTTCTTTCTTCTCGGCATCCAAGGTTCGCATCGATGACTCCTTCCGGACGAGGCTGGGGAGAGGGTGATTATATGGGCGGACGAACGGTTAGCTCGGTGTCGGGACCGGCCCCTCGGGCGCGGCCGGCCGGGGCAGGAACGGAATCACCCGGTCCGAGACCCCGGCCGGAAGCATTTCGAGAGCCTCCAGGATTTCTTCCGGCCGGTAGCGCAGCGAAAAGTGAGTCAGAACGATCGCCTCGTTCTCGAAAAGTGACGCGCGCGCGGCGATGTCGTCCAGGTGGATGTGCGCGTACTCCCTCGCGCGGTCCCGATCGTCCGGCGCCAGAAACGAGCACTCGATGAGCAGCACGCGTGCGCGGAAGAGCTCCGGCGCCGCGTCGAAGACCTCCGGGCCGCAGTCGCCCGGGTACGCGAGGAGAGGGATCTCCACGCGATGGGCGACTTCCCTTCCCCCCGCGCGCAGCGCCGCGATCTCCTCCCCGGGGAGTCCCTCCAGCTCGGCGTCGAGCTTGTGCCTCACCTCCGAGAAGAGATAGCCGACTGTCGGCACGCGGTGACGGCCCGGCAGGAACGTCAGCTGGAGGTCGCGGCGAATGAGAACGCTCTCTCCGGGAACCGCCGGCGTCACGTGCGCTCCGTAGTCGACGTTCTCGAGGCGCTGAGAGATCGCGAGCCACGCCTCGAGGTCGGGCACCGCCTCCTCCGGCGCGAACACGCGCGCGGGAGGCAGACCCGTCAATCGCCGCCGCGAAGCATGATGCGCGAGGCCTGCCGCGTGGTCGAGGTGCCCATGGGTGAGACACACGGTGGCGTAACCGAGCACGTCGTCCGGCGCGCGGCCGAACTCGAGCAGGCACCGAAAGGCCGGAATCTTGTAGAACGACTCGTGGCCGGCGATCGAAACGCCCTCGATCTCGAGCCCGGCCGCGTCGAGCTTCACGCGGCCCCGTCCCGCCGGGTAATCGCCCGCCATCGAGCCGGCAGATTACCCTAGCGCTGCTTGCGGACCGACCTCTTCGACTACGAGCTTCCGGCGGAGCTCATCGCGCAGCATCCCCGGCCGCGGGGATCGAGCCGGCTCCTGACGCTCGACCGCGAGAGCGGCGCGATCGCGCACCACAGCTTCGCGGATCTGCCGTCGCTGCTCCGCGCCGGCGACCTGCTTATTCGAAACGACGTCCGGGTCCGGCCGGTGCGTCTCTACGGCCGCGACGAGCACGACCGTCTCGTTGAGATCTTTCTGCTGCGGGCGCTGGACGAAGACCGGCTGCGATGGCTCGCCCTTGCGAAGCCCGGCCGTCGCGCGAAGCCCGGACGCTCCATTCGCTTCGACTCTGGGATCACGGCCATTGTTCGCGAGGTCGACCGCGAGGCCCGGCGCGTCGTCGAGTTCGACCGACCGATTTCCGACGCACTCCTGGAAGAGATCGGTCACGTGCCGCTTCCGCCCTACATCCGGCGCGAGCCGGGCGCTCCGGACCAGCCGGAGGATCGCGAGCGTTACCAGACCGTGTATGCGCGCGAGCCTCTCGCGATCGCCGCGCCGACGGCGGGCCTGCACTTCACGGACGGGATTTTCGACGAGCTCGCACGGCGTGAGGTGGAGGTGGTCGACCTCAGCCTCGCGGTCGGAGCCGGAACGTTCAAGCCCGTCGTCGCCGAAGAGATCGCGCAACACAACCTCGAGCCGGAAGACGTCTCGATCCCGCAGGAGACGATCGGTTCGATCCGCCGAGCGCGGGAAGAGGGACGCCGCATCGTTGCCGTCGGAACGACGGTCGCCCGGGCACTGGAATCGTGGGCGCGGCAACCGGAATCGAACGCTCGATTCTCCACCGATCTGTTCATCACCCCGGGCTTCGAGTTCCGGGTCGTCGGAGCGCTGCTCACGAACTTCCACCTCCCGCGCTCGACGCTTTTGATGCTCGTCTGCGCCTTCGGGGGTCGGGAAAAGGTGCTCGCCGCGTATGCGGAAGCGATACGCAGCGAGTACCTCTTCTACTCCTACGGCGACGCGATGCTCGTCGCCTGAAGACCCGGCCCGCTCCCCGCCGACCTGACGGCTGGAGACTCACTGCGTTTCTACCTGTCCATCACGTCCTCGGGGACGATGAACGACCTCGTAAGACTGTACTCGGTCGCATTCGAGTACACCGCATCGCAATAGACGCTCGGTAGTGTCCTAGTTTCGGGTGGGCTTAGATGCAGCGAAGCGGAGCGAGTCCGCTGCAACGCCATGTTCGGCGGCCGTCCGCCTTGCACAAGTAATTCGGCTGTACCTCATTGCTTCTCGTCGTGAATCGCGTCCCGCACTCTTGAGGCGAGGTCTTTGGGAATCTCCTGCATGTTATGTGCAACGCGGGCGTGGTCGCGGATCTTCTGCATTACTTCTTCTTCGGTCTCGCCGCGGACTCTCCAGTCGCAATCGACCCCTACATCTCTACAGGTATAAGTCTTCGCCATGATTTAATCCTCCTTTCCTTCCCGGGAAGGAATAATGACTTTGACACTTGAAAGAATGCCAGGTATCCAGTCTTCGAGAAGCCGTCGAACGGTCGGGCGTTCAGCGGTGAGCTGCAGCCGAAGTTTCGGCAGAACATGAGGCAACAATGCTACCATCCGGAGCGTGCCTAAGCGCCCACGCAAGCTCCCCCG
>DASYUL010000042.1:0-32246 GCA_036001245.1 Thermoanaerobaculia bacterium
CCGGCGTAGAGCGGGATCGCTCGCGCGATCTCCGCGCGGATCTCCGCGGTCGAACCGAAACGAATCTTCCCCGCGTCCGACGGGCGCACCCGCGCGCACACCTCGCCGAAGACTTCCCACTCCGGACGCGCGCTCCCGATCCGGCGGCCCGGGATCTCGGGGGAGAAGATGATCCGCCGCTCCGTCGACGTCTCGGTGACCCCGCCGGGCGTCTCGTATCGGGTCGCCGCGGGCAGGAGGAGCACCGTGTCCGAAGGCTCGACCAGCATCGACGAGTTGACGACGATGTCCTGGTGGATCCGAAGGCCGGGGCGCGCGAGGGCGGCGCGGTTGCGGGCGGCGCCCGAAAGGGTTTCCAGGAAGTTTCCGCCGGCGATCCAGAAGACGTCGATCCGTCCGTCCGCTGCGGCCTCGACCTGATCGCTCGCGGTCAGCCCTTTGCCGCGCGGGACGGGAAAGCCCCAGAGCTCCTCCCATCGCGACAGCGCCACCTCGCCGGGACTGGGTGCGCACCCGACCTCCGCTCCTCCCTGAACGCCCGAGTGCCCGCGGATCGGCATGAGGCCCCGGTTCGCGCGTCCCGGAAAGCCCCGAGCGAGTGCCACGTTCACGAGCGCGCGGACGGTGTCCACGCCATGCGCGTGTTGGGTCAGGCCCATGGCCCAGACGAAGTGGGCGTTGGGGCGCTCGATCAGGAGCCGCGCGAAATCGCGCATGCGGTCGCGCTGGGCGCCGCTCGATTCTTCCAGCTCCTCCCAGGGCTGGGCGCGGACGGCGTCGGCGGCGGCCTCGAATTCGCTCGTTCGGTCCCGGACGAACTCTTCGTCCACGCCGCCCGGCTCCTCCAACAAGGCTTTCAGGACGCCATTCAAAAACGCGAGGTCGCCTCCGGTGTCGACCTCGAACCACTCGTCGGCGAGCCTCGTGCCGAAGAGCGCGCTCTCCAGGATCGAGGGAATCCAGTAGCGTTCGAGCCCCGGCTCCCGGTATGGGTTGACGACCGCAATCCGGGCGCCGTTCTCCTTCGCGTAGTAGAGGTACTTCGTCGTGACCGGCTGGTTGTTGGGAACGTTCGACCCGAAGAAGACGATGAGGTCGGAATGGAGCCAGTCGCGGTAGCTCGTCGTCGAGGCGCCGTACCCGAGCATGTCCTTCATGGCGACCGTGGACGCGGCGTGGCAGAGGCGCGCCGAGTTGTCGACGTGATTCGTCCCGAGAAACCGCGCCGCCTTCTGGGCGGCGTAGTAGGTCTCATTCGGGATCCCGCGCGACGTGAGATAGAACGCGATCCGATCGGGCGGGGCTTTCGAGAGCCGCGCGGCGGCGAGGTCGAGCGCTTCGTCCCAGGCGATGTGCCGGAACCCCGGATCGCCGCGGCGGCGGATCATCGGCTCCGGCAGCCGCCCGTACTCGCGCAGGTCCGCCGACGAGAGCGCCGTAATCTCATCCACGTTCGCGAGCCGCGCCGGATCGAGCGCGGGCATCGTGTTGAGGTGCAGGAGCTCGAGTCGCACCATGCAGAGGTGCGTCCCCTCGATCGTCCAGTCGCGCATTCCCGTCGTCCCGAGCGCGCACCCGTCGCAGACGCCGCGGGCGAGGATCCGCCAGGCGAACGGCAGCTCGCGCCGGTTTTCCCAGGCGATCCGGGCCATCTCGCGGAAGTGGCCCGGTTTGGTCTCACGGAGCCCCATGGGCGAGAGCGAGACCCAGGTCTGCCGGTTCCAGCCCATCGGCTCCGATTCTAACGAGAGTCTCTACGCGCAGCAGGTGACCGGCGCCGATGCCGTCGCGGGGTCCGCGGAGGCCCCGCAGCAGGTCGTCGCGGCGACGGGGAGCTCGACGTCTTCGAGCACGGTGTAGACCTCCCACCGGTTTCCGTCGGGGTCGCTCACCCAGAACTTGTCCTGGCGCGCGTAACAGCAGGTCGTGTCCTTTTCGTCGAAGCTCGCGACGCCGCGCTCCGTGACGCGGTCCTTCCACTCTCCGACCTCTCCGGTCGAGGCGACGCGGATGCCGAGGTGGGAGAGCGATCCCTTCGGATCCGGCTTGCGCCCGGCTTCGTTCAACGCGAGGTGGAGCGCCGGAGCCGTCGTGACGAACTTCACGTATCCCGGTTTCTCCTTCGCCGGTGCCACGCCGAAGAAGGCGGCGTAGAAGTCGCGCGAGCGCGCGACGTCGGAGACGTTCAGCGAGACGTGCAGTGCGGGTTCCATCGTGACCTCCTGGACCAAGTCGGTCCGGTTTTAGATTTCCTTCGCGACGGCGTGGGCGAGCCGCCCGAGCGCCGCCTCGTTCCGGCGGTAGTACATCCAGCGGCCGCGCTTCTCGCGCACGACGAGCCCGGCTCGGCAGAGGGCATCCATGTGATGGGAGACGACGGATTGCGAGATGCCGAGCGCCTCCTCCAGGTCGCAGGCACACAGGCCCGGCTCGTCGTTCTCGACGAGCGAGCAGCACGAGTCCCCCCGCGCCTTCAGGAGCTCGAGGATCTGGAGCCGCCTGCCATCGGAGAGCGCCTTGAAGGCGAGGACGCGCGGGTCTTCAGATTCATACTTCGTCATATCTACATTTATAGATTTATTGCTCGAGCATGTCAAGGGGTCTTTTCCGCGATCATCAACTTGAAACCTGGAACCGGAAGGAGACTGGACCTCTAGCCCGGGTGCCCCTGGGTCGGCTTGTGACCGTCGGTCTTGAACACGGACTCGACGGTGTTCTCGACCTGATCGTCGGGCATCCCTTTGTCCTTCAGCTCTTTGGCGAGCAGAGCCTCGCGGATGCAGATGCCGCACCCGGCGGCGTGGGTGCTCGTGAAGCAGGTGAGGAGCGTCTTGTGGCGGTGGGTCATGCTCTCCTGGCACTCGCAGAAGCAGTGGAGGCGATCGAGCATCGCCGGGTACTGGCGGGCGGCCTCGTATGCCGGCTTGACCTCCGGCTCGAAACGCCGGGTGTCGGAGAAGAGGCTCGGGTCGAGGACCGCGCCCCGCTCGGCGCAGGCCGCGCACGCGCTCGCGGCGGCGGGAACCGCCTTTCTGGGAGCGGTCTTTTTGGCCGGCGCGGCGGCGATGACGCCCAGAGCCAGCACGGCGGCGACTGCGAGAAAGCGAGCTTTCATGGGTCCTCCGGGCTCGGAAACCCGGAGAGACGCCGCTTTCTTCCGCCTACTTGGAACTTGGAACCGGGAACCTGGGAGAGATCCCTCGCTACGCTCGGGATGACCGCTTCCCGTCACTTCAGCTCCTCCATCATCTGGCCGAGGGCCTCGCGCGGCGGACGCGCCTTCTCGTCGGGGATCACGGCCAGGGGCTCGTCGGGCAGGTTCAGGAGCGAGAGGAAGTCCTTTTTCTCCGGCGCGACGTAGATCAAGCCCGTCAGGAACTCGTTCTTCGCCTGCCCCTCGTGGAGCAGGCCGAGCGCGGCCATCTTGTCGGTGGCGTCATAGTCCGCGCGCAGCTTGCGAAGGCGGATGTGCGAGCCGTCGTGCAGGGTCACGTCCTGAGTCGTGCCCGGGTCGTAGTCGACCTGGATCTCCTCGAAGAAGGGGACGAAGCCGATCTCGTGGATCGCGATCTCGTGGTCCTTGGCCCACTTGTACGACTTCGTCGAGTCCTCGTGGTTGTTGAACGTGACGCACGGGGAGATGACGTCGAGGAGCGCGGTGCCGCGATGCGCGATCGCCCCCTTGATGAGCGCGAGGAGCTGCTTCATGTCGCCCGAGAACGACCGCGCGACGTAACCGCATCCGAGCTCGATCGCCATCGCGCAGAGGTCCATCGCGGGGAGGTCGTTGACGACGCCCGTCTTCAAGCGGGAGCCCAGGTCCGCGGTCGCGGAGAACTGGCCCTTGGTGAGCCCGTACACGCCGTTGTTCTCGACGATGTAGATCATCGGCAGGTTGCGGCGGAGCAGGTGGACGAACTGTCCCGCGCCGATCGAGGCGGTGTCGCCGTCGCCCGAGACGCCGATGTAGAGCAGGTTTGGGTTGGCGAGCGCCGATCCGGTTGCGATCGAGGGCATCCGGCCGTGGACGGCGTTGAACCCGTGCCCCCGATCGACGAAATAAGCGGTCGTCTTGGAGGAGCAGCCGATGCCCGACATCTTGGCGACCTTGTGAGGATCGACGCCCATCTCGTAGAACGCCTGAGTGATCTGACGGGTGATGACGTCGTGGCCGCAGCCGACGCAGAGGGTCGACTTCAGCCCGCCGTACTCCTTGACGGTCAGGCCGACGCGGTTTGTGGGAGCGGCTTTGGGTTCGGCGACGGAGGACATCAGTGCTTCTCCCCGGCTTCGATTCCCTCGACGACGCTTTCCGCGTCGAGGGGGAAACCGTCGTAGTGGCGGATGGAACGCAGCTTCGTGCAGTCACCCCGGACCTCGAGGGTCAGGAGCTCGTACATCTGGCGATCGCGGTTCTGGTCGACGACGTAGACGCGGTCGTGTCCCGCGACGAACTGGGTAACCGAAGGCGTGAAAGGGAGCGCGCGGAGTCTCAGGTAGTCGGTTTCGAGTCCGCGCTTTGCCAGAATCACACGGGCCTCCTCGACGGCGAAGTCGGACGAACCGTAGGCGATCAAGCCGACTCGCGACCCGGAGCCGTTCGAGACGACCGGCTGCGGCACCCACTTCCGCGCGGTCTCGAACTTGCGCGCGAGCCGGTCCATGTTGTTCTGGTAGTCGTCCGGCCGCTCGGAGTATGTCGCGCGCTCGGTGTGGCCCGAGCCGCGCGTGAAGTACGCGGCGAGCGGATGGTCGGCGATTCCCGGCAGCGTGCGCCACGGGATCCCGTCCCCGTCCACGTCCTTGTAGCGCGCGAAGCCGCCGAAGCGCTTCACGTGCTCCTCGATCTCTTCGTTCGTGCGGAGCACCTTCCCGCGGTCGAACCCCTTTTCGGGGTACGGGAAGGGGTCGCTCATCCAGTTGTTCATCCCGAGGTCGAGGTCGCTCATCACGAACACGGGCGTCTGAAAGCGTTCGGCGAGGTTGAACGCCTCCATCGCCATCTCGTAGCACTCCTGCACGCTGCCGGGGATGAGAAGGATGTGCCGAGCGTCCCCGTGCGAGAGGTTGTAGGTCGAGAAGATGTCTCCCTGCATCGTCCGGGTGGGCAGGCCCGTCGAAGGGCCGACGCGCTGAACGTCGAAGACGACCGCGGGGATCTCGGCGTAGTAACCGAGCCCGGTGAACTCCGACATGAGAGAGATCCCCGGGCCCGACGTCGTCGTCATCGCGCGGGCGCCGGCCCACCCGGCCCCGAGCACCATGCCGATCGCTGCAAGCTCGTCTTCCGCCTGCACGATCGCGAACGTCGGCTTCCCAGTCTCGGGATCCAGCCGGAAGCGCCGGCAGTAATCCGTGAACGATTCCGCGAGAGAGGAAGAGGGCGTGATCGGGTACCAGGTGACGACCGTGACCCCCGCCATGACGCACCCGATCGCCGCGGCCGCGTTCCCGTCGATGATGATCTTGCCCGCCGTGGCGTTCATCCGCTCGAGCCGGAAGGGATCGGACTTGCTCAGGTTCTTCTCCGCCCACTCGAAGCCACCGCGGATGGCGTTGAGGTTGATCTCGACCGCCTTCACCTTGTTCTTGAACTGCCTGACGACGGCGCGCTCGATCTCAGCCATGTCGATCCCGAGGAGCCACGCGGCGACGCCGACGTAGATCATGTTGACCGCGAGACGCCGCAGCTTCCCGTCGTTCACGAGCTCGAGAACGAGCTTCTGGAAGGGGACGGCGTAGAAGTGGACGTCGTTGCGCAGCGTATTGAGCTTGAGGTTCTCCTCGTAGATCACCGCCGCCCCGGGAGCGACCGTTCTCACGTCCTCGTGCGCGGTCTCGGGGTTCATGCAGATCAACACCCCGATGTCGCGCCGCCGGGCGATGAAGCCCTCCTTCGACGCGCGGATCGTGAACCACGTCGGCAGCCCCTGGATGTTGGAGGGAAAGAGGTTCTTGCCCGAGACGGGGATCCCCATCTGGAAGATCGACCGCATGAGGATGTTGTTCGAAGACTGGCTGCCCGAGCCGTTGGCGGTCGCCACGTGAATCGAAAAATCGTTGACCACCGGGGGAGCACCGGTGGAGGGAGCGGGCGCTTTCTCTTCCAGGATCGCCGTGGACATGTCTCTCCTTTGCCGACAGTTGCCTTGCGCCGGAGCCGGAAATGATAACAGAGCGAGATGCCCGGAATCGTCCCGTGCCGACAATAGAATCCGCGCGGAGTAAGCATGAGAGGCATTTGCATCAGGATCTTCGCAGGAGCGCTCGCGGTCGGCAGTGCCGCGAGCGCGGCGGGGGCCGGGACGCCGGTGCGTTTCGAGGAGCTCGCGAAGCTCGACCGTATCGGTGGCTTCGATCTCTCGCCCGACGGGAAATGGATTGCCTACTCGGTGGGCACTCCCGTGATCGCGGAGAACCGCACGAAGTCCGCGATCTGGCTCGCTCCCTCCGCCGGCGGCGCGCCTCGACGGCTCACGTCCGGCGACAAGCGCGACTCGGATCCCGCATTCTCTCCCGACGGACGGCGGGTCGCGTTTCTCTCGAACCACGACGGGTCCTCGCAGATCTGGACGATCGACCTCTCCGGCGGCGAGCCGTCGAAGGCGACGTCGTTCTTGACCGAGGTCAACGGGTTCAAGTGGTCGCCCGACGGGAAGTGGTTCGTCATCGCCTCCGACGTCTTTCCCGACTGCACGGACGTCGCGTGTCTGGACGAGCACGCGAAGGCGCGGGCGAAGTCCGGCACGAAGGCGCGCGTCGCAGAGCGGCTCCTCTTCCGCCACTGGGACGCGTGGAAAGAGGGGTTGCGCACGCACGTCTGGAAGGTCCCGGCGACCGGCGGCGGTCCGGCGGTCGACCTGACCCCCGGCGACCATGACGCGCCGCCCTTCGACGTCGGCGGCGCGCTCGACTTCGACGTGTCGCCGGACGGCAAGGAGTTCGTGTATGCGTCGAACCGGGACCCCGTCGAGGCGCTCTCGACGAACTCCGACCTCTGGCTCGTCCCGTTTGCCGGCGGCGCTCCCCCGAAAAACCTGACCGCGGCCAACAAGGCCTTCGACGGTACGCCGAAGTTCTCGCCCGACGGAAAGTGGATCGCCTATCGCGCGCAGAAGCGGCCGGGATTCGAGTCGGACCGATTTGCCCTCGTCCTCTATGACCGCGCGAGCGGAGCGACCCGCGAGCTCGCGCAGGGCTTCGACGACTGGGTCGAGGACTACGAGTGGGCGCCGGACTCCCGTTCGATCTTCTTTCTCTCCCACGTCAAGGGACGCGGTGTGATCGAGCGCGCCGCGGTCGCCGGCGGACCTCCGACGCAGGTCTGGCGCGGAGGCGGGCCGTTGCAGACCGCGCCCTCTCCCGACGGGTCGCTCCTGTTCTTCTCCGCGAGCTCGCTCAAGCGCCCGACGGAGATCTTCGCTCTCCCGCTCTCCGGTTCCGCGCCGGCGGGCGCGACGCCCCGCACGGTCATCCGCGCGAGCGAGGCTCTGCTCGGGTCTATCGAGATGGGCGCGGTCTCCGAGCGCTTCACGAAGTCCGCGGACGGGCGCGACCTTCACGCCTGGCTCGTGACGCCGCCGGGTTTCGACCCCGGGAAGAGGTACCCCGCGGTCGTCTTGATCCACGGCGGGCCGCAGAGCGCGTGGAACGACTCCTGGTCGACGCGCTGGAACCCGGAAGTGTTCGCAGCGTACGGATACGTGGTCTATGCGCCGAACCCGCGCGGCTCGACCGGCTTCGGCCAGGAGTTCGTCGACCAGGTGAGCCGCGACTGGGGCGGCCGGGCGTACGACGACCTGATGCGCCAGACCGACGACCTCGAGTCGCTTCCCTACGTGGACCGCGCCCACATCGGCGCGGCCGGAGCGTCGTACGGCGGCTACATGGTCGCGTGGATCCTCGGCCACACGGACCGCTTCAAGGCGCTGGTATGCCACGACGGCGTGGTGGACCCGCGCTCGATGGCCCTCGAGACCGAGGAGCTCTGGTTTCCCGTCTGGGAGTTCGGAGGATGGCCGTGGGAATCGGACCTCCACGAGAAGTGGAACCCGCTCCGGTTCGTCGAGAAGTTCAAAACGCCGACGCTCGTGGTGACGAGCGAAAAGGACTACCGGGTGCCGTTCGGCCAGGGACTGCAACTCTTCACCGCGCTCCAGGTCCGCGGGGTGCCCTCGAAAATCCTCACGTTCCCGGACGAGGGCCACTGGGTGCTGAAGCCCGGAAATTCGCGCGTCTGGCACGCGACGGTGATGGACTGGCTCGCGACGTACCTCCACGGCGCGAGGCCCGACAAGGAGTCGCTCGAGGCGGTCTCCAGCATCACGAAATAGGGTTCAGTCCGCCGGCACGCACCGCCCCGACGCCCAGGCCCGGAGCGCGGCGACCTCCTCGGCCCGCACGACCGAAAGCGGGCGCGTGGACCGAAGGGCCACGAGGAGGGCCGATCCGTCGAGCGGGAGTCCGGTCGCCCGCGCCTCGTAGAGCCCCGACACGACCGCCTGCTCGATCTCCGCGCCGGAGAACCCGTCCGCCGCGCCGGCGAGCTTTTCGAGATCGAACCGCGCCGGGTCCTCGCGCCGCTTCGAGAGGTGCAGCCGGAAGATCTCGGCGCGCGCCGCCGGCCGGGGGAGGTCGACGAAGAAGACCTCGTCCACGCGGCCCTTCCGCATGAGCTCGGGCGGGAGCTCGTCGATCGAGTTGCACGTGGCAACCAGGAACACGCGCCGCCGATGCTCCTGCATCCACGTCAGGAGAGAGCCGAGCAGCCGCTGGGAGACGCCGCCGTCGGACTCGGCGGACCGGCCCGAGGCGAACGCCTTCTCGATCTCGTCGATCCAGAGCACGCAGGGCGCCATCCGCTCGACCCGCTTCAGCGCCTCACGCAGGTTCCGCTCCGACTCGCCGACGTAGGGCGCCAGCAGCCGGCCCGCCTCGAGGGAGAAGAGCGGCACGCTCCACGAAGAGGCGACGGCCTTGGCCGCGAGGCTCTTGCCGCATCCCTGGACGCCGAGGAGCAGCAGCCCTCGCGGCGGGTCGAGCGCGCCGTCCTCTCCCTCGACGAATCCCGCCCTTCGCATTTCGACCCACTTCTTCAGTCGCGCCATGCCCCCGACCCGCTCGAATCCCTCCGGCGCGGCCACGAGCTCGAGAAGCCCGCCGCCGCCGATCAGCGTCTCCTTCGTCTTGCGGATGCGGGGGAGGTCGGCGCCGTCCAGCCTTCCGTCCTCGACGATCGCGCGCGCGAGCGACCTCTCCGCCTCGAACATCGTCAAGCCTTCGAGGTCGCCGGCGAGGGCCTCGACCTCCGCGGGGGAGAGCGCCACGCGCGCGCCCGGATTGTCGCGCGCCGTGCGGCGCGCGACTTCGGCAACGAGGCGGATCAGGTCATCTCTCCCGGGAAGGGCGAAGTCGAAACGGATCTCGAGGTCCTCGAGCTCCGCCTTGCGCGGCAGGAGCGGCCCGACGAGCACGATCGTGCGCCGGGAGCCCGCGAACTCCTGCGCGGTCTCGCGCAGCGCCCGAAGCGCGGACGGATTCTCGAGGTGCGCCTGCGGATCCTTCAACAGCCACACGCCGTCCCCGTGGCTCGCGCGGATCGCCTTCAGCGCGAACGAGAGGTCGGCGGTCTTCGGCGCGTCCGCCGGGTGACAGGGGGAGAGCCCGCTCGTGGCGGTCCACGTGGAGACCGGGAGCCCGAGCTCTCCCGCGACGCCCCGTACGAGCGTGTCGAAGCGCGTCTCCTCCACGGTCTCGCAAACGACGAGCGGGTGCCGCGAGCGGAACAGGACCGCCAGATCCCCGGCCGTGACGTCCAAAGTGCGAAGAGTGTAACGGTCCGCATCCCCGCCCGGGTCGCGCTGCTATGCTCGGGTGCGATGCCGCGAGCTCCCCGCCCGGTCGGCGATCGACTGCTCGGCGCGGCGCTCCTCATGGTCGTTCTGGCGGCGGTGAGCTACGCGCTCTGGGACCGCCCGGTCGCCAACTGGGCGTTCCACCTGTCGCGCTTCTGGGCCAACAACGCGCGGCGCCTCTCCGGGCTCGGCGAGGGCGTCTACTGGCTCGTCATCATCGCCGTGATCAGCGTGACCGCCTTTCTCCGGAAGAAACACGACGTCGCCGTCCGGGCGGGCAAGACCGCGATGGCCATCGCCGCCGCGGGGCTCGCGGCGAACGCTCTCAAGGTCGTCGCCGGCCGCGCGAGGCCGCGGGCGCTCGACGACGGGGTGTTCGGATTTCACTTCTTCGAGCTCGGCTACCGATTCAACAGTTTCCCCTCCGGACACGCCGCGATCGCGGCGGCCGTCGCCGCTTCGATCTGCCTCGCACGCCCCGCCGCGTGGCCGGCGGCCGCCGTTCTGTGGCTCTTACTCGCCGGCGGCCGGGTCGTGACCGGATCGCACTTCGTCAGCGACGTGCTCGCGGGCGGCGCGGTGGGCATCGCGGTCATGGTGCTCGTCCATCGGTGGTCGGGCCTGGACGCGATCCTGCGGCGACTGATTCCGGGAAGGAGCGACGTCGCGGTCGCCGAATGAAATCGCCGTCCCGCATCGTTTCGCTCTGCCCGTCGATTACCGAGACCCTCGTCGCGATCGGCGGGCTCTCGCGCCTGGTCGCCGCGACCCGTTTCTGCGTCCGGCCCGAGGGTCTCCTCTGGGGCCTCCCGCGAATCGGCGGCACGAAGAACCCGGACATTCCCCGCATCCTCGACTTGGTACCCGACCTCGTCTTCGCCAACGAGGAAGAGAATCGGCGGGAGGACGTCGAGGCGCTCCGCGCGGCCGGTGTCGAGGTGGACGTCTCGTTTCCGAGAACGGTCGCGGAAGTCGCGCCCGCGATCCGGTCGTGGGGAAAGAAGCTCGACGAAGAGCAGCAGGCGGACGCGCTCGCCGGTCGGATCGAGGCCGAGCTCGCGGCGCTCGACGAAACGCCCCCGCCCGGAACGTTTCGGTACGCCTACTGGATCTGGCGAAACCCTTGGATGACGGTTTCCGACGACACGTACGTCGCGGACCTGCTTCGCCGGGCGGGCGGCGTCAACGTCTATGGAGGCGAGTCCGAGCGGTACCCGACGACGACCCCGGAGGCCGCGATCGGGCGGGGAGCGATCGTGCAGCTCTTTCCGAGCGAGCCCTATCCGTTCCGGAAGGAGAAGCACGCCGAGGAGGTCGCACGTCTCTTCGGGGAGTCATCGCGCCGGCTCTTCGTCGAGGGCGACGACCTCTGCTGGCACGGCGCGCGGACGCTGGACGGTCTGCGGGCGGCGAGAAAGCTGCGCGTCTACGCGGGGGAGGGCAGCGCTACCCGCGGCGGTTCAAGAGGTCGAGGAACTCCTCGCGCACCGGGCGGTTGAAGAAGATCCCGCGGATGGCCGAGGTGACCGTCAGGGCGCCCGGCTTCTTGACGCCGCGCATCTCGACGCAGAGGTGTCTCGCCTCGATGACGACCATGACGCCCTGCGGCTGGAGCTTCTCCGCCATGAAGCCCGCGACCTGCTCGGTCAGCCGCTCCTGCAGTTGCGGCCGGCAGGCATAGAACTCGACGATCCTCGGCATCTTCGACAATCCGACGATCCGCTCGTTCGGAATGTACGCGATGTGCGCGTGCCCGTAGAACGGCACGAAGTGGTGCGCGCACATGGAATAGAACGGAATGTCCTTCTCGATGACCATCGCGGTGTAGTGCTCGTCGTTGGGGAATACGGTGACCTTCGGCTCGGCGCCCTCCGACAGGCCGTGGAACATCTCGAGGTACATGCCGGCGACGCGCTCGTGGGTCTCCTGCAGGTTGGGATCCGCGGAATCGAGGCCGAGGGCCTCGATGATCGCGCGCATGTGGCGCGCAATGACCGCAAACTTCTCCCGGTCCGAGACCGTCGGCGGGAGGAGATCGGTTTCGTCGATCGGAGGGTGCGACATCGTGTCGAAACCCTCAAGCGCTCCGGGCGCGCTCGAGAAGCTTCGGAATGTCGCGCGCGACCGGCGTCTCGCTCGCAACGATCTCCCGGATCCTCCCGTCTTTTCCGACGATGAACGCGGTGCGGTTCGCGAACCCGCGCTCCTCGTTGTAAGCGCCGTACTTCTTCGCCACGTCGCCCTTCGGGTGAAAGTCCGCGAGCAGGGGATAACCGACGCCGAGCTTTTCGCCGAATGCCCGCTGGCTCCAGAGGTTGTCGACGGAGATCCCGAGGACCTCGACGTCATCGGAGGGATTTGCCGACGTGAGCTCCCCGCACTGGCGGTTCTCGGTCGAACAGACTCCGGAGAACGCGGCGGGGTAGAAGAGGAGCAACACGTTCTTCTTTCCGCGATAGTCCGAGAGCGTGACCTTGTCCCCGACCGTGGACGGAAGCGTGAAGTCCGGCGCCATATCGCCGATTTTCAGATCTGCCATCGGCTCATTCTAGCGGACAGCGATCAGCTGATCGTCTTCCGGAACGCGCGGGTCGAACCGGCGACGAGTACGACGGCGAGCCCGATCAGCGCGAGGACGCTCGGCCAGAGATCCCAGAACGCCGCGCCGCGGATGATGATCCCGCGGGAGATTCGGATGAAGTGCGTGGCGGGAAGGAGCTGCGCGAATATGCGCAGCGGGACCGGCAGCGACGACAGCGGAAAGATGTAGCCGGAGAGCATGATCGACGGTAGCAGGAACATCTGAGTCCTCTGAATCGCCTCCATCTGCGTCTTCGACCACGAGGAAACGAGCAGGCCGAGGGAAAGAAGAGCAAAGAGATAGACGATCGAGAGCGCGAACAGCAACGGCACGCTGCCGTGGATCGGGACGCGGAAGACCGTGGTCATCAGGACGAGTATGAGAATGAGCTGTACGAACGCGAGCACGAGATAGGGAATGAGCTTGCCGAGAACCACCGCAACCGGAGACGCGGGCGTCACCATGAGCTGCTCGAGCGTGCCGCGCTCCTTCTCGCGCACGATCGCGAAAGCGGCGAGGAGAGTTCCGGAGAAGGTGAGCAGAATTCCGACGAGACCCGGGATCAGCAGGTTCGCGCTTCTCGAGTCCGGGTTGAAGAGCAGCACCGGATGAATCCGGATCGAAAGTTTCTCGAGGTTGCTCCCGGCGCCGAGCTCCTGGAGGGATTGCGCCAGGGCGACACCGTTGGCGGCGGAGAGGGCTTGCGACGAAATCGATGAATCGGATCCGTCGATCAGGACGAGAACGTCGGCCGGTCTTCCCGTGAGCCTCCGGCGCGCGTAGTCGGGCGGGATCTCGACGCCGACGGACGCGCGACCGGCGACGATGCGCTCGCGGAGATCTTCGCGCGAGGCGACGTATTGGACGATGTCGAACAGACCGGTATTGACGAGCTCGCTCACGAGTTGCCGGCTCTCCTGGGTCTGGCTCTGGTCGAAGACGGCCGTCGGGACGTGGCGCACGTTCGTGTCGATCAGGCCGAAGAGGACGAGCTGCAGCGCCGGCACCATCAGCGCGAACTGAAGCGTGCCGCGGTCGCGAAGCATCTGCTTCGCTTCCTTCCGCAGGACCGCGCGGAAGCCCCGCATCACGACGCCGCCACCGGTTCGGCGGGGGGCTCGATCGGGACCTCGCCGCGCTTTCCCCTCTCGATCTCGGTCAAACGGACGAAGACGTCCTCCAGCGATGCGTCGATCGGTCGGACCTTCACGGGCGCGCCGGCGGCTGCCTCGAGGTCACGCGCAATCCGGTCGTCCGTGATCTCGGCACGCATGAGGATATGGAGGGAGTTGCCAAAGATCGTGAGGTCCTCCACGTAGGGCAGGGCGCGGGCGTGCTGCATGACCGCGGCGACGCCCGCTTCGCACTCCGCCTCGACGCGACGCGTGCCCGGAGGCGTGACCTCGGGAATCTGCGTCAAATCCTTCGGGTCGCCCTCGACGAGCATCCGGGAGAGGTACAGGTATCCGACGCGCCCGCACCGCTCCGCCTCGTCCATGTAGTGCGTCGTGACGAGCAGGGTGACGCCCCGGGCGGCCATGTCGAAGAGCAGGTTCCAGAGCTCGCGCCGCGCGACCGGATCGATCCCGGCGGTGGGCTCGTCCAAGAACAGCACCCGCGGCTCGTGCATGAGGGCCGCGGCGAGAGCGAGGCGCTGCTTCCAGCCGCCGGAGAGCTGCGCGGCCAGCCGGTCGAGGTATGGCCCGATCGACGTGAGCTCGATCGCCCAGCCTCGCCGTTCTGCCAACCGGGACCCCTCGAGGCCGTAGACCTCCGCGAAGAACGTCAGATTTTCCATCACGGTCAGGTCCTCGTAGAGGGAAAACTTCTGCGGCACGTAGCCGATCCGGCGCCGGATCTCCTCGCCCTGCGTGGCGACGTCGAGGCCGTCGACGCGGGCGTTGCCCTCCGTCGGGGCGAGAAGGCCGCAGAGGATCCGGATCATCGTCGACTTGCCCGAGCCGTTCGGACCGAGGAGACCGTAGATCTCGCCCCGCGGAACGGCGAGCGAGACGCGATCGAGCGCGCGAACTTTTCCGAAATCGCGGGAGACGCCGTGGACCTCGATGCCGTACGCGTTCTCAGACATCAGCTCTCAGCTCTCGATCAGTCGCACCTGCGCCGCCATCCCGGGCTTCAGCTCGGGCGTCGGGTCGATCGCCACCTTGACGCCGAAGACGAGATCCATCCGCTGCTTCAAGGTCTGGATGTTGCGGGGCGTGTACTCCCCCTGCTGGCGGATCTCCACCACTTTCCCGGAGAACTCGCGGTTCGGGTACGTGTCGACGGTGATCGCCGCTTTCTGGCCGAGCCGCACGCGCCCGAGCAGCGGCTCGGGCACCCACACACGCACCCAGAGCTGGCCCGGCTCGAGGATGCGCGCAACCGGCTGGTTTGGCGCGACGAGGTCTCCCGGGCGGAGGTCCAGAGATTCGACGATTCCGTCGGCCGGCGCCTTCACCACCGTCTCCTGGCTCTGTCGGAGAAGGAAGGCGAGCCGCTGTTCTTCGCGGTCGAGGGCGGCTTCCGCCGCGCGAATGTCCTCGGCTCGGTTGCCGCGCGCGAGCTGACGATATGTCTCCTGCGCGGTCCGTGCCCGGGTCGCCGCGTCCTCGTACTGCTGCCGTCCGATGATGCCGGCATCGGCGAGCGCCTTCAGCCGCCTCCGCTCGCGATCGGCGTTCTCCGCCTCGACGCGGGCGCGCACGATCTCCTCGCTGCGGGGACCGGCGCGCATCTTCGCGAGGTTCGCCCGCGCCTCGTCGACGGCGGCCTTCTGCTCCCGGATCTGGAGCGCGCCGAGATCCGTCTCGAACTTGACGAGGGGCTGGCCGGCGCGGACCGAGTCTCCCTCGGAGACGAGCACCTCCGAGACGCGGCCGCCGATCAAGGAGCCGACCTCGACGTCGCGGGCTTCGATGGTGCCGGATAGGACGAGCGGCTTCTCGCGGCGTGACGCGCGAAAAGCCCAAAATGCGCCGCCGGCGGCGAGGGCGAGGACCACGACGACCCACAGGCGCCGCTTCTTCACGGTGACCTTCTCCTTCGGACGCTCCCGGGGGAGCGGATCGCGCCGCGATTCCAGATCTCGAGCAGCGTATCCACGTAGCGGCGCAACGGCACGGGGGGGTCGGCGATCCTCATGACGCGGTGCAGGAAGACGTATGCGTTCAACGAGCCCAGAAAAGCGAGCGCGGCCGCGCGAGGGTCGCGGACCTCCAGCCGGCCGGCCCGCGACGCCCGGCGGAAGTAGTCCTCGAGAAGCGCGAGCGCGCGGGCGGGGGGGCTCGGGCGCTTCCGCGGATCGAACGGGAGCTTGATCGTGCGGGCCTCGTCGCCGGTCTTCGCGCGGAGCCAGCGCGCGATGTTCTCGCCGAGCTTCGCCTCGAGGAACGGCACGACGGCCAGTGCGAGCCGGCGCAGGACCTTCGCCGGGTCGTCGTCGGCGCCGGCGTGGGCGAGAAACTCGATGGGCGGGAGCTCCTCGACCGGCGCGGACATCGCCGCGGAGAAGAGCGCCTCTTTCGTCGGCGCGTGCCTCAGCAGGGCGGAGGGGGAGAGACCGACCCGGGCCGAGATCGCGGCGAGAGTCGTGCCGTCGAATCCGCGCTCGGCGAACGCCTCCCGGGCAGCTCGGAGGACCGCGTCACGGCTGGCTTTGGCGGGTCGCCCCATATGTAAATAACTATACGCTTATTTATAAACAAGGTTCCGGGGCCTCCCTTAACGCGAAAGCGGGGTTCCCCGCCGCTTCTCGAGCCACGCCGCGAGCTCGTCCGCGGTCTTCGCGTTCAACGTCGCCTGCGGCGTGACCCAGCCCTTCCGCGCGATTCCCACGCCGTAACCGGTGTTGTCGAGCTCGCGGATCGAGTGGGCGTCGGGCCCGATCGAGTAGACGATCCCGCGTCCGGCGGCGCTCGCGGCGAGCCTCCAGTCGAGGTCGAGCCGGTGCGGCGAGCCGTTGATCTCGACGGCGCAGCCGGAGCGCGCCGCGGCGGCCAGCACGGCATCCATGTCCGCGTCGATGCCCTTGCGGGTCAGGAGCAGCCGGCCCGTGGGATGGCCGAGCACCGACACGCGCGGGTTCTCGACCGCGCGGATGAGTCGCTTCGTCTGCTCGTCCCGGGGAAGCCCGAACCGTGAGTGCACCGAGGCCACGACGACGTCGAAGACGCCCAGGAACTCGTCGCCGAAGTCGATGGACCCGTCGGCGAGGATGTCGGCCTCCGTCCCGTGGAAGATGCGCAAGTCCGGGAAGCGGCCGCGGATCGCGTCGATCGCCTGGCGCTGCTGGACCACCCGCTCCGGTGTGAGGCCGCCAGCGTAGGACGCGGTCGGGCTGTGGTCGGTGATCGCGACCCACTCGTAGCCCGCATCGCGAGTGGCGGTCACCATTTCTTCGAGTGTGGCGCGGCCGTCGGACTCGCTCGTGTGGACGTGAATGAGCCCGCGCACGTCGTCGTCCTCGACGAGGACCGGAATTTCTCCCCGTGTGGCCGCTTCGATCTCGCCGGATCCCTCGCGCAGCTCCGGCGGCACGAACTGCAGGCCGAGACGGGCGTAGATCTCCTCTTCGGTCGCGCACGGGGCTGCCTTCCCGCCGCCGCGGCTGCCGAGGAGGCCGGTCTCGTTCAGCTTCCATCCCTGCTCCTTCGCGAGCGCGCGAAGGGCGGTGTTGTGCTCCTTCGACCCGGTGAAGTCGAGGAGCGCCGCCGGGAACTCTTCTTCGGACACCACGCGCAGGTCCGCTCCGATCCCCTCCGCGAGACGCAGCGTCGTCACCTTCGTGTCGCCCGCGGCGACGAGCTCCGCGACCCCTGGAGCGACGTCGAGGAACGCGCGCGCCAGCTCGGCCGGCCGGGCGGATGCCGCGACGATGTCGATGTCGCGCACGACTTCGCGCCGCCGCCGCAGGCTCCCGGCGATCTCGACGCGCGCGGCGAGCCCGGTCTTGACGAGCGCGTCCGCGAGCTCCTCGGCCCGCCAGCGGACCGCCGAGTAACGGTGGAGGCCGGCGGCCGTCCCGAGCATCTCGATCCCGCGGAGGATCCGCTCCTCGGTCTTCGGCCCGAATCCCTTCACCCGCGCGACTCTGCCTTCGCGGCACGCTTCTTCCAGCGCCGCCAGCGAATCGATTCCGAGCTCCGCGTGCAGGAGCTTCGCCTTCCGGGCGCCGAAGCCCGGGATCCTCAGGCACTCTCGGAGGCCCGGCGGGAACGAGGCCTTGAGCTCCTCGTAGTAGGGGAGCGCGCCGGTCGTCACGAGCGTTTCGATGTTGCCGAAGAGGCCCTTTCCGATCCCTCGGACTTCGAGGAGCTCGCGCGTGCGCACTGCATCGGTGAGGTTTCCGGAAAACCCGCGGATGGCGCGCGCGCCCGCGTCGTAAGCGCGGATCTTGAAGACATCGTCGCCTTTCAGCTCGAGCATGGCGGCAATCTCTTCGAGCACGCGGGCGACCTCGTTGCGGTCCACGGGGTGATTCTCGCTCACGGCCCCGTGCACGAAACGTGCAGCGATCAACGGAGCAAAGGAGGAACCATGTCGATTGCGAAGATCATCGAGGTCGTCGCCTCCTCGGACAAGGGATGGGAGGACGCGGTGCGCGTCGGGGTCGAGGAAGCGTCCCGGACGGTGCGGGGGATTCGGGGCGTGGACGTGGAGGACTGGACCGCGCGCGTCGAGAACGGCCGGATCGTCCAGTACAAGGCGAACCTGAAGATCGCCTTCTCAGTGGAAGAATGATGCACGGGTAGTGGAGCCCGATCCCGAGGAAGTGAGCGCGACGTAAGATCACGCGCGATGTCTTCCCGGCGTGGCGCGAGGAGTCTCCGCGAAGTAACCGAGCGGAGGAGCCTCGCGCCACGGGAGCGCGAGCGCACCGAGGGATCAGGCGCTCGGTCGAGGCTGGTTCGCCGAGCCGAGCGCCGGTGGCGAAGCCCGATCCCGAGGAAGTGAGCGCGACTCACTTGCGGGTTGATCTCCACAGCCATTCGAGCGTCTCCGATGGGCTCGACTCTCCTCGCGAGCTCGTTGCCCGGATGTCGGACGCGGGCGTCGGCGCATTCGCGCTCACCGATCACGACACCCTGCAGGGCCTGCCGGACGCGCGCGAGGAGGCGCGCCAGCTCGGGATCGAGCTCATACCGGGAGCGGAGATCTCCGCGAACTCCGCGGGACAGGACGACGTCCACATACTCGCGCTCTTCGTCGACGAGACGAACGTCGAGTTCAACGCGCACCTGACGGAGCGGCAGGAGGGCCGGCGCAGACGGGGAGAACGGATCGCGCAGAAGCTCGTCGAGGCGGGCTTCGCGATCGACCTCGACGCGATTCGCGCCGACGTGGGCGACGGCGTCTGGGGTCGGCCGCACATCGCGCGCGCCCTGATCCGGGCGGGCTATGCGGCGTCGAACGACGAGGCGTTCGACCGGTTCCTCGGCACCGATCACCCCTGGTACGTTCCCCACGACAAGTGGGCGGCGGCCGACGTGCTCGACGCCGTCCATCGCGCCGGCGGCGTGTGCTCGCTCGCGCACGCGGTGTGGTACCCCGACGCGGAGACCGTGATCGCGGGCCTCGCGGCGCACGGCCTGGACGCCCTGGAAGTGTTCCACCCGGACCACGGGATCGCGGAGGTCGAGCGCTTCGGCCGTCTCGCGCGCGAGCTCGGGCTCGTCGCGACCGCCGGCAGCGACTTTCACGGCTCGATCGAGGGGCGCAAGTCCCCCGGCGGCGTCTCCGGCGACCGAGAGATGCTCGAGGCGATCCGCGCCCGGGCCCGCCCGCGATGACCGGGCCCTCCGACGCGGAGAGCTGGGTCGTGCTCCTGCAGCACTCCGACGAGGACGCGCTCTACGAGGCGGCGGCGATGGCCGCGTCGGCGACGTCGCTCGGCATCGCGGTGACGGTCGTCTGGTTCGACGCCGCGCTCGACGAGCTCGTGTCGGGACGGCTGGAGGAACGGGGGGAGCGGGGAACGAGCCCGGCGGCTCTCTTCGCTGCGGCGAAGGAGACCGGACGCCTCCGCTTGCTCGCGTGTTCGGCTTCCGCCGTCGGCCAGCGCGGGAAGATTGACGAGGTTCGAAAAAAAGTTGATGACATCGTCGGCTGGCCCACGGTGGTCTCGATGATGCGCGCCGCGCACAAGGCGTTCGTCTGGTGAGGAGAAGTTCTCAGTTTCTTCTGAGAACTTCCCTCGGACATCATCTGTCCTCTCGACCGCGTGACGCTTGCGGAAAAGGGCCGCTGTTGCGGAAAAGAAATTTTTTTCGCAGCGCCGGACGTGCGGAGGTCCGCGCTCCATGGATGCGGAAATTATTCGAGCGTTGACAGCGGCGGAGGCGGGAAGAAGAATCCCCGGGACCTCCCCGATGCTCGAAGAAATCACGACCGAAAAGGGGCTCCCGCAGAACCTCGAGGCGGAACGGTCCGTTCTCGGCGCGATCCTCCTCGACTCCGCCTCTCTCGCTTCGGTCTACCCCATCCTCAAAGAGGACGACTTCCTCCCGGACACGCACCGTCGGATCTACCGGTCGATGGTCGATCTCGCACAGCGCTCCGCGGAGATCGACGTCCTGACACTCAAGGAAGACCTCGATCGGAGCGGCTCGGTCGAGAAGGCCGGCGGAGCGGCGTACCTCTCTTCTCTCCTCGACGCCGTTCCCGACGTCGCGAACGTCGAGCACTACGCCCGAATCGTCAAGGAGAAGTCCACGCTGAGGCGCTTGATCCGCGCGGGACAGCGGATGGTGCGCGAGGGGCTTTCGCAGGAGAAGGACGCGCAGGGACTCCTGGGCGACGCGACCGGCGAGATCTTCGACATCGCGGAAAACGCGGTCTCCGGCGGGTTCCAGAGAATCGGGGAGATCACCCGCCACAACCTGGACATCATCGACGAGGCGAAGGAGAGGAGCGGCGCCGTCTCCGGCCTGCCGACCGGCTTCATCGAGCTCGACCGGATGACCTCCGGGCTCCAGAACACCGATCTCATCATCCTCGCCGCGCGGCCCTCTGTCGGAAAGACGTCGCTCGCGCTCAACATTGCCCAGCACGTCTCCATTCGCGAGGGGCGGTCGGTCGGGTTCTTCTCGCTCGAGATGTCCAAGGAGCAGATCGGCTTCCGCGTCCTCTGCTCGGAGGCGGACGTCGACGCGAAGAAGGTGCGCGACGGTTACGCCTCGACCGAGGCGATCACCCGACTCGTGCTCGCGCAGTCGAAGGTCGCCGGAGCGCGCTTCTTCATCGACGATGGATCGGCCCTGACGGTTCCCGAGATGCGCGCAAAGGGCCAGCGGTTGAAGCGCGAGCACGGTCTCGATCTCCTGGTCGTCGATTACCTCCAGCTCATGATCGGCCACGGGCGCTTCGACAATCGAACGCAGGAGGTCTCGCAGATATCGCGCGGACTCAAGCTGCTCGCCAAGGAGCTGAAGGTTCCGGTCCTCGCGCTGTCGCAGCTCTCCCGCCAGCCGGAACGCCGCACCGGTGAGCTGCGCCGCCCTCAGCTCGCGGACCTTCGCGAGTCAGGCTCTTTGGAGCAGGACTCGGACGTCGTCGTCTTTCTCTACCGCGAGGAGCTCTACGACAAGGACACGGAGCGCAAGGGAATCGCCGACGTCATCATCGCCAAACAGCGCAACGGACCGACCGGGGACTTCCCGCTCGTCTTCCTTCCGGACCACATGACGTTCGCCAATTACTCGGCAGCCGGCCTCGAGCCGTTCTGATTTTCCCGGCTTTCCGCCGGCGCGTCTCTCTGACATCCTCGCGTTCCATGAGACCCACGCGCGCCGCGATCGATCTCGACGCGATCGCGAGCAACTACCGGTTTCTGCGCGAACGGATCGGACCGGACCGCGCCCTCTTCTGCGTCGTCAAGGCGGACGCGTACGGACACGGCGCCGCGGCCGTGGCGCGGCGGCTCGAGCATGAGGGGGCGGACCAGTTCGCGGTCGCCATCGTCGAAGAGGGGATCGCGCTCCGGCGCGCGGGCGCGCGCGGCGAGGTCCTGCTTCTGAACTACTCGGACCCCGCCGACGTCGGCCTCCATCGTGCGTACGGCCTCGTGCCGTCGCTCTACGACCTCGACCAGGCGGCCGGCTTCGCGGAGGCGACGCGCGGTTCCGAGAGGCCGCTCGCCGTGCACGTCAAGTTGGACACGGGGATGGGGCGGATCGGATTCCGTACGGAGGAAATCCCCGCGCTCGTCCGGCTCCTCGGGAGCGCGCCCGGACTCCGCGTCGCGGGCGCGTTCAGCAATCTCGCGTCGGCCGAGGATCCCGGCTCGCCCGCGACGGCGAAACAGATCGAGGCGATGAAGTTGGCGGTCGCGGCGCTCTCGTCCGGAGGAATTCGTCCGGGCCTCGTCCACCTGGCGAACTCCGCCGGCGTCCTGTTTTATCCCGACGCCTGGTTCGACGGCGTGCGGCCCGGGCTCGCGCTGTACGGCGTCTCACCGGCAGACGGCGAGATCGGAGAGCGGCTCGTCCCGGCGATGACCGTCGAGACGCGCGTGATGGCGGTAAAAGCGGTGCCGGCGGCGACGCCGCTCGGCTACGGCGGAAGGTACGTGACGGAGCGTCGGTCGGAGATCGCGGTCATTCCCATCGGCTATCATGACGGCTTCCGGCGCGCCTTCTCGGGGCGCGTTCGCGTCCTGATGCAGGGGAGGGAAGCGCCTGTCGTGGGCGCGGTGAGCATGGACCTGACTCTCGTCGACGCGACCGGCCTCGGCGCGCGCATCGGTGAACGCGTCGTCTGCCTCGGAGCGGACGGCGGACGGCGGATCACGGCCTGGGACCTCGCGCGAGCCGCCGATACGGTGCCCTACGAGATCCTCTGCGGAATCGGAGCTCGGGTTCCCCGCGTCTACGCGCCGTGAAGCTGCTCGAAGCCGTCGGCCGGATGGTTTTGAAGCTCCTCGAGGAGCTCGGGCGGTTCTTTCAGATGCTCGGACGCGCCGCGGCATGGGCGGTCAAGCCGCCGTACGACGTGGCCGAGCACTTCCGGCAGATGGTACGCGTCGGCGTCGACTCCGTCCCGGTGGTCTTTCTGACGACGCTATTCACCGGTATGGTGATGGCGCTCCAGACGTTCAACGGGTTCGCTCGCTTCCACGCGGAAGACTTCGTCGGGAGCGTCGTCGCTCTGTCGCTCACCCGGGAGCTCTCTCCGGTTCTGACCGCGCTGATGGTCACCGGCCGGGTCGGGAGCGCGATGGCGGCAGAGCTCGGAACCATGCGTGTGACCGAGCAAATCGACGCGCTGACGGCGCTCGGGACCGAGCCCGTGCAGTATCTCGTCGTTCCCCGGGTCAGCGCGTCGATCCTGATGATGCCGCTCCTCGTCATGCTCGGCGACGCCGTCGGTATGTTCGGCGGATATCTCGTCGCCGTGCAGCTCCTGGGCGCGAACCCGATCACCTACGTCGAGAACTCCTTCCAGTTCCTGGAGGTCTCCGACGTGACCTCGGGGATCGTGAAGGCGGCGGTGTTCGGCTTGATCTTCTCGAACGTCGCATGCGTCCGCGGCTACTACACGGAAGGCGGCGCGGAAGGCGTCGGCCGTGCGACCACCCGTGCGGTCGTCGCGGGCAGCCTCGCAGTCCTCTTCGCCGATTTCTTTCTGACGAAGCTCCTCTTTTGAGCCGCCGAGCGCAGCCGCCGGACGCCTCCGGTCCCGTTCCCAAGATCCGGGTCGAGAACCTCCGGAAGTCCTTTCACGGAAAGGTCGTCCTGGACGGCCTCGATCTCTCGATCGCGGAAGGGGAGTCGCTCGTCGTCGTCGGCCTGTCGGGGACCGGCAAGAGCGTGCTCCTGAAGCACCTGATCGGCCTGGTCTGCCCGGACTCGGGAAAGGTGTCCGTGGACGGCCAGGATTTCTGGGCGCTCTCCGACAGCGAGCGGACGACGGTGCGCCGGAAGTTCGGGATGTCGTTCCAGGAGGGCGCGCTCTTCGACTCGATGACCGTCTTCGACAACGTTGCCTTCCCGCTGCGCCGGTCGGGCCGCCCGCCCGACGAGGTGCGCCGGCGCGTGCGAGAGTGCCTCGACACGGTCCACCTGCCGAACGTCGAGAGCAAGCGGCCGTCGGAGCTCTCCGGCGGCATGCGCCGGCGCGTCGGCTTCGCGCGCGCGATCGCGCACCAGCCCGAGATCCTCCTGTTCGACGAGCCGAACACGGGACTCGATCCGATCATGACCGACGTGATCGACGAGGTGATCCTGGAGCTCAAGGAGCGCCTCGACCCGACGATCGCGACGATCACGCACCACATGGAGAGCGCCCGGAAGATCGGCGACCGGATCGCTCTGCTGCACGCCGGGCGGATCCTCTACGAGGCGCCTCCCGACGAGTTCCTTCGGTCCGACCATCCCGCCGTGCGCCAGTTCGTCGAGGGACGCGCGGAGGGTCCTCTCACGGTAGAGTTCGACCGGGAGAGCCGGTCAGCGGTCTCGGAGGGTCCATGAGCACGGCGGCGAAAGTCGGAGCATTTTTCCTGGTCGTCCTCGCGATCGTGGCGCTCTTCATCTGGAAGATCGAGGACCTGCGGGTCGGGCGGGGGCCGTCGCGGCACGTCACGGTTCAATTCAAGGACGTCGCGGGGTTGAACGAGAAGACGGCGGTCCGCGTCGCGGGCGTCCGCGTCGGCCGGGTGTCGAAGATCCGGCTCGTGGAAGGCAAGGCGCTCGTGGACATCGACCTCGACCGCGACGTCGAGCTGCGGCAGGGCGCGTCGGCGTCGATCGAGTCCCTGGGGCTCCTCGGGGAGAAGTACGTCGAGCTCGTCCCCGGGCCCTTCGGCTCGCCGCCGCTGCCCGACAACGCGGTGATCGTGGGCGGCATCCCGGTCTCGTTCGACGAGATCACGAAGCTCGCCCGCGACATCGAGGTGGACATCAAGGAGGTCACCCGCAGCCTGAAAGAGTCGATCGGCGGCCCCGAAGGCGAGGAGCGCCTGGCGTCGATGGTCGAGAACATGCGGGTGATCAGCGAACAGGTCCGCGCGATGGTCGAATCGAACCGCGCCGGCGTGGACGCGACGGTCGCCAACTTCCGCGAGTTCTCCCTGGCGATGACGGAGCTCGTCGCGCGCGTCGACTCGCTCGTCGCCGGAAACTCGGGCAACGTCACGGAGGGCCTCTCGAACATCCGCGAGATCTCCGGAAAGCTCGAGACGACCGCGGACAACCTGAACGAGATCACCGGTCGGATCAAGGAAGGCGAGGGCACGGTCGGCAAGCTCGTTCAGAGCGACGAGACGCACAAGAACCTGAACGACGCTCTGGTCGCGGTCAAGGAGGGGGTGGCGGGCCTCAACAAGGCGATCGGCGCCCTCGGCAGGACGAAGATCGACCTCGGACTGCGCGCGGAGCGCCTCGTCTCGCAGGGCAGGGGAAAGGGATACTTCACCCTCGACATCAAGCCGCCGGATACGCCGCGCTTCTACCGGGTCGAGCTCGTCACCCAGCCGTTCGGCCGCCGAAAGAGCTCGACGACGATCGAGCGGACGACGTTCCCCGACGGCCACGTCGAGCAGACCACCACCGACACCGACGAGTTCAAGGACGACTTCGCGATCTCGGCACTCTTCGGCTATCGCTGGAAGGACCTCGTCGCCCGCGGGGGCCTGATCGAGTCCCGCGGGGGAGGCGGAGTGGACTACCTTCTGTTGAAAGATCGCCTGCGCTTTTCGGCGGACCTGTGGGACTTCACGCGTCCCAACGAATTTGCGGCGCACGCCAAGATCGCCGGCCGCTACTACTTCTCGCCGTCGGTCTTCGTTACAGGGGGGTGGGACGACTTCCTGAACCGGAAGCGGGACGCCGACTCGCTCTTCGTCGGCGCGGGGCTGCGCTGGAGCGACGACGACATCAAGTACCTGATGGGGTCGATACCCCTGAAGAGGTGAACGGTGAAACGTGAACGCGAACAGCTGGCGACAATCCTGATCGGGACTGTTCACTGCTAACTGTTCACTCCCGCTCCTGTGAGTCCTAAACCAACGTCCGTCTTCGCGTGCCAGTCCTGCGGGGCAAGTTCCTCGAAGTGGCTGGGCCGCTGCCCGGAGTGCGGAGAGTGGAATTCCTACGTCGAGGAGAGCCGCGCGGCCGCGCCGGTGCCCGTTCCCGGCGGACCTTCCCGCGCGCGCCCGCTCGCGGACGTCCCCGTGGTCTCGCAGGCGCGTCGCGAGACTGGGCTGCCCGGCCTCGACCGGGTTCTGGGCGGCGGGCTCGTGGCCGGGTCGGTCGTCCTCGTCGGCGGCGAGCCGGGAATCGGAAAGTCCACGCTTCTGCTCCAGGCGGCCCGCGCGCTGGCGGACGACTCCCGCGCCGTTCTGTACGCGGCGGCAGAAGAGTCCGCCGAGCAGATCCGCCTGCGCGCCGACCGGCTCGGAATCGCTCACGAGAAACTGCTCGTCCTCGCGGAGACCGACGTCGAACGGATCGTCGCCGACGCCTCCTCGGAGAGCCCGTCCGCTCTCGTCGTCGATTCGATCCAGGCGATGCGACACGCCGCGCTCTCCTCTGCGCCGGGAACCGTGTCGCAGGTGCGCGAGTGCGCGGCGGCGCTCGTCCGCTATGCCAAGGAACTCTCAGTTCCGGTCGTCCTCGTGGGCCACGTCACGAAGGACGGCAACCTCGCCGGCCCGAAGTCGCTCGAGCACCTCGTGGACGCGTTGATCACGCTCGACGGCGAGAGGGCGTCGTCGCGCCGAGTTCTGCGCGCGACAAAGAACCGGTTCGGTCCTGTCGACGAGATCTCGCTCTACGAGATGACGGCGACGGGACTCGTCGAGATCCCGAACGCCTCCGCGGCGCTGCTCTCGGAGCGCCGTTCCGGACTGCCGGGGAGCGCGGTCACTGCGACGCGGGAGGGAACGCGCTCGCTTCTCTCCGAGGTGCAGGCGCTGGTCGGACCGGCGACCGCGGGCTCCCCCCGTCGCGTGGCGATCGGCGTCGACGCCGGCCGGCTTTCGCTTCTGCTGGCCGTGCTCGAGCGCGCCGGCATCCCGCTCTCCTCCCGCGAGGTCTTCGTGTCGTGCGCGGGAGGCCTCGAGATCTCGGAGCCCGGAGCGGACCTCGCGATCGTGGCCGCTCTCCTCTCCTCGGCGCGCGGTCAGGCGCTCCCGGACTCGGCGGTCTTCTTCGGCGAAATCGGACTGCTGGGAGAGGTCCGGCGGGTTCCGGCGGCGGCCGCGCGGCTGCGGGAGGCGGCGGCACTCGGCTTCGAGCGGGTCTACCTGCCTTCGGCGAACGCCCAGGAGACTGCCGCTTCGGCGAGCGTCAGGCTCTGTCCGGTCGAGCGGGTCGCGGATTTGATCGCCGCGCTCGCGAGCCCTGCGCTCGCCGGCGCCGGCTCCGCGCGCACGGCGAGCCGAAGCGGCGCGGGGCCGACCGAGTCCGCGGGATAGGGGGCGACGAGAGTCAGCGTGGGCTCGTCGGCGGGGTCGATTCGGAGATCCTCGGCCCGGATCGTCTTTCTCGCCACGACGCGATAGGTCCGGGCTCCGAACGGAGTGCGGAGCTCGACGAGGTCGCCGAGCACGAGCTGCGATGCGATCTCCGCGCCGGCGTCGCGCGCGATCGCAATCACCGCATGTTTCCGTCCTGACTCCTCACCCGGCAACGCGGTCCCGGGAACGTGCCCCGGTCCGTGCGCGAGCGTCTCCGCGTCGGCTCCTTCGCGCACCGGCGCCTCGTACTGGAGCCGCGCGACCGCGATCCGCGCAATCGTGTCGCCCGGGCAGATCCGTCCGAGCGGCGGGGCAGTTGCGGGCAACGTCTGCGAAAAGTGAAGCGAGGGCCGCAGCGTCTCGAGCGCCCCAGCGCCGGTCAATAGCGCAGCCGCCGCCAGCAGGGAACCTGTGGCGGCGAAGACGCGGCGGAAGAGAACCGTGATCACCGTCGTGCGCGCGCGATGTCTGTCTGGATCAAAAGCCCGGTCCCGCGCGAGCGGGACCGGGCGCGCAAGAATCTACGAAACCTTCCGTGCGAGAGAGAGCCCGACAGCGACGAGAGCGAGACCGGCCACTGCGAGCGTCGGGTAAGCCGACCCGGTCGCCGGCAGCGTCTCACGCTCCATGGGAGCGGGCGGCGGAGGCGGCGCGGGCGCTTCGACTACGGGAGCCGGAGCGGGCGGCGGAGGCGGCGCGGGCCGCTCCTCGACGAGCGTCTTGGTCTCGGCGGTCGCGGTCGCGACGGCCGGAACGGTGATGATGTTCACTTCCTTGCGGTCGATCACCTCGCCCGAGATGTTCTTCGCGAGCACGGCGAGCTTGTGATTGCCCGGAGGAACGTTCTCGATGAACGTGATGTTCGCTTCCGTGCCCTTCAACGTCGCCTTGAGATCGTTGTCGAGGTAGACCTCGAAGATCGGAAGCGGGAAGTTCGCCTCACCGAACTTCGTTCCCTGGCCCTTTCCGAACGCCGCCATGTTGTACGCGAGCCCGACGCGGACCTGCGTGCCGGTGATGGTCGCGCCCTCGATGGGCTCCGTCAGTTTCAACTGAAGCTGGTTGGCTGTCGGTCCTGCGGTGTTGTATTCGGCGTTCTGCGCCAGGGCGAGACCGGCGAAGACGCCCAAAGCGAGAACCAGAAGAGTGATCCTGATAGGCTTCGGCATGATTCCCTCCTTGCTGAAAGCCACGAAACGGGGCTCGGGGGGACTCCCCATCAAAGGTCGTGCCAAAAAACCCGGGTTTGTCCCCGCGGGGAGACAACTCCTTTAGACGGAGAGGTGGTCGGGGAGTGAATCCGTAAGAGCCCTGTAGGCCTCGAGGTATTTCTCGCGCGTCGTCCTCACGACCCCCTCCGGCAGGCGCGGCGCGGGAGGACGGTGATCCCAGCCGGTCGAGTCGAGCCAATCGCGCACGAATTGCTTGTCGAATGAGACCGGTGTCCGCCCCGGCGTCCACACGCGCGCGTCCCAGAAGCGCGAGGAGTCGGGCGTGAACGCCTCGTCGATCCACAGAATCCGCCCGTCGAGTCGGCCGAATTCGAGCTTGGTGTCGGCCAAGAGCAGGCCCTTCGACTCGGAGAACTGACGTGCGCGCTCGTACAGCGACAGGGTCAGATCCCGGAGCCGCTCCGACTCCTTCTCGCCGAGGTCGTTGACGAGACGCGAGAACGGAACGTTCTCGTCGTGTCCGCGAGGGTTCTTCGTGGCCGGAGTAAAGATCGGTTCGGCGAGGCGCTCGGCCTCGGAGAGCCCGGGAGGAAGGCGAACGCCGCAGACCTCTCCGCTCTTCCGGTATTCGGCCCAGCTGGAGCCGGCGAGATAGCCCCGGGCGACGCACTCGAACGGAATGACGTCCGCTTTTTTCACGACGATGGACCGGCCCTCCAGGAGGGGCGCATCGGGCTGGAGGGTCTCCGGAAATCTCGAAACCTCGGTTTCGATCAGGTGGCTCTCGACGTCGTCGAACTTGCGGAACCAGAAGGTCGAGAGCTGCGTGAGGATCTTTCCCTTGTCCGGGACGCCCGGAGAGAGGACGCAGTCGTACGCGGAGATGCGGTCGCTCGCCACGAGGAGCAGCGAGTCGCCGAGGTCGTAGAGCTCCCGAACCTTTCCCCGCCGTGAGAGCCGCGCGCCCGCTAGATGTGTCTCGGTGACGGCCGGCAGCGGCATCGCGCGGGCAACACTAGCACCAAGCGGTGAACAGTGGATCAGTGAACAGTGAACGGAGACCGGCGCGATCAGCTGTTCACAGTTTACTGTTCACGGTTCACGTCTCAGGCTGCTATCGTGATTTCGTGCGCCTGAAAGTCGTTTCGACCGTCGCCCGCTCCGCCTCGCTGTGGCGCGTCGCGTTCGTTCACGAGGGGAGGGATCCCGGTCGCGGCGTTCCGCCGCCGCTCGCGGACTCGATCCGGCAGGCGGCGCGCGCGACCGGGTTTCGCGGGCGCGATCGGGAGACTGCGGGAGCCGGAGCCGCCGACGGCGCCTGGCTCCTCGTCGGACTCGGGCGCACGCCGGCTTCGCTCGCGAGACTCCGCAGGGCCGTGAAGCGCGCCATCGGCGAGAGCGCCTCCCGTTCGCGTTCCCGGCTTCTCCTCGTCTTCGGCGCCGGCGTGAACGAGAAGACCTTGCGCGCCCTTACGCCGCACCTGGCTCTCGCCGACTACGCGTTCGAGCGCTACAAATCTCCCGAAAGAAGGGTCAAGCGCGGAGGCGCCACGGCTGCGGTCCTCGTGCCGCCGGAAGGAACGGACGTACTGGCCCTCGCGGCCGCCGCGCGCGAGGCGGAGGTCGTGGCCTCAGCGGTGTCCTGGGCGCGCGATCTCGGGAACACTCCGGCCAACGACCTGGGGCCGGCGGAGCTCGCGCGGGAGGCCGTCGCCGCGGGGCGGCGTGACGGGCTGGCAGTCAGGGTCCTCGACAAGAAACAGATCGTCGCCGAGAAGATGGTGGGACTCCTGGCGGTCAACGCCGGAAGCGTCCGGCCCCCCGCGTTCGTCATCTCCGAGTACCGGCCGCCCGGCGCCCGCGGAACTGTCGTGCTCGTCGGGAAGGGGATCACTTTCGACTCCGGCGGTATCTCGATCAAGCCCGCTCCCTCGATGGGCGAGATGAAGTACGACATGATGGGCGCGGCGACCGCGCTCGCGTGCGTCCGCGCGGCGAAGGCGCTCCGGTTGCCCGTGCGCGTCGTCGCTCTCGCTCCACTCACCGAAAATCTTCCGAGCGGCTCCGCCACGCGCCCCGGGGACATCCTGCGGATGCGCAACGAGAAGACGGTCGAGGTCGACAACACGGATGCCGAAGGACGGCTCGTGCTCGCCGACGCCTTGACGTACGCGGAGCGCTTTCGCCCCGACGTCCTTCTCGACTACGCGACGCTGACGGGGGCGGTGCTCGTCGCGCTGGGCCACGAGTGCGCGGCGCTCTTCACGGGCGACGACCGGCTCGCCGTTGCGCTCGAAGCCGCCGGCGAGACGACGGGGGAACGGTTGTGGCGGATGCCGCTGTGGGACGACTACCGGGAGAACCTGCGGTCGGAGTGGGCGGACATGAAGAACACCGGGGGGCGCCCCGCGGGGACCATCAACGCGGCCGTGTTCCTGAAGGAGTTTGCCCCGAAGGGCGTGGCGTGGGCGCACATGGACATCGCAGGCGTCGCGCACTTCGAAAAGGAGCACGCCGGATACGCGGCCGGAGCGACCGGATTCGGTGTCGCGCTCACGATGGAGTTCCTGAAGGGGTGGTTCGGCGAAGAGAAGGGGATCAGGTCTCCACTTGCCACTTCGCATTCGCGAAGCGGCAAGAGCAGCCGCGCTCGGCGAGCGCGGCCGCGATCAGTGAAGACCTGACCCCGCTAAGACTCTTGAGCGCTTTCTCCGAATCACCACTCGAACGCGAGCGCGAGTTTGACTGCCCGGAATCGCTCTGCTAGCGTCGCCGCCCGATGCCCCTCCGCGAGTTTCCTCTCGGTCCGATCGGGGAGGACGTGTATCCCCGCTTCGTCGACGAGCTCGCCGAGAAGTTCGACGACGCGGCGCTCGATCGCAACGTCGTCGCGCGGGACGCTCTCACGAGTCTGTACCTCGGGGGCGGCGTCTCCTGGGACGACGCGGTCGGGGATCGCGGCTCTCCGCTCGCGGTGCGGACGCTTCTCGCGTCGTTCGACCCGCGCAACGCGACGATGGAAGCGGAGTATTACCGCGAGATCGATCTCGAGAAGTGGGCCCGGGTCAAGCCGCTCCTCTGGTTCTGGCAGATGTTCGACCACTCGCCGGTCGGCCGCAACGTGCGTCTCGGCACGCGCATGCGCGCGATGCTCGCGCCCCGGGTGTTCCGCCGCTGCGGGCGGGGCGTCCGCATCTTCCACGAGGTCGAGTTCTCCTTCGGGTACAACCTCTCGGTGGGCGACGGGGTCACGATTCACCGGAACGTGTTGATCGACGACCGCGGAGAGGTCGTCATCGGTGACGAGGCTTCCATCTCCGACTACGCGAACATCTACTCCCACTCGCACGCGGTCGAGGACATCCACGACGTCACGCTCGGCCGGACGGTGATCGGCGACCGCGCGCGGATCACGTACCACGCCGTCGTGCTGTCGGGGGTCGAGATCGGGGCGGACGCGATGGTCGGCGCGATGGGCGTCGCCTCGAAGTCCGTCGCACCCGGCGTCATCGCCGCCGGTATACCCGCCAGGCCCATCGGAGAGAAGAAGGCGCACTCGCGGTCATAATCGGCGTGTGCTGCGCCGGCTCACCATCCGGAACCTCGCGATCGTCGAGGACCTCGACCTCGAGCTCGGACCCGGGCTCACGGTCCTGACCGGAGAGACAGGTGCGGGGAAGTCGATTCTCGTGGATGCCCTCGCGCTCTTAGCCGGCGGCCGCGGCGCGTCCGACCTCGTACGACAGGGAGCGGATCGGCTCGTCGTCGCCGGGGAGTTCGACTGCGACCGTCCCGTTCGGGAGCTGCTCGAGGAAGCGGGGCTGCCGACCGACGGCGCCGCCCTTCTCGTCCGCCGGGAGCTCGCGCCCGACGGACGCGGCCGCGCATTCGTCGAGGACGAGCCGGCCGCGGTGCGAACTCTCGCGCGCCTCGGAGAGCGCCTGGTTTCGATCCAGGGGCAGAGCTCCGAGAAGGATCTCATCGATCCGGACGCGCCGCTCGAGCTCCTGGACGAGTTCGCCGGCGCCGCGTCCGAGCGCGAGACGGTTGCGCAGGCGGCCGACGCGTGGGCGTCGGCGCGCGAAGCGCTCGCGAAGCTCGAGGCGTCCCGGCGCGACCGCTCCGCCCGACTCGACACGATCGAGTTTCAGATCGGAGAAATCGAGGCGGCTTCGCCCGGCGAG
>DASYUL010000043.1:0-35235 GCA_036001245.1 Thermoanaerobaculia bacterium
CGCACGGTGGTCCCCTCCCGGACGCTCTGGCTCGGCGCGCCCGCGCGGCAGGTCCGCGTCCTCTCGGACGCGGAGGTCGAGGATCTGAAGCACTTCCACCGGAACTACCTCCAATACAAGGAGGAGTACTTCCGCGTCGACAGGCGGTGGGCGTCGGCTCCATGACGCCCCGGTATCGGTCGGTCAAAGGCACCCGCGACCTGCTCCCGCCCGAGAGCGAGCGCTGGGCCGAGGCGGAACGGATCGCCCGCGACACGTTCCGCTCGTGGGGATACGGGGAGATCCGCACGCCCGTCCTCGAGGAGACGGCCCTCTTCGCCCGCTCCGTCGGCGAGACGACCGACATCGTCCACAAGGAGATGTACACGTTCAGCGACCGCAAAGGGCGGTCGGTCACGATGCGCCCGGAAAATACGGCCGGGGTCGTGCGCGCGGTGATCGAGAACGGCCTCGCGTCGGGACCCATGCCTCTCCGTCTCTATTACATCGGGCCGCAGTTCCGGTACGAGCGCCCGCAGGCCGGGCGCTACCGGGAGTTCTCCCAGATCGGCGTCGAGCTCTTCGGCGTTCCGGGACCGGCGGGGGAGGCCGAGGTCCTCGAGATGCTCTTCGCGTTCCTGCGGGAGCTCGGCTTTCGCGGCCTGTCGGTCTCGCTCAACTCGGTGGGAACCGGGGAGACCCGGACGGCGTTCGGGGAAGCGGTGCGCGCGCACGTCGCTCCCCGCGCGGAGTCGTTCGGCGAAGACGACCGGCGAAAGCTCGCCGACAATCCGCTGCGGCTCTTCGACTCGAAGGACCCGTCCGTGCGCGCGGCGCTCGAGGGCTCGCCCCGGACACTCGATTATCTCGACGCGGAGTCGCGGCGGCACCACGAGCAGGTTCGCGAGCTGCTCACGAAGGCGGGAATCCCGCTTCGAGACGAGCCGTCTCTCGTCCGCGGGCTCGACTACTACACGAGAACGGTGTTCGAGGTCGTCTCCTCGGATCTGGGCGCGCAGGACGCGGTCCTGGGCGGCGGGCGCTACGACGGACTCGTCGAGTCGCTCGGCGGCCCGGCGATTCCCGCCATCGGATTCGCGATCGGAGAGGATCGGCTGCTCCAGGTCGCGCCGCTCGCAACGCCGCGCCGGCCGTGCGTCATCGTGCTCCCGCAGAGCGCGGAGGACGTCGCGGATGCTTCCCGCATCGCCCAGGAGATCCGCGCGGCGCTGCCCGGAGGATGCGTCGAAGTGGACCTCGCCGCCCGCGGGATCAAGAAGGGAATGGCGCGCGCGAACAGTCTCTTCGAGGAGGCCGACGCGCGCGGAATCGATCGCAATGCGATGCTCGCCGTGTTCGTGGGAGAGCGGGAGCGCGCCGCCGACTCCGTGACGCTCAAGCGCCTCGCGACCGGAGAGCAGGAGACCTTCCCGCGCTCCGAGCTCGCCGAGCGGCTCGGCGCGGCGAGGGAACGATGACCCTTCCGCGACAGCCGGCCGGCCTCCTCTCCGCGTCCGACGCCGGCCGGAAGGTCCTGCTGCGCGGCTGGGTCGGGCGCCGGCGCGACCTGGGGGAGCTCATCTTCCTGAACGTCCGCGACCGCAGCGGCATCGTGCAGGTTCTCTTCGAACGCGCGCGCTCGGGCGACGAAGCGGTCGCGCGCGCGGCGGAGGCCCGGGCGGAGGACGTCGTCGAGATCGAGGGAGAAGTCGCGCTCCGCGGCAAGGACCAGGTGAATCGCGACATCCCGACCGGCGAGATCGAGGTCGTCGCGACGCGTCTCGACTTCCTCGCGCGGGCCGAGACCCCCCCGTTCCTGCCGGAAGACCGCACGAATGCGACCGAGGAGCTTCGGCTCCAATACCGGTACATCGACCTGCGGCGTCCGGCCATGCTGTCGAACTTCGTCCTGCGCGACGAGATCGCGTTCCGCGTCCGACGGACCCTTCACGAGCGCGGATTTCTCGAGGTCGAGACGCCGATGCTGACGAAATCCACGCCCGAAGGGGCGCGCGACTACCTCGTTCCCTCGCGCGTCCATCGCGGAAAGTTCTACGCGCTGCCGCAGTCGCCGCAGCTCTTCAAGCAGATCCTCATGGTCTCGGGGTTCGAGCGCTACTTCCAGATTGCGCGCTGCTTCCGCGACGAGGACCTTCGCGCCGACCGGCAGCCGGAGTTCACGCAGATCGACCTCGAGATGTCCTTCGCGACCGAGGACGACGTCTTCGGGGTCGTGGAGGCGGTGCTCGCGGCGGCGTTCGGCGCCGCGGGGATCGAGGCTCCCGTGCCGTTTCCGCGCTTGACGTACGCGGAGGCGATGGAACGGTACGGCACGGACCGGCCGGATCTGCGTTACGAGCTGCCGCTCGTCGATCTCGGCGCGGGGGTGGCGGGTTCGGGATTCCCGCCTTTCGAGAAAGCGCTCGCCGGAGGGGGCGCGGTTCGCGGGATCCGAGTTCCGGGCGGCGCCCCGCTCTCGCGGAAAAAACTCGACGAGTGGACCGAGGTCGCCCGGTCGCACGGTGCGTCCGGGCTCGTGTGGGCCAGGCGCGTCGGCGGCGAGACGAGCTCTCCGGCGAAGAAGGCACTCGGCGATGCCGGGCTCGAGAGGATGCTCTCGGCCGCGGAGGTCGCCGACGGGGATCTGCTCCTCGCCGTCGCCGACCGCGGGGCGGTGGTCTCGGCGGCGCTCGCGGCGCTTCGCGGGGCGGCGGCGCGCGAGACGGGAGCGGTCGACCTCTCGCGACACGCCTTCTGCTGGGTGACGGAGTTTCCGCTGTTCGGCCGGGACGAGAAAACCGGCGCCTGGTTTCCGATGAACCACCCGTTCACCTCCCCGCGGGAACGGGACCTTCCGCTTCTCGAGTCGGAGCCGGGCCGTGTCCGCGCCCGGGCGTACGACGTCGTCATGGACGGCGAGGAGCTCGGCTCCGGCTCGATCCGTATCCACCGCGCCGACGTGCAGGAAAAAGTCTTTCGCGCGCTCGGGATCTCCGAGGCGGAGGGCCGCGAACGGTTCGGGTTCCTGCTCGACGCGCTCAAATTCGGTGCTCCGCCGCACGGGGGCATCGCGCTCGGTCTCGACCGGATCTGTATGGTCGCGGCGGGCGCCTCGTCGCTTCGCGACGTGATCGCATTTCCGAAGACGACGTCCGGCAGCGACCTCATGACGGGCTCGCCTTCGGTGGTCGAGCCCGGGCAGCTCGAGGAGCTCGGGATCGCGCCCGTCCGTCCTCCGGAGTCGTGACGCCCGAGCGGATCGCGATTCGCGCCGGCGCGGAGGAGAGCGTCCTGTGGATCGGGCACGGGGTGCTCGACGACCCGCAGCGATATCTCGTTTCGCCGTCGGGCCGGTGGCTCGTCGTCTCGTCGCGCCGCGCGCGCGCGGTCGCCCAGCGCCTCCGCGACGCGCTCGCGGGAACCACCATCCTGGACCTCGAGATCGAAGACTCCGAGGAGACGAAGACCCTCGACGCGGTTCGCGACATCGCGGATCGCGCAATCGGCGCCGGCGTGCGTCGCGACGACGCGTTCATCGCGGTCGGCGGCGGCGTCGTCACCGACGTCGTGGGATTCGCCGCCGCGATCGTCCTGCGCGGGGTCGCCTGGAACGCCGTTCCGACGACGGTCGCCGGAATGTCCGACGCGGCGATCGGCGGGAAGACGGGCGTCGATCACCCGCTCGGCAAGAACCTCCTCGGCGCATTTCACCCTCCGCGCGCGATCCTCGTCGATCCGTCCGCGGCGGCGACGCTTTCCGACCGGGACTACCGGAGCGGTCTCGTCGAGGCGTTCAAGGGGGCATGGATCGCGGACCCGGATCTCTCCGCTCGGGCTGAGTCGGGTGTCGATGCGATCGTGGCGCGCGACGAAGCCGCCCTGCTCGATCTCGTCCTCGGCGCGGCGAGGGTCAAGGCGGAGATCGTCACGGCCGATCCGTTCGACCAGGGCGCTCGGCGCATTCTGAACTTCGGCCACACGCTCGGTCACGCGTTCGAAGCGGCGGGCGGGTTCCGCGACTTGAAGCACGGCGAAGCGGTCGCGTGGGGGATCGCGGCGGCGCTCGTCGTCTCGCGCGAGCGAGCGGGCCTCTCCGAGGAGGACGCCGGACGAATTCTCTCGGTGCTCGGGCGGCTGGGTCCGTTCCCCGAACCGAACCGTTCCCGTGAAGCTCTGGAGCCGCTTCTCCTCCGCGACAAGAAAGCGACCGCGGGGGGGCTTGCCGGCGTGGTTCTCGAGGCCGTCGGGCGCGCCCGCGTGGACGAGTCGATCTCAGTCGACGAGTGGCTCGACGCCGCTCGCCGCGCGTCGATCGGTTGAGGGAGCCCCGGCCCGGTGTTCTCTCAGTGTAGGCGGAACGACACCTTCACACTGAGACGAACGCGGACGGCGCGGCCGTTCAGCGTCGCCGGACGGTACTTCCATCGGCGCACCGCGTCCTCCGCCGCCGAGTCGAGCAGCGCACCCGCGGACTTGACGACGCGGATCTCCTCGACGTCGCCGGAAGCCGCGATGATCGCCTCGAGGACGACGAGCCCTTGGAGTCCCGCGCGCCGCGCCACTTCGGGATAGGCGGGCTCGACGCGGCGAACGAGATCGGGGTTGCGGAAGTCGCCGCCCGGAGGCGGTTGCGTCCCCGAGAGGTCGATGATGGGCCCGTTCTGCTCACCGGTCCCTCCGGGCACTCCGGGGCCGGGGCCACCCGCTCCTTCCGCGTCACCCGGACCCTCGCGTGGAAGATCCGCAGCGCCCGGGACGTCGGCTTCGGGCGCCACCGGCCCGACTCGGGTGGGAAGCTCGCGCGGCGCCACGAGCGACACCTGCCGCGCGACCCGGCGCGGCCGGACGGACGCGGGCACCGATCGGGTCGATCCGGCAGGGCCGGCCGGCACAGCCGCCTGATGAAAAACGACGGGCACCGCCGGCTCCGGCGCCTCTTCCGTCACCCACATCGACGCGCCGACGACTGCCCCGAACGCGCCCAGGTGAAGACCCACCGCCACGGGAAAGGAGACCGCGCGGGAGGACTTTGCATCACGGTTTCGGCCGGAAGAGAGGACTTCTTCGAACATGGGTCCCTCCCTGCACATGCGGAAACCGGAGGGGTCCGGGAGGTTCCCGATCGCTCTCCGAGCAATCGAGTTCGACCAAGGTCGGACTTATAATGTGGCAAGCCTTGGAAAAACAGCCCGTCCGGCGGCGGCTCCGCCTCTTCGTTCTCCTGTCGGGGGCGCTCGTTCTCGCGTCTCTGGTGCCCCTCCTGGTTTCGGACGCGGCTCTGATCCGGCGCAACCGCCGGGCGCTCGAAGTCCTCGAGGAGAAGTACCTGACGAGGTCTTCCTCCGCGCTCGCCGACCGGATCGCCGCCTACCACGCGTCGGCCAGGGAAGAGCTCGCGAACGCGGCGAACTCGGTCCGCCTGGCCCGCGAGCTCACCGGCGAGAACCCGCTCACTTCGCAGAACGGGCCCGAGATCCTCCGCGCGGCTCTCCGCGGCGAGACGCCGCTCCTGGCGCTGCGCGGCGTCACCCGCAAGGGGATCGGGAGCTTCGCCGGACCGCCGTCCCTGCCGTCGGCGGTCGACTTCGAATTCCGCCGCGCCTTCGAGTCGGCGCGCGACGGCGTGTCGTACTCGGGGGATCCCTTCGACGCCGCGGCGCTCGGTGTGGTGTCGGTCATCGCCGCGCCGGTGACCGATCAGGACGGGCTCATCGGCGTGGTCGAGGCGCTCGTCTCGTGGGAGCCGATCCGGCGCGAGTTCGCTGACGAGTCGCGGCGCGACGTGCGCGCGACACTGGTCGATCACCAGGGGCGCGTGCTGTTCCCGGTCGGCCCGCCGCGGCACCATCCCTCCTCGCTCGTGGCCGACTTTCAGCGGTTTCCGGCGCGCGTGACGCGCTCCGAGACGCAGCCGGCCGGCGCCGTCCTCGCATCGATCGCGCCGGTCGGCCAGCCGGCCTGGGCCGTCCTGCTGGAACGGGACCGGGATGCGGCGTTCGCCTCGGTCGATCGGATGATTCGCGACACCGTTCTCTGGAGTGCGACGGCGCTCCTCGGCGCGCTGCTGCTCGGTGTCTTTTCTGCCCGCCGTCTCTCGCGCCCGATCTCCCAGCTCGCCCTGTTCACGCGCGCGGTCAGCGAGGGTCAGTACGGGACACGGGTCGAAGTGACGGGGACGGCGGAGATCGCCGATCTCTCTGAGAACTTCAACCGCATGAGCGAGTCGATCAGCATCGCGATCGAAAACCTGAAGCGCGCGGCGCGCGAAAACCACGAGCTCTTTCTCAACTCGATCCGCGCCCTGGCGGCGGCGATCGACGCCAAGGATCCCTACACGCGCGGGCACTCCGAGCGGGTTGCCCGCTACTCGTCGCTCGTCGCCAAGGAGATGGGCCTGCCGAGCGAGGACGTCCGGCGCGTCCGGCTTTCCGCGCTCCTCCACGACGTCGGGAAGATCGGGATCGACGACCGGATCATCCGCAAGCCGACTGCACTCACCGAGGAAGAGTTCGAGATCATGAAGACCCACCCGACCAAGGGGGCCGCGATCATGTCGGCGATCCCCCAGCTTCACGACGTCATCCCGGGCATGAAGCACCATCACGAGCGGTGGGAGGGCGGCGGCTACCCGGATGGCCTCGCCGGTGAGGAGATCCCGCTCCAGGCGCGCATCGTGTCGGTCGCCGACACGTTCGATGCCATGACGACGACCCGACCCTATCAGCGCGCAATGGACATCCGTTTCGTTTTCCAGCGACTGCGCGACCTCGCGGGCAACCGTTTCGATCCCGTCGTCGTGGATGCGCTGATCCACTCCTACGAGAAGGGTGAGCTCGTGCCGATCGCGAGGGAGGAAGCGCCCGCGGAGGCTCCGGTGCCTCTGCGCCGCGTCGAGGCGAGTTGAGGCACTTCGCGCGCGGTCCTGTCTCCGCGCTCGCGGCGCTTCTGCTGACGGTTTCCGGCTGCTCGTCTGCCAAGAAGACGAGCTCGGCGGAAGTCCTCCTGAACGAGCGCATGGCCGCGGTCCTGCTGCGCGACGGCCGCGCCGTCGAAGCGGAGCGCGCGTACCGCGAGGTCCTGCCCCACGATTCGAGGAACGCGGAAATCCACGACGGGCTGGGCGTTGCGCTCCTCCTGCAGGGTCGCTACAAGGAGTCGTACTCTTCCTTCGATCGCGCCGTGGACCTCGACTCGGAGAAGCCGCTCTACCGGATCCATCGCGGCATGGCGAGTCTCGAGCTCGGCCGCTTCAAGGAAGCCGACGCCGACTTCGACAAGGCGGAGTCCTCGCCCGCGCCCGAGGACCGCCTGGACGCGGCAATCAACCGCGGACGGCTGAAGCAGCGCCAGAAGGACTTCGCCGCCGCGGAAGAGGCGTTCTCGACCGCGCTTTCCCGGGATCCGAAATCGTCCGCCGCCCTGATCGGTCGCGGCATCGCCCGCGAATCGAGCGGCTCGATGGAACGGGCCGCGGCGGACTACCTCGAGGCGGTCAGAATCGATCCGAAGAACGCCGAGGCAACCCTGCGTCTGGGTCTCGCGCTCGTGATGTTGAAGAAGACGGCTCTGGGGCGCCGCTATCTCGAGAGGACCATCGAGCTGGACCCGACCGGGGAAACCGGAGCCAGAGCTCGACTGTTGCTCGAAGGGAACCCCGGGTCCAGCGCTCCTCGCTCCTGAGACCCTGTCGCGCCGCGCGACAGCGTCTCCCGTTCCATAATCCCGGCCGTGAGCGAAGCACCTCCATCGGGCCGCGGAGGCTTCTTCTCGAAAATCCGGCGGGGTCTTTTCATGACCCACACCGAGATCCTCGAGAAGCTGGGCGATGCCGTGAAGATGGGATTCGGCATCGACGAGTCCGTGCTCGAGTCGCTCGAGGATGCGCTGCTCGAGGCCGACGTCGGGGCGGAGACGGCGGCGGCCCTGACCGACGCGGTGCGGAAGAGGGCCGCTTCGGGAGTGCGGGCGGACCTCGCGGAGCTGCGAACGATGCTGATCGCCGAAGTGGAGGACCTTCTCGCGCGCGCGCCGCGGACCGCGCCCGCTTCCGACGTGCCGCTCGAGGTCGTTTTTCTCGTGGGCGTCAACGGCTCGGGAAAGACGACCACGACCGCGAAGCTCGCGGCGCGTGAAGTCGAGGCGGGTCGATCGGTGCTGCTCGCCGCCGCTGACACGTTCCGGGCCGGAGCGATCGAGCAGCTCGAGATCTGGGCCGGCCGGCTCGGCGTCCCGATCGTGCGCCACAACGAGGGCGCCGATCCGTCCGCGGTCCTCTTCGACGCGCTCGCGGCGGCGAAGGCACGCCGCGCTCGGAAGCTCTTCGTCGACACCGCGGGTCGCCTGCACACGAAGAAGAACCTGATGGAGGAGCTCGCGAAGATGCGGCGGATCGCGGGCCGGGAAGTGCCGGGGGCGCCGCACCAGGTCCTCCTCGTGCTCGACGCGACGACGGGGATGAACGGTCTCGCTCAGGCGCGGCGATTCGTCGAGGCGGCCGGAGCGACCGGGGTCGTTCTGACGAAGCTCGACGGCAGCGCGCGGGGAGGCATCGTGCTGGCGATCTACCGTGAGCTCGCCCTGCCGGTGCTCTTCGTCGGCGTCGGCGAGAGCGTCGACGATCTCGTTCCCTTCGACCCCGCCGACTACGCCCGCGCGCTTCTCGAGGACGGCGCCCCCGAGGAGACACGGGAGAGCGCCCCGGCTTGACCGCGGAGGCGGACCTTCTCTCCCGCGCGCTCGAGCTCGCGGAACGGGGCCGCGACTCGGTCTCCCCGAACCCGATGGTTGGCGCGATCGTCGCCCGCGGCCGCCGGATCGTTGCGGAAGGGTGGCATCGGCGCGCCGGGGGTCCCCACGCCGAGGTCGTTGCGCTCGGCCGGGCGGGATCACTCGCGCGCGGCGCCGATCTCTACACGACGCTCGAGCCGTGCGTGCACTCGGGTCGGACGCCGCCCTGCGTCCCGCGGATCCTGGAGTCCGGGATCGCGCGCGTCTTCGTGGCGTCGAGAGACCCGAATCCGCTCGTCTCCGGCCGCGGACTTCGGGCGCTTTCCCGGGCGGGCATCCCGGTGCGCGAGGCGACCGGCGAGCTTCGCCGGAACGCCGAACGTCAGAACGAGAAGTTCCGCCTCTGGATCTCGCAGCGACGGCCGTTCGTTCTCGCGAAGTGGGCGGCGACGCTCGACGGCAAGACGGCATCCGGTACCGGAAAGAGCCGGTGGATCACCGGAGGGCAGGCGCGTCGACGCGCGCTCCTCTTCCGGGAGGAGTACGACGCGGTTCTCGTCGGGTCGGGCACCGTCCTGGCGGACGATCCGCTGCTCACGCGGCGCCTCGGAACCGCGGGAGATCGACCGCACCGCCGGATCGTGCTGGACGGGCGTCTGCGCGTTCCCGGGACCGCGCGACTCTTCCGCAATCCGCAGGGCGCGCTCGTCGTGACCGCGCTGCCGGCCGATCACCCCCGCGCGGAGCGTCTCGCCGATCACGGGATCGAGGTCTGGAGCGTGCCGGGCGGCCGGGGACGGGTGAGCCTTTCTCGGCTTCTCCGACGGCTCGCCCGATCGGAAGTCACGAGCCTCATGGTCGAGGGCGGCGCCGAAACGCTGTGGCGCTTCTTCCGCGCGGGCTTCGTGGACCGCGTCGCGGTCTTCACCGCGCCGAAGGTGCTCGGCGGACGGTCGGCCCCCGGCGGCGTCGGCGGCCCGGGCTTCCCGCTGACCGGCGCCCGCCGCATCGTGGAGGTCGAGCACGAGAAGGTGGGGGAGGATTGGCTGACGACGGGACGGGTTCAAGGTTCGCACCGAGCATCGGCGAAGCCGATGCGACAAGCGGCGGGTTCCGCCCGCCGCTAACGTTCAAAGTTCAAGGTTCCAGATAACCGCCGAGGGATCGATACACTCTCCCGGATGTTCACCGGAATCGTGACCGGCGTGGGGCGCGTGAAGGCGCTCGAGAGACGGCGGGGAAGGGCCGTGCGGCTCACCGTCGATCCACCGGCGCGATACGGACGATTTCGGCGCGGGGAGAGCGTCGCAGTGTCGGGCGTGTGCGTCACGGCAATCGAGAGCGGCCGTCGCCTGGTCGCGGACCTCTCCGCCGAAACACTGCGGGTGACGACGCTTTCGGAGCTCGCGCCCGGCGATCCCGTCAACCTCGAGCGCGCGCTCGAGTGGCGCGGAAGCGTCTCCGGGCACTTCGTTCTCGGACACGTCGACGCGGTCTCGCGCCTGCTCGCGGTCGGGGACTCGACCGGGTCGTGGACCTATCGCTTTTCGATTCCCCGGGGCCTCGGCCGCTTCGTGGTCCGCAAGGGATCGGTCGCGCTCGACGGAGTGAGCCTCACCGTCGCCGCTCGGCGCCCGCGAGACTTCGACGTCGCCGTGATTCCGGAGACCCGCCGCCGGACCTCGCTCGCCTCGAAGCGTCCGGGCGACCCGGTGAACTTCGAGATCGATCTCCTCGCCCGCTACGGGAGGATCCCGCGGGTTCGACGCGGATGATCGAGTACGAGGAGACCCCCGGGGCGACCGTCCGTTGTGTCGAGTCGGACGTCGCTGGTCGCCGGGTCGCCGGACACGCGACGCCGTACTCGGGAGAGGCGGCCGCCGGATCGCCGTTCCGCTTCGACCCTCTCGAGCGCCGTCTCGTGGCCCGCCGCGCGTCGGGACGCGTCGCGGTCGGTCCCCCCGACGCGGCCGTCTGGTCGCGGGCCTTCTCGCGCTGTCCGCCGGGTCCCGTCGTCGTTGGCCCGGGCTCCCCGGTCGAAGAGATCCGGGGATCGTACGCCGCGGCGGCCGAAGGCGCCGCGGCAAGCGGCCGGGGCGTGTACCTGCTCGATCCCGAGCCCGCCGGCCTGCCGGCGGCAACGCCGCGCGTGTTCGTCGCGCTCTGCGTCTGGGCGCCGGGGGCCGACCGAGAGATATTGCGACGACTGTCCTCCTCGCGAGCGGCCGGAATCCCCGCAGGCGCGCTGCTTCCCGTCCTTCCGGGCTGGACCGACGGGCCCGACTTCCTGGACGTGTGGTTCGCTCGCGTGACGGCGGCCGGCGCGCAGTTCGCGGCGGCGGTTCCGGCGGCGGGCGGCGGAGACGAGCGCCGCACTCTCGTCGAAGCCCGCGCACAGCTCGATCCGTCCTCGACGGACGCGTTCTTCGAGAAAGTCCACCACGGCGACTGGGAGGGGGCGGTCCGCGCCGGGTTGCGGCAATTTCGCGACGAGGCGCGGCGACGGGGGATGCGGGCGATGCCGCCCCGGCCGATCGGCGCGGGCGAGCCGGCCTCCAACTCGGCGGCCGCCGCGCACCTGGAGGAGCGCGCGGTCGAGCTCGAGGACGACGAGCATCGCTCGGCGCTCCTGCACGCCGCCGCCCGCTGGATCGACGAGTCCGGGCGCGACCTCGCGCCCGTCGTCCGCGAGGGCAACTTCGGCAAGGTGTTTCCGTTCGGCGCGCTCGCCGCCGAGGCCGAGGCGGCGTTCCGCGTGGAGGGAGCCCGGTGACCCAGGCCGCGGGCCTCTACGTGCACCTGCCCTATTGCCGTTCCCGCTGCGGCTACTGTGCCTTCGTCGTTTCGACGGACGAGTCGAGCCGCCGCGAGTATCTGTCCGCTCTCGCCCGCGAAGCGGAGATCGTCGGCTCCGAAGCGGCGCAGGATCGGTTCGACTCTCTCTATCTCGGCGGCGGCACTCCGTCGCTCGTTGCCGCGGAGGAGCTCTCGGCACTCGTCGAAGGCCTTCGCGGCCGCTTCTCCTTCGACGGCGATACCGAAGTCACGCTCGAGGCGAACCCGGAAGACGTGACCCCCGAGAGGCGCAATGCGTGGCGGGAGTCCGGCGTGAATCGGGTCTCGCTCGGCGTGCAGTCGCTCGAAGACGCCGAGCTCGCCGCGGTCGGCCGCCGTCACGATGCGGAGAGGGCCCGGCGCGCGATCGACTGTCTCGCGACGTCGGACGTCTCGCTCTCCGCGGACCTCATCCTCGGCCTCCCGGAGCAGACGACAACGACGTTCCGGAAGAACGTCGCCGGGATCGCCGCGGCCGGGGTCGACCACGTCTCGATCTACCTTCTCGAAACCGAGAAGTCGCGCGCACTGGAGGAGGACCGTCGGGCGCGACCGGAGCGGTATCTCTCCGACGACGACCAGGCGGACGCGTGGCTGGAAGCGGGCCGCGACCTCGCAGGGCAAGGATTTCTCCACTACGAGATCTCGAACTGGGCCCGCCCGGGGCGGGAAGCGCGGCACAACGTGAAGTACTGGACCCGGACTCCGACGCTGGGCCTGGGAGTATCGGCCCACGAGCTCTGGGGAGAACGCCGCCGCGCAAACGCGTCGCAGATTCCGCAGTACGTTTCGGCGCTGACCGAGGGCCGGCGACCGCTCGCCCTCGATCGGCCGGTCGGGAAGGAGGAAGCGGCCCGAGAGCGGATCGTGCTCGGCTTGCGGCTCTTCGCGGGAGTGCCCGCCTCCGAGATCGAGACATGGATCGCGGAGAACGGCGACCCGCTCCTCCCGGAAGACTACGGTCGCTGGTTCGAAGCCGGCGTGCTCGAGCGGGAAGGCGGCCGCGTCCGGTTCACGGAGCGCGGGTTCCTGCTGTCCAACGAGGTGCTCTGTAGGTTCGTCTGACCGTCGCGCTCCCTTGCTCGGGGTCTGGCTGCGCCAACGGCGCTCGGCTCGCCAAACGGCGGCTCGACCGAGCGCCTGATCCCTCGCTGCGGTCGCGAGGCCCGTTGGTCTTACGGTTTTGGGTTTCGGTTTCTCGTCAAATAAAGAGAGGCGCCAGGACCAGCGTGATCGTCGCGAGCAGCTTGATCAGCACGTGGAGGGACGGTCCGGCCGTGTCCTTGAAGGGATCGCCCACGGTGTCGCCGACGACCGCCGCCTTGTGCGTCGGCGAGCCCTTTCCGCCGAGCGCTCCGGTCTCGATGAACTTCTTCGCGTTGTCCCACGCGCCTCCGGCGTTGTTGAGCAGGGTCGCGACTACGATGCCGGCGATCGTGCCCACCATCAGGAGCGCGGCGACCGCCTCGGCGCCCACGCCGAAGAACTTGAAGGTGAGGCCGACCGCGATCGGCATCCCGACGGCCACGAGACCCGGCGCGATCATCGCCTTGAGGGCGCCGCGCGTGACGATGTCCACGGTCCTTCCGTAGTCGGGCTTCTCCGTTCCCTGCATGATGCCGGGCCGCGCGCGGAACTGGTCGCGGACGTCCTGGATCACGACTCCGGCGACCTTGCCGACCGCCTTGATGGCGAGCCCGGAGAAGAAGAAGACGAGCATCGCGCCGAGGAGCCCGCCGAGAAAGACCTCGGGCTTGGCGATGTTCACGGCTTGAAGGGGAGCCCCGTAGTTCTTGAGCTCGTCCAGGTACGCCGAGAAGAGAAGAAACGCCGCGAGCGCGGCCGATCCGATCGCATATCCCTTCGTCAGGGCCTTGGTGGTGTTGCCGACGGCGTCGAGCCGGTCCGTCTTGCGACGGATCTCCTCCGGCTGCCGGGACATCTCGACGATCCCGCCGGCGTTGTCGGTGATGGGCCCGAACGTGTCCATCGCGAGGATGTAGGCCGCCGTCCCCAGCATCCCCATGGTCGCGACCGCCGTGCCGAAGAGACCTCCGCCCGGCAGCGCGGAGGAGCCGATCTTGAACGACGCGAGAATCGCCGCCGAGATGGCGAGCACGGGCAGAAGCGTGCACTCGAAGCCGATCGCGATCCCGGCGATGACGTTCGTGGCCGGACCGGTCTGGGAAGCGTTCGCGATCTCCTGGACGGGTCGGAAGCGGTACTCGGTGTAGTACTGGGTGATGTAGACGAACGCGATCGAGGTCAGCACCCCGATGATCCCGCAGAGGAAGAACTTCCACCAGGCGTCGGGCGCGGCCGGGTTCATCAGCAGCCAGCGGGTCGCGACGAAGAATCCCGCGATGGCGAGCGCCGCGGCAACGTAGTAGCCGCGGTTCAACGCCTGCATCGGGTCCCGGTCCTCGCGCGTACGAACGACGAAGATCCCGACGATCGATGCGAGAAGCCCGAAGGCGCGCGCGACCAGCGGGAAGAGCATCACGCCGACGACCCCTGCCGCGAAGCCCATCCCGGCGCGCTCGGACGCCGTGGCGAGGGTCGCGCCGAGGATCATCGCTCCGATGTTCTCGGCCGCGGTCGACTCGAAGAGGTCGGCTCCGCGCCCCGCGCAGTCGCCGACGTTGTCGCCGACGAGGTCCGCGATGACCGCCGGGTTGCGGGGGTCATCCTCGGGAATGCCCGCCTCGACTTTTCCGACCAGGTCCGCCCCGACGTCCGCGGCCTTCGTATAGATCCCGCCGCCGAGCTGCGCGAAGAGCGCGACGAAGGACGCCCCGAATCCGTAGCCGACGATGAGTAACGGGATCTGCGCCTGCGGGACGTCGGTAAACCGGCTCACGAGCCAGTAGAGTCCGCCGACCCCGAAGAGCGACATCGCGACGACGAACAGGCCCGAGACGGCGCCCCCCCGCAGCGCGATCCGCAACGCGTCGTTCAGTGAGGTTCGCGCCGCCGAAGCCGTCCGGATGTTCGAACGGATCGAGATCCACATTCCGACGTACCCCGCCACCACCGAGCACGTGGCGCCGAGCGCGAAAGAGAGAGTCGTCCAGAGCGCCAGCTTCAAGGCGGTCGGGACGGGATCGAAGTCGTGATGCCCGCGGACGAATCCGTAGAGCACGAAGATGAGCGCCGCGAGGACGGCGGCCAGAAGAAGGATCGTCGTGTTCTGCCGGCGGAGGAACGCCTCGGCCCCCTCCTTGATGGCATTGGAGATCTCGCGCATCGCCGGCGTGCCCGTATCGCGCTTCAGAACCCAGGAGATCAGGTATCCGGCGACGAAGAGAGAGCCGATCGAGAAGATCAGGATGAGGGGCAGGGCGAGATCGTGTGACATTCCAACTCCTCTTTGCGGCAGGTGTCAGGCAGGGACAGATCTGAAATCTGTCCCCTCTCACTGCGGGGGAATCCTACTGCGCGGGCGCGGGTACGGTTGCGGGCGCGCCGGGCGCCGGGGGCGCGGCCGCGACGCCTTCGACCGGCACTGTCTCGAGAACGATCCCGATGTTCTTCGCGCCGGCCGTGCGGACGATGTCCATGACGCGCGCGACGTCGCCGTAGGTCACGCTGTCATCCGCCGAGAAGAAGACCGTCTTGTCCCGGCGGTTCTTGAGGATCTCGGAGAGTCGCAGCGCGAGCTGCTGTGCGTCGAGCTGCTCCTTGTTGAGGTAGATCCGGCCGGACGGGGTGAGCGACACGATGAGCTGGTCGCTCGGGGGCAGCGGCGTGTCGACCTGCGCTTTTGGCGGCACCTTCACGTCGTATCCCATCTGCAGGAGCGGGGTAATGACCATGAAGATGATCAGCAGCACGAGCACGACGTCAACGAGCGGAGTGATGTTGATGTCGCTCTTGTAGCCACCCGCCGCCGGGCCGCCCACCGCTGCTGCCATCGAAAGTGCTCCTCCTGGCGGACCGGCTAGCTCGCCGTGCCCTTCTGCTTCTTGTCGACGATCAGGCCGACGTCCTGAAAGCCTGCGTCCTTCGTGATCTTCATGACCTGCTTGACCTCGCCGTATTTCAGCCGCTGATCCGCCTTGATGACGAGCTCGGCCGTCGGATCGCGCTGGTACATCTCGTCGAGCTCCTTCTGGAACTCCTCCTTCGGAAGCCACTTGGTTTCGATGTAGTACTTCGGCGGGTCGCCCCAGGCCACCGTGATGAGCTTCTGCTTCGAGTTCTCCGGCTTCTTCTCCGGGTTATCGGTGACCGGGAGCTGGATCGGAATTCCCTTCTGGAGCATGGGGGTGACGACCATGAAAATGATGAGAAGCACGAGACAGACGTCCACCAGCGGCGTGACGTTGATGTCGCTCTGAAGGTTATGACCCCCGCCGCCTCCGCCCCCCATTCCCATGGCGAGACCTCCTGACTAGGACGCGCGCGCGGAGAGGTTGACCCCGGCGCCGCGCCGCTTGATGAAGTAGTCGATCAGCTCGGAGGCCGAGTTGGACATCTCGACCTGGAAGCGCTCGATCTTGTTGGTGAAGATGTTGAAGAGCCAGACCGCCGGGATCGCGACGAAGAGGCCCAGAGCCGTCGTGATGAGCGCCTCCGCGATACCGGTCGAGACCGCCGCGATACCGCCCGAGCCCGTCATCGCCATTCCGCGAAAGGCGTTGATGATGCCGATGACGGTGCCGAAGAGCCCGATGAACGGCGCGGTCGTGCCGATCGTGGCCAGACCCGACAGGCCTTTACGCATGTCGGCAGTCGTCATGAGCGCTTCGCGCTCGATCGCCCGCTCCGCCGCATCGATCGGGTCGTGCCCGACGACGTCGGCGGTCCCGCTCTGGAGGTCGTGCTGGAACTCGTAGAGGCCCGCGGAGACGACGCGTGCCAGGTGGCTGTTCTTGAACTTCTTCGAAGCCTCGATAGCCTCCTGAAGCTTGTCCTGCTTCAGATACGTGGTGACGAGCTTTGCGAAGGCGAGCGACTGTTTCTTCGCCTTGCTGAAGTAGATCCACCGTTCGATCGCGACCGTGAGGGAGTAGATGGACATCAGGATGAGGAGCACGCACACGCCTTTTGCGAGAGGCGTCATCGTGTTCCACAGATCGACGGGATTGAAACTCATGAAATGCTCCTTCTCAAGTTCGTTCTCCGGTCAGCCCCGCGGCCAATCCTAGTGCAGGTTGAAAGTCACGGTCACCGTCAGGTACACGCGGACCGCGCGCCCGTTCAGCGTCGCGGGCCGATACCTCCACTGTTGAACCGCTCTCGTCGCCGCTGCGTCTAAGAGCGGGTTGACCGACTTCAAAACCTTGACGTCTTCGACGTTGCCGTTGGCGGTGATGATCGCCTCGAGGATCACGACCCCTTCCATCCGGGCCTTGCGCGCCGCCTCGGGGTAGCTCGGCTCGACGCGGTTGATGAGTTGCGGGGCCTTCACGTCTCCGCCGACGCGCAGCGGCTCGTCTCCGGTCCCGGGACCCGTTCCCCCGACGACTCCGCCGAGCACGCCGCCCGGCACCCCGCCGGGGACGCCTCCCTCGACTCCGCCCTCGACGCCCTCGGGCGCCTCGACCTCGGGCGCCGCGAGCGGCTCCGGGATCTTCTCGGGGATGACCGTCGGAGCGGTCATCTCGGACGGCTTGACGGGAACCGGCTTCTGAATCTCGGGCTTCGGAGCCGCGGGTTTGGGGGCGGCAGCCGGAGGAGGCGGCGGCGGCGGGGGTGCCGCGGCGTAGAAGGTCACCGGGATCGGCGGCTCGGGAACGTCTTCCACGAACCAGATGGAGGCGCCCACCGCGGCGCCGATCACCAGGACGTGCAGCGCCAGAGATATCGGTAGAGAAAGGGCCTTTCTGCCCCTTCCCTTCTGTTTGCCCGACTCGATCAGGACGTCTTCGAACATGGCAGTGTCTCCCCGAAGGAAAAGACCCCGCTCCTAGCGCGCCGGTTCCGGCGTGGGCGTCGTCGCCAGGGACCTCTTTCGCAATTCCAATGCCTGCTGCAGGTACTTGTTCGCCGTATCGATGTACTCCTGCTTCTTGGCCGGATCCGCCTCGATCTTGGCCTTTTCGCGGTAGAGCAGGTTCAAATACGAGAGCGCCTCGAAGTAGTCGGGCTTGACCTGGAGCGCCTTGTTGAGAGCGTCGATGCCCTCGTCGACGATTCGAGCCCGTTCAACCGGGTCGATCTCCGGGAAGTTGTAGGACCGGTCCCACGCCTGGACGCCGATGAAGTAGTAGACCTCGGCCTTTGCCTCGGGCGTAGTTTCCACGTCGAGACGTCGGCGCAGCCACTTCAGCGCGTTGTCGACGTCCCCCTTCTTGAAGTACATCTGGGCGATCGACTGCATCGCCTTCGTGTCCTTGGGGTTTTCCTCGACCAGCTGCTGGTAGAAGGCGATCGCGTCGTCGTAACGCTCGGTCGCGAGATACATCGAGACGAGGAACTCGCGGGCTTTGCGGTCCTGCGGAAACGCCTCCGTGTAGATTTTCAGGTGCTCGACCGCCTTCGCGGCGTACTCGAGATCCTTCGGATGCTTCGAGCCCGGCTGGTACATCCCCATGTAGGCGAGGCCGATGTTCTTGTGGAGCTTCTTTTCGTTCGGATCGAGCCGGAGGGCCTCCTGGTACGCCGCGAGGGCGGTCTGGTACTGGCCGGCCTTGAAGAATTCGTTGCCCTTCTTGATCTCCTGGCGGGCCTTCAACTTGTTGCAACCGCCCGCGAGCCCGGCGATCAGAAGGAGAGAGGCGAGCGCAACGACGCGCCTTCGCGAAAACGAAGATCCCCGTTGCATGAACATGCTGGACCCGCTCCTCTTGTCTTTCGCTCATCCGGCGGGGCGCCCCGTCCGGAGCGGGGATTCTGTTGAATTCGGGAAAGCAAAGCAACACCGTTTTGCGGGGCTTGCGGCACGCGCGTCGCGAGCGGGGACCGACCCGAGAGACAAGGTGAGAAACGCATGGATGTCCGTCTTTCGGCACGCGAGGGGTGGTCGGGGAATAATCACGGGCCGCGAAAACTTGCCCGTCGAGGAGGAATCCATTGAAAAGCGCCGCTCTCTTGCCTGTCCTGGCCGCGACAGTCCTGTTTGCTCAGAGCGCTCCGCCCGCCGGCACCGGCTCGGGCAGCGCCCCCGCCGGGACGCAGGTGACCGGTCCAGCCGCAAAGTCGCAGAACCCCCCGGCCGCGGTTCCGAAGGCCGCGGAACCCGCCCGGCCGGACCCGGAGCGGCCGTTTCCGCCGATTTCCGAGCGGGTCGAGGTGTCGGTGACGAACGTCGACGTCGTCGTCACGGACTCGAAGGGAAACCGGGTCAATGGTCTCACCCGCGACGACTTCGAGGTCTTTCAGGACAACGTCCCGCAGACCATCACCAACTTCTACGCCGTCGCCGGCGGAAAGCTGCTCCTCGAGGACGGGAAGGAGATTCCCCTCGACTCTCCCGCGGCCGTGGCGGAAATCCCGCAGCAGCTGAAGACCCGCTACGTCGTCTACATCGACAACCTGAACATTCAGCCGCAGAACCGCAACCGGATGTTCAAGCGCCTGAAGGAGTTCATCTCGGCGAACGTCGGGCCGCAGGCGGAAGCGATGGTCGTGACCTACAACCGCTCGCTGAAGGTCAAGCGCCGGTTCACCTCCGAGAAGGGCGACGTGCTCGCGGCGATCGAACAGACGGAGATGGAGACCGGCGGAGGGACCACCCTCGCCGGCGAGCGCCGCGACGCGATCGCGCGCATCAACGATGCGCAGAGCGAAGACCAGGCGATCCGCATCGCGCGGTCCTACTCGCAGTCCCTGCGGAACGACCTCCAGTTCACGGTGGACGCGTTCAAGACGTCACTGAACGGGCTGGCCGGAGTCGAGGGCCGCAAGATCTTCGTCTACGTCTCCGAAGGGCTGCCCGCCTCCGCGGGAGCGGAGCTCTTCGACACGATTCAGAAAAAGTTCCCGGGCGGCCGCGGCACCCTGGAGACGCTCGACTTCGACATGAACTCGCGGTACGCGTCGCTCGTGCAGGCGGCCAACGCCAACGGCGTCACGATCTGGGCGCTCGATGCGTCCGGGCTCTCGGCCGACGAGCTCGTCTCGGCGGAGAACCGCTACATGGAGGCGCGGCCGTCGACGTTCGCGATGCGCCAGAACACGCAGGCGCCGCTCCTCATGCTGGCCGAGCAGACCGGCGGGATGGCGGCGATCAACACGAACGACTGGAAGAGCAGCCTCGACGAGCTGTCGAAGGATTTCTCGAACTTCTACTCGATCGGATATCGCTCGACGCGCGCCGCCTCCGACCGCCCGCACTCGGTCGACGTCAAGGTGAAGCGAAAGGGCCTCCGTGTCCGGGCGCGCAAGGGCCTGCTCGACAAGTCGACCGAGACCCGCACGGCCGAAGCAGTCGTCGCGAGCCTCCACTATCCGAGGAGCGACAACCCGCTGGGCGTGAGCGTCACGCTCGGCGAGCCGCGCCCCTACGACAACGAGAACTACCTGCTGCCCGTTCGCGTGGCTGTTCCGGTCGGCAAGCTCGGGCTCGTCCCCTCCGGCGATCGGTACGAGGGACAGTTCTTCGTCTACTTCGTCGTGCTCGACGCTCTCGGCAAGCAGTCCGACCTGCAGGTTCAGCGGCAGGCTGTCACCGTACCCGTGAAGGACTTCACGAACGCGCAGCGCAAGGACTTCTATTACGACGTCCAGTTGCTCGTCGTTCCGGGCGGGCAGAAGCTCGCCGTGGCGCTGCGCGACGGCGTGTCGAACCTGACGTCGTACCTCCAGAAGAACGTCTTCGTCTCGGTGCTCCCGAAGGAGACGAAGAAGACGGGATAAGAGAAGCCCTCGGCTCGCAGCTCGCAGCTTTGGCGCGGGATAATCGCTTCGTGCCCGAAAATCGGCCGACGCTCGTTCTCTTCGCGCGCGCGCCCGTGCCGGGGGGAGTCAAGACCCGGCTGACGGCGGCGCTGGGGTCGGTGGGATCCGCCCGGCTCTATCGCGCTTTCCTCGAGGACGCCGCCCGGGTCTACGCGGTCGGCGAATGGAGTCCGGTTCTGTACGCGGATTCCGACTCCGAGGAGCCGACCCTGGTCTCGATCTTCCGCGCGCCGTGGCGGCGAGAGATGCAGGCGCACGGCGATCTCGGCCGCCGGCTGTCCGAGGCGTTTGTCACGGAACGCGCCCGCGGGGCGAGAGCGGTCGCCGCAGTCGGCTCGGATCATCCGGCGCTTCCCCGCGTGTCGCTCGCCGGGCTCTTCGACGCGGTCGGCCGCGGAGCGGACGCAGCGATCATTCCCGCCCGGGACGGCGGCTACTGCGCGATCGGGCTCTCGGAAAGGGTCGACCCCGACGCAGTCTTCGAGGGAATCCCGTGGTCGTCCGCGACGACGCTCGCGGCGACACTCGAACGTCTGCGGGAACGACGGCTCTCGGTGACGCTCCTCGATCCGGCGTACGACGTGGACCGACCGGAGGACCTCGACCGGCTTCGCGCCGACCTCGCGGCCCGCAATCCGGAAGAGGACGACTATCCCCGCTCGACCGCGGCCGCGCTCGCCGCGATCGGATCCGAGCTTTCGGCATGATCCCGATTCTCGATTCGCGCCAGATGCGAGCCGCCGACGAGGCGGCGATCCGCGCGGGCATTCCTTCGCTCGCGCTGATGGAGAACGCCGCAAGGGGAGTGGCCTGCGCCGTGCGCGAGCGGTTCCCGCCGGGGGGAACGTTCGTCGTCGTCTGCGGTCCCGGCAACAACGGCGGGGACGGCCTGGCCGCGGCGCGGATGCTTCGAGAAACGTTTCGCGTCCGCGTGTTCACGCTGCGAGATCCGGACGCCTACCGCGGCGATCCCGCGGTGAACGCGGCGCGCGCGCGGCAAGTCGGCTTGACGCTCGAGAGCCTGTCGGCCGAAGGGGGCATGGAAGAACTGTCCCGCGCGCTCGCGGAGGCGCAAGGCGTCGTCGATGCCCTCTTCGGGACCGGCCTCGACCGCCCCCTGGAAGGACCCGCGCTCGCCGCCGTCGATGCGATCAACCGCGCCTCCCGGGCCGTCGTCGCGGCGGACGTGCCCTCGGGGCTCTCGTCGGACACGGCCGAGCTCATCGGCGAATCGGTTCGCGCCTCGGTGACCGTCGCGTTCGGGGCGCCGAAGGTGTGTCACGCGCTTCCTCTCGCGCGGCGCCGGTGCGGCCGACTCATCGTGCACGACATCGGGATCCCGCGTTCTCTCCTCGAGCCGAAGGGACACCCGCTCCACCTGGCCACCGAGGACGGCGTGCGCGAGATCCTTCCCGCGCGCGACCCCGGCTCGCACAAGGGGGACTTCGGACGGGTCGCGATCGTCGCCGGTTCCCGCGGCAAGGCGGGCGCGGCCGTTCTCGCCGCGCGCGGGGCGCTTCGGGGCGGCGCGGGGCTCGTCACCGTGCTGTGTCCGGCGTCGCTCGAACCGATCGTCGTCGCGGCTTTGCCGGAAGCCATGACGCAGGGGATGCCCGAGGAGGACGGCGCGCTCGACGCCGCCGCGGGCGGAGAGCTCGCGCGGAGTCTCTCGGCGTTCGATGCCGCCGTCGTCGGTCCGGGGCTCGGCACGGCGGCGCCGACGGTCGCAGCCGTGGAGTCGCTGATGGCCGAAACCCTGCTCCCGATCGTGCTCGACGCCGACGGCCTGAATGCGTTCGCCGGTCGCGCCGGCGTACTCGGCAGGCGCGCCGGCCCGGTCGTCGCGACTCCGCACCCCGGCGAGGCCGGCCGGCTCCTCGGCCGCTCCGCGAAGGACGTCCAGAGCGACCGGCTCGGGACGGCCCGCGAGCTCGCCCGGGTCACCGGATGCTGCGTGCTTCTCAAAGGTGAAGCGTCACTCACTGCCACGCCCGACGCGCGGGTCGTGGTGAACTCCTCGGGGACGCCCCTCCTTGCAACGGCGGGCTCGGGTGACGTCCTGTCGGGACTCATCGCCGCGCTTCTCGCGGCGGGGTTGTCCGACCGCGACGCCGCAGCTGCGGGCGCCTGGCTGCACGGGGCTGCGGGGGAGCGGCTCGAGGAAAGTCTCGGAGACGCGGGACTGCTCGCCCACGAGATCGCCGATGAGGTGCCGTTGGTTCGTCGGGCCTTGCGCGACGAAACCGTGAGCCGTGAGCCGTGAGCCGGACGCCGGTCCGCGAGATCGTGACCGCAAGCGAGGGGCAGACGGAGGCATTTGGCCGGGAGCTCGCGAAGGAGCTCACCGCCGCTGACGTCGTTTACCTGATCGGGGACCTCGGCGCGGGAAAGACGACGCTCGCCCGCGGTCTGGCGTCCGGGTTGGGGGCCATCGCACGAGAGGTCGCCTCTCCGACCTTCGCGATCCTGCACGAGTATGCCGGACGCGGCGGAGCGATCGTGATGCGCCACCTCGACCTGTACCGCCTGGCGGACCGGGCGGGAGAGCTCGAAATGCTCGGTCTACCCGACGCCGTGGCCGGAGCGCCGATTGCGGTCGAGTGGCCGGGCCGCGCGATCCGCGAGGCTCTGCCCGCGACTCACGAAGTCGCGATCGTCGCCGAGGCGGACGGATCGCGGCGAATCGCCGTCACCGCCGTGAGTCGCGCCGCGAGGAGTCTCCCGAGGTAATCGAGGGAGGAGCCTCGCGGCGCGGGAGCGCGACCGCAGCGACCGACCAGGCACGCGGTCGAGGCCGACCCGCCGAGCCGCGTGCTGGTGCGGAGCAGGTCGGTCGCAAGGGAGCGCGACGATCAGAAGGCGAAGATCAGCCCGAAGGAAATCTCTCCATTCGTGAGCCACTCCCGGTCGTCGTCGCAGCTGTCGAAGAAGTCGCGGTCGTCGCAGAAGAAGCGGTCGTCGCGGTCGCGGTTGCCGAGCGAGGTCGCGTATCCCCTCCCGTCGAAACGCAGGCCGAAATGCGGATTCACGAACGCCTTCACGCCGACTCCGAGGCTTCCCGTGAAGCGCGTGTCCCGCCGCGCGTTGGAGAACGGGATGTCCGGATCCAGGCGCGCGACCCCGGCGCCAACCGTGACGTACGGCACGGCGCGACGGTGCCCGAAGTTGAACGTCATGTAGCCCATGAAGTAGTCGATGTCGAGATCCCCGAGGTTGTCCGAATCGTCACCGAAGAGCTCGTCGTCGTCCGTGACGAACTGAGTCCCGGTGTGCGACGCCTGAGCCTCGAGCTCGAAGCTGTCGGTGATGTTGTAGCCGAGCCGAAGGCCGTACGTCGCGTCGTCGTCGACGTCGACCCGGAAATCGAACAGCGACGTCGTCCCGCGGGCGAACTCGCCGCCAAAGAGATACCCCGCAAATGGCGAGATCTCGACGGTTCCCTCGCGAACCTGAGCGGATGCGGCCGCGGCCGTCAGAGCCGCGATGAGAACGAGGATGCAGACCCGGAGCTTCATAAGGACCTCCGCCGGTCTGAGGGCAATTCCGGTGCCACTCAGAGGAGCGGCAGTTCCCTTGAAAATAAGGATGCGGGTGCAGGTTAAAACCTGTCCCCGCGACCTTTCTTTACTTGCGGGCTTTGAGGTGTTTCTCGACGACCTTCTTCCAGCGCTCCTCGACTTCCGGCGAGAAACCGACGGCCATGTCGATCAGGGTCCGATCGGGGCCGAGGATGAACGTGGAAGGAATCCCCATCGCGGTCATCTGGGCGACGTCTTCCGGCGCCGCCGAGTACACGGGAAGCGAGATGTTGTAGCGCTTCAGGAAAGGCTGGACCCGCTTCCGGTCCGCGTCGACGTTGATGGCGAGCACCACGAAGTTGCGGTCGCTGTAGCGGTCGTACATTCGCTGGACGATCGGCAGCTCGAGCTTGCACGGGCCGCACCACGTCGCCCAGACGTTCAGGAGAAGGACGTTGCCTTTCAGCTGTGAGAGGCGAACCGTGCCGCCTTCCTCGCCGGCGAACTCGAGATCCGGAAAGAGCTCCCGCTCCTGGGCGCGCACGGGAGCGGCGAGCGCAAGTGCGAGCCCGAAACCGGTCAGAAGTTTGCGCATTGGCTCACCTCGCGAACGGCACCCTGCCGACCATTATTCCGAAGGCGGAAGCGTTTCCCTCTCTGCGATCTCGCCCCTGGAGCCTCATCGCCTTCCACGGAGCCCGGCCCAACCTCGAAACGACCGCAAGATTCCATTTTCCTCCTCCGACCAAGGTCGAATCGTCAGCGCCTTTGCGAGCAGAGCTCCCACATGGTGCCTAAGAATCACCTAAGTCCTCTGCCTTGAGCTCAGAAAAAACTTTCGAAATAAGAGTGGAAGAGGAGGGGGGGGCTGTGAGTTATACTACCCGCCAATAGGTTCCATTCCAGGAGCAAGGAGAGGGCTTTTGCTCTCAACGACTTAGCAGCGACCTCGAGATCGCATCAACCCGGGAGAGAGCGCTTACCCGTTTTCCGACGCCAATTACCTCCAACCGGAGAGTTTTTGTCGACGGAAATCGGCCAAGTGGAAGGTAGGTAGGCCGATGAGACGTCGATTGAGTGTCGGGCGAAGTGTCCCGCTGATCGGGTTCGCCCTCCTGCTTTTTTCGTCCGGCCTGAGCGCGGTATCCTTCACGCCACCGTCGCTCACGGCGACGGCGGCTTCGGCGAGCCAGATCAACCTGGCCTGGACGGATCCCAACAGCGCCGAAACCGGCTACCAGGTCGAGAGAAGCCTCTCGTCCACCTCCGGGTTCGTCGCGATCACGACGACAGCGGCGAACGGGACCAGCTTCGCGAACACCGGCCTGGCGTCGAACACGACCTACTACTACCGCGTCCGGCCCACCGGGAAAGGCAACAGCAACTCCTACTCGAACGTCGCGAGCGCCAAGACCCTGGCGGCGACCGGGTCGGTCCCCGCCGCGCCGAGCAACCTCGCGGCTGCGGGGATGTCTTCGAGCTCGATCAGCATCTCCTGGAGGGACAACTCGACCAACGAGACGGCTTTCAAGGTCGAGCGCGCTCCCGCAGCCGGGGGCCCGTGGGCGCAGCTCGGCACGACGGCTGCCGCCGGGTGGGGGGACAACAGCCTTCCCGCTTCCACAACGTATTACTACCGAGTGCGGGCGTACAACGCGTATGGCAACTCCGCCTACTCGAACACGGCTTTCGCCTCCACGCTGGGGGGAACCTCGCTTCCTGCCGCTCCGTCGAGCCTCTCCGCCACCGCGGCCTCGGCGAGTCAGATCAATCTCGCCTGGGCCGATCTTTCGGGCAACGAGTCTGGATTCAAGATCGAGCGCAGCACCGCGACGAGCGCCTGGGCTCAGATCGGGACGGTCGGCGCGAACGTGACCTCGTACGCGAGCACGGGGCTCGCCGGGTCGACGGCCTATTCGTACCGGGTGCGCGCCTACAACACCGCCGGAGACTCGGGCTACTCGAACACGGCTTCGGCGACGACCTTGGCCGGAGGAGGCGGCGGGGGTGGCGCATACCTCTGGTCGACGCACTTCGGTGGCTCGACTACGGGCGTCGATTCTGCGAAGCCGGTGGGCTTCGTCGTCGATGGCACGGGCGCCTCGATCGTGCTGGGGACCCTGAACGGCAGCGTGAATTTCGGCGGGGGATCTCTGACCAGCGCCGGGAGCGGGGACGTCTACCTGGTGAAGTATTCGGCGACCGGCGGTCACCTCTGGTCGAAGCGTTTTGGCGGGACCCAGGACGAGGTTCCCAAGGGGATCGCGATCGACGCGAGCGGGAACATCGTGATCACCGGATTCTTCGGGGGGACGGTCAACTTCGGCGGCGTGGCGCTGACGGGTTCCTCCGCCAGCGGCTTCCTAGCCAAATACTCCTCCACGGGCGCCCATCTCTGGTCCAAGCGACTGACCACCGGTTCGACCCTGGACGAGGGGACGGCAGTCGGCGTGGACGGGGCCGGCAACGTGATCGTGGCCGGCGGCTTCTACAACACGGTGACCATCAACGGCGGCGGTTCGCTGACGTCTGCGGGATCTGAAGACATCGCCTTGCTCAAGTACAACTCCTCGGGCGGCCTCCTCTGGTCCAAGCGCATCGGCGGAGCGAGCGCTGACATGGTTCGGGCCCTGGCGGTGGACACCACGACGGGGGAGTTCGTCACGGCCGGGTACTTCGCCGGCTCGGTGAACTTCGGCGGCACGACGCTGACGAGTGCTGGCGGCAACGACGCCTTCGTGGCCCGCTACAACTCTTCGGGCACGCACACCTGGTCGCGCCGGTGGGGATCGACCTCCGAAGACAAGGCCTACGGCGTAGACGTCGACGGAGTGGGCAACGTTGCGGTGACCGGGATGTTCGCCAACAACGTCGACTTCGGCGGCGGCCCGATCACCAACGTGGGCGGGGGCGGAAGCGGCGACATCTTCCTGGTCAAGATTTCTTCGACCGGCGTTCACATGTGGTCGAAGGGGTTCGGCTCGTCGCTCGGGGTGAACCAGGTCGGCTACGGAGTTGCCTTCGACGGCGCGGGCAACGTTCTTCTGACCGGCTTCATCGTGGCGCTCACGGCTCCCTACACGGTCGATTTTGGAGGTGGGGCGTTCACGGGGGATGGCTACTCGAATACCTTCATCGCCAAATTCGCATCCAACGGCTCGCACACCTGGTCGAAGCGCTATCTGGCCGGCAACGGCCACGCCACCGGCATCGGAATCGCGGCCGACGGAAGCAACAACGTGCTGAGCACGGGTTACTACGAGAACTCGATCAACTTCGGCGGCACAACCATGACCAGCCCCGGCGCGTCCGACACCGACCTCGTCAAGCTCGGGCCATAGAGACACCGATCGGCGGGGCCCTCTGGCCCCGCCGGATTTTCCCGGGTAGCAAATCCTCAGGTCAGGGTGTCGTCACCCGTACGACACTTTAAGTGACAGCGGCTGTCATTCGCGGCCGTCCGGATGTGTGGGCTCAATGAATTAGATCAAGGTGCGGGAATTGCCTACGGCTTTGGCAGGACACTGCACCATTGGCCAGATTCCCATACGCCTCGAGGGGGGTAACGAGGACCCTGCGCGCCGTCGTCGGTGGTCGCCGGTGGCAGGCGGTCGCGTTCATCCTGGGAATCGGCGCAGCGGCGCTTCTGGAGGCGGCCCCGCCCGGCGCCAACGGCTTCTACACGGTGACTCCCTGCCGGGTGGCGGACACCCGGGGACCCGCCGGGCCCTGGGGTGCACCCGCCCTCGCGGCGAACTCCAGCCGAACATTCCAGGTGACGGGCCGCTGCGGTATTCCTTCGACGGCGGAGGCCATCGTCTTGAACGTGACGGTGACCGGCGCGACGTCCGGCGGCAGCTTGCGCATCTACCCAACGGAAAACGACCTGCCGAACGCTTCGGCAATCAACTACCGGGCGGTCGTCGCGCGAGCGAACAACGGGAGCTACGCGTTGAGTTCGACCGGAGGTCTCTCGTTCCGCTGCGACCAGTCGTCCGGGTCCGCGCACGTCATCCTGGACGTATCCGGCTACTTCGAGACCGTGGCATTACCCCCGACGCCGACTCCGACGCCGACACCCACCCCCACGCCGCCGCCGAGCGGCGGCGGGGCACACGCCTGGTCGACCCACTTCGGAGGTTCGACGACCGGCGTCGATTCGGCGAAGCCGGTGGGCATCGTCGTGGACAGCACAGGGGCTTCGGTGGTCCTCGGGACTCTGAACGGCAGCGCAAATTTCGGCGGAGGTCTCCTGACCAGTGCGGGCGGCGTGGACCTCTATCTCGTCAAGTACTCCGCGACCGGCAGCCACGTCTGGTCGCGGCGTTTTGGCGGCTCCCAGAATGACCTTCCCAAGGGGATCGCGATCGACTTTGGCGGCAACATCGTGATCACCGGATACTTCACGGGCACGGCGGACTTCGGGGGCGGAGCGCTCACGGGCGGAACGTCGGCGACTGGCTTTCTCGCCAAGTACTCGTCCGCGGGTGTCCACCTCTGGTCCAAGCGGCTCACCACCGGTGCGAGCCTGGACGAAGGCACCGCGGTCGGGGTGGATGGCGCCGGCAACGTGATCGTGGCCGCCGGCTTCTACAACACCTCGAATTTTGGCGGCGGTTCGCTGACGTCCGCGGGATCCGAGGACATCGCGCTCCTGAAATACAACTCCGCGGGCGGCTTCCTCTGGTCCAAGCGCATCGGCGGCCCGAACGACGAGCTCGTCCTGAGCCTCGCGGCAGACACGACGACCGGCGAGTTCGTCACGAGCGGGTATTTTGCCGGCACGGTGGACTTCGGCGGCGGGGGGGTGACGAGCGCCGGCGGCAACGACGCGTTCGTCGCCCGGTTCAGCTCGTCGGGTGCGCACGTCTGGTCGCGGCGGTGGGGAAACAGCTCCGAGGACAAGGCCTACGAGGTGGCGCTGGACAGCCTGGGCAACGCCGCAGTGACCGGGATGTTCACCAACAACGTCGACTTCGGCGGCGGTCCGATCTCCAACGTCGGCGGTAACGGAAGCGGTGACATCTTCCTGGTCAAGCTTTCCTCAACGGGCGTCCACCTGTGGTCGAAGGGGTTCGGCTCGTCGCTGGTGGCGAACCAGGTCGGCTATGGTGTTGCATTCGACGGCGCCGGCAGCGTCTTTCTGACCGGCGCGATCGTGGCGCTCACCTCTCCCTACACGATCGATTTTGGAGGCGGGCCATTCACCGGAGACGGCTACTCCAACACATTCATCGCGAAGTTCGGGTCCGACGGCTCACACACCTGGTCCAAGAGGTACCTGGCCGGGAACGGCCACGCCGCTGGTCTCTCCGTCGCGGCCGACGGCGGCAACAACGTGCTCGCCACCGGCTACTACGACAACTCGATCAACTTCGGGGGCGGAACCCTGAGCAGCCCGGGCGGATCCGACACTTACCTCGTCAAGCTCGGACCATAGCGCCGGCTCGAAGCCACGATCGGAAGGTCGCCCGCCGTCGGCGTTCTCTTTCTGACCACTTCGACTTGCGCTGTTGCTGTGCAAAAAAAACGGGTCGATCGTCTACGACCCTCTCGGCCCCTACCGGTCCGTCTGCCAGCCTGAGAGGGCGTCAAAAAAACGTAAGTCTTGATTCGAAGGACTCTCAGGGCTGCGCCATGCGATCACACGAAAGTCTTACTCCCCGAAAGTCGTAGTTCCATTCTCGCCTTCGGCGAGTTATTCTGAAGGCCGATTCCTCCAGAACTCCAACTCCGATTCAGTCACGCCCGAGTGGAAGCTTCGGCGCGCATGAGGCGAAGGACAGGTTGAGATTCCGCGGTCGAGTCCGCTCCACGATCTTCGCCGCGATCCTGTTTTCGGGGCTGGCTGCGCCCGCGCTCGCGGCTGGACCGTCGATCGAAGCGCCGAGCTCGTTGACGGCCACCGCCATCTCACCCGCCGAAATCGATCTCGCTTGGATCGACAACAACACGAGCCCGAGCGAAGACGGTTTCGTCCTCGAGAGAAGCTCCGACGTCCTCTTTACCAGCCTCAGCCAGGTCAGCGTACCGACGGACGCCGTCTCCTACCGGGACACCGGAGTCGTCGAGGGGACGACGTATTTCTATCGCGTGCGGGCGTACCGGCAGACCTCCTTCTCTGCCGACTCGAACGTCGTCAGCGCAACGACTCCGCAGACGATCCCAATCGCACCATCCGGTTTGGCGGCGAATGCCGTCAACCCCAATCGCATCGACCTCTCATGGACGGACGGCTCGTTCAACGAGGGGGGGTTCCGAATCGAGAGGGGCCCGAGCTCCGTCGGACCCTGGACCTCGGTCGGCAACGTCGCCCCGAACACCAGGGTGTTCTCCGACTCAGCCGCGGCGGAAAACACGACTTACTTCTACCGGGTCGCTGCCTTCAACACCGCGGGCACCTCGTTTTCCAACGTCGCCTCGGCCGCGACGCCGCAGTCGACCCCGATCCCGCCCACGGGGCTCGCGGCCTCCACGGTCTCGCAAACGCAGCTCAACCTGTCCTGGACCGACAACTCGTTCAACGAGACGGGCTTCAAAATCGAGCGCGGCCCGAGCGCGTCGGGTCCGTGGCTCCAGATCTGGACCACCGGGCCGGGCGCCGTATCCTTCTCCGACGGCGGGTTGAGCTCCGCGACCACCTACTATTACCGCGTCCGCGCCTACAACTCGGCGGGAGACTCTGCATGGTCGAATACGGCGTTCGCCACGACCCTGGCGCCGCCCACGGCGACGCCGACGCCGACGCGAACCCCCACGCCTCCTCTCACGCCGACGCCAACGCGGACCTCCACGTCGGGTCCGTCGCCGAGCGCGACCCCGACTCCGACAAGGACCCCCACGCCAACCTTCACTTCAGGTCCAGCGCCGACCGTGACTCCGACCGCCTCCGCACCGCCTGCGGATCCGAGCAGTCTGTCCGCCGTAGCGATCTCTTCCAGCCAGATCAATCTGTCGTGGATTGACAACTCCTCGAACGAGTCCGGCTTCAGAATCGAACGCGGCCCCGCGATGAACGGACCATGGACCGAGATCTGGGTGACGGGACCGAACGTCGTCACGCACTCGAATGTGGGCCTGCAATCTGGAACCAAGTACGTCTATCGGGTCCGCGCCTTCAATTCATTCGGAACCTCCGGCTATTCGAACCGGGCGAGCGCAACGACCAACAAGTCGGGACCCGGACCGACAGCCACTCCGACGTCCGTGCCGACTGCCGTTCCCACCGCCACGCGCACGCCGACGGCTCCTGCCGCCACGGCGACCCCGACGCGCACGCCGACGGCTCCTGCCGCCACGGCGACCCCGAGCCGCACGCCGACGGCTCCGCCTGCGACGGCGACCCCGACACGCACGCCGACGGCTCCCGCTGCGACGGCGACTCCGACGCGCACGCCGACGGCTCCGCCTGCGACGGCGACCCGGACGCGAACGCCGACGGCTCTTGCTGCCACGGCGACCCCGACACGCACGCCGACGGCTCCCGCTGCGACGGCGACCCCGACACGCACGCCGACGGCTCTTGCTGCGACGGCGACTCCGACGCGCACGCCGACGGCCCCCGCTGCGACACCGACACCGACGCGCACGCCGACGGGGACCCCCACGCCGACGCGGACACCCACCCCGTCAACTCCTGCCGCGCCGAGCAACCTCGCGGCGGCGGGGATGTCCTCGAGCTCGATCAGCATTTCGTGGACCGACAACTCGAACAACGAGACGGCTTTCAAAGTCGAGCGTGCCGCAGCCGCCGCAGGCCCGTGGACCCAGATGGGCCTGACGACCGCCGCCGGCTGGGGTGACAACGGGCTCCCGGCTTCGACGACGTACTACTACCGCGTGCGCGCCTACAACACGGCCGGGGACTCGGGATACTCGAACACGGGTTGGGCGACCACGATGGCGGCCACCGGCGGGACGGGTGCGCATCTCTGGTCGACCCACTTCGGTGGCACGACTACGGGCGTCGATTCGGCGAAGCCGGTGGGCTTCGTCGTGGACGGCACGGGCGCCTCGATCGTGCTGGGGACCCTGAACGGCAGCGTGAATTTCGGCGGGGGATCTCTGACCAGCGCCGGGGGCGGGGATATCTACCTGGTGAAGTATTCGGCGACCGGCGGCTACCTCTGGTCGCAGCGTTTCGGCGGGACCCAGGACGAGGTTCCCAAGGGGATCGCGATCGACGCGAGCGGCGAGATCGTGATCACCGGATTCTTCGGGGGAACGGTGGACTTCGGAGGCGGGGCGCTGGCGGGTTCCTCGGCCAGCGGTTTTCTGGCGAAGTACTCGACTGCGGGAGTGCATCGCTGGTCCAAGCGTCTGACCACCGGTTCGACCCTCGACGAGGGGACGGCAGTCGGCGTGGACGGCGCCGGCAACGTGATCGTGGCCGGTGGCTTCTACAACACGGTAACCATTAACGGGGGCGGTTCGCTGACGTCTGCGGGATCTGAAGACATCGCCTTGCTCAAGTACAACTCCTCGGGCGGCCTCCTCTGGTCCAAGCGCATCGGCGGAGCGAGCGTTGACATGGTTCGCGGCCTGGCGGTGGACGCGACGACGGGGGAGTTCGTCATGGCCGGGTACTTCGCCGGCTCGGTCGACTTCGGTGGCGGGACGCTGGCGAGTGCCGGAGCCAACGATGCCTTCGTGGCCCGGTACAACTCTTCGGGCGGACACGTCTGGTCGCGGCGATGGGGATCGACCGCCGAAGACAAGGCCTACGGCGTCGCGGTCGACCGACTGGGCGACGTGGTGGTCACGGGGATGTTCACCAACAACGTCGACTTCGGCGGCGGCCCGATCACCAACGTGGGCGGGGGCGGAAGCGGCGACATTTTCCTGGTCAAGCTTTCCTCGACCGGCGTTCACATGTGGTCGAAGGGATTCGGCTCGTCGCTCGGGGTGGACCAGGTCGGCTACGGAGTTGCCTTCGACGGTGCGAGCAATGTTCTTCTGACCGGCTTCATCGTGGCGCTCACGGCTCCCTACACGGTCGATTTCGGTGGCGGGGCGTTCACGGGCGACGGCTACTCCAATACCTTCATCGCCAAGTTCGGGTCCGACGGCTCGCACACCTGGTCGAAGCGCTATCTGGCCGGCAACGGCCACGCCACCGGCATCGGAATCGCGGCCGACGGCAGCAACAACGTGCTGAGCACGGGTTACTACGAGAACTCGATCAACTTCGGCGGCATAACCCTCGTGAGCCCCGGCGCGTCCGACACCGACCTCGTCAAGCTCGGGCCCTAGTATCGGAGGTTGATTCCCCCTTCCGTAGCCTCCCGCGGCCCGGTTTACGGCTCGATGCGGCCCGGCGGACGTCCCGGGGAAATCGCCCCAGCACGCTTTGTCAGTTCCAGGTCCGAGGACCGCACTTTTTCTGACATCGAGAGCTCTCTTCTACAAGCTCTAGCCCTTCTAAATCAGATGTTTGCGATGAGCTCGGGCCGGGGTCCGCTGCTTGCACCTACGACCTTGGTCGAGATAAAAATTGAGCAAAAACGGTGGTGCACCGCTGGCTTGCGCTGGCGGGTGGAGTCGGACGCTCCTCCTCTCTCCGAGGGTGGCCGGCGCCTTTTTGACACTACTCACTCTCCTTCCGGCATCGGCAAGAGGCGCTCAAGCGAAGGGCGAGGGGTTCTACACCGTTGCGCCGTGCCGGATTCTCGACACCCGTAACCCGGACGGCCCCTGGGGGGGGCCGGCGATCGCCGCAAACGGCGACCGTGTGGTTCAGATCGGCGGTCAGTGCGGCGTGCCGGCCGGCGCGACGTCGATCGTCCTGAACACGACCGTCACCCAGTCCACGATGCCGGGAAACCTCCGGCTGTACGGCGTGGGGACGGAGATGCCGCACACCTCCGCGATCAACTATGGAAAGGGCCAGACGCGCGCAAACTTCGGAACCTACGGATTGGGACCGGTGGGCGACCTGGTGATCCACTGCGATCAGAGCTCGGGCTCGGTCCACGCCATTTTGGACGTGAGCGGCTACTACCTGACGCTCGACGAGCCAACGCCAACGCCAACGCCGACACCGAGTCCCACTCCGACCCCGACTCCTCTCCCGCCCATCTTTACGCCAACGCCCACCCCCACGCCCACGCGCACCCCCACTCCGGTTCCGCCGACGCCGACCGCCACTCCGGACGTCATTCCGCCGAGTGCCACGCCGACGCCAACGCCGACGTCAACCCCGACTGCGACCGCGACGACAACGCCGACCTCGACGCCGGTTGCGCCGACTCCGACGCGCACGCCGACCGCGACGGCAACGCCGACTTCGACGCCAATCCCGCCGACTGCCACGCGCACGTCGACGCCGACGTCAACGCCGACGCCGACGCCGACAGCGACCGCGACGCCGACGCCGCAGCCGCCGACTCCGAGCTCGACCCCCACGCCTGCAACTCCGCCGGCTGCACCGAGTAATCTCTCGGCGGTCGCGGTCTCGTCGAGCCGGATCGACCTTAGCTGGATTGACAACGCAGACGACGAGCTCGGCTTCGAGATCGAGCGGGGGCCCGCGGTGAACGGGCCGTGGCAGCAGATTGCGCTGACGCTCGCCGATGCCACCTTCTTCCCCGACACGGGTCTCTCGAGCTCGACGAAGTACTACTACCGCTTGCGGGCGACCAACGCAGCGGGCCCCTCCGCGTATTCGAACCGGGCGAACGACACCACGTTTGCCGAGACCCCGACACCGACGGCCACTCCGGTTCCGCCGACAGCCACCCGTACGCCGACCGCGACGGCGACGCCGATTCCGCCGACCGCCACGCGGACGCCGACCGCGACGGCAACGCCGATTCCGTCGACCGCGACGCGCACGCCGACTGCGACCGCAACAGCAACGGCAACACCGACGTCGACGCCCACCTCGACGCCGACGTCGATTCCGCCGACCGCGACGCGCACGCCGACCGCGACGGCAACGCCGATTCCGCCGACCGCGACGCGCACACCGACTGAGACCGCGACGGCAACGCCGATTCCGCCGACGGCGACTGCGACACCGACCTCGACGCCCACCTCGACGCCGACGTCGATTCCGCCGACTGCGACGCGCACGCCGACGGCGACAGCAACGCCGATTCCGCCGACCGCCACGCGGACGCCGACCGCGACGGCAACGCCGATTCCGCCGACGGCGACGCGCACGCCGACGGCGACGCCGACGTCGATTCCGCCGACCGCGACGCGCACGCCGACTGCGACGGCAACGCCGATTCCGCCGACCGCGACGCGCACGCCGACTGCGACCGCAACAGCAACGGCAACACCGACGTCGACGCCCACCTCGACGCCGACGTCGATTCCGCCGACTGCG
>DASYUL010000044.1:0-9676 GCA_036001245.1 Thermoanaerobaculia bacterium
CTCACTCCTTCAGGCCCCCGAGCGTGATCCCCTCGATGTACTGCTTCTGGAGGCCGAGGAAGAGAAGCAGCACCGGCAGGACGGTCAGGACCGATCCCGCCATCATGAGCTCCGTGTCCTGAACGTGCTCGCCGACGAGGCTCGCGAGCGCGACCGGGAGCGTGTAGCGCCGCTCGTCCGTGAGCACGATCAACGGCCAGATGAAGTCGTTCCACGTCGCGAGGAAAGTCACGATGCCGAGCGTCGTCAGCACGGGGCGCAACACAGGCAGGACGATCCTCCGGTAAATCTCGAGCTCCCCCGCTCCCTCGAGGCGCGCCGCGTCGATGAAGTCGTCCGGGATTCCGCGCGCGAACTGCCGGATCAGGAAGACCCCGAGAATGGTCGCGGTCGCGGGGAGTACGACGCCGGCGTAGCTGTTGACGAGACCGAGAGACCGGAGCAGCAGGAAGAGCGGCAGCATCGCGATCGGCGCCGGAATGACCATCGCGGTGACGAGCGTGCCGAAGAGCCGATCGCGCCCGGGAAAGCGCAGCTTCGCGAAGGCGTAGCCGGCCATCGAGTTGAAGAGGAGCGAAACGGCGGTCGTCGCGAGAGACACGATGAGACTGCTCGCGAACGCGCGCTCGAGGTTCAGTCGCGTGAAGAGCTCCCGGTAGTGCAGGAGCGTCAAGCGCGAAGGCAGGAAGCGCGGCGGGAACGAGTTTGCCTCGCCCGTCGGCATGAGCGACGCCGAGACCATCCACACGAGCGGCGCGAGCGCCGCCACCGCGCCCAGCAGGAGCGCGATGTGGAGGAGGAGGGTCGCCGCCGGTCGCTTCAAGCGCTCCGCCTCTTCTCGATCCAGAACTGAAGAGCGCTGAAGGCGAAGATGACGAGGCCCAGCACGACGGCGATCGCCGCCGCGTACCCCATGTTCCACCAGCGGAAGCCCTGCTTGTACATGAGGAGTCCGGTCGACAGCGTCGCGTTCAACGGCCCGCCGCCCCCCGTCATGACGTACGGCTCCGCGAAGAACTGGAAGTACCCGATGGTCGTCATGATCCCGAGGAAGAGAAACGTCGGCGCGAGCATTGGCAGCGTGATCTTCCGGAAGACCTGGAAGGGGCCGGCCCCGTCGATGCGCGCGGCCTCGTAGAGCGACTCCGGGATCGCCTGCAGGCCGGCGATGAACAGGATCATCGCGTAGCCGAAGTTCTTCCAGACCGCCAGCAGGATGATCGCCGGCATTGCCCATCGCGGGTCGCCGAGCCAGTCGATCGCGTCGATCCCGAAGAGCTCGAGCACGCGATTCAGGCCCCCGAAGCGCGGGTGGTAGAGGTAACGGAAGACGATCGCGACGGCGACGAGCGTGGTGACGTAGGGCGCGAAGAAGATCGTCCGGAACGTGCCCTTCCAGCGCACGAGCTTCGAGTGGAGGAGGAGCGCCGCCGCCAGTGCCACGCCGAGCGTCAGCGGTCCTCCCACGAGGACGAAGTAGAACGTGTTGCGCATCGAGATCCAGAACAGCGGATCCTGCAGGAGCCGCGAGAAGTTGCGCAGGCCGACGAGCCGGACGTTCGCGAGGTCGCCCAGCGCGTAGATGTCGAAGTCGGTCAGGGAGAGGAGGACCGAAGCGCCGATCGGCAGGAGGAAGAAGACGCCGATGACGAGGAGACCCGGCGCGAGAAAGATGAGCGCCGCGCGGACCTCGCTCGGAAGGGGCCGGCGCTCAGGCACCACTCTTCGCTCCCCGCCGGCGCGTGATCATCCAGCGCCGCTTCTCGAGGATCCGGTCGACGTCCTCGTCGATCGCGGCGAGAGCCCGGGTGAGACTCTCCCGCCCGCGGATGGCGGCCTCGAGCCGCTCCGCCATGTGCTGGGCGATCTGCTCCCACTCGGGAACCCGCGGCATCGCCACGACCCGTTCGACCTGGACGCGGAACGCGCGAGCCTTCTCGTCTCCCGCGAGAGAGGGATCGTCCCACGCCGCGCGCGAGGCGGGAAGGTCCCCGGAGAGTGCGTAGAAGCGCGCCTGGACTGCCGGCTCGGACAGAAACTCGATCACCTTCCAGGCTTCCGCCTTGCTGCGCGACCCCCGGAAGACCGCGAGGCTCGATCCACCCGAGAAGGACGCCCCCGGCCAGGGAGTGCCGTCGGGAGCGGGCAGCGCCGCCGTCATCCACAGCTCCTGCTCCGCCGGAGGGAGCCGGCGACGGAACTCGCCGAGATTCCACGGGCCGGTCATCCACATCGCGATGTTCCCGCGCGCGAATTCCTGATAAGCGTTTCCGAGCTGCGAGTAGCTGACGATCGGCGCCAGCCCCTCGCGGTAGATCCCGACGTAGAACTCCGCGGCGGCCCGGAACTCCGGGCCGGAGAATGCGCCGCGCGTTCCGTTCTCCACGAGCAGAGGCGAGCCCTTCTGCAGGCCGAGGATCGCGAGCTGCTCCCACTCGTTCGTCGGAAGCAGGATCGGATGCCCGGAGGAGGGCTGGATCCTTTTCACCTTGCGCATCGCGTCGAGCCACTCGCTCCACGTCCTCGGCGCATCGGGAAACCCGGCGCGGGCGAGGAGGTCCGGCCGGTAGTAGAGCACCCGCGTGTCGACGTACCAGGGGATGCCGTACACCGCGCCGTCGTAGAGGCTCGTCTCCCAGACGCCGGGGAAGTAGCCGCGAGAGGAAACGGACGCGGAACGCGCGAGGCTTTCTTCGAGCGGCTCGAGCGCTCCGATCGCGGCGAACTCCGGGATCCAGGTATTGCCGAGCTGGGCCAGGTCGGGCGTCGCGCGGCCGACGAACGCGGTTAGGAGCTTCTCGTGTGCCGACGTCCACGGGATCTGCTGGACGACGAGATGCACGCCGGGGTTGCGCCGCTCGAACTCGGGGACGAGGTCGCGCACGACTTCGCCTTCCCGGCCCAGGCCCCAGAGGCGTACCGTCACGCGCTCTTCCCGGGCGGCCGCGCAGCCCGCCAGAGCGAGCGGGATGACGACGGCCGCTGTGCAGCCGATTAGTTTCGGGAGGAGTCGAGCCATCCGCCCGTGAACCCCGCGCGCGTCAATCCCCGAACGACGTGCGGATTCTCGCGCATCGTTTTCCAGACGAGCTCACTCCGGTAGTTCTCGATCATCGCGACGATCGGTCCCTGATCGATCCCCAGGTAGTCGCCGTCGAACCAGCCGACGCCGGGCTCGACCCGGCCGTGCTTCAACGGGACGTCGGTTTCGCGAAGCGTCGGGTTGAACGAGTCGAGGAAACCGTACTTCGTGAAGAGATGGCTACCATAGCGGCCCTGCATCTCCGCGATCGCCGGGAGCGCGATCTCGGGAGCGAAGGCGATCGACGACGTTGCGGCCGTCGGCGCGATCGTTCCGTCGTCGTTCGTCTCCTTGATCGAGCAACCGCGCGCCCAGTAGGTGTGGAACGTGCGAACTCTCCCGTCGATCGTCACGGTGACGTCCGCCGGGCCGTCGCACGCGGTCAGACCCCAGACGTTCTCTCCATAGTCGCGCCAACCGCCGGGGTTCGCGATCGCGTACGCACGGTGAGCGTAGGTCGCCCGGCGCGAGTTTTCGAAGTAGTCGACGCGATGAGCGCGCGTGAACGCGTCCTGGATTCCCTTGAAGTCGATCCAGACGTGCGAGTACTGGTAGCCGAAGAGGGCGTTGAAGGGGACGTACTCCTGCCCGTAGAACGGCGCCCACTCGAAGTTCGCGGTCATCCGGTTCCACGCCTCCGGCGCGATCGGATGCGTCGGCGAGCCGAGCGCCAGGACGTACAGGATCATCGACTCATCGTAGCCGCCGCCTCCCCAGTCGTACGGGAGAAAGCCGACCTCCGGCTTCCAGCCGTGATTGACGAGCGGAGGGTGCGGTTGGGCCCAATCCCACTCGACGCGCCGGTAGAGCGATTCCGCGAGAGAGCGGATCTCGGCCTCTTCTGAGCTCTGTCCATCGAAGTAGGACTGGCACATGAGGACGCCGGCCAGGAGAAGCGTCGTGTCGATCGTCGAGAGCTCGACCGTCGCGAAGCGCTCGCCGGTCTTCATGTCGAGGAAGTGGTAGAAGAAGCCCTTGTACCCGGTGACGCCGCGCGACGACGGACCTTGCGGCGCGGAGGACAGGAATCGCAGCGTGGTCAGCACCCGTTTCCGCGCGTCTTCCCGGGTCACCCAGCCGCGCTCGACCCCTACGGGATAAGCCGTCAGCCCGAAACCGACCGCCGCGACGCTCGAAAACGACGGCGTCGGCCAGCGGTCGGGCACCAGACCATTCTCCGGATTGGCGAGATCCCAGAAAAAATCGAAAGTCCGGCGCTCGACGAGGTCGAGGAGCCGCTCGTCCCGCGCGTCCGGACGGGGAGCGACGACGGGAGCCGGAGCGGGCGCAGGCGCCGGGCGACAGGCCGAGAAGAGAAAGGCCGCGAGACCGAAGACTGCGGTTGCGCTCCGGCGCCACCCAGGTAACGAATGGAACGAGGGGGCGGAAATCGTTCCGCCCCCTCTCTCTCTCATCCGCACCGTTGGAGGTTGCGCCGGTCGATCAGAACCCCACGTTCACACCGACTTGGGCGCGTCGGGTGTTGTACTGGCAATTGGGCTTGCCGAGGTTGGCGCTCAGGTAGAAGCCCTCGAAACCGCAGTAGTTCTTGAAATTCGTCACGTTGAACACCTGCGCGTCGACGCCCAGTCGGACTCCGCCGGTGAGGAGGAAATCCTTGGAGAGTCGTAAGTCGAGACTTTCGTAGGCCCACAATCCGAAAATGTTCCGCCTGCGCGGCGGATTTCCTTCGTTCCATCGAATCGATGCTGCCTCGCGCGAGAAGTCGAAGATCGTGAACGGCACGCCAGACCCCAGGGTCAGAAACGCGGAGAACCGGATGTCCCAGGGCAGCCCGTAAATCGCCGACGCGGCGACGTGGTGCCGTTCGTCGTTGTCGCCGCGCACCCTTCGGAGATTCTCCGAGTTGAAGAAATCGAATCCGAACTCGGTGCCCTCGATCTTGTTCTCGTTGCCGAGCTGCGTCGCGTGGGCGTACGTATAGGCGATCGAGAACCCCCAGTTCGACGCGGTCGTGAAGGGGCGCTCGGCAGTGACGAACCACGCGTCGTACCAGGTCCGGCGGCTGTAGTTGGAATAGAGAATCGTGCCGAACCCGTTGGCTCGGAACAGGTGACCGAAGCGGTCCGGCCTGTCGGGGGTGATGTCCAGCGGCGCCGCGGGAAACCAGATCAGGCCGTTGTGACCCTGCACGTTGTTGTAGGAGAGCCCGAAGAGATACGACCCGAGTCTCTGGTGAACCCCCACGTTGAATTGATCGCTTCGCGGAGGTTTCGTCGAGTTCTGCAGGAGATAGACCTCCGGCCCGCCGGCGACTCCCGAGGCGATCAAGCCCTCGAGTCCCTCCCGGCTCAGATACGAGTCGTTCCACGTAATGGGGTTCGCGCAGGTGGGCGACGCGGTCGTGCGCGGATCGGTGAAGCAGAACCGGAAGTACTTCCACGTTTGTCGCTGCTGCTCGAGGTAGATGTCCTGCAGGTTCACGTGGTCCCAGTACCGGCCCCATGCTCCCGTGAAAACGGTGTTCCCGTTTCCGAACAGGTCGTAGCTCAATCCGATGCGCGGCTGCCAGGCGTTCTTGTAGGACTCCCGGTTCGACCCGGTGCTGATGTAGTCGCTCAAATCGATGGCGTCTCCCAGGTGCACCACGTTGCCGCTGGTGTCGGTCGCGGTCGCACTGTTGACGGCGGCGACTACGTCCGGAGGCGTCTCGAAGTCGTTGTTCAGTTGATTCGTCTCGTATTGCCACCGGAGTCCGACGTTGACCTGAAGACGCGAAGTGACGGACCAGTCGTCCTGTACGAACAGACCGAGCTGGCGATTGTTGAACTTGACGGCCGACTGGCCGAATCCGAAATTCGCTTCGTAGGGGAAGAGCCAGAGATCCTGGCTTCGGAAGAAGAAGTTCGGGTTGAAATCCTGCGCGTTGTCGTAGTTGTAGTCCGCCCAGGCGAAAGTGATCCCACCCTTGGCGACGTGGCTGCCGACCGTGAACGTGCCGACCTCGCGCGCCGTGAAGCGCTGCTGGCGGACGTTCTGGATCGTGCTGCGGCCGCCGATCTCCGCGATGTCGAAATAGTTCTGGTGCGGCGCCGACGTGTCGATCGCTCCCTGGATCCACTTCATCTGTTGGAACGAGAGGCTGGCGTCGTTGAAGAAATTGCTGCCGAAAGCCGAGTTCAGCCGGCCTCCGAGCGCGTAGGTCTTAACCTTCTGATCGACCCCGGTGGAGAAGGCCCGACGGTCTCCGAAGTCCCGGCGATCCGACTCGTCGCGGCCGCTCCCCGTGAACTCCACCGTCTGGCCGGCCGACGGCTGCCAGGTGAGCTTCCCGAAAAAGAGCTTCGACTTGAAGGGCGCCTTGACGTCGCCCTGGTCGAAGCCCTCGAAGCGCGCGGCGACTTCCGGCGGCTCGATCGACGGATGCCCGAAGAGGACGGTGTTGAAGCGGTCCTGGTCGTTCTGCTCGTAAGTCGCGAATCCGAAGAGCGTGTCGTGGACGAGCGGCCCGCCGACCGACGCGCCCCATTGGTAGCGCTTGTAGTCGGGCTTCTCGTCCTGGAAGATCGTCCTGGCGACCATCTCACGATTCTGAAACAGGAAGAAAGCGTCGCCGTGAAGCTCGTTGGTTCCCGACCGCGTCGCGACGTTGATGACCGCCGCGGACGCGTTCTCGTACTCCGCTTTGTAGTTCTGCGTGAGAACCTGAAACTCCGAGATGGAGGCCTGAGGGAATGGATTGCCGCGACTCGCATCCTGCATGAACGCCCCGCCCTTCAGGATGTCGTTCTTGTACGACACACCGTCGATGAAGACGTTCACCTGTCGCGCATCCTGTCCGCCGCTCCGAAACATGGCGCCGGCGTAGCGGGTGTCTTCACCGAAGTCGGCTGTGACGTTGACTCCCGGCGCCAGCTTGGCGAAGTTCAGAAAGTTGCGGCTGTTCTGAGGAAGGTACCGTATTTGCTCGGGGGTGATGTTCGTCGCCACCTCCGGCGTGCGAAGGTCAACTGCCGCGCTCGCCGCGACCGTCACCTGCTCGCTGACTCGAGCCGCAACCCCCAACTCGAAGTCGAGTCTCACGGTCTGGCCAACCAAAACGCGGACTTTCTTCGACTCGGTGCTGAAGCTCGGCAGAGTCGCCGTGACCGTGTAGGGCCCGGGCAATACGAAGATGTTGAAGAGCCCGCCCGCGTCCGTCGTCGCCGGCGTGCGGGAGCCCGTATCGTCGTTGACCGCCTCCACGGTTGTCCCGGGCAGCGCGCCGCCCGTCTCGTCCTTGACGGTGCCCCGCAGCGTACCGGTCGTCGACTGGGCGTTGCCGATCGCGGCGGCAAAAACCGCGGCGACGAACCAGGCGACCGCCTTCGCCATTCCTTCCCCCTTTGGAACTCTCGATATCATGGGAATTCCTCCTTATCGTTCGGAGCGTGAATCGTTATTGCGTTGGAAGTCGCTTCGATGGGAGTGCGGGGTCGCCGGAGGACGGGTGGGGTCCGTGTCCGCGGGGACGCCCTCCCGGATTCTCCCGCCGGAGGAGTCGCGCACCACGAGCGTCGTGGCGAGAGTTTCGTGTCGGACGGCGTGTCCGTTCGACGACGAGAGACGCTGAAGGAGACGGCGAGTCGCCTTCGAACCGAGCTCCGCGATCGGCACCCGCACCGTCGAAAGGGCGGGCGTCGTGAATCGGGCGATCGGAATGTCGTCGAATCCCGTCACGGCGACGTCGCCCGGCACCCGCACCCCGGATTCCTGGAAGGCGGCGAGGAGCCCGATCGCCATGGAATCGTTTGCAGCGAAAACGGCGGTCGGCGGGTCCTTCCGGTCGAGTAGCTGCGGCCCTGCCCGGTAGCCCGCCTCCTCCCGAAAATCGCCGTCAATCACGAGATCCTTCGCGAGATGCCGGGAGACCGTCCGCATGGCGTCCCGGTATCCGCGCAGGCGCTCGGCAGCGTCTCGGTTGCCGGCAGGCCCCGAGAGGTGAGCAATGCGGCGGTGCCCGAGACCGATCAGGTGCCGCACCATCGCGAGAGCCCCGCCGTAGTTGTCGACGTGGATCGAATCGAATCTGCGTCCGTTCCCGTTCAGCAGAACGATCGGCAGGCCATCGTGGGGATTCAGTGCCCGCGCGTCGAGGTCCGGAGACATCACGATCAGGCCGTCCACCCGCCCGCGGGTGGCACGAAGAACGGCTTCGATCTCGGCACGGTCGCTGTGCGACCCGGAGACGAGTACGTGATAGCCGCCCTCGCGGGCGCAGGAGTCGATGCCCCGGATGAGCTCCGAGAAGAACTCGCCGTACAGGTCGGGGAGCAGAACGCCGAGCGTGCTCGTCCTGCGGGTGATGAGGCTTCGGGCGGCGCCGTGAGGCGAATAGCGGAGGCGCTCGACGACGTCCCGGATCCGCCGACTCGTCTCGTCGCGCACAGGGCCGCTTTCGTTCAGCACCCGGGACACCGTCGCAACCGACACCGCCGCCGCGCGCGCGACTTCCCGGATCGTCACGCTGGCGTCACGACTGCGGGGACGGGGCCGAACCTTCGACGGATGCTTCAGACGAGCGCCTGCATCGCGAAAAGTCCTTTGTGTAATCGTTTACATCGCGGCTGGCTCGGCTTTTAGCGCGGTTCACTCGGTAGTGTCAAGCCTCATCGGTGCCGGAAGAACTCGCGTGTACGAGGTTGCCGCTCTAAGATCCGACCCGGAGCGGCATGCGCGCGAGCTTCTTCATTTCGGCAGCGCTCGTCTTCACGCTCGGGGACCTCCACCTTTCGGGCGAATGTCCCCCGGGCCGCTGGATCAGCCTCGCGCCGCTACCCGCTCCGCGCCAGGAGCTCGCGGCGGCGCAGCTAAACGGAAAGATCTACGCCGTTGGCGGCCTCGTGGGGCGGTCGAATGCGAACGAGATCTACGACCCCGTCGGCGACCGTTGGACCGTGGGTGCGGACCTCCCGGTCAGCACCGACCACGACTGGGCCGTAGCGCTGAACGGCCGCCTCTACGTCGGCGCCCCGGGCGGCAACCGGGTGTTCTCCTACGATCCGGCGACGAACGTCTGGACCGACGTGGCGCCCTCGACGTACCTCCACGGGGGAACTGCGGTCGCCGCGGTGATCGACAACCGGATCTACCTGGCCGGTGGGGCGGCCGGCGGTATGGTGGGAAACGAGCTCGAGGTTTACGATTCGCCGACGAACCGCTGGACGACGCTCGCTCCCATGAGCTGCGCACGGAACCACACCGCCGGCGGAGTCATCGGAGGGATGCTGTACGTTGCGGGCGGACGGCCGGGAAACCAGACGTGTCTCGAGGCCTACGACCCGGCGACCAACGCATGGACGCGGAAAGCGGGGTTGCCGACGGGCCGCTCCGGAATCGCCGGCGGCGTCGTGGGCGGCTGTCTCTACGTGTTCGGAGGCGAGGGAAATCAGCTCGACGCCGCCGGAATCTTCCACGAGCTCGAAGCGTACGAGCCGGCGACGGACTCCTGGACGCGGCTGCCGCCCATGCAGACGGGCCGCCACGGGATCTCCGCCGCGGTGATCGGGAACGTGATCTATCTCCCGGGGGGCGCGACGCTGCAGGGATTCGGCGCGACGGCCGTCAACGACGCGTACGTCGTCGACGTTCCGG
>DASYUL010000045.1:0-12668 GCA_036001245.1 Thermoanaerobaculia bacterium
TTCGGCATCGCGCCTTCGGCCGCCAGCCGGTCGAGGAGCTCCCAGTCGAGCCCGTCGAGGCCGAGCCAGATCACCGCCGGGGCGGCGCCGGCGCGCGGAGGCCTCGAAGCGACGTCGGCCTCTTCGACGGCGGGCGCGCGCGCGGCCGTCGAGTTCGACGAAGCGCTCTCCTTCCCGGGCCCGCGACAGGAGGCCGCAGCGAATACGAGAAGGAGCGACAGAAAGACGCGCGAGGCTTGCTTCACACCGGCCGGGAACCGTAGCATCTTCTCCATCGCTTCCTGGAAACGCGTTGCCGCCCTCCTGTTGTTCTCGGCCGGCGGAGCCTTTCTCTTCGCGGCCGGGCCGCCGACTCTCCGGGTTCCGGGGAAGGCCGATCGCGCGATCACGCCAGCGTCGCTTCTCGATACCGGAAGCATGAACGTGGTCGTGGAGCTCTCCGACGGCGACTCGATCGTCTATCACGGGCGGCCGCTCCTGGACGTCGTCGAGAGAGCAGGCGTCGATACGCGGAGCATGGCCGGGCAGCGCAAAACCGCTCCTGCGATCGTCGTCGTCAAGGCGCGCGACGGGTACACCGTCGTGTTCTCGGTGGGAGAGCTCCTGATGCACCGCTCCGACCCGCGCGTCTTCCTCGTCTCGGAGACCGCCGCGGGGCCGCTCCCGGAAAACGAGGGGCCGGTGCGCCTCATCGTGCACGGCGATCGCGTACGGTCGTCCTATGGCCTCGCCGACGTCGAGCTGCGCTACATCGCGCAGAACCCAGGACCCGAGCCGGCGAAGCCGAAGAAGTAACTCCCTCTCCCTGCAGCGTGTCAATCCGAGAGCGAAGCGACGAGGAATCCGTCGTCCTGAGGAGCGCAGCGACGAAGGATCTGTCACCTTCAAGGAAGAGATCCTTCGCTTCGCTCAGGATGACCGCTCCGCGGTCAGATCCCTCGCCGCGCTCGGGATGACAGGGAAAAGGACCCGCCCTCGGAATGACAGGCGGGCACAGTTTGCTTTAGACTCCCCGGTCCCGCGGTGGGTGTAGCTCAGCTGGTTAGAGCGCCAGACTGTGGATCTGGATGTCGAGGGTTCGAATCCCTCCACTCACCCCAACGTCGATCTTTGCGCCCGTAGCTCAGTCCGGATAGAGCGTTAGCCTCCGGAGCTAAAGGTCCCGCGTTCGAATCGCGGCGGGCGCACCAACTCTTCATTTCATGGAAGAGCTTGCGCTCCCGCTCCAGCGCAGAGGCGCCCCCGCTGGACCGGAGATGCACTCGTACAGCGCTCGGACGATCCCGTCGATCGAGGCGGCATCCTCGTCCGTTCCTCGCGCATCAGCGGACCTCCGGATTCCCCGAGGCGGGGGAATAGATGAACGAACGACTGTCCCGATGAGTGTCTGAGCCGGGATCCGATCGGGCCCTTTACTTCGGCTTGTCCGATTCGCTGAGCTTATCGAGCTCCTTCAGCAATTCGTCGTCCGCGACGAGATCGCTCGGTTTATCGAGGATCTTCTTGTAACGGACGACGCCCGCCCTGTCGATGATCACGTACCCGCGCCTGGCGTAGCGATAGAGCCGATTGCTGGGATCGGTTTCGAGGAAGCCATAAGCCTCGAGGGTCTTGCGCGAAACGTCGCTCAGCAGCGGGAACGTGAGCCCCAACTTCTCGCTCCACGCCGCGCTCGCCGGGAGGAAATCCGAGCTGATGCCCACGACCTGGGCATTTCGGCTCTCGAACTTGGGCAGATCAAGTTGGAGAGCCACGACCTCATTGGTTCAGGTCGGGGTGAATGCCCCGATGAAAGCGAAGAGCACGACGTTCTTCCTGCCCTTGAGATCGCTCAAGGTCCACTTCTCCTGAGTCGTGGCAGGCAGCGTGAAATCCGGTGCCTTGTCGCCGACCCCGAGCGCCCAGACCTGAGCAGTCGAGCCGATCAGCAGGACCACGGCGAGCGCGAGGAGTGCGCCGATTCCGAGGCGTCTCATAAGCAACCCTCCCTAGACTGCGAGCATGTCAGCGCTTGATCAACGATTGGACGAGATCCTGGGCCTCCTTGCCGTCCCACACACGCGGTCCGACCGCGCGAGCGACGATGACTCCCTGCCGGTCGACGATCACCGTCTCCGGGATCGAACGGACGCCATGCTCCCGCGCTACGGACATGTGGGGATCGAGCAGCGTCGGAAGCCGGAAGCCGGTCTTTTCTATGAATCGCTTGACATCTTTCTCCCCCCGTCCATCAAGGGCCACGAAGTAGACGACCACGTCGTCCACAAAACGTGTCTGGAGATTCGCGAGGCTTCGGAGCTCGCTCACGCAGCTGGCACACCAGGTGGCGCCGAAGCTGACGACCGCTACCTTTCCCGCGAAATTCCTAGAACTCACGGGTCGGCCGTTGACGTCCGGCAAGGTGAATGCAGGCTCCGGTGTGCGCTCGCGAACGACAAAGAACGACGAATCTTGGCCGCCGCAGAGTGAAACGCTCACGACCAGAAGACAGACAGCGAGGAGGGTGGCGCGTCGATCTATCGCGGATCGCTCCTTCAAGAGGGCAGGATTCTCACAGCGCGTCATGGACCTGTCAATCACAGGCAGGCTCACCCACCGACACCTCGCCTAAGCTGGACGAGCAGGTCAAGCTCTCGATGGCTGCGCGCTGACCCGCAGACGCCTTCGGAGCTAAAGGTCCCGCGTTCGAATCGCGGCGGCGCACCAACCTTTCAGTCACTTGCGGCCGGCGCGAATCGCCCCTCGTCAGCTCTTCTCCGCCGCGGCCTTGGCTTTCGTCCGGATGAACGCGTAGTTCAGCTGCGGCAGCGAGTTGAACCCTCCCGCCTTCGTGCAGAGCTCCTTCGCCTTCTCCTTGTCGCCCTTCCCCTCATACGCCTGGCACATGCGATAGAGGTTCTGGGGGTTCTGCTGGTTCGCCTGTTGGAGCTCAGCCAGCGCCTTGTCGTAGTCCCTTTCCGCGAGCGCGATCGTGCCGGTCAGCTCATGGGCGAGCCTGACCTGTGCCGGATTGTTCGACGCTTCGGCTCCCTTCCGAAACTCTTCCGCCTCGGTCTTCGCGGCGGCGAAGTCTTTCTTGACGAGCGCGACGCGCGCGAGGTTGTAATGGATGGTGCGTTTGTTGTTGTCTTTGATCTCCTGCGAGAGGCTGGAGTCCTCGATCATCTTCAGGGCGCGCTCGAAGGCTGCCTTGGCCTCGGCGGCCTTTCCCATCTCCAGCAGGATGTTCCCCTTCAGCTGCAGGTCGCCGGCCATCGCCGGAACGTCCTTGGTCTTCTCTCCCAGGGCATACTGCTTGTCCACGTCCCCGAGAGCCTTGGCCATCTTGCCGCCATCGACGTGCAAGACCGTCAGCGCGAACAGCGCGAGCCGGCGTTCGCCGTCGTTCCGGGCTTTCTTGGTGATGTTGTCCAGCTCCGCCGCCGCTTCGTCGGGCTTTCCCCTGTACATCAGATCCGCGGCGATTCCCTGGTGCGACGCGAGGAAGTTCGGATCGATCGCCAGAGCCTTGCGGTACTGCGCGATCGAGTCGTCGAACTTGCCCTCCTTCAGGAGCAGCTCGCCGTACGAGTCGTAGGGGTTGGGATCCCGGGGGATCAGCTCGATGTACTTCTGGAACGCCTTCTCTGCGTTTGCGTAGTCGGCATTCTGTCGGTAGGCGTAACCCAGGAGGTTGTAGGCGGGGGAGTAGCTCGGAGCGAGCTCGGTCGCCTTCTTGTAGTGCTCGATCGCCTGTGGGAAGTCCTGCTGCCCGAAGTAGTAGCCGCCCAGGTTGAAGTGCGCCCGCTCGTCGTTCGGGTACGCCGCGACGAGCTGCTCGAGGTATTCCTTCTGCTTCACGGCGTTGTTGTTCGCGCCCGCCTCGGTGGCCAGGATGAGGAGCTTCTCTCCGTTGGAAGCCTTGTCCGCCAGGCTCACGGCCTTGCCGAGATGTTCGAAGAACTCCTTGCCCGTCGGCGACGAGTTGGCCAGGTTGAGCTCGGCCAGGGCGAAGTTCGGGTCGAGCGAAGCCGCCTTTTCGAAGTGCGCGATGGAGTCGGTGATGAGCAATTTCTCCGAGAGATCCCGCCCCTGCAGGAATTCGGTCTTCGCGTCAGTGGACGCAGTCGTCACCGGAATCTTTCCCCCGTCGGGCGGGGTCGGTTGGGTCTCCACGACTGGGGCGGGAGCCTCCTTCTTCGCGCACGCAAAGGTCGCGGTCCCGCCCGCAACTCCCAGGATCCAGAGGAGAGCGAGAGATCGATTCGGGCGCATTGTGGTGTCCTCCTTGGCCGGTGGATACGGCGGATCCTATCGGAGGGTTGGGGCGCAAAGACGTTCCCCGTCGGCAGAACTCCCACCTCCGAGCAAGGGCTGCCGTCGGTGGCCGAAATTCCCGCTCCCGTCCCTCCTGATGGGGGACTCGGCACGACCCAAGAGCTTGACTCCGGACTACTTGGCCGGCGTCTTCTTCTCCTCGACCATCTTGACGCCGAATTTTCCGTTGCTCTCGATGAAGAAAAGGCACTCGGACGCCGCGTCGCAGGCCGTTGTGTGTTTGCGGTTTGCGGGCTGGAATAGGTACGAGCCGGCCCCGAGCCTCACCTCGGGCTGTCCGTCCTCTGAGTGAATCCACGTGCCCGAGATGATCACGATCTTGTGATCGGCCGGATGCGTGTGGAGCGGAACGGAGAAACCAGCCGGGAACTTCTCGATGGCACCGTACGCACCCTTGGTCGGGTCGCCCCACAGCGTGGCCAGCATCGGGCCGGGTGGCGCACCGGCCAGAGCTTCCCACTTCAGATCGGCCGCAGGCCACGCAACGAATTTCTTCGCGCCTTTCTGGGGCGACTTGGCCTCGGCTGCCTCGGCACGCGGCGCCAGCAGAGCCGCGGCGACCAGGAAAAGAACCGGGAAAGCCAGGGTCTGTATCCATCTCTTCAACATGATCAGGCTCCTTTCAAAACAAGTTGTTGATAAATGCCCGACGTGAATTCCGGTTCACCAGAGCGAGTTGATGATGGGAGCCGCCGGCACCCCCGAGACTTTGCATTTCTCCAGCCACTTGACGAGGGCGGGGAAGTCCTGCCAACCCGACGCCGCTTGCGCGAAGTGGTCGGTGACGCCGGCGTCGGTCTGATAGATCTCGCTCAGGATGAAGACGGTGTTTCCAGTCGGCGCAGAATTCTGATCGAACGAGTTCGAAAGCTCGGGTGCCTTGGACACGTTATAGGTCAGAAGAGCCTTGTCCCCGTCACGGTGATGCGTCGCCTTCATCCAGGGAGCGTGACTCGCAAAGATGCGTTCGCCCTCCTTCACTTGATCCGGTGGGGCCACGATCACGTACGTAAGCTGAGTCTTGCCTTGGTAGGCCATCGTTTACGTCCTCCTTGTCTTGATTCGTCGTCGATCAGAATGACCGTCGATGGAAAGGTTAAGTTGACTATAACAGCTGGCTTCGGAGCCGACAGCCTCACCGGACCCCCGACGCCCGAGGGTAGTCCGGAGACGCGAGCTCGATGCGCCAGATGGGGCCGCCCTCGTAGAACTGACCCTCCGACCTCACGAAGCCGGGAGCGTCCCCGCCGACGATCCAGACCGACGTGTCCTTCGGCTGTTTGCCCAGGAGTGGCGCAATCAGGCCGGCGAGCCCGCCGATCTCGACCTTGACGTCGAATCGAGTCGCTTTGTACGACGCGCGGCCGACGGTAAACGGCTCGCGTCCCATCGGCGTGATCTCGAGCTTCACGAGCCGCGGCTTCGGCGTCGCGAACAGCATCGATACCGTCGTAGATGGGGAATCCGGAGAGATGTTCTTCAGGAGCGTCACCATCATTCCGTTGGCCAGATCCGAAGGCAGCTCCATCCGCTTCTCGATGAACTTCTCCTTTCCGTCATCGCGGTGCCGCACCGTCACGCGGCCGCTCGTCGCGTCGATCCAGAGTTCCATGGGATGCGGAAAGCTCGGGCCGCGCTGGACGAGGTGGTCGCTCAAAAGCCGAAACTTCCCGCGCTGCGTGAACACGGCGGTTTCGTCCTGGAGCGACCCGTCCTTGAAGTGAAAGACGAGGCGGCTCGTCACACGGTCGCCCCGTGAAAACTGAATGAGGTCGCCGTTGGCGATGATGGCGCCGCTGTCGACCGACCGAAGGACCAGAAACCCCCGGACGACGCCCTCCGAGTGCCGCACGGCCACCGGTTCCGCCTGTAGAGCGCCGCCACCGAAAAGACCAGCGACCAGGAGCAGCGGCGCACAAAAGCACGGTTTCACGAGGAAATCCTCTCGAATCCGGGCAGCAAGACCTGTACCGTGGGAACTCGCGACGTTAAGAAAAAACTCACGAAGAGGCTGCCAACCCGGGGCCACTCAGCACCAGCGACGAGCTTCTGGAACCTCGGGTTCCTTTGCGAGGAGGACGAAAATGCCCGCAAGAAAAATCGGCGTCATCGGCGTGGGAAACATGGGGACGGCCCTGTTGCGGGGAATCCTCGCCTCGGAGTGGGGCAGGAAGCCGAACCTCCTCGCTTCGCACCCCAAGAGGCCGAAGGCCGCCGCGCTCGCCCGCGAGCTCGGGATCCGGGTCATCGGGCAGAACCTGGAAGTGGCGCGTAGCGCGGACATCCTGATCCTCGGCGTCAAGCCGCAGATCTTGGAGTCCGTCCTGATCGAAATCCGGCCAGCCCTGCGCGAGGGCCAGCTGCTGATCTCGATTGCCGCAGGTTTCCCGACCCACCAGATCGAATCGATCCTCGGCGCGCCCGTGCCCGTCATCCGCGCCATGCCCAACGTCGCCGCAGTCGTCCGGCTGAGCGCGACGGTCCTTTGCCTCGGGCGTCACGCGAAGTCCGCGCATGCCGCGGAGGCTCGGAGAATCTTCGAGTCGATCGGCACGGTCGTCGAACTTCCGGAGTATCAGCTCGACGCGGTCACCGGGCTCTCCGGCACCGGCCCCATGTACATCTTCCAGATCATCGAAGGCCTGAGCGACGCCGGGGTCCGCGTCGGCCTTTCCCGCGACGTCAGCACAGCCCTCACCATCCAGACCGTCCTCGGAGCCGCCAAGATGGCGGAGGTCTTGAAGACCCATCCGGGGATCCTGAAAGATCTCGTCACGTCCCCGGGTGGAACCGCCATTGCCGCGCTCCACAGCCTGGAACGCAACCGGCTCCGGGCCATTCTGATGGACGCCGTCGAAGTCGCGACGGCGCGCTCGAAGGAGCTCGGGCAGTCGGGCTCCGGCAAGACCTAGACTTTCAGGCCGTCTCGGTGGTGTCGCTCTCCATCCGGAGCCCGAGCAGGATCGTTCCCGCCACGAGAACCGCGGCCGACCATGTCCATGAACGCCGTCACCATCAGGACGGCGAGCTTTCCGAGGGACGCCGGCTTCCGGGCTTCGGGAGCTTGGCTCATTCCCTAGAAGTGAATGTCTCTCGCATCCTTCAGACCCTCTGGGGCGCCGTGGTCCCATCAGGGCGAAGACCCGCGCGTGCGGATCGGAGTAGACGATTCGGAACCGTTTCGTAAACTGCGGACTATCGAGTGGAACGGGTGGAGCGCGCTCTTCCACAACGAGCAGGTAATCGACCCCGAGGGCTCGAAGTCTCGAATGGAGCGCTTCGGGCGTGGCGCCGGACGGGAGGACCTTCTCGAAGCTCGCGGGGCCGAACCAGTCCCCGAGAAATCGGCCCTCCGCGAAGTAGACCATGTTCTCCGCGTGGAAGGCGTACATCGTGTAATTCCTGCCGCGCGTCCGGTTCATGTATCGGATCGCCGGATAGGCGGGGAGACGTCGCGACAGGAACTCGTTCCTCTGCCCCGCCGTGACGGGAAGCGGTCCCAGACGCCGGAGATGCCAGGCGACGTAGAACCAGCCGGGAAGCAGAAGAACAAAAACGGCACCGGCGAGCAGAGGGCGGCGGGTCCGAGGCAGCAGGAGAGCGCCGCCCGCCCCCGCGGCCACGCTCACGAGCGGCAGAATCGGAAGAAAGAAACGTGACTCGCGCGGGAGAGAAAGCGCGAAGAGGACATAAGCCAGGATGAAAAGAAGCATGCGGCGGAGCCGCTCGTCACGGATAGCCGCAAAGAGCGAAAGCGGAAGCGCCACGAGATAGACGGGCGAGACGGGCGGTTGCCAGTTGAATGTTTCACGCCGAAACACGAGGTCCCAGGGAAGGGTCAGAGCCGAAAGCGGGGACACTGCCTTGACCCCACGGCCCGCCTGTTCCCAGGCGTTCGACCCGAAGAGCGCCGGAAAGTAAGGGAAGACGGGATTTCCGGTATGCAGGACGATCCGGCCGTACCAGGGAATGAGAATCGCGGCGGCGACGGTCGTGAAATGGAGCACGTTGCGCCAGCGGGCACGCGGCGCGGGCGTCAGGAGCACGATCGTCCCGATCGCCGCGACGAAGAAGAGCCCGAGGTACTTCGTGGCCGCCGCGGAGGAGGCGAAGACGGCGGCGAGAGTGAGCCAGGCGCGCTCTCGCGATCGCCGCCAGCGCCACGCGGCGAACAGCGCCGCCGTCGCAAAGAGAGAGAGGCCGGGGTCAACGTACGCGGTGCCGGTGAGGTACGCCACGATGGGGTTGCCAAGGTAAGTCGCCGCCCCCAACCAACCGGCCGTGCGCCCGAATGCCTCTCTTCCCCAGACGAAGACCAGCCCCGCCGTCAGGAGCGTTACGAGGGCCTGCAGCGACTGGGCGGCGACGTCGTCCGCGAGAAGGAGCATGCCCGAGAAGAGAAGCTCCATCAGTTGCGGAAAGACCGGAAACCGCAACGATGCCAGGAACGGTACCCCGCCCGTCGCGGCGAATGCCTTCGCGTAAGGCAAGTGGTACATCGTGGAGTCGAACGAGGTCGGCGGATAAAGCGCCAGCAGGAAAAGCGGCGAGAAGAGCATCGCCGCCGCGAGCGCCATCCTCGCGGCGCGCGCCGGCGAGAGTTTTCTCGAGGTCTCCCGCGCTTGCCGCCATTCGTCGCGCCAGGCCGAACGACAGAGGAGGTACACGCAAACGAGAACAACGCCGAGGGGTAACGGCGCGAAAAGCCCGGCGAGACCCATCAGAAAGAAGCCGTGACCGATCGCCGCGACACCGAGCGCTGTCGCGACGAGAGCTCCTTCGGGAGCCGAATCGAAGACGAGCCGCCGTGTCAGCCCGCGACCGGCGACGAACGCGGTCGCCGCAAAGACGAGGAAGGCCAGAAAATGTCGAACGAGGAAGAGCGCAGCCTCGACGAGGTAACGGAGTCCGCTATCCAGTGCGCGCCCCCCACCGCCAGTTCCGGATCTCGGGCATGTCCTCGCCTCGGTCGCAGATGTACTCCTTGTGCTCGACGAGCTTGTCCCGGAGCACCTGCTTGATGTGGGCGGCGCCGGCGCCGAGACCCGGAACGCGGTCGATCACGTCGCAAACGAGATGGAAGCGGTCCAGATCGTTGCGGACGACCATGTCGAACGGAGTCGTGGTCGTGCCCTCTTCCTTGTAGCCGCGCACGTGCAGGTTGTCGTGGTTCGTCCGGCGATACGTCAGCCGATGGATGAGCCACGGATACCCGTGGAACGCGAAGACGATCGGTTTGTCCGTCGTGAAGAGGTCGTCGAAGTCGCGATCGGAAAGGCCGTGCGGGTGCTCGCTCGGCGACTGCAGGGTCATGAGATCCACGACGTTGACGACGCGGACCTTGAGCTGGGGAAGGTGGTGCCGCAGCAACTCCACCGCCGCGAGAGTCTCCAGCGTCGGCACGTCGCCGGCGCACGCCATCACGACGTCGGGTTCGCCCCCTTCGTCGTTGCTGGCCCAGGTCCAGATCCCGATGCCCGTCGTGCAGTGCCTGATCGCGTCGTCCATGTCGAGCCACTGCTGCTCGGGCTGCTTGCCCGCCACGATCACGTTGACGTAGTTGCGGCTCCGCAGGCAGTGGTCGGTCACCGAGAGCAGCGTGTTCGCGTCCGGCGGGAGGTAGATACGGATCACGTCGGCCTTCTTGTTGACGACGTGATCGATGAAGCCGGGGTCCTGGTGACTGAACCCGTTGTGATCCTGGCGCCAGACGTGCGAGGTCAGCAGGTAGTTGAGAGAGGCGATCGGACGACGCCACGGAATTTCCCGCGTCGTCTTCAGCCACTTTGCGTGCTGATTGAACATCGAGCCCACGATGTGGATGAAGGCCTCGTAGCAGGAGAAAAACCCGTGCCGGCCGGTCAGCAGGTACCCCTCCAGCCAACCCTGACACATGTGTTCACTCAAGACCTCCATCACGCGCCCGTTCGGTGAGAGATGGTCGTCGGTCGGCAGGATCTCCGCGGTGAAGACCCGATCGGTGACTTCGAAAACGGGATCGAGACGATTGGAGGCCGTCTCGTCGGGACCGAAGAGGCGAAAGTTGCGCCGGTCGGAGTTCTTCGCGATGACGTCCCGGAGGAACGTCCCCATCACGCGCGTCGCTTCGGCGTCGGTCGCTCCCGGGGCCGGCACGGCGACCGCGTACTTGCGGAAGTCGGGCAACCGCAGATCTCGCAGAAAGACGCCGCCGTTCGCGTGAGGATTCGCCCCCATCCGCCGTTCGCCCTCCGGCGCGAGAGCGGCGAGCTCCGCGCGGAAGCGTCCGGTCTCGTCGAAGAGCTCCTCCGCCCGATAGCTCTCGAGCCACGCCCGGAGCTGTGCGAGGTGCTCGGGCTTCTTCCCGATGTCCGCGAGCGGAACCTGGTGCGAGCGGAAAGTGCCCTCCATGGGCTGGCCGTCGACTTCCTTCGGGCCCGTCCACCCCTTCGGCGTGCGAAGCACGATCATCGGCCAGCGCGGGTGCGCGCGGAACCCTTTCCTTCGGGCATCCTCCTGGATCCGCCGGATCTCTTCGATCGCGCCATCGAGGGAGGCGGCCAGCTTCTGATGAACGTCGTGCGGCTCGTTTCCCTCGACGAAGATCGGCTCGTGGCCGTACCCGCGCAGGAGACCTTCCAGCTCGCCGCGCTCGATCCTGGCCGGAACCGTAGGGTTCGCGATCTTGTACCCGTTCAAGTGAAGGACCGGCAGGACGGCTCCGTCGTTCTCCGGGTTCAGGAACTTGTTGGAGTGCCAGCTCGCCGCGAGCGCACCCGTTTCGAACTCTCCATCGCCGACGACGCAGCAGGCGAGGAGATCCGGGTTGTCGAAGACGGCCCCGTAGGCGTGAGCCAGGCTGTAGCCCAACTCCCCGCCTTCGTGGATCGAGCCCGGCGTCTCGGGAGCGGCGTGACTCGGAATGCCTCCCGGAAACGAGAACTGCTTGAAGAGCCGGCGCATCCCCTCTTCGTCCTGCGACACGTCGGCATAGAGCTCGCTGTACGTTCCTTCGAGATATGTGTTCGCCACCACGGCGGGTCCCCCGTGTCCCGGGCCGGCCAGGAAGATGGCGTTCAAGCCGAACTTCCTGATGACCCGGTTCATGTGGACGTAAACCAGGTTCAGGCCGGGAGTCGTGCCCCAGTGGCCGAGAAGGCGGGGCTTCACGTGAGCCACCTCGAGAGGCACGCGCAAGAGCGGGTTGTCGAGCAGGTAGATCTGTCCGACCGACAGGTAGTTCGCCGCCCGCCAGTAGGCGTCGATCCGTTCCAGTTCTCCGGGTGACAGCACATCGTTCATGGGCTCACTCCATCCATTCTTCCGGGCGATGTCGAGAGCAGCGACGCCGCCTCCCGGGCCATCTCGCCCGCTTCGTCCGCGACCACCACTTCCACGTCGATCGCCGACCGTACCGGCGAGATCCGGCCGTCCCGACCGATCGTCGCGTGGTTGGCCTCCTCGTCCAGGACGATCCCGAGCGGCTCGAGACCCGAGAGGCAGCGCGCGCGGACCTCCGGACTGTTCTCGCCGATTCCACCCCCAAAGACGATCCCGTCGACGCCTCCGAGGACCGCGAGATACGCGCCGGCGTATTTGCGGACACGCTGGCAGAAGACGTCGATCGCGAGTCGGGCGGCAGGATTCTCCGGCTCGGCGGCGAGCTTGCGCATGTCGCCGGACGAGCCGGAGATACCGAGAAGCCCCGATTCGTGATCGAGCAGCCGCTCGAGTGCGTCGGGATCCAGCCCTTCGCGCCGCTGCAGCGTCAGGAGAACGCCGGGATCGAGGTCTCCCGATCGAGTCGACATGACGAGCCCCTCGATCGGCGTAAAGCCCATCGAGGTGTCGAGCGGAGCTCCACGCCGGATCGCCGCCGCCGAGCACCCCGATCCGAGCTGGAGACTCACGAGCCGGCCGCCACCGGGAAGATCCGGACGCAGCTCGGCCCAGCGGCGCCAGAGCGCCTTGTGAGCGAAGCCGTGAAATCCGAACCGCCGGATCCCGTGGCGTTCGGCGAGGCCCTTCGGGATGGCGTACGTCGATGCGACCTTCGGCAGATCGGCGAAATACGCCGTGTCGAAGACACAGATCTGCGCCACGGCCGAACCGAGGACGTCGCCTGCGGCCCGGCTCCACGCGAGAGCCTCCGGCATGTGCAGCGGAGCGAGCGGCGTCAACTCCTCGAGCGCGCGCGTCACCGACGCGTCCAGCAGGACCGGCTGAACGAAGCGACGGCCTCCGTGAACGATTCGATGCGCGACTGCCGACGGCGACGAGCCGTGCGCCGACAGGAAGCGCGCGAGCGTTCCCGCGCGGTCCGCGGGATGGGCGTCTTCGCGCAGGCTGCCGATCGTGCGGATCGTCTCGCC
>DASYUL010000046.1:0-8323 GCA_036001245.1 Thermoanaerobaculia bacterium
ACGTTCGGGGCGTAGTACATGACGTGCGGGAAGTTGGCGGTCGTGACACGGTCGCTCTCGTCCGGATTGAAGTACGTCCTCAGCACCGGGGACAGCATGTACGAGACGCCGGCTCGATCCGGCGCTTTATAGAACCCTGCCCGGTATCGCTCCTGCATGATTTTCTTGAGCTCGCGGGGAGGAGTACCCCTGGCCTGCATCTGCGCCGCGTCGAAGAAGACCCGCATCTGCGCCTTGGCGCCCGCGCTGTCGAAGGAAATGGGGTAGAGGATATCGTCCCGATATTCCGTCAAGGGCCAGGGGCCCCGGAACGTATCGTCGCCGGTCCGAGCGACAAAGGCGTGGAATCCATTGGTCCCCTTACGGGCGACTTCGAAGCCCCTGGCGGGGTTCAAGACATACACCGTCGCGTTGTCTCTCAAGTGCGGCGGCAGCGCGCTCAGCGCGAGCTGAAGTTCCAAGTCGCGCGGTAGCGGATCGATGCGATTCGTCGGCCTATTCTCCGCGCCCGCGATCATCGAGAGCAGGAGACCTGCAATTACCGTGATTGGCTGAACCCTTTTCATCTCGACCTCCCTGGCCTTCGCCTCGCGCATTCTCGGTACGCCCTGGCGGTCCTTAGCCATGAGATAGGTTTACCGCCGGCGATCGAACGGGTGGGAGTGACAAGTGTGGCGGGATTCCGATGGACTCGCTGATCACCGCCGCGGCGCGTGCACTGGCGGCGGGTGATCCCCTCGGCGCACTCAAGCGGGTCGCCCTGCGCGACGACGCGCCGGCTCTCGCGCTTCGAGGCATCGCGATGGCTCAGCTCGGCGATCTCGTTCGAGCGAAAGCCCTCCTGCGACGCGCCGCCCGAGCCTTCGGTCCGAGAGAGGCCGTGGCCCGCGCGAGATGCGTCGTCGCCGAGTCCGAGGTCGCGCTCGTCTCGCGCGACCTCGGCTGGCCTGCGAAGGCGCTCGACGCGGCCCGGGCGACGCTCGAGGCGCGCGGCGACCGGGTAAACGCCGCCTACGCGCGGTATCTCGAGGGCCGGCGCCTCCTCCTGATCGGGCGCATCGACGAAGCCGAGCGCGCGCTCGCCAGGCTCGATCCCGCGCCTCTTCCTCCCGCGTCGAGGGCCGCCTACGAGCTGGTGGTCGCGGGGATCGCGATCCGACGCCTCAGGACGAAGCCGGCAGCCGCTGCGCTCGCTCGGGCCGAGCGCGCCGCGCACCACGCACGCATCCCTGCGCTGACGGCGGAGGTCGAAAGCGCACGCCTCGTTCTGAAAACGCCCGCTGCGCGCCTGATTGCGAGTGGCGGGGAGCGACTCCTGGTGCTCGAGGAGGTCGAAGCGCTGCTGGCGTCGAAAGCATTCGTCGTGGACGCGTGCCGTTTTGTCGTACGGCATGGAAGCCAGATCGTCTCGCTCGCAAAGCGTCCCGTGTTGTTCGCGCTCGCACGCGCGCTGGGCGAAGCGTGGCCGGCAGACGTGCCGAGGGACACGCTCGTGGCGCGGGCATTCGGAGCGAAGCTCGCCGATGAATCGCATCGCGCGCGGTTGCGCGTCGAAGTCGGGCGGCTACGCGCGATGCTTCGGACGCTGGCCGACGTGAGCGCGACGAAGCGGGGATTCGCGCTGGCGCCGCGATCCGCACGCGAGGTCGTGGTGCTCGCGCGGCCCCTTGAAGACCATGCCGACGAGCATGGCGCGGTGCTCGCCCTCCTCGCTGACGGTGAGTCGTGGTCGAGCTCGGCCGTTGCGCTTGCGCTCGGAACGAGCCAGCGCACCGTGCAGCGGGCGTTCGGTGCGCTCGAGGCAGCAGGCACGGTGCAGTCTGTCGGTCGCGGGCGAGCTCGTCGTTGGATGACTCCGCCCGTGCCGGGATTCACGACGACCTTGTTACTCCCTGCTCCTCTCCCGATTGACTAGGATCGAAGGATGCGTCGATCAACAGCCGAGATCGTCCGCGAGTACGGGCCCTTTCCGGGCATCGCCCACGTCCATGGCGTCACGTATGACGGTAAGAACGTCTGGTTTGCCGGCGGAGACAAGCTGAACGCGCTCGATCCGGCGAGCGGGAAGACGATGCGCTCGATCGATGTCGCCGCGGATGCCGGAACGGCCTTCGACGGCCGGCACCTGTTTCAGCTCGCCGAGGATCGCATTCTGAAGATCGACCCGAAGACCGGCCGAGTGCTCGCCACGATCCCGGCGCCCGGCGGCGGCGGTGACTCGGGGCTCACGTGGGCCGAAGGGACGCTCTGGGTGGGGCAGTATCGGGACCGGAAGATCCATCAAGTCGATCCCGAAACAGGGGCGATTCTTCGCACGATCGAATCCAACCGCTTCGTCACCGGGGTCACCTGGGTCGACGGAGAGCTCTGGCACGCTACCTGGGAAGGTGACGAGAGCGATTTGAGGCGGGTCGATCCTCGAACGGGAGAGGTCCTGGAGAGGCTCGAGATGCCGCCTGGAGTGTACGTTTCGGGGCTCGAGTCCGATGGCGGCGATCAGTTCTTCTGCGGAGGAGGAAGGAGCGGGAAGGTGAGGGCCGTCCGCCGACCCAAACGAGGCGCCGCGACGGGCAGCGGCTCCGAGATCGCCCCCGACTCCACGAGCAAGTAATCCCCGAGATTCCTCCGGAGTTGAGACCTACGGAATCGGATCGATCGGAGTGCGCCTGGGCTCCTTGCCGAATCGCACACGCGATTTCTCGATCATCTTCCGAATCTCGACGTCGCGATCCTTCGGCGGCGCGCTGGTGACCCATCCCCGAATCAGCCGCTCCGCGGCCGCGGTCACCTCCTCCACGGCGCGCTGAAACAGCTCCTCGTTCGCTTTCGACGGCTTGTTGGCGCCGCTCAGCTTGCGCACGAACTGAAGGGAGGAGGTCCGGATCTCGGCCTCGGTCGCCGGCGGTGCGAAATTGGCGAGCGTACGGATGTTGCGGCACATGGGGACACTCTAACCGGATCCCACTCCCGTAAGCTCCCGGTGCATGCCGAGGTCCGAAGGCGGAAAAGGGGACAGACCCCTTTTCCCGAGGAACACCGCCAGCGCCGCCATTGCGGAAATGGACATCCTCGTCGATCCCGTGCGCCTCAGCCGGCTGGAGCCGACGGTCCTCGGCGGCTCGTGAGTCGCTTACCCGGTCACGGCCGCGCTCGTCCGCCGCGGGACATCCGATTCGGATGCGAGGGACTCGGATTCGAGCCACTCCTCAAACGTCGGGCCGGCGAGGACGGCGTGCGGTCCGGGCAGCAGGCCGCCCGTCTCGTAGAGCTCCCGGTTCTGGTCGGACGGATCGCTAACCGCCTCGATCCGCACCGGGAGTCCGCGACGGGTCGCGTACAGCTTCGCCAGCTCGACTAAGTTCTCCTCGCGAGGACCTGCGATCTCCGGGTACGGCGCGGACGCTCCCGCCGCCGACCCGGAGTCGAGGGCGAGGTCGGCCAGCGCCTCGGCGACCGTGCGGGCGGCGACCACCTGCGTACGCATCTTCGGCGCGTAGACGACGTCGCCCTGCCGGCCCCACTCCATGAGCTGCGGGACGAACTCGTGGAACTGCGCGGCGCGCAGGACGCGTCCCGGGACGGGGCCCGACAGCGTGGCCCGCTCGTGCGCGACCTTCGCCGCTCCGTAACCTCCGGTGAACCGATCGGTCCCGATGATGGACACGGCGACGATCCGGCGGACGCCGGCCGGCTCGCCGAACTTCTGGAGGTTCCGGGCCGCGGTGGTGAAGAAGGCGGTCGCCGCCTTCTCCTCCGGGGACGGGCCCGTGGCCGTATCGATGATGCACTCGACTCGGGCCAGCGCCTCCGCGAGTCCGTCGCCGGTGATCACGTCCACGCCGCTCGAACGCGAGATCGAGACGACGTCGTGTCCGCGCTTCCGGAGCACATCGACCACGTGACGGCCGACGCGCCCGGTTCCTCCCGCGACCGCAAATTTCGTGCGTGACTTCATGACTCCCGTCCTTTCGGCGGGGTCTTCCCGCCGCTCGTATAACGGAGCGCGACCCCGAAATGTGTCCGTCGAGGCAGTGAAGAAAAACGCACACCTTGTCGATTTCTCGATGAAATCCTGAGGCGAGGTCATCCGGCCGATTGCTCCGGCGTGGCCGCACAACCCTTCTGAACGCGGTAGTTGCGGTTGTGCGGGCGATTCCCTCTTCGCGTGGCACGTCCCTCTAAAAGAGAGGGGGTGGAGGCAGCATGAAGACGACAGTCGGAATCTTCGTGGTGATGCTCGCGACGGCGCTCTCGGCGCGGGCGGACCAGCCGCGGCCCGATCCGCAGGAGCGGCAGCGCGTCGAGCAGAGATTCGGCGAAGTGAAGGACCGCCTCGCTCTGACGTCCGAGCAGGCGGAGCAGGCGCGGCCTATCCTGACCGGAATGATGGAGATCACGAGAGCCGTGCGGCGCGACTACGTACTGGCCGAAGGAAACCCGAGCGCGCAGCGGAGGCTCGCTCGAGAGCTGCGCGCGATCCGCTCGCACGCGGATGCGCGGTTGAAGCGCATCCTCACGTGGACCCAGCGGGAAGAGCTCCGCGCGATCCTCGCCGAGTGGCGGGACGAGCCGGAGAGCGGCTTCGTCGCCGCCTCGAGAACGCCATGAAGAAGCGCCACCTCGGCCGATTCAACATCGGGCCCGGCGGTCTCTCCCGCGAGCGTCGGCCCGGAGCTCGACGATGGGAAAGCTGACTCTCGTCATGAACGTCTCGCTCGACGGCTGCTGCGATCACACGCAGGTCATCGCGGACGACGAGCTTCACGAGCACGCAACGCAGGTGCTCCGGCGGGCGTCCGGCGCCCTCTTCGGCCGCGTCACCTACGAGCTCATGCGCGACGCCTGGCCGTCGGTGGCGAGGACCGGCTCGGGCCCTCCCGCGATGGTCGCATTCGCGCGCGAGCTCGATGGGAAGCCGAAGTTCGTCGTTTCGCGGGACACGACGATCACGGGATGGAACACGTCGGTCGTGCCCCCCGGAGACCTCGGCGACCAGATCCGCGCGCTCAAGGAGCGGATCGGCGGCGATCTGATCATGGGCGGAAGCGCGCGCCTGGCGGGATCGCTCGCCCGGATGAATCTCATCGACGAGTATCGGCTCCTGGTGCAGCCGATCGTCGCCGGTCGCGGCCCGAGGCTCTTCGAAGGGCTGGAAGAACCGATCCGTCTGGAGCTATTCGATTCGAAGGTCTTCGCCTCCGGGGTGACGCTGCTTCGCTACCGACGGCGGGTGTAGCCGGGCTCAACCGGAGGCAGTCGATTTCGCCGCCCTATCGTTCGTCGGTGTTGATAGGGGCCGCGCGTTTCACCGGCCTCCGGGAGGACGCAATGCGAAACAAGTGCTTCCATACGGGCCGGAAGCTTTCGGTGGCGGCCCTTCTTGCCGCGCTGTCCGTCGGCTATGCACCGGGCGAGAGCTCCGCTCAAAATCAGCAATATCCCAGGATGGCGCGGCTCGAGCAGTACTTGATCGCTGATCGGTCAGCCGAGATCGCGCTCGCGCGAAGCGCCGCCCCCACGGCGATCTCGAGCGGCGCGACGGTTCTCGTGCTGACTCGCGGGGGCTACGAGACGGCGGCGCGAGGCACGAACGGATTCGTCTGCCTGGTGGATCGAGCCTGGCAGGCGCCGTTCGCCGAGCCGGAGTTCTGGAACCCGAAGATACGAGCGCCGGTCTGCCTCAACCCGCAGGCGGCGCGATCGGTGTTGCCGCTCCAGCAGAAGCGGACGGAGTGGGCGCTCGCGGGACTCTCGAAGGACGAAATCCTGGCGCGCTTGAAGGCGGCTATCGCCGAGAAGGGAGAGGGTTAGTCGAGTCTCAGACTTCAGGGCAGGAGATTGACGCGGCGCTCTGTCAGAGCGAGGGGCTCTCGCGACCGAGCACGAGATCGATTCCGGAGAGAACGGCCTCGAACAGGCTTTGGGAGACGTGCCCGGTCCTTTCGGTCAGAAGCCCGCGGTCGATCGTGACGATCTGAGACACGTTCGCCACGGAATCTTTCGGCAATCCGGTCACCCGCGCTCGCAGGCTGACGTTACCGGGCGCGTTCGCCAGCCGGAGATTGCTCGTCAGAGGGACAGCGACGACAGTAGCGATGCGGCTTCGATTGAAGGCGTTGCCCTGCACGATCAGGACGGGCCGCCGAAGGCCGGGGCCCGAGCCGGTCGGCTCGGGAAGATCAGCCCAGAAGACGTCTCCCTGGGCGACGACCACTCACCAGTCCGTCGAGCGAAGTGTCCGGTGTGCGCTCTCGCGGACGAACGCATCCGGTCCGGAATCCTCTCCTTCGTAGAGCGCGTCGAGAGCCGCGGTGACCGCCGCCGGGTCATGGCGCGCGGCGTACTCGCGCAACGCGTCGCTGTACAACTGGCTTCTGGACTTCCGCATCCGACGGGCGAGCTTCTCGGCCCGCTCGAATATGGCATCGGGAACGGAGACTGCCGTTTTCATACCATTAGTATAACCGAGCGGGCGCTCGGCCGGTCATCCCGGCTCCCGTACGCCGCACGGTCCGCGGTACGCCCGCGGGCGTGACTCATCTCGAGCTGGCGGCTCGCTTCTGCATCCGCCAGCGCGACCGAAAAGGGGACCGACCGAAAAGGGGACAGATCTATTTTTCGAACTCAACAGATCCAGGAAAGCAAATCTGTCCCTTTCCCTGTCCCCTCTTCCCGGGTGGTCGACGTGGTCCACGTCCCGAAGGAGTGGAGATTCTCGTGGAGCCTCGGAGAGTCGCGCTCGAAGGCTCGCCAGGCAGAGCGCACCCCTTGCGAGTTTCTTATATAATTAACTCGTGCGGTCAGCTGAATGCAATTCCGCTGGAACGAGTGGAACGAGAGCCACATCTCGGAGCACGGCGTGGAGCCGGAGGAAGCCGAGGAAGTTGTGCGCAGGGCCCGTCCGCCGTATCCGCTCGGACGAGCGCAGATGAGAAATTCCTCGTGTGGGGTCCGACCGCCGAGGGGAAATTCCTGCAAGTCGTCTTCGTAATGGACGAAGAGGATTCGGTATTCATCATTCATGCGCGGCCGCTCAGGGACAAAGAGAAGAAGCGCCATCGCAGGAGAGTGAGATGACCAAGAGGGGATTGCGAAAGAGACGGCGACCGATCGAGGCGAGAGCCACGGAACTGGCCGAGGACACGGCACGCTACGAGCGGGAGATGGTGATCGACGAGTTCGGCCCCATGACGCCGGCGGCGCGGGCTCGGTGGGCGCGCGCAAAGCGCAAACCCGGTCGTCCCCGGCGCGGAAAGGGCGCGAAAGTCATCTCCGTCAGTGTGGAACGTCACCTACTCTTACGCTCGGATGCCCTTGCGAAGGACCTCGGATTGAGCCGCGCGCGCCTGATCGAGCGAGGTCTGCAAGCCGTGCTCGCTGCCGAGGGCAGGGATTAGAAATCGGCGTGAAGTCGCCCTGGTAGCCGAGCCGTGAGCGAGTCGAAGGCACCCTTCACCCCGACCCTCTCCCCGTCAGCGGGGAGAGGGGAGGGGAGCATCGCTACTAGAGCTTCTGCCCTCTCGCTGTCTGACCCCGCAGCAGGAAGGTCTTCGGATACCTTCCCTCCCCGCAGATCTTGAAAGATCCGAAATCTTTGAACCACGGCCCCTCGGGAGCCTCAGGCTCGGATTCTCTCCACAGCTTGAGCTGGTAGAGGTCGTCGACCGTGATCTTGCGATCACGAAGCCGATCGAACAGGTGGTCTCGCAGCGCGGTGGGAAGATCCGTCCACTGGATCTTCGGCACTAATCGCCGAAGGTCATCCGGGCAAGTTCTTCCTTGAGCCGCTTCTGCTCGGAGGCGTCCGGGGTGTGCGCCAGCCGGTCGGCGAGCTCGAAGAACGTTCTTTTCTCCCGCTCCCGCGCCTCGAGTCCCGTCTCGATCAGCTCCACGATGACGCGGCTCGCGCTGGTGCGTCGGCGCTTTGCCAGGGCCTGAACCCGACGGGCGACGCCTGACGGGAGGCTGACGCTCTGACGAACGGCTTTCTCAGGTTCGGCCATGGCCGCATCGTACACCAATCTGCACCAATGTACACCAGGCGGAGACGGAATACGATCTCCCTCGCCAACGAATGACCCTCTCCTCCGGTTCCCGACTCGGACCCTACGAGATCCTGTCGCCGATCGGGGCGGGCGGCATGGGGGAGGTCTACCGGGCTCGCGACGTCCGCCTGCACCGGGAGGTCGCGGTCAAGGTGCTGCCGGGCTCCTTCTCCCAGGATCCCGACCGGCTGCGCCGCTTCGAGCAGGAGGCGCGCGCCGCCTCGGCTCTCAACCACCCGGGCATCCTGACGATCCACGACTTCGGCGAGCACGAGGGC
>DASYUL010000047.1:0-51562 GCA_036001245.1 Thermoanaerobaculia bacterium
TGGAGAAGGGATACGGGGTCCGGTCGCAGTGCATGCCCTTCACGAAGGTCGATCCGCGGCTCGACCCAATCCGTTCGGACCCGCGCTATGCCGACTTGGTGCGACGCCTGGCCTTCCCGCCATGACCACCGCGGCGGGCACGCGACTCCGCCCCGACGAGATCGCGGCGCTGCTCGGCGCGGGCGGCCTGGGCGAGGCGAGAGAGTGAGGGCGGCGAATCCCCGCAAGTCCTTGGAAACATTGGAGCGGGAAACGGGGGTCGAACCCGCGACATCCACCTTGGCAAGGTGGCGCTCTACCACTGAGCTATTCCCGCTCGGGGACGCGAAGGATAGCGAACGGGGCAGGGGGAATCAAGGCGCGCTCGGGTGCGCCGCCGGGGTGAAAAGCCTAGGCGCCCTTTCCCGGCGCGGACAGCGAGAGATCGGTGGTGGTCCCGCCGCAGTGACTGCAGACTCGCACGGTGTTCGCCCCGTACGTTTTTTCCGGCGCGCACTCCTCGCAGAGCGGCCGGTCGCTGCCACTGCAGAGGAAGTGCGCCAGGCGATCAGTGTGGTTCCGGCAGCAACGCGGCGGCGTCAGCTTCGACGCTCGCTTCAGATCGAAGAGCGACTTCAGCTCGGCAATCTGCCCGGCCACGACCCACGTTCCGTCTTTGTCGAACATGTGGTCGGTCTCGAGGATCTCGCCGGTCCGGATGAGGTTTCGAACCGCGCGACGGTCCAGGTAATCGTCCTCCCAGCCCCGCTTGTCCACCCGGAAGACCTTGTCCCCGCGATCGACGGGTGTCGCTTTCTGGAGCTCCTCGGCCGCGGCCGCCTTCTGGACCGCGTCGAGCTGGAGCTTTGCGAGGATCTGCGCCTGATCGCGGGAAGGAAAGTCCATCGGCTCGCCACAACTTGCGCAGGGAAAACGCGCCCGAACGGGCGGAATGCGGTCGAGCGGGATCGAGAACGCGCCCGAGCAGCTCGGGCACGTGTAGCTGTATTCCAGCGCGGATTCCATTGCTCGGCAATCCTTCGGGAGAGAGTGAATTTTATCACGCGCGACGCGAAGGTCGCTCTCTCACCGGCGACGGCGCGGTGCGACGGGACCTCGAAACGCGTCCCGGAAGATCTCGGTCTTCCGTCCGTCGGCGCCCTCGAGAATCGAGACCACGTCGAAGCGGCAGGCCGCGCTCCCCCGCCGGCGTCGGAGCAGCCACGCCTCCGCGGCGCGGAAGATCCGCCGCTGCTTCTCGGCGGTGACTGCGTCCTCCGGCGATCCGTACAGGACACCGCGCCTCCCCTTGACCTCCACGAAACAGACCACACCGCCCTCCTCGGCGACGAAGTCGAGCTCCCCCGCCGCCGCGCGGAAATTGCGGTCGAGGATCTGGTATCCCGCGTCCACGAGAGCTCTCTCCGCGACGCGCTCCCAGTCCCAGCCGGCCCCCCGCGACCCTCCGGGCCGCCGGGGATGACCCGACATCCAGCCGGCGATCCGCTCGAAGACGGCGCGTGGCGTCACCGGACGGTCCGATCCCGGACGTAGCGCGGCGGCTCGCCCCTCGACCAGGGGTCGTAGGTCCGCGCGAAGGCGAGCCGCTCCGCGAGCGGCGGATGGCTGTAGAGCCAGAAGCGGATGAGACGGGATGGGCTCGGATCGGCCAGGTTGATCTCGCCCAAGACCTGGAACGCCTCGGCGGCGGCACGGTTCGCATCGGGCACGACGTCATGTATGACCTCGATCCCGTAGACGTCCGCGGCGTGCTCGTTGCCACGCGAGTAGGCGTTGGCGATCGGCAGAGCGAGCTCCGACGCGACTGCGAGGACGAGGAGAAGCAGCGGCAGCGACGCCCAGTCCGACAGATCGCGGATACCGAACGGCCGTCGACTCTCGCGGAAGATCCTACGCGTGAGCAGATGCGTGGCGAAAAGCAGGACCAGGAGGAGAGCCCAGAGGAAGAGGATCGTCTTGAAAATGTGCCCGAGCACGTAGTGACCCATCTCGTGGCCGAAGACGAAAAGCGTCTGCGGCGTCGTCATGCGCGCGAGAGCCGTGTCCCACACGACGATTCGCTTCGAGGCGCCGAACCCGGTGACGTAGGCGTTCACCGATTTCAACTTGTCGCTGGCCTTCATGAGGAACATCCGCTCGCTCGGGATTTCGAGACCGCCGCTCTTCGTCACCTGCTCGATCCCCGTGACGAGATCCGGCGCCCTGGCCGCGAGCGGCTCGAAGCGGAAGAACAGCGGATCGATCACCAGCGGGCTGATGAAAACGAGGAACACGATGACCGGCAGCGAGCCGAGCCAGAACGTCAGCCACCACCGGCGCGGGTTCTTCCGAAGGATCGCGTAGAGCGCGGCGACGACCGGGATCGCGATGGCGAGCGTGACGAGGAGCTCCTTCGTCCAGTCCCACAGCCACGAGCCGAAGCTCTGAACGGACTGGTCGTAAAAACGGGCAAGGTGATGGCGATAGGCGTCGAGCGGCAGGCCGAGGAGTTGCAGCGTCATGAGGAGGAGCGGCACGAAGACGAGTGCCTGAACGAAGCGGAGGGACGACGCGCGCTCGGCCAGGTCCCGGAAGCGCGGCGCGACCCGCAGCGCGAGAAGACCGAGGAGGGCGACGCACCCCCACGCGAACCCGATGAAGTGCAACCGATACTTCGCGCGCGAATAGGAGACCGCCTGGCGGTACTTCTCGGGGGCAAGGGTGTAAGCCCCGGTATCGCGCGATTCGCCGACGGCCGGCCCCGGGGTCGAGCCCGCCGGAGCCTGCGCGGAGAGCGCCGGCGCGAGCGCCAGAAAAGCGAGAACGAGGAGCGCGAGCCGGCGCCGACTCAGGAATTCGGTGGAGTGGGCGCTCCGGGAGGTACGAGCGACTGGTTGCAGAGGCGGACGCGATCCCCGCGGTTCGTGTGGTATTCGTAGGTCGCGTCCCGAACTCTCAGCACGATCCGGTAGCCTGGCGTCAGAACCTGCGCGCACGTCTCCCCCGTTTTCACGCAGCCCAGACACGAGTCGGGCCACGTGACGTCTTCCTGAGCGACGCCGGCGACGTCCGACTCCGGCGCGCCGATCTTCTTCGCGAGGTCTTTGACCGACGCGCGGAAGGCCTCCTCGCGCGTCTTGCTGTCGGCGCCCTGGGCGGATGGGGGCGGAGGCGTGGACGCGCGGCGGAAGGAACAACCCGAGAATGTGACGCAGAGGAGGAGGCCCACGGCGACCCCGGCGAGATTCTTCATGGCGGTCATTATCCTCTCTCAGACGGGGCAAGGGATCCCCCGCCTCCGGCGCCCATCGACCGGCGGGCCAGCTCGAGGACGTCGAACGGCGCCGTCGACGCGCCGATCTCTTCCTTCGCATTTCCGAGCATGATCATGCAGTACGGACACGAGAGGCCGACGGCCGCCGTCTCGGTTTCCTCGATCTCCCGCATTCGCTCCTGGTTGATCCGGGTCCCGAGCTTTTCTTCCATCCACATGCGGCCGCCGCCGGCGCCGCAGCAGAGTCCGCGCTCGCACGTCCGGGGCAGCTCCGTGAGCTCGACGCCCGGGATCGCCCGCAGGATCCGCCGCGGCGGCTGGTAGATCCCGTTGTAGCGGCCGAGGTAGCAGGCGTCGTGGTAGGAGACCGTCTCGCGCACAGGCTCGGTGAACCGAATGCGGCCTTCGTCCATGAGCCGCACGACGAGCTCGGTCGCGTGCATCACCTCGTAGGTTCCGCCGAGAGGAGGGTACTCGTTCTTGATGCAGTTGTAGCAGTGCGGGCAGTTGGTCACGATCCTCTTCACGCCGTGGCCGTTCAACGTCTCGATGTTTTGCTGCGCGAGCACCTGGAAGAGATACTCGTTCCCCATCCGGCGCGCCGAGTCCCCCGTGCAGGTCTCTTCGGTCCCGAGGATTGCGAAGGAGACGCCCGCCTCGTCGAGGATCTCGACGAGTGCGCGCGACACCCGTTTGGCCCGGTCCTCGTAGGAGCCGGCGCATCCCACCCAGAAGAGGACCTCGACGTCGCGCCCTTCCGCCTCGGACAGGGTCTCGACCGGCAGATCTTTCGCCCAGTCGGCGCGCGACGACGCCGAGATCCCCCACGGGTTACCGTTCGTCTCCATCCCCCGGAACGCGGTCTGCATCTCCTTCGGAAACTCCGCGCGCTCGAGGACGAGTTGCCGCCGCATCTCCGTGATCTTGTCCACCGCCGGGATGATGAAGACGGGACACGCCCACGTGCAGAAGCCGCACGTCGTGCAGGCCCAGATGGTCTCCTCCGAGATCCATCCGCCGATGAGGGGCTTACGCTCCGCCGCGACGTCGCCGTTTCCCCGGCCCGACGCAACCGCGAGGATCTCCGGCGTCGCCTCGTAGACCGCGTCGCGCATGTCGCCGATGAAGACTTTCGGGTCGAGTGGCTTCCCGGTCAGCGCCGTCGGGCAGACGACCCGGCAGCGGCCGCACTCCGTGCACGCGTACCCGTCCAGCATGGACTTCCACGAGAGGTCCTCGACCCTCGAGACGCCGAAGTGCTCCGCCGTCTCGAGATTCGGAGTCCCGAGGCGTCCCATGGGCTCCAACTTCATGAAGAAGACGTTCGGGATGGAAGTGATGATGTGGAAATGCTTCGAGTACGGCAGGTAGTTGCCGAAGAAGAGGATGTCCGCGAGGTGGGTCCACCACGCGGCGTCGGAGAGGCGCTGGAGCGACGCCCGAGGAAGGCCCTGAAGCATCCCGGCGATCGCTCCGACCGCCGGGGACCACGCGGTCGCGAGCTCCGGCGCGAGCGCGATCTTCGCCCCTTCCGCGACGAGGTCGGCCACGATCAGGAGCGCGATCAGGAAGAGGATGAACCACGCGTCCGCCGTGAGATCGAGCCGCCGGGGCCGTGCGAAGGCGCGCCGGAACACCGCCATGGCGACACCGATGAGCACGAGCACCTCGAAGACGTCCTTCGCGAGCGTGTAGGCGTCGCCCGCGCTCCCTCTGAGGAGGACGAACCCGGGCGCGAGCCCTTCGATGACGAGCGCGATCGTGCGAACGAGGAGCACGACGAACCCGCTGAACAGGAAGATGTGGAACACGCCCGCGTAGAAGTCGCGGAACATGCGTTTCTGGAGGAAGGCGTACTCGAACGTCTTCGCGATCCGTTCTCCGATCCGCTCGAAGCGATTCTCCGGCGCGCCGACGAGGAGAACGCGCACCCGCCGCGACATCGAGTACACGAACGCCGCCGCGGCGAAGAGGAGGAGGAGGCCGAAAACCCACGTGCCGGGAAGGCCGAGGACGGCGTGCTCGGTCGGCAAGGGGGGCACCCGTCAACTCTAACCGCGAAATTACGGCAGGCTTGTTTTCCCGAAAAAGGGTTCTGTCCCCTTTTACTCGGCCTTCGCGGCGCGAACCGCTTTCGCCACCTCCGGCACGATCTGGAACACGTCGCCCGCGATCCCGTACGTCGCCACCTTGAAGATCGGCGCCTCGGGATCCTTGTTGATCGCGACGATCACCTTCGAGGTCCCCATTCCGGCCAGATGCTGGATCGCTCCGGAAATGCCGCACGCGACGTAGAGCGTCGGCGATACGACTTTCCCGGTCTGCCCCACCTGGTGCTGGTGGTCGATCCAGCCGGCGTCGACGACGGCGCGCGACGCGCCGAGAGCCGCGCCGAGCGCCTCCTGGAGGTCGCGGATCACCGGCCAGTTCTCCGGGCCCTTGATGCCGCGGCCACCCGACACGATGACGTCCGCCTCGGCGACGTCGAGCTCCTTCGACTCCGGCGTCTCGATGCGGACCACGCGCGCGCGGGGTGCGACGTCCGGCAGATCGAGCGTCTCGACCTGCGCGACCGCCGCCGTCGGGTCGGACTCCGCCGGAAAGACGTTGGGGCGCGTCGTCGCGACCTGCAGCGCCGCGGCGCCGCAGTCCACCTCCGCCCGAGCCTTGCCGGAGTAGACGGGGCGCGAGGCAACGAGACGATCCCCCTCGCGCCGGAGGTCCATGACGTCCGCCAGCACCGAGACGTCGTTGCGCGCGGCGAACCGCGGCGCGACGTCCTTGCCCATCGCGGTCGCGGCGATCAGCACCGCGTCGGGGTTTTCCTTCTTCGCGGCGGCGTCGAGCGCTCCCACGTACCCCTTGTTGCTATAGAGCGCGAGCTCCGGCTTGTCCGCCGCGTGGACGCGCAGCGCGCCCCAGGGACCGAGGCCCGCGGCGAGCGAGGTGACACCGCTCCCTGCGAGCACCGCGGCAACCGGCTCCCCCGCGAGCCGCCGCGCGAGCGACAGCGCCTCGAGAGAGGCCTTGCGGATCTTCCCGTCGCGCTGCTCGATGAAGACGAGGAATTTCATATTCCGCTGTCATTCTGAGCCTCGAAGGGCAGAGAGCACCGAGCGCCTTGGCGGACGTGAGCTTGCGAACGGCCGCCAAACGCGACAAGCGCCGTCGTCGAGACGGCGCTCATCCGTCGTCCTGAGGAGCGGAGCGACGAAGGATCTCTCCAGTGAGAGCGAGAGATCCTTCGCTTCGCTCGGGATGACCGGTGCGCGGTCAGATCCTTCGCTTCGCTCAGGATGACAGGCTCGGTCACAGGACCTTCGCCTCTTCTCTCAACAGCCGCACGAGCTCCTTCGCGGCGGCGGCGGGATCGTCCGCGGGAATCATCCGGCACTTCTCACGCGGCGCAGGAAGCTCGAGCTTGCGCCAGCGCACTTTCGCGCCGGCCGGATCCGCTTCCGGAATCCCGAGGTCCGCGAGCCTCTTTTCGGCGATCGGCTTCTTCTTCGCGCCCATGATCCCCTTGAGTGACGCGTAGCGCGGCTCGTTCAGGCCCTTCTGCGCGGTCAATGCGACCGGAAGCGGCGACTCGACCACTTCGTGCGCGCCCTCGATCTCGCGGTGCGCGGTGACCTTGCCCGGCGCGACTTCGAGCTTGATGACGCTCCCGACGTGCGGCAGGTCGAGGAGCTCCGCCACCATCGGGCCGACGAGCGACTCGTCATAACCGACGCCCTTCTGCCCGAACCAGAGGAAATCGTATTTCCCCTCGCGCGCGATCGCCGCGATCGCCTTCGCGGTCGCGAGCGCATCCAGATACCGCGAATCGCCCGAGTCCACCCAGACGGCCTCGTCGGCGCCCCGCGCGAGGCACTCGCGCAGTCCCGTTTTCGCCCGCTCGGGACCGACCGTCACGACGGTGACGGTTCCGGCGCCGGCGGCCTCTTTCGTCCGCAGCGCCTCCTCGAGCGCGAACTCGTCGTACGGCGACACGATCCACTTGACGTCCGACTCGTCCAGGGACCGTCCGTCCCCCGCCACCTTGACGCGGCTCTCGGTATCGGGGACGTAGGCGATCGCGACGAGCGAGTTCATGGAGGCAGACCGGCGTTCAGACCGCCTTGAGCACCAGGCAGGCGTTCGTGCCTCCGAAGCCGAAGGAGTTGGAGATCGCGTACTCCACGCGCGATTCCCGGGCTTCGTTGGGCACGTAGTCGAGGTCGCACTCGGGGTCGGGGGTCTCGTAGTTGATCGTCGGCGGCAGAACCCCGTGGTGGAGCGCGAGCGCGCAAATCGCGGTCTCGAGTCCCCCGGCCGCGCCGAGGAGGTGGCCGGTGGACGACTTCGTCGAGGAGATCGGGACCTTCTTCGCGTAAGGTCCGAAAACCATCTTGATCGCGATCGTCTCGACCTTGTCGCCCATGGGGGTCGAGGTGCCGTGCGCGTTGATGTAACCGACCTGCTCCGGCTCGATCTCGGCGTCGCGGAGCGCGTTCCTCATGACCCGCGCGGGACCGTCGCCGTCCTCCGAAGGCGCGGCGATGTGGTACGCGTCGCCCGACATCCCGTAGCCGACGAGCTCCGCGTAGATGCGCGCTCCGCGCTTCTTCGCCGCCTCCATTTCTTCGAGGACGACGAGCCCCGCGCCCTCCCCCATCACGAACCCGTCGCGGTCGCGATCCCACGGCCGCGACGCGCGTTCCGGCTCGTCGTTGCGGGTCGAGAGCGCGCGCATCACGGCGAACCCGCCGACGGCGAGCGGCGTGATCACCGACTCGGTCCCGCCGGCGATCGCCGCATCCGCGTCGCCGTACTGGATCATCCGGTACGCCTCGCCGACCGCGTGTGCGCCGGTCGTGCAGGCGGTGACGGTGGCGAGATTCGGCCCCTTCAGGCCGTACTTGATCGAGACGTTCCCGGCCGCCTCGTTCGCGATCAGGGCCGTGATGAAGAAGGGGGAGATCACGCGCACCCCCTTCTGCAGGTAGTTCTTCTGCGTCTCCTCGATGATCGGCAGACCGCCGATTCCCGACCCGATCACGACCGCGATCCGCTCCCGGTTGTCGTCTCCGACCGGCAGGCCCGAGTCGTCCATCGCGAATTTCGCCGCGGCCATCGCGTAGTGGATGAAAGTGTCCATCTTCTTGATCTCCTTCTTCTCCATGTAGAGAGAAGGATCGAAGCCCTTCACCTCGCCGGCGATCCGGCAGGCAAACCCCGTCGCGTCGAAACGGGTGATCGGACCCACGCCGCTCTTCCCGGCGACGAGCGCGTTCCAGTTGGCTTCGTTACCGATGCCGAGAGGGGAGACGAGTCCCACCCCCGTCACGGCCACGCGGCGCGGAGAGGAGAGGCGAGGCATCCGTTTTCAGTTTTGCGGGGAGTTCTTCTCGATGTACTCGACGGCGTCCTTGACCTTCTGGATCTTTTCCGCGGCCTCGTCCGGGATCTCGATGTTGAAGGCCTCTTCGAATGCCATCACGAGCTCGACGGTGTCGAGAGAATCTGCACCCAGGTCGTCTACGAAAGAAGCTTCGGGGGTCACTTCGTTGGCATCGACGCCGAGCTGCTCGACGATGATGCTCTTCACCTTTTCTTCGACAGCCATCCATCCTCCTTATTCGGACGAGCGGCGGTATTCTAGTCGGAAAACGCAAAACGTAAAACGTGAAACGAAAGGAGATGTTTGGTCCCCGTTTCTCTCGTTTTCCCTTTTCCGTTTCCCGTTTCCCGGCTCACATGTAAAGCCCTCCACTCACGTTCAACACGGTTCCGGTTACGTAAGAAGCCTCTTCCGAGGCGAGGAAGGCAACGGCCGCGGCGACGTCCTCCGGGCTGCCGAGCCGCTGCAGCGGGATCTGGGCGGACAACGTCTCCCGCGCTTCCCCCGTCATTCGATCGGTCATCGCGGTCGTGATGAAGCCCGGCGCGACCGCGTTGCAGGTCACGTTGCGCGACCCGAGCTCGCGCGCGATCGACTTGGTCAGACCGATGAGGCCCGCCTTGGCCGATGCGTAGTTCGCCTGTCCCGCATTCCCCATCAGGCCGACGACCGACGTCACGTTGACGATCCGTCCGTAGCGTCGGCGGACCATGCCCTTGACGACCGCCTGGGTGAGGAGAAAGGCGCCGGTCAGGTTCGTCGCGAGGACGCGATCCCAGGCCTCGCGGGACATCCGGAGAATCAGGTTGTCCTCGGAGATCCCGGCGTTGTTGACGAGAACGTCGATCTGACCGTGCTCTCCGAGAGCGCTCTTGACGGCCGCGTCGACGGAGGAAGCCTCGGAGACGTCGAGCGCGACCGCCCGCGCGACCCCCCCGGAGGACGAGATCTCGGCGACCACGCGGTCGAGGGAGGGGGTCGAGCGCGCCGCGGCGAGGACCGTCGCTCCCTCGCAGGCGAGCCGCCGCGCGATCGCCTCACCGATTCCCCGGGAGGCACCGGTGACCAGCGCGACCTTTCCTTCGAAACGGTTCATTCCGGCGCGGGAGTTTACCGTTCCCCTGTCATTTCGCTCGGGATGACACATGTGGCCCTCGGGAGAGATCCCTCGCTTCGCTCGGGATGACAGCCTGCGGCTGTCATTTGGGCTGGCCCGGCACGTCCGGGAGATTCCGGCTCCACTCGTCCACGATCGCGCGGGCGATGTCGCCCATCGCGACGATGGCGGGATTGGTCGGCGAGTTGTCGTTGGCGGGCGGACTTCCGTCGGTGAGCACCACCAGCACGAAACGGCCCTTCTCCGTCCTCAAGATTCCGGAGTCGTTGCGCACCCCCGACATCGTCCCGGTCTTCCCCGCCCACAGCGCGGCGGAAGAGAAGCGTCGCGCGATGCGGGCGCGGCTCGGGGCGTTGTCCAGGTACGCGAACATCCGCCGCGACGATTCCGCGTCGAGCAGCTCGCCTCGCGCGACGCGGGCATACCAGTCGGCGACCTCCCGGGGCGTGACGACACCGAACTTGAGCCCCGTCCACCGGGGCCCCTCCACCGACGGATCGACCCACGGCAGGACCGACAGGAGCCGCATCTTCTCGAAGCCGAGCGAGCGCATCCGCGCGTTGACGTTGTCGATCCCGAGCCGCTCGAGCCAGGCGTTCGTCGCCGTGTTGTCGGACGGGCCGACCATCAGAGTCGCGAGGTCGTTCCACGTCGGCGCCAGACCCGGATCGAAGAAGCGGAGCCAGCCCGATTCCGAGGCCTTGTTCGACGTTGTGAGCGTCCAGCGCTCCGAGAGGTCGATCCTCCCTTCGCGCACGCCGGCCATCGCCTCGGTCAGGATCGCGATCTTGATGACGGAGGCGGACTCGAACTCCCCCTCGCCGCTGCGCTCGTAGGCGAGGCCGCTCTCGACGTGCCGGGCCGCGACCCCGATCCGGCACGAGCAGAGCCGCGCGCCGGCGTCGACGGCGGCGTCGATCGGCGACGAAGGTCGCGCGGTCCGGGGCGGGGCGCCGGTGGCGCAGGCGGACGCGAGCGCCGCGGCGACGAGGACGAGCGCCCGGAGAGTGCGTCTCACGCGCCTCCGCCCCACGACTCGACGCGAATCCCCCGCTCGATCCGCCGGACCAGTCCGGCGAGGACGTTCCCCGGTCCGATCTCGATGCCGTGGTCCACGCCTTCCCGCGCGAGAAGCCGGACGCTCTCGACCCAACGCACCGGCGAATCGATCTGGCGCACCAGCGCCTGCCGCAGCCGCGCCCCGTCGGTCTGCCGAGCGGCGTCGACGTTCGTGACGACCCGAATCGCGGCGGCCGAGAACGGAGTGCCGGCGAGGAGCTCCGCCATCCGCTCCCGCGCCGGCCGCATCAGCGGAGAGTGAAACGGCGCGGAGACCGGGAGACGGACCGCGCGCTTCGCGCCGCGGTCGAGACAGGCCGCCGAGGCTCGCTCGACCGCCGCCGCGTGGCCGGCGATCACGGTCTGCTCGGGAGAGTTGTAGTTCGCGGCCCCGACGACCTCGCCGTCCGCCGCGTCGCGGCACGCGGCCTCGACCTCTTCGACGGCAAGTCCCACGATCGCAGCCATGGCGCCGATTCCCTCCGGGACGGCTTCCTGCATGAATTCTCCGCGACGGCGGACGAGGCGCACGGCGTCCCCGAACGCGAGCGCGCCGGCGGCGACGCACGCGGAGTACTCTCCGAGCGAGTGCCCGGCGGCGAACGCGGCACCGTCGAGCTTCTCGGGCGACCCCGCGCGGAGCTCCGCGAGCGCGGCGACGGAGTGGGTCAGGATCGCCGGCTGCGTGTTGGCGGTGCGCTTCAAATCCTCTTCCGGCCCCTCGAAACACAGGCGGGAGAGTGGAAAGCCGAGCGCCGCGTCGGCCTCGTCGAAGACCGCGCGCGCGGCGGCCGAGCTCTCGAAGAGCGCACGACCCATCCCGACGAACTGCGAGCCCTGGCCGGGAAAGAGAAGCGCGAGCCGACCCAATGCGGTGGAGGTTTCCGCTACCAGCGGAGAAGCACCGAGCCCCACACGAGGCCGGAGCCGAAGGCGGTCAACAGGACCAGGTCCCCGTCCTTGATCCGTCCTTCGCGCGCGCATTCGTCGAGCGCGATCGGGATCGAAGCGGCCGAGGTGTTTCCGTATCGCTCGATGTTCTTCACGACCTTCGACGGCGCAATCTTCAGCTTTTCCCCAACCGCGTTGATGATCCGCTCGTTGGCCTGGTGCGGAATGAAAAGATCGATCTCCTCGTGGGTGAAGCCCTGTTCGGCGAGCAGCTCCGAGGTGACGTCGGCCATCGCCTTGACCGCGACCTTGAACGTCTCGTTGCCCTTCATCTTGATGTAGGGCAGCTTCTCCTGGATCGACGTCGGATCGTTCGCCGGGCGGTTCGAGCCGCCTCCCGGCATGCAGATGAAGTCCGCGTATAAGCCGTTCGACTTCATGAGGCTGCCGAGGATTCCGTGGTCTCCCTTCGTCGAGCGGAGAACGACCGCGCCCGCGCCGTCGCCGAAGAGAACGCACGTCGAGCGATCAGTCCAGTCGACGAAACGGGTCAGGATCTCGCCCCCAACGACGAGCACATTGTCCGCCTTGCTCGACTGGATGAGGCCGTCCGCCAGGTGCAAACCGTACAGAAAGCCCGCGCACGCGGCGGAGATGTCCGACGCCGCCGCGTTGGTCGCGCCCAGGTTGTGCTGGACGAGGCACGAGGTCGCCGGGAAGAGCGTGTCGCTCGAGATGGTCCCGACGAGAATCATGTCGAGGTCCTCGGGCTTGATGTGCGCGCGCTTCAACGCCTGCTCTGACGCCTTCGTGCAGAGGTCCGAGAACTTCTCCCCTTCCGAGACGATTCGCCGCTCCTTGATGCCGGTGCGCGAGGTGATCCACTCGTCGGAGGTCTCGACGAGCTTCTCGAGCTCCGCGTTGGTGAGGATTTTTTTCGGGACGGCGGCTCCGGTCCCGACGATCCGCGCTCGGTTCATGGGCGAATCTTAGCCCGGGCTACGCCTTCGCGAGGGTCGCCTCGCGGGAGTGCAGCTCGGCGATGGACGACTGGATCTTCTCCGCGAGTCTCCGCCGGGAGAATTCCGCGGCGAAGCGGATCGCGTTCTTGATGGCCTTCGCGCTCGAGCGGCCGTGGCAGATGATGACACAGCCCTTGACCCCGAGCATCGGCGCGCCCCCGTACTCGGAGTAGTCGAGCCGCTGCTTGAAGCTGCGAAACGCGCTCCTGGAGAGGAGGAAACCCACCGACGCCTGGAGCGTGCGCTTGATCTCTTCCCGGAGCAGTTTCTCGACCATCTCTCCGAGGGCTTCGGACACCTTCAGGATCACGTTGCCGGTGAAGCCGTCGGTCACGATGACGTCGACCTTACCGTCGAAGACGTCGCGCCCCTCGACGTTGCCGATGAAGTTGAGCCCCGTTTCCTTCAAGGTCTTGAACGCCTCCTTGGTGCGGTCGGTCCCCTTCGTCGCCTCCTCGCCGATCGACATCAGCCCGATCGACGGCGCCTCCTTTCCGAAGACGAGCTGTGCGTAGATCGATCCCATCACGGCGAATTCCTTGAAGTGCTGCGTCTTGGCGTCCGGGTTCGCCCCCACGTCCAGGAGCAGACAGTGTCCCGACAGATTCGGGAGCACGGCGGCGAGAGCGGGCCGGTCGACGCCTTCGATGGTCCCGATGACCATCTTCGCGGACACCATCGCCGCGCCCGTGTGCCCTGCCGAGACGAGGCCCTGCGCGCGGCCGTCGTGGACGCAGTCGGCGGCTACCCGGATCGAGGACTTGCGCTTCTTCCGCACGGCGGCGGTCGCGGGATCGTCCATCGTGATGACGTCGGGCGCGTCCACGATCTCGAGGTCGGATCCCCGATAGCCGGACTCTTCCACGAGCCTCGCGAGACGCGGGGCGTCGCCGACGAGGAGACTCGGGATACCGAACTCGCGCGACGCGGCGATCGCTGCGTCCACGTTGACCTGGGGAGCGTGATCGCCTCCCATCGCATCGACGGCGATCCGCATCTAGCCGGGCAGTCCCTTCAGGAGCACGGAGGCGGGATTATACGGGCGGCCGATCACGAGCTGTGCCGGGATCTGACCCCTTCGGGATCAGACACCGGGAGATTCGCTGAGCCGGGATCTGACCCCTTCGGGATCAGACCCCGGGACATTTTCAGACGTTGATGAGCTGTTTGCCCTTGTAGTACCCGCATCGTGCGCAGACGCGGTGCGGCGCCTTCGGCTCGTGGCAGTTGGGGCACTCCGAAAGCGCGGGCGCGGAGAGTGCGTCGTGAGCGCGGCGCTTGTCGCGGCGGGCCTTGCTGTGGCGGCGTTTCGGATTCGGCATCGAGGACCTACTCTTTCTTCAAAAGCTGGAGCGCTCGCCAGCGCGGGTCGACTTCGTCGAAGACGCACTCGCACTCCGATACGTTCAGGTCGGAGCCGCACCGCAGACACAGGCCACGGCATTCCTCGCGGCAGAGAGGTTTCATCGGAACCGCCATCTGGATGCGCTCCTCCACGATCGGAGCGACCGGCACGACCGGGTCGTCGTAGAAATAGGCGTCGAAGTCTTCCCGGTCCATCTCGATCTCCGTCTGCGCAATCGGGCGCCGCGGGTAGAGGACGAGCGAGAACTCCTCCTCGTTTTGGAAAGGATACGGCGCCAGGCACCGGCTGCACTCGAGCTGCCCGCTCCAGGTGAGCCGGGCGGACAGAGCGTGGCCCCCCTCGATGCGGGTGACTTCTCCCGCGATCCGGGCGGGCGAGATCGCGACGAGCAGCTCCCGGTCGAGCGCCTGGAGCGTGAAGGGCAGCTCGAAATCGAACCGGAGCGGCTCGTCGACGACCGTTTCCAGAGACAAGGACTCGACGGGCTTCATGATGGAACCGGCGATTTTACCGATTCCGGCCGCGCAGTCAAACGTCTGATACTTTGACGACATGAGCCGATCGCCTCACCGGCGATGTTCATCGCCTCGCCGGCGACGTCGATCGCCTCACCGGCGATGTTCATCGCCTCACCGGCGACGTCGATCGCCTCACCGGCGATGATGAGAATCGCGGTCGATGCGCGCGCTCTTCTGGGCCAGAGTACGGGCATCGGGACGTACACCCGCGGGATCGCCCTCGCCCTGGCGGCGCGCGGCGGCCTCGAGGTGGGTCTCTTCACGCCACGAAAGATCTCCGACCCACCGCCCTGCGACGGGGCGCTCACCCTCCATGCCGATCGCCATCGCTTCGGGACGGTGTGGCTCCAGACGACCCTGCCCGGGCGCGCATCCGCATGGCGCGCAGACGCGCTGCTCGCGGCGCTGACCATCGGACCCGCCCGAGGCGACACACCGTTCGTCTCGGTCGTCCACGACCTGACGGCGATCACGCACCCGGAGTGGCACGCCGCCCGGACGCTGATCGGCTTTCTCCCGCTCTGGGAGGCAACCGTGGACCGGGCCTCGCGTTTCCTCTGCGTCTCCGAGACGACGGCGCGCGAACTCGCAAGTCGCTATCCCGAGACCCGCGGGCGGGTGACCGTCGCTCGAAACGGCGTGGATCCGGAGTTCACTCCGCTTTCCGACGGGGCGGGCGCCGAGAGGACGCGCCGCCGCTTCGCCGGAGGGAGGCGATACATCCTCTACCTCGGGACGCTCGAGCCGAGGAAGAACGTCGAGACGCTCGTCGCCGCCTGCGAGCGTCTCTGGGCGCGGCGGCGGGCGCGGCCGGACCTCGTGCTCGCCGGGGGCGCAGGATGGAAGTCCTCGACGCTCCACAGTCGCATCGCGCACTCCCCCTTCCGCGACAAGATCCACGTGGCCGGTTACGCCCCGCGGTCCGTGGCGGTCGACCTCTACCGCGCCGCGGACGTCTTCGTGTACCCGTCGCTCGCGGAGGGCTTCGGGCTGCCGGTCGCCGAGGCGATGGCGTGCGGAATACCGGTGGTCGCCTCCGACATCGAAGCGCTGCGCGAGGTCGGCGGCGCCGCGGTCACATTCGTTCCTCCCCGCGACGCGGCGGCGTTCGCGCTCGAGATCGAACGGGCGCTCGAGGACGATGCGACGCGACGCATGCTCAGCGAGGCCGGCCCGCGCCGGGCGGCCCTCTTCACGTGGACGGACGCCGCCGAGCGCACCGCGACGGTGCTCGCGGAGGCGGCTGCCGCATGAGCGCGCCCCTTCCGACGATCGGAATCGACGCGCGCAAGTTGAAGGACTTCGGGATCGGCTCGTACATCCGCAACCTCCTCGAGGCGATCTCCCGGCGCCCGGAGGCGCAACGATTCCGGTTCCGGGTTTACGCGCGGCGCGCCGATCGGGACGTCATGCCCCCGCTCGCGGCCAATTTCGAGGTCGTGGAGGAGGACTCCCCGGGCTATTCGCTCGCCGAGCTCACCCGGTTCGCGTTCCGGCTCTTCCGGGACCGGCTCGATCTGTTCCACGCCACGCATTACGTGCTTCCGCCTCTTCGGAGCCGCGCGGTCGTGACGATTCACGACATCATCCACCTGCTCTACCCGCAGTTCCTTCCCAGCCGCGCCGCGCTCGTCTACGCGCGCGTCATGATCCGGCGCGCGCTCCGCCGGGCGGATCGCATCATCACGGTGTCCTACAACAGCAAGCGGGACCTCGTGGACTACTTCGGCATCGTGCCCGCGCGCGTGGACGTTATCTACAACGGCGTGTCGCCCCGATTCTGCTCGGACGTTTCGGAGGAGGACCGCTTGCGGGTGGCGGCGAAGTACGGGCTCCGCCGGCCATACCTGCTGTTCCTCGGGGGGGAGAAGCCGCACAAGAACGTGCAGAACGTCGTCCGCGCTTTCGGCGAAGCCCGGCGGATGCGTCCGGACCTCCCGCACGTGCTCGCCCTCGCCGGGCCGATGCCGAAGAACAGCGCCCGCATCGACGCGCTGGTGGCCGCCCTCGACCTCGGTCCCGCGATCGCGCGGCCGGGACTCATCGACGAGCAGGATCTGCCCGGGCTCCTCTCCGGTGCGGACGTCCTCCTCTACCCCACCCTCTACGAGGGATTCGGACTGCCGGTCGTCGAGGCCATGGCGTGCGGGACGCCGGTGCTGACGTCCTCGACCTCGGCGCTGCAGGAGATCGCGGGGGGCTACTCGTACCTCGTCGATCCGCTCGACGTCGACGCGATCGCGAGAGGCATCGTCGAGCTCGCGACCGATCCGAAGGTCCGCGCGGATTTCGTCGAGCTCGGAAGGAAGCGCGCGCTCGACTTTTCCTGGGACAAGGCGGCGGAGAGGACCCTCGAGGTCTATGCGGAGGCGCTCGCGGGACACGGAACACGGAACATGGAACACGGAACACGGGCGAAATGAAAACTGCCGTCGTTCACGACTGGCTGAACGGAATGCGCGGCGGCGAGAAGGTGCTCGAGGCGATCCTTCCGCTCGTCCCGAACCCCACGATCTTCACGCTCTTTCACGTGCCCGGTTCGGTCTCGCGCGAGATCGAACGGTATCCGATCCGGGCGTCGGGGCTGAACCGACTTCCGCTGGCGCGCCGCCGGTACCGCCATTACCTTCCGCTCTACCCGCGCGCGATCGAGTCGTTCGATCTCGCCAGCTTCGACCTCGTCGTTTCCTCTTCGCACTGCGTCGCGAAAGGCGCGATCGCCCGCGACGGAACGCCCCACCTCTGCTACTGCCATACGCCCGTGCGGTACGCCTACGAGCAGTTCGACGTGTACTTCCCCCGCGGTGCGACGCGCTTCTGGTCCGCGAAGAAGTCGATCATCGGCCGCCTTCGCCGCTGGGACCAGGCGACCGCGGACCGCCCGACGCGCTATCTCGCGAACTCCACGGCGGTGGCCGATCGGATCCGGCGGCACTACGGGCGCGACTCGACCGTCGTTCATCCGCCCGTCGACGTCGAGTTCTTCCACGGGTCGAACGCGGGACGCGACGACTTCCTCCTCGCGGTCGGCTCTCTCGTTCCCTACAAGCGGTACGACCTCGCCATCGCGGCCGCGCGGCGGCTCGAGCGCCCGCTCGTCATCGTCGGGAAGGGGCCGGAGGAGCGCCGCCTCCGCGCTCTGGCGCCGTCCTCCGTACGAATCGTGTCGGGCGTCGACCCGGAGGCGCTGCGGGAGCTCTACCGGACCTGCCACGCTTTCGTCCAGCCGGGAGAGGAGGACTTCGGCATTTCGCTCGTGGAGGCGCTCGCCTGCGGGGCACCGGTCGCGGCCCTCGGACGCGGTGGGGCGCGAGACACCGTCCGGCACGGCGAGAACGGTTTTCTGTCCGTCGAGGACACCGCGGAGGCGCTCGCCTCGGCGGTCGAGAACCTCTCGCGTATCTCCTTCGATTACACTGCCGTGCGCGCGACGGCGCTGCCGTTCGCGCGCGACCGGTTCGACCGGGAGTTTGACCGAGCGATCTCCGACGTGCTGCAAATCCGACACGGCCGGGAGTCCCGCCAATGAGGCCCGGCGACATTCACCGATCGAACCGGCGGCTCGCTGCGCTCTTCCTCGCCTGCGACCTCACGGCGACCTTCGTGGCGCTCGCCGGCGCCTACTGGCTGCGGTTCGAGGCCGAAGTCATCCCGGTCACCAAGGGGGTGCCGCCGGTCTCCGGATACCTGCGCCTCTTCCCGTTCATCGCCGTCCTTTGGCCCCTCGTCTACTACTTTCACGGCCTCTACCAGGTCCGCCGCAACCGCTCGAGCGTCGAGGAGGGTTTCGCCGTCCTCGTCGCGACGGCGCTCGCGACCCTCCTGCTGATCGGGATCACGACGTTTTCCCGCGGGTTCGACTATTCGCGCGCGGTCCTCGTCCTGTTCTTCGCCTCCGACGTCCTCCTCGTCTTCGCGGGAAGGACGGCGATCCGTCGCTATCTCGAAGAGGCGTGGCGCCACGGCTACGGCGTTCGGCGGGTGCTCGTCGTTGGGGCCGGAAGGCTCGGCCGCGCCGTCGTCGACAAGCTCGCCGAGCACCCGGAGGCGGGGCTGCGCGCGATCGCTTTCGTCGACGATGATCCGGGCAAGCAGGGTCTCGCCTATCGCGGCGTACCGGTGGTCGGAGACACCGCGGACGCCGCGCGAATCGTCGAGAGCCGCCGGGTCGATGCCGTGTTCCTCGCGCTGCCGCTCGAGGCCCATCGCGCGATGCTCTCGGTGCTGAAGAACGTCGCACGCACCGTCGCGGACGTGCGGGTCGTGCCCGACCTCCTCCAGTACATCACCTTCCGCGCGGGGGTCGAAGACCTCGACGGGCTTCCGGTCGTCCACCTGACGCAGGTGCCCCTGACCGGCTGGATGAGCCTCGTCAAGCGCTCGCTCGATCTCGCGATCGCCGCGACCGCCCTCGTTCTGCTCTCCCCGCTCTTCGCCGCGATCGCGCTCGCGATTCGCTTGACAGGCAGACCAATCTTTTATCGACAATCTCGGATGGGCCTCGACGGACGTCCGTTCGAGATCGTGAAGTTCCGCTCGATGCGGCACGGAGCCGAGGACGAGCTCGGGCCGACGTGGGCGGCGCCGGACGACCCGAGGCGGACGCGCGTGGGCCGGTTCCTGCGGCGCTGGAGCCTGGACGAGCTGCCGCAGCTCGTCAACGTGGTCAAAGGCGAGATGTCGCTCGTCGGCCCGCGCCCCGAGCGGCCCGAGTTCGTGCGCGAGTTCAAGGAGAAGTTCCCGCAGTACATGCTTCGCCACCGCGTGCGCGCCGGAATGACCGGCTGGGCGCAGGTGAACGGGTGGCGGGGCGCGACCAGTCTCGCGAAGCGCATCGAGTACGACCTCTACTACATCGAGAACTGGTCGCTCGCGCTGGACGTCAAGATCCTGTGGCTGACCGTGCGCTACGGGCTGCGCCACCGCAACGCGTACTGAATGTGGATCTGACCCCTGCGGGGTCGAGATCCGGGCTAGGCGAGCTTCTTCAGCCTCCGCAAACGCTCCCGGAGCTCCCGCGCCGTTCCCGGCTCGGTCGAGCGGCCGCCGAACGCGTTCTCGCAATATGCCTCGACGACGGCGCGCGCGTCGTCCGCGGACGCCGGCGCGGAAACCTCGAAGAGGCGGGCGACCTCCGCCGGCGCGACGCCGGGTCCGACGCTCCCGACGCGCTTCGCGAGAAGGCGGCGCAGCGCGAGATAGGCGCGGGTCGCCGGGGGAATGCCCGGGCGGCGAGAGATCCCGCGCGCGGCCAGGAGACCGAGCACGGCGAGCGCAAAGAGAACGATCGCGACCTTCGCGCCGCCCGGCAGGACGCCGGTCGGTCTTCCCTTCCAGAACGACATCGAGTGCGCCGCGTTCGAGAAGGAGTCGCGGAAGGCCTCGGTCAGCTGGAGCTGGTCGCCCGAGTCGAAGCCGAGGATCCGGCGGTCGTAGAAGAGCTCGACCTCCCGTCCGACCGTCACGAGCCGCCTCCACCACGCCACACGCGAGGTCGCCGGTGGCACCCCCGCCGGCGGCGTCGGCTCCACCACCTGGAAACCCGTGCCGTCGAGCTCGGCCTCGACCCAGGCATGGAGGTTCGCTCCCCGAACGACGATCGAGTCGGAGAGCGCTCCGACCTCGCCGCCGTAGGAGCCGGTGACGAGGCGAGCGGGCACTCCGCGCGCCGCGAGCATCATCGCGGCGGCCGAGGCGAAGTACTCGCAGTGCCCGGCCTTCGAGCTGAGCAGGAAGTTGCCGACCGGATCGCCCGTCCCTTTCGGGGGGTCGAGCGTGTAAATGAAACCCCTGCGGAAGTGACCGACGATGCGCGCGGCGATCTCCGTCGGCGCCGTGAGGTCCCCGGTCAGCTTCCAGGCGTACTCGGCGACCGTGGGGGGAATGATCGAGGGATCGATCGCGACCGCTCCCGATCCGCGCACCGGCACCTTGCCGACGGACACCTCGTAGCGAACCGTCGCGCGACTCGAGGAGGCCTGCACGGTCCCGTCGGCGAGCAGCAGCGGACGGCCGCGCTCAACGCGCAGGTGCGTGCTCCGGTACGGGAGAAAGAGAAATCCGCTCCCGAAGAGGTTCTCGTCGGCCGACATGCGGGCGAACCGATCCTCGTCGGGAAGCGCGTCGCCGGTCACGAGCTTCACCCCCGACGGCCCCCGGATCTCCCGGCCCGCGCGCGCGCTTCGCGTCCAGACGCCGTTCCGGTACTGCGTGAAAACGGCTTCTCGCAGCCGCAGGAGCTCGGGGAAGGCAACCGGGGGATCCACGGAGAGGCGGAGCACGACGCGGTCGCTCCTTTTGGCGCCGCCGAACGAATCGAGATCGACGCGGTCGGTTGCTACCGCCGTCGAAAAGGAGTCCTCGAACCGAAGCGGTGAGAGCGCAAAAGGACCGTGCAGCCGCGGCAGAAAGAAAAAGAGCGGCGCGGTCAGAAGGCCGCCCACGATGATCGCCGCCGCCGACAGCCCGGGGGTCGGGATCGCTTTCAGGACGCGTAGCGGCGGCCCTTCCTCGAAGTCGGCGAGAACGGCCAGGCGGCCGAGCGTGCGGAACGCCAGGACGGCCATGACGGCGGCGTACAGGAGAGAGAGAACGTGGGTCGACGAGGAGAGCGCCGCGAGAACGATGAGAAAGATCACGAGCAATGCCGTCCGCGCCTCCGACGGCCTCTTCAGCGACGCGAGCTTTGCGATCGCCGTGAAGAGAAGAAGGTGCGAGACCGAGCGCAGGAGGCCAGGCCGCAGCATGGCCGTCTCGACGCCGAGCCAGAAGAAATACGAAAGCCCGATGGTGTTCAGGACCGCGTCGGAGAGCCGGACGGGCCGCCCGGCGCGCGCCCGCAGGAACAGGAGGATGAGCGCGGCCTCGTAGAGCGTGATCGCGATCCCCGAGGCGCCACGCGTCCAGAAGAGCGGCAAGGGCGCGAGCAGCGCCGGCGGGCCGAGAACCAGGAGATACGCGCGCCGGAGCTCCGCGGGCATCCCGGGGGTCCTCACGTGATCACCAGCCGATGATCGCTCCGGCGCAGCGGTGGGAAGGCGGGAGCCTCGTCCCGCCGGACCGGCTCGAGTCTGGCGAGCGCTTCCAGGATCGGAATTCGCTGGCGGCGGCCGGCGCGCGGCGGAATTTTGATCCCGCGCGACGTGAACCCGACCTCCGCGCCGCGAGAAAGGAGCATCAGCGCCTGCCCCGCGCAGAACGAGACCGCCTTCTCGAGCCGCTCGAGCGCCGCGGGATCGGCCGGGTCCTCGAGCGCGTTGTCGACGACGAGAAAGACCGAGCGATCCCGTTCGGCCTCGCGCTCCCGGACGATCCACCTCCTCATGCGCGCCGACTGCTTCCAGTGGAGGTCCCGCGGGTCGTCTCCCGAAACGAAGTCGCGCAGCGTGCGGATCTCCGCGCCGCCGCCGCGACGACGCGGGTGAGGGCGGCCTCCCCGCGCGTCTTCGGGCGGCACGTCGGCCACGGCGCTCGCCTGGGGGAGGGGAAAGACGACGATCTCGTTCGCGACGGTCGCGCGCCGATACTTTCGGAAGAGCCCGATCGGGAATCGTGAGAGGAGGCCGGCGTCCGCGTCCCGGAAGACGCCACGTCTGCGAAACACCGCTTCGACGACGACCTCGCGCGACTCGCCGGCCTTCAGCGGGTCGATCCAGAGCGGCCCGGGCAGCGACTCGTGGAGAAAGAAGAGCGCCTGGGCGGTACCGGCGGAGAGCTCGTTCACGAGCCGGAGCTTCAGGAGCGACGGGCGCGTCGCGACGATCTCGCCGAGCGGCTCGATCTCACAGCGCACTCCGCGAACGTTTCGCCGCGAGAGCAGTCCGGACACGGCCATCCCCGCGAGAAGCCCCGCGAGCACGAGGTACAGGCCGTTGTTGCCCGTGTTCGTCGCCGCGATCGCGACGACGACACACATCAGGATGTATCCAAGACCGAAGTTCGTGACCCGAACACCCCAGTCGGGGATGAGGCGCGTCATCGGCTCACAACGGGATAGGCACCTGCGCCAGAACTCGCTTGACGAACTCTTTCTCCCGGGCTCCGGCGCCGAAACCGTCGGACGACACCGAGAGGATTCGATGGGCGAGCACCGACTCGGCGACCGCCTGGGCGTCGTCGGGGGTCGCGTAGTCGCGTCCCTGCACGAGCGCATAGGCCTGCGTCGCCCGATAGAGCGCCTGTGCTCCGCGCGTCGAGACCGGCAGGCGCAGCTCGCCCGTCTTGCGCGTGGCGGAGACGAGCGCGTGCAGGTAGTCGAGCAGGCGGTCCGCCACGCGAATACTTTCCGCCGCCTCCTGCAGCTCGAACACCTGCTCGCGCTCGAGCACGGCGGGCAACGTCGCGAGCTCGCGTTCGGTTCCGCCGCGCCGCAGGAGCGCCTTCTCCTCGGCCTCGGCGGGATATCCGAGAGAGAGACGGAGGAAGAACCGGTCCATCTGCGACTCCGGGAGCGGATAGGTGCCGAGGTACTCGACGGGATTCTGGGTCGCGACGACCATGAACGGCAGCGGCAGCTCGCGCCGCTCGGATTCCACGGTGACCGCGCCCTCGTTCATCGCTTCGAGGAGCGCGGATTGAGTCTTGGGGGTCGCGCGGTTGATCTCGTCGGCCAGCACGATGTTCGCGAAGAGAGGCCCCGCGTGGAACTCGAACCGGTCGCTCGCCGCGTGGAAGACCGAGATGCCGAGCACATCGGCCGGCAGGGTGTCGCTCGTGAACTGGATCCGGCGGAAGTCGAGCGAGAGGCTTCGCCCGAGGGCGCGGGCGAGAGTCGTCTTTCCGACGCCCGGGACGTCCTCGATCAGGATGTGGCCGCGGGACAGGAGCGCCGTCAGGACGAGATCGATCGTCCGGGTTTCGCCGAAATAAACGCGGCCGACGTTCTCCCGGAGGCGGGCGAGGTTTGCGGCGCTCGCGAAGGTCACCGGCGCGTCTCCTTCTGGCGCTCGAGGTTCTCGACGGCGCCGCGCAGATCTCCCTCCCGGTCGAACGGAAGGACGAGGACCCCCTCCTCCCCGACGACGATTGCCGCGTCGCGGACGCCGGGCGCGAGCACCGGTTTATCCGAGAGGATCAGGTTCCCCGCGCCGTCGGATGAGCCCTTGAGCTCGCGGACGGCCTTCCACGTGCCGACGTCACTCCACCCCGCGTCGAGCTCGACCGCCTTGACGCCCCGGGCGCGCTCGAGGACGGCGTAATCGATCGAGATCGCGGGAAGCGCCTCCCATGCGGCGCGTGCCCCCTCCGGATCGGAGGAAAGGCGGTCGCGATAGCGCTCGACGCCGGTCACGAGGTCGGCCGCCACGCGGCGCGCCTCGGCGAGGAATCGCGACGGGCGGAAGACGAAAATCCCGGCATTCCAGTAGTTCCGGCGCGAAGCAAAGAGCGACTGCGCCTGCAGAGCGTCCGGTTTCTCGACGAAACGTACGACATCCTGACCGTTTGTAGCCTCCGTGTCCGCGACTTCAAGATAACCGAAGTCGGTGTCGGGGCGGGTCGGCCGCACGCCCAGAACGACCACGGAGGCGGTCTCGCAGGCCCGCGCGGCGGCGGTCAGGGTGCGGCGAAAGGCGTCGGGGTCCCGGACGGCGTGGTCCGACGGGACGGCCGCGGTGACGGGGTCGCCGTCCTCCTGGAAGTCGAGCGCGGCCTTCAGGATCGCCGGGCCGGAGTTGCGGCGCGACGGCTCCACCAGGATGCGCTCCGGGGCCAGGTCGGGTAGCTCCCGGGCGACGAGAGGGACGTGGCCCTCCGACGTGGCGACGAAGATCTCGTCGGCGATGGGCGCGACGCGCTCCCACGTGTCGGCGAGCAGGCTCCGATCGGACACGAGCGGGAGGAACTGTTTCGGCCGCGATGGAGTCGAGAGGGGCCAGAGACGGGTTCCGCCGCCTCCGGCGAGAAGCAGGACGCGCATTCGGGACGAGCTGTTAGCTGTCAGTTCTCAGCTCTCAGGTTCTTCATTCCCACGTGAGCCCCAGGAACTCCACCTCGGGAGAAAGGGTAACGCCGAATTTGTCGCGGACCGAGTCGCGCATGAGCCGCATGAGCTCGATGACGTCGCCGGCGCGGGCGGCTCCCGAGTTGACGATCACGTTCGCGTGCCGGGTCGAGATGGAGGCGCCCCCGCGGCGCTCCCCTTTCAGACCGCACGCCTCGATCAAGCGGCCGGCGAAGTCGCCCGGCGGGTTCTTGAAGATGCTTCCGGCGTTCGGCTCTCCCGGCAGCGCGCCGCGGCGCTTGTCGGAGACGACCCGGGTCCTCTGCTCGATCTCTTCGCGCGAAGCCGGCGTGAGATTCAGGGTCGCTTCGGCGACGATTTCCCCGGTCTCGCAAAGCTTCGTCCAGCGATAGCCGTGCTCGATCTCGGCGGCGGTCGCTTCGCGGCGAGCGCCGTTGCGCGCGACCAGCCGGACCGTCTCGAGGACGTCGAAGATCTCGCCCCCGTAGGCGCCGGCATTGATCCGGATCGCTCCCCCGATCGACGAGGGGATCCCGGAGATCGACTCGAGCCCCGACAGACCCGCGCGCGCGGCGGCCGCGCACGCGCCTCCGAGCGCCGCTCCGCCCCCCGCGACGAGGCGAGTGCCGTCGACGCGCAATCGCACGAAGTCGCCTTCGAGACGAACGACCCAGCCGCGAAAGCCCTCGTCGGCGGCGAGAACGTTCGAGCCCATGCCCAGAAGCACGAGGGGCTCACCGGCCTCCGCCGCCGATTTCAGAACATGCGCGAGACCTTCCCCGGTCCGGACCCGGCACAACCTGCGCGCCGGTCCGCCGATGCGCAGGGTCGTGTGGCGCGAGAGCGGCTCGTCGGCGAGCACGACACCGTCGCGCTCCGCGAGATCGGCGCTCATGCCGCTCGCGCCAGGAACCCGGCGATCGCCGCCGTCGCGGCGGCTGCGAGGACTCCGGCGGCCACGTCGTCGACGACGATTCCCCAACCTCCCGGCAGGTCCTGCCACCCGCGGATCGGTCCGGGCTTCCAGACGTCGAAGAGCCGAAAGGCGAGGAACGAGGCGCCCCAGGCCGCCGCAGCGGCGCTCGGGGAGGGATAGGCGAAGAGCGGAACGACGGCCGAGGCGATCAGCTGACCCGCGATCTCGTCGAGGACGATGCAGCCCGGGTCGCTTCCTCCGAGCGCCTCCGCCACCCGGCCGGTCAGGGGAACTCCCGCGGCCGCGAGGATCAGCCCGGACGTCAAGAGTCCCACCCCCGCGACAACACTGGTCATGTGAGAAGAGAAAGCAGCCACGGCGATCCAGGCGGCCGCCAGAGCCAGGGCGGAGCCGGCGGTGCCCGGCGCGATCGGTGCAAAGCCGACGCCGAAGCCCGTCGCGAAGATGGTCGCGATCGGCCGCTCGCGCATCGCGCGGACGATGTTGACCCGCGGCGGGGCGGCGACCGGTGACTTCGTTTTCATCGGATTCGAAAGGCGCTCCCGTGGAAGGCCCGCGGCCGGTCGATCACGGCGCCGTCCGCGTTTTTCCGGAGTCTATAATCGCGCAACTTCCACGGAGACGAGACCCCGGTGTGAAAGGTGACCAGATGTCCAGTGTGAAACCGAACGAGAAATGGCGCGCCGTCGAGACGGCGCTGACGCAGATCGAACGGCAGTTCGGCAAGGGCTCCATCATGCGCCTGGGCGACCGCCCCGAGGTGCCGATCGCGGTCATCCCGACCGGCTCCCTCGCGGTGGACGCGGCGCTCGGCGTCGGCGGGATCCCGCGCGGGCGGGTCGTCGAGATCTTCGGGCCGGAATCCTCCGGCAAGACGACGCTGTCGCTCCAGATCATCGGCCAGGCTCAGAAGACCGGCGGGCTCGCCGGGTTCATCGACGCCGAGCACGCGCTCGACGCGGAGTACGCGAAGAAGCTCGGAGTCGACACGGACAACCTGCTCGTCTCGCAGCCCGACAACGGCGAGCAGGCACTCGAGATCGCAGAGATGCTGATCCGCTCCGGGGCGCTGGACGTGATCGTCATCGACTCGGTCGCGGCGCTCGTTCCCAAGGCCGAGATCGAAGGCGAGATGGGCGAGGCGCAGATGGGACTTCAGGCGCGCCTCATGTCGCAGGCGCTGCGAAAGTTGACGGCGATCGTATCCAAGTCGCGGACGAGCCTCATCTTCATCAACCAGATTCGCGAGAAAATCGGCGTCATGTTCGGCAACCCGGAGACGACGACCGGCGGCCGCGCACTGAAGTTCTACTCCTCGATCCGGATCGACATCCGCCGCATCGCTTCCTTGAAGGATGGCGACGTGGTCGTCGGCTCTCGCACGAAGGTGAAGGTCGTCAAGAACAAAGTGGCCTCCCCCTTCCGGCAGGCGGAGTTCGACATCAACTACGGCGAAGGGATCTCCCGCGGCGGTGAGTTGATCGACCTCGGGCTCGAGTCGAAGATCGTCGAGAAGTCCGGCGCGTGGATCTCCTACGGGGACCTGCGGCTTGGGCAGGGACGCGAGAACGCGAAGCAGTTCCTGAAGGAAAACCCGGAGGTCGCCAACGAGATCGAGGCGAAGCTCCGCAAGACGCTGGGGCTCACGCCGGCCGAACTTCCGGCGAAGCCGGCGCCGGCCTCCGTGGTCGCCGAGGCGCCGCGCGAGAAAGAGAAAGCGCGTCGGACGATCTAAGCGGGAGACCTTGCGGCCTCCCGGTCCGCCCGGGGGGCGCACGGGAACAACTCCCGCGGCGGCGCCGTTTTCGGGATCCGATGAGACGGTTTTGATGAGAGGGCAGCGACACGCCCGCACGATCGCGGGCGTTTTTCTTTTTCTCGCGACTCCGCTCGGCCTGTCTGCGGCGGAGCGGCTGACGGTCGCGGCGGAGCGATCGGACGGAACGTGCCCGGCCGGGGTTCCGCTCGGCATCGTGCAGGTGCCGGCAAAGCAGGATCTGCCGGCATCGCTCGAACACTGCCTGGTCCTCTTCGAGGTGGGCGACCTCTCCGAATCCGCCGTCCTCGGGGACGTCTCCCGCCTCGCGCGAACCGCGGGCGCCGCCGCCGTCGTGATCGACTTTACCCGCTTCTCCCAGACGCCCGACGCCTCAGTGCGCGCCCGGCTTCCGTTCGCGATCAAGCAGCTGTCCTCCGCGGCCCGTGCCGCGTCGCCGGCGGCGCGGGTCGCCCTCGATTTCTCCCGCGGTCCGGGCGAGCCGTTCTCGCTCGATCTCGAGCTCGGCGCGTACTTCGACGCGCTCGCGGCGTTCGCCGGGCGCACGCCGGCGTCGTTCTCCGAGGAGGGGAAAGAGCGCTGGCTCTTTCTCCTTCGGACACCGGGGCGCAACGCCGCGGGCGAGATCGTGCAGGCCGTCGCGTCGGCGGACTCGCTGCCGCAGCTCGTCGGAATCTTCTCGACGCCGGAACGAGCGATCGACGATCTCGACTGGGAGTCGCTGCGACGGCTTCAGCGGTACTGGACCGCCGACGTTTCGCGGGATCCGACCGCGACGACGGCGACGCGCGCGGACGGGACGCGGTTCTCCGTCCTGCGTTTCTTCGACGCGAAGAGGTTCACGCCGATCCTCTTTCTCGCCGAGGACGCTGCCGGCCGCGCCACGATCGACCTCTCCGGCGGCACCTACGCGAAGGCGTCCGTCGAGAACCTCGCTTCCGGCGCGACGCGGGACTTCGAGCTCCGCGGCGCGAAGACGCTGGAGCTCGATCTGTCGCGCGGCCCGCTTGCCGTAGTGCTCGAGCCGGCGAAGCGGCCCGATACGCGCACGGCCGTCGAGGTCGGCGCCGCGCGCGGCCTGACCGCCGACGAGATTATCGCGCGCGAACGGGCGTGGGACGCCGGCCAGCGCGAGAAGGTGTCTTCCTTCGTCGCGAACATGGAGGCGTCGCTGCGGTTCCGCGTCGCCGAGGTCAACGAGACGTTCGACCTCACGATCCGGGGTCCGTTCTTCTTCCGCCGGGGCGAGTCGGCGGACTGGGTCTGGCAGGCGTTCTATCTGAACGGCGTCAAGTGGAAGGGAAAGACGCTCCCGAAGATCCCGATCCTGCAACCGGAGAAGGTGACGACGCTTCCTCTCGACATCCGCCTGACCGAGGACTATCGCTACGAGCTCGCCGGCGCATCGCAGGTCGACGGCCGGCCGGCGTATGAGATCAACTTCACGCCGAGGGAAACGGTGGGAGATCGGCCCGCGTACCGGGGCCGCGTCTGGATCGACACGCAGACCTTCGCGCTCCTGCGCCGGGACTCGGTCCAGTTGAACCTGAAGGGCGAGACGCTGTCGAACGTCCAGACCGAGATCTACCGGCCGGTCCCGGGCCATCCCGACGTCTTCCTCCCGCTCGAGATCAAGGGCCAGCAGGTCTTCTCGACGGCCGGCCGCACGACCGCGATCGAGCGCGACGTGAAAATGCACGACGTCGAGATCAACCCGCCCACGTTCGAGGAGCGCCGGAAGGCGGCCTATGCCTCGGAGCTCCAGATGATCCGGGACACCGAACACGGCATGCGCTACCTCGTGCCGGATCCGGCGCATCCGGGTTCCCGCGTCGTCGAAGAGAAGATCTCGAAGAAGAGCACGTTCGGGATCGCCGGGGCCTTCTACGACGACTCCCTTGACTTCCCGATACCGCTGCTCGGACTCCAGCACTTCAACTTCGACCTCTGGGGCCGGGGCAAGCAGCTCTCGATCTTCTTCGGGGGCGCGCTCCTGACCGCCAACTACACCGACCCGTCGCTCGGCGGCGGACGTTTCGACCTGGGGGCGGACCTCTTCGCGGTCGCTTTCCCGTTCGGGGACGTGGCGTACCGGAACGGCAAGGAGGTCCTGGAGGAGAAGGTCAAGCACCTGCCCGCCGTCTTCCAGGTGAACGTCGGGCGGCCGATCGGCCCGTATTTGAAGACGTCGCTCGGCCTCTTCACGCGATGGGACAACTTCCAGCGCGATCCCGATACGGGCCCCGGCTTCGTCACGCCGGTCGACACGTTCACCGACGGCGCCGAGCTGCGGCTCGTGGGCAACTACAAGGGCTTCAACGCAACGGCGATCGGCGGCTACTACAGGCGGCGCGACTGGGAGCCCTGGGGCAATCCGGCGACCTCTGAGTTCGATCCGAGCCACCGCGACTACGTGAAGTATCAGCTCTCGCTCACGAAGGACCAGTACTTCCCGGGATTCCGCAAGCTCCACGTCGGGCTGACGTATCTCGACGGACAGGACCTCGACCGGTTCTCGAAGTACGAGTTCGGCGCGTTTTCCGGCGCGCCGATCCACGGTTTCAAGAGCGGCAGCGTGAAGACGCACACGGCTCTCCTCGGCAGCGTCTCCTACGGTCTGAACATCGAGGACATCATCCGGTTCGAGGCGATCTTCGACCAGGCGATCGTGCGCGACCGGCAGTCCGGCTTCGACGACACCTATTTCGCCGGCGCCGGGCTCCTCGGCTCGCTCAACGGGCCCTGGCAGAACTCGCTCCTGCGTTTCGAGCTCGGCGTCCCCGTCGTCAGCCACGGCGTGAAGGGCTTCGTCGTCAACGTGATCCTGTTGAAGCTGTTCTGAAGGGAGCTCTCAGCTCTCAGCTTTCTTCACACGAAACGAAAAGACATTGCCGTGATGGTCCATCGAGAGCAGCTCGTGTCCCCCTTCCCCGCAAAAGACTTTCACGTCCTCCACGGCTGCCGGGTCGGTGGCGAGGAGAAGCGCGACGGTCCCCGCCGGCGCGCGACGAAACGCTCGCGCGAGTCGCAGGATGGGCAAGGGGCAGAGCAGCCCGCGCGCGTCGACTTCGAGATCCGTTTCCACCGGCGATAGCTATACTCCTCCCCGATGCCCGAGCCCATCCCGTTTCCGAAATCCGTCACGCCGGTCAAGCGAGCGCTCGTGTCGGTGCACGACAAGTCGGGAGTTGCCGATCTCGCCCGCGGCCTCGCCGACGCGGGAGTGAAAGTCGTCTCGACCGGCGGCACCGCCGCGCACCTGAAGGAGGCGGGGGTGGAGGTCTCCCTCGTCGAGGACGAGACGGGATTCCCGGAAATCCTGGGCGGTCGCGTCAAGACGCTTCATCCGAAGATCTTCGGCGGCGTGCTCGCCGACGCGACCCGGGACGACCATGCCCGCGACATGGAGGCGCAAGGCGTCGAGGCGTTCGACCTCGTCGTCGTGAACCTGTACCCCTTCGAAGAGACGGTCGCGAAGCACGCGTCCCGCGGGGAGACGATCGAAATGATCGACGTCGGCGGCACCGCGCTCATCCGGGCCGCCGCGAAGAACCACGCCCGCGTCGCGGTGGTCGTGGATCCGGACGACTACGAGGAGGTCCTCGAGGAGATCCGCGCGACCGGCGGAACCCGGCTCGAGACGCGCGAGAGACTCGCGGCGCGCGCGTTCGCCCGCACCGCCGCGTACGACGCGGCGATCGCGCGTTACCTCGCCGAAGACCGTCGCCGGGAGGAAGAGGGCTTTCCGGAGAACCTCGTCTTCGCGTTCGACCGGATCGGTTCGCTCCGATACGGCGAGAACCCGCACCAGCGCGCGGCTCTCTACCGGGACCGCACGGCGCCGGACGATGCCCTCGTGCGCTTCGAGATGCTCCAGGGCAAGGAGCTGTCGTTCAACAACCTGCTCGATCTCGACTCGGCGGTCGCGCTCGCACGGGACTTCGACCGGCCGGCAGCCGTCATCGTCAAGCACAACAACCCCTGCGGCGCCGCCGTGGGAGATACGGTGCTCGAGGCGTTCGGGCGGGCGTTCGCCTGCGATCCGCTCGCGGCCTTCGGCGGCATCATCGCGATCCGCGGCCGCGTCGACGGTGCGCTCGCGTCGCTCGTCCTCCAGCATTTCGTCGAGGTGGTCGCCGCCGACGAGTTCACCCAGGAGGCGATCGACTTCTTCACGAAGAAGCCGAACGTCCGGCTGATCCGGGTACCGATCTCCCGCCGGCACTCGGAGAGGGTCGACTGGAAGCGGATCGAAGGGGGTCTCCTTCTGCAAGACGCGGACTGCGAGCCGGACCAGACGTCGGCGTGGCGGCTCGCCTCGCAGCGGAAACCGACCGCCGTCGAGCGCGCCGCGTGCGAGCTCGCGTGGAAAGTGGTCCGGCGCGTCAAGTCGAATGCGATCGTGCTCGCCAACGCCCGGCAGACGATCGGAATCGGCGCCGGACAGATGAGCCGGGTCGACGCGTGTCGCCTGGCGGCGACCAAGCCGGTGCTCCCGATCGTCAACTGCGGCGCCGCGTCCGATGCGTTCTTCCCGTTCCGCGACGGCCTTGACATCCTGGCAGACGCGGGAGTGACGGCCGTCGTCGCGCCGGGCGGCTCGGTCCGCGACCAGGAGGTCGTCGCGGCCGCCGAGCAGCACCAGATGGCGTTTCTGGTCGCGCCGCGGCGTCACTTCCGGCACTGAGAGACGGCGCTCTGAATAACCGCCCGTTCGTCGTTGTTGTGACCGCTTCGTGAAGCGAATTCTCGTCGGCCTGGCGCTCGCCGCGGCGTTCGTCCCGTCGGCGCTGGCGCAGAAGCCCGCTCCCACGTCGGCGCCCTCGGCTCCGGCCACCCCCCGTCCCGCGACGGTTCCCGCGGACGCGTCGGCCGCGCTCGACCGGGCAATGGCGCTCTACTCCGACGACGCGGCGCATACGGCGCCCTTCGTGCAGATCTACACCCCTTCAGGATTCGCGACGGCGCGGCGGGAATCCGGAACCGTTTCGATCCAGGCGCCGCAGCGTGTTCGCTTCGACTACACGGCGCCCGAGAAGAAAGTCTTCACGTACGACTCGGGTGAGGGGCGATTCTTCTCTCCCGACGACAAGCAACTGACCGTGCGGCGGCTCTCCGAGGGCGAGAAGGCCCGGCTCCCGATCGTCTTTCTCACTCGGCCCGCGGATCTCGGCCGGCAGTACGAGATCTCCGTCGACCCCGCCGAGGCCACCGGCGCGACGCGGATCTTGCTGACGCCGCGCGTGGCCAGACCCGAGCTCGCGTGGCTGCGGCTCGCGATCGACAAAGACGGCACCGTTCGCGAGCTCTCCTATCAGGACTCCGCGGGGAACAAGACCGAGTTCCGCTTCGAAGCGTGGCAACGCGGCAAGGTCCGACCGGCCGCGGACTTCCGGATCACCGGCCCGCCGGGGACGCGGATCGTGGAGAACTGACAGAGGCAATCGCCCGGGATGACAGGGGGAAAGTAGAATCCCCCCCGTGCCCCAGGACTTCTCCTTCGACGTCGTGAGCAAGGTCGACCTGCAGGAGGTCGCCAACGCCGTCGCCCAGGCCTCCAAGGAGATCGCGACCCGCTTCGACTTCCGCGGCAGCGCCTCGAAGATCGAGCTTTCCGACAAGGAGCTCGAGGTCGGGCTCGTCTCCGATGACGAGCACAAGTTGAAGTCCGTGATCGACATCCTGGAGACGAAGCTCGTTCGACGCGGCGTCGCGGTGAAGGCGCTCGACTATGGGAAGGTCGAGCCGGCGGCGGGCGGAACGGTCCGCCAGGTCGCGAAGATCCAGCAGGGCATCCCGTCGGAGAAGGCCAAGGAGATCGTGAAGGCCATCAAGGACCGCAAGCTGAAAGTCCAGGCTTCCATCCAGGCCGACCAGGTCCGCGTCGCGGGACGCAGCAAAGACGACCTCCAGACGGCGATGGCGATCGTGCGGGAAGGCGACTTCGGCCTGCCGCTCCAGTTCACCAACTACCGATGATCTTTTCGCCGCAGGCCGGCAATCCCCGCCTCCTGCGGGCGTACGACCTGATCTCCGAGAAGCTCGCCCTCGTCGAGGAGGAGCTCCTCCTCCACTTCCGCTCTCCGATTCCCACGATCGACCGGATCGGCGGGCACCTCGCGCAGGGCGGCGGAAAGCGCATCCGGCCCGCGCTCCTGCTTCTCTCCGCCCGCCTTCTCGGTTACGACGAGAGGGACCGGCGGGACGTCCGCTACGCCACGGTCGTCGAATTCATCCACACCGCGACGCTCGTGCACGACGACGTCATCGACGAGGCCCGCCTGCGCCGCGGGCGCACGTCGGCGAACGCGCGCTGGGGAAACAACCTGACGGTCCTCTTCGGCGACTACCTCTACACGAAGTCGATGGGGATCGCCCTCGACGAGGGAGATCTCACGATCCTGAAGGTCCTGTCGGACACGACGCTCTCGATGATCGAAGGCGAGATCATCGGTACGGAGAAGACCGGGAGCCTGCAGGTCACGCGCGAGGAGGCGCTCGACATCATCCGCCGCAAGACGGCCGACCTCTTTTCCGCGGCCTGTCGCATTCCGGCGCACTTCGCCCCGCGCGGAGACCTCGTCGCGGCGGAGCGGCTCGCCGAGTACGGGCGGTGCCTCGGCGTCGCATTCCAGCTCATCGACGATCTGCTCGACTACACGGGCAGCGTCGCCGCGACCGGCAAGCCCGTACTGAACGACCTTCGCGAGGGAAAGCTGACGATGCCGCTCCTGCTTTCGCTCCCGCGGGCGAGCGACGCCGAGCGCGCGAGCGTGGCGCAGGTGATGCGCGAGCGCGAGTTCGACAGCGTCGCGCCCTCGGAGATTCTCGGGATTGCGGAACGGCACGGAGGTCTGGGGGAGACCCGCGCGCTCGCCCGCGACTACGCCGGCGCGGCCCGCGTGGCGCTCGGCTCCTTCCCCGAATCGGACGCCAAGGACGGACTCCTGCTCGCGACCGAGTCCATCATCGATCGCGTCGGCTGAGATCGCCGCGCGCCTTTCCGGATTCGGAGAACTTCTCCAGAAACCTTTTTTCATTCGGAATACCTGTCCGACCGCCCGTCGCGGGCGGGGTGCATCCGACTAAAGTAAGGCGCGTACCCTTTTCTGCCGAAAATTTTCTTGAGTTCCGCCAGTCTACCCCTATACTCATTTCAGAACCCGATGGCGCGGCATCCGAACTCGATCCACGCGCTGGCGACCAGCCTGCGGCAGCTTCCCTTTTTCTCGGCGCGCCGGGACCCCGCCGGAGAGGCGCGGCTCTACGTGCGAAGGGCTCTGACCGCCGCGGCCGAGGAGCGCTACGACGTGGCGCTGGTGTTCTGCCAGAAGGCTCTCGCCGCCGCTCCGGGTGACCTCGCGGCGAGGCTCCTCGTCGGACGCATCTACCACCACGCCTACGAGGACGTGGACCGGGCGGTCGAGGCGTATCGCAAGGTGATCACTCTTGCCGGATACGACGCGGACAACCCGTACTGTCTCGCGGCCCGCGAAGCGCTGGACGCGCTCGTCAAAGACGTGAACGGTGAACAGTAGCCGGTAAACAGAAGCCCCGGTTCCGTTCGCTGTTCACTGTTTACTGTTGACTTCTTCCGGCCGCGGGACTTGCGGCCAGCGCCACGGGTACATGGGCGGCCTGCCCCAGACGGCAGGCCGGTAGCGGCCTCCGGAAGAAATCGCCCTTCGGTCCGGGTCCACGCTCCACCGCCCGTCCGAGACGACCGCGTCGCGGCCCCACTCGGACACGTCGAGGGAAAAGAGAAGCCCGCCGATCCCCGTGTCGCTTCCCGACTCGATCGCGATCCGGTTGACGCCGGGCCGAAGATACTGCGCGACCTCGTAGAGCGCGAGCGGGTCGCCGGGCCGTTGCCGCGCTCCTCCCACGCGCCGCCCGTTCAACCAGAGGACGTGCCAGCGATCGCCGAAGACCTTCGCGGTCGCGCGCATCGGCGTTCGATCGAGCACGACGTCTCGCGTCGCGACGAACGAGAGCGCCCGGGGCTCGCGGACGTCCCGGGAGTACCAGATCCAGCGCGCCGCTCCGGTCCTCGAATACTCGCGGTCCGCGTGCGCGCCCAGGGTGGCCCGGACCGCCGCGAACGCCGCAATCGCGACGGCGAGGCCGTAAGCCCAGGCGAACGCCGGGCGCGACCACAGCGATCGACCCGTGGGGGCGGGGCTTTCCCTTCCTTGACCGATCTCGGGCGGCACGCTACTCTATAGTCCCGATGTCTTCATGAAAGTCATCGGAGTAATTCCCGCCCGCTACGCCTCGGTCCGATTCCCCGGAAAACCCCTCGCTCCCCTCGCCGGCAGGCCCATGGTCCTCCACGTGCTGGCGGCGGCGCGGGCGGCGCGCCGGCTCGACCGGGTGCTCGTGGCGACCGACGACGCCCGCATCGCCGACGTCGTCCGGCGCGACGGGGGCGAGGCTGTCCTGACGTCGGCCGACGCCGCGAGCGGGACGGATCGTCTGGCCGAGGCGGCGGCGAGAGTCCCCGGCGACGTGTACGTGAACGTTCAAGGGGACGAGCCTCTCATGGCGCCCGAGAACATCGACATTGCCGTCGAAACCCTCTTGGCCGGATCCGATCGCGAGATCGCGACGGTCGCGGTGGCGATCGACGCCGCGGAAGCCGCGGACCCGAACGTCGTCAAGGTGGCGGTCGCGGGAGACGGCCGGGCGCTGTATTTCTCGCGGGCGCCGATCCCGTACTCCCGGTCCGGCCGGCCCGACTATCGGAAGCACCTCGGGCTCTACGCCTATCGCGCGGCGACGCTGCCGAAGCTGGCGGCCCTGCCGCCGTCCGCCCTCGAGCGCATGGAGTCCCTGGAACAGCTGCGGTGGCTGGAGGCGGGCTGGTCGGTCTGGGTCGGGCCGGCGCGGTCGGATTCGATCGGAGTGGACACCCCGGAAGACCTCGAAAAAGCGGAGAACATCCTGCAAAGTCGCGGGGACAGGCCCTACGGGCCCGCACCCGCAACAGTTGGCCGACTCGGAAAGAGCGTGAAGGAGGTGGTTCGATGAGCGCCAAGTACGTTTTCGTGACCGGCGGAGTCGTGTCCTCGCTCGGCAAGGGGATCGCGGCGGCGTCGATCGGGGCCCTGCTCGAGGCGCGCGGCTTCAAGGTCGCGCTCGCGAAGTTCGACCCGTACATCAACGTGGACCCCGGCACGATGTCACCGTTCCAGCACGGCGAGGTCTACGTCACAGACGACGGCGCCGAAACCGACCTCGACCTGGGTCACTACGAGCGGTTCACCTCCGAGACGACCTCGCGCGTCAACAACACGACGGCGGGCCGAATCTACGCGACGGTGATCGAGCGCGAACGGCGCGGCGACTATCTCGGGAAAACGGTGCAGGTCGTCCCCCACATCACCGACGAGATCAAGGAGTCGGTGCGGAAGGTCGGCCCCGACGCCGACGTCGTGCTGATCGAGATCGGCGGAACCGTCGGCGACATCGAATCGCTGCCCTTCCTGGAGGCGATCCGCCAGATCCGGCAGGAGGCCGGTCGCGGCAACGCCGTCAACGTGCACCTGACGCTCGTCCCCTACATCAAGGCGTCCGACGAGCTGAAGACGAAGCCGACCCAGCACTCCGTCAAGGACCTCCTTTCGATCGGCATCCAGCCGGACGTCCTCCTCTGCCGGAGCGACCGGCCTCTGCCGCCCGACGTCAAGCGCAAGATCTCGCTCTTCTGCAACGTGCCGGTCGAGGCCGTCATCAACGCCAAGGACGTCCCGTCGATTTACGAGGTCCCGCTGCAGTTCGCCGCGGAGGGGCTCGACGAGATCCTGCTCGACCAGCTCAATCTGCCGCACTACGACCGCGACCTGTCGAAGTGGGAAAGCCTCGTCAACCGCATCAAGAACCCGTCCGGCCAGGTCGAGATCGCGGTCGTCGGAAAGTACGTGGACTACGGCGACTCGTACAAGTCGTTGAACGAGGCGCTCGCGCACGGCGGGATCGCGAACAACGTTCGCGTGAAGCTCCAGTACGTCGACGCCGAGACGCTCGAGAACGAGCAGTATCCCGAGGCGCTCGTCCGCGCGGACGCGGTGCTGGTGCCGGGCGGCTTCGGGCGGCGCGGCGTCGAAGGGATGATGCGCGCCATCCAATACGCCCGCGAGAAGAAGGTCCCGTTCTTCGGCATCTGCCTCGGCCTGCAGGCGGCCGTGATCGAGTACGCGCGGCACGTCGCAGGGCTCGCGGGCGCCAACTCGACGGAGTTCGAGGAGGAGCCGAAGTCCAAGGTGATCTTCAAGCTGCGCGACCTGATCGGGGTCGAGGCTCTCGGCGGAACGATGCGCCTCGGCAAGTACCCCTGCGAGCTCTCCCCCGGCTCCTTCGCGGCCCGCGCTTACGGCGAGAGCCTGATCTCGGAAAGGCACCGCCACCGTTACGAGGTCAACCACGAGTTCGTGCCGCGCCTGAAGGAAGCGGGCATGTCCTTCACGGGCATGTCGCCGGACAAGAAGTTCGTCGAGATCATCGAGCTGCACGACGACCATCCCTGGTTCCTCGGTTGCCAGTTCCATCCGGAGCTGAAGAGCAAGCCGTTCGCGTGTCACCCGCTCTTCCGCGACTTCATCCGGGCCGCGAAAGCGCACCGCGGCGCGCGGGAAGTCGAAATGGATGCGGAGCGAGAGGTCGCGGCGCGCGGGAACCGGCGCGCAGATTCCGCCTAGGGCCTAGACGTTCTAGATCCGTCCCCGGCTAATCATCGTCGCTCGCGTCGCGGAGGCCATCCGCCTCAGCCGCGGCAAACTCCTTTGCGATCGCCGCGCACTCCGCTCGAATCGCCGGATCGGCGCCCATTCTCGCCATGGCTTCTTCGAAGTTCTGCGCCGTTTTTACGGGAATCTTGTCGGACATGCGCGACTCCCTGGAACACTTACTGTATTACCTGGAACGGCCCTTGGGACCCGCTCCGCGGCCTGCTGTTGTTATCTTTGGGCCGAGATCGGCACAGCGATGCAGGTTCACTCCCGAGAGGTCCGGAAAGTTTCGATTGCGTCCGGCTACGAGATCGGCGGCGACGCCCCTCCCCTCTTTTTCGCCGGTCCGTGCGTCATCGAGTCGCGCGCGCATGCGGTCTCAATGGGAAAGCGCCTCGCGCAGATCGCGGAGCAGACCGGTGCAAAGATCGTCTACAAGTCGTCCTTCGACAAGGCCAATCGCTCCTCGCGCGATTCGTTCCGGGGACCGGGTCTCGCCGAGGGACTCGACATCCTGGCCGAGGTCAAGGCGGCGACCGGCCTGCCCCTTCTGTCCGACGTGCACGAGCCCGGTCAGGTCGAGGCGGCGGCGCGCGTCCTCGACGTCCTCCAGATCCCCGCGTTCCTGTCGCGCCAGACGGACCTTCTCGTCGCGGCCGCGGAGACCGGAAAGCCCTTGAACGTCAAGAAGGGGCAGTTCCTCGCGCCGGACGACATGGACAAAGTGGTCGAGAAGTGCCGCGCCGCCGGCAACGAGAAGCTGATGCTGTGCGAGCGCGGGACCTCGTTCGGGTACCACGACCTCGTCGTCGACATGCGCTCGTTCGCGGTCATGCGCCGGCTCGGGTATCCGATCGTTTACGACGCCACGCACTCACTGCAGCTTCCCGGCGGCGGAAAGGAGACCGGTGGTTTGAAGCAGTACACGCCGGTGCTCGCTCGCGCGGCGGCGGCTACGGGTTGCGTGGACGGCTTCTTCCTCGAGGTGCACGACGACCCGGACCACGCGCTCTCCGACTCCTCGACGCAGCTCGACGTGCGCACGCTGCCGGACCTGATCCTCTCCGTGACCGCGATCGCCGCGCTGGCGCGAGAAAGAGCCGGCGAGAAGACTCCTCACGACGCCATCTCTTCTTCCTCCACGTCGTAGCCGGCGTCGACCCACGCTTCGAGGCCACCGGCGAGCGGCCGCACCTTCCTGTATCCCCTCTCGATCAACATGCGGGCCACACGGGCCGCGGACGCCTCGTTGGGTCAGGTGCAGTAGAGGACGATCTCGACTTCGGGTGGTATGCCCGGGAGCTTCGCGTCGATCTCGGAGATTCCCATCGTCATCGCGCCGGGAATGCGGCGCGGGTCGCGGCGCCGCTCCCCCTCGTGCCGAACGTCCACGACGACGGGCTTCTCCCCTTTCTCGAAGAGCTTCCGCAACTCTTCGACGCTGATCCGGGCCATCCGCAGGGCCTTGTAGAACCGGCGACGCTGCCACCACTTGAAGAGCACGAAGAGGACGAGGGCGGCCGCCAGGAGATAGAGCGCTCCGGTGCCGAGACCCTCCAGGAACGCCAGGACGTCCTCGATCGCGCGGTGAAAGACGAACCCGACGAGGAGCGCTCCGCCGGCCCACAGAATCGTTCCGAGCGCGTCGTAGAACAGGAACGCCGGGAGCTTCGCCCCCATCGCGCCGGCGAGCGGCGGCGCCACCGTCGAAAAACCGGTAATGAACTTCGCGACGACCACCGACGCCATGCCCCACTTCTCGAAGATCCCTTCGGTCTGCCGGACGCACGAGTCGGGCGAGAGAGAGACGCGACAGAGCGTCTTCAATACCCGGTGGCCGTACCGTCTCCCGAGGAAATACCAGACTGTGTCGGCGGCCAGCGATGCGCCGACCGCTGCGGCAAGAAGCGTCAGCAGCGACAGCTTCCCGCCCCGCGCAAGTGACCCGGCGACGAGGAGCGTCGGCAGCGCGGGGATCGGGATCCCGATCTGCTCGACGAGCACGTTTCCGAAGACGAGCGCGACTCCGTACTTCGTGACGTAAGCGACGAGCTTGCTCATCTCCTCTCCGTGGGAATGAAGGCGTAGCTCGACAGCGAGAGGTTCGCGTGCTCGAACCCGCGGTTCACCTCCTCGAGCTCGTCGTCCGGCCGGGCCGCGCCAAAGGGGAAGAAGAGGGGATCGAAGTGCTCGCTCTCGGCGACGGCCCGCTCCGCGTACGGTGCCCGTTCACGGTACGAGGCCAGCCCCGGCAAGTCGCGGCGCTCGACCTTTTCGCGGACCCAGTCGTCGAACCTCCGCGCCCACCCGTCGGCCGGCCCCTCCTTCCGGTCGAGTTGCGCGAGCCGCAGGTTGTGCACGATTCCGCCGCTCCCCACGAGCAGGATCCCGCGATCCCGGAGGGGCGCGAGGGCCTTCCCCACTTCCGCGACGAGCTCCGGCTCGCGCGGCACGGGGAGGGAAATCTCGACGACCGGCACGGAGGCGTCCGGATAAAGGAGACGGAGAGGGATCCACACGCCGTGGTCCCAGCCCCGGCGTTGCTCGGGAACCGCCGCGATGCCCGCCTGCCCGAGTATCCCGACGATCTCGTTTGCGAGCGCCGGCGATCCGGGCGCGGGGTACGTCATCTCGTAGAGCGGTCGGGGAAACCCGCCGAAGTCGTAGATCAGGGAGGGTCGCGGCGCGGCCGTCACGCGGATCGGGCCGGGCGCCTCCCAGTGCGCCGAGACGATGGCGATGCCGGCAGGGTTCGGGAAGCGCTCGCCGAAAGCGGAGAGAGCGCGCGCGTGTCCCTCCCGCTCGAGCGCCAGCATCGGCGACGCGTGAGCGACGAACAGGGCGGGCGCGGGAACCGGTTCCGGCATGGCGGCCATTTTCGGCTTTCCCTACGCCCGGGAAAAGCGAAGAGTTTCAACGCGCGCGCGGCGCCCGACGAACCGCCCGTCCGCTCCGTATCTTCGGCAGATGCGCGGAAAGGAGCGTCCGGCGGAGGAGGCCCACATCACGGACTCCTGAAGCACCTTTCCAAAGACGATCTCGTTCTCTACCAGTACGGCGAGATCCGCACGGCGCCGGCCGAGGGACACCTCTCGGTCTGCCGGGGATGTCGTGACCGGCTGCGCGTCATGCGGCTCGACGTGGAACGGCTGACGCCGGCGCCCCCGGGCGACCCCTCCCGGCCGCCGGCGCCCCAAAAAGGGGCTCCGCGTCTGCCGGCGTGGCGCCGGCTCCTCCTCCGCCTCGCCCTCGCCGGCTCCGCCCGACGCGGCTGATCGCAAGCCCCGAGGGCCTAACCCGGAGCCCGGGACGGCGTCTAACTCCTTCGATGAGCGATGCAGGACAGACTTTTGCGGTCGATTACGACCTAACCTTGTCGCCGGTTTTCCGTCTTAGGAACCGGATGCAGGGAGTGGACGTGTCGCCGGCCGAGGAATCGGGCTCCGATTCTTTTCGGACGCTGGTCGAAGAGCACAGTCCGATGGTCTTCCGGCTCGCCTACCGCATGACGGACAACGAGGAAGACGCCGAGGACGTGGTGCAGGAGAGCTTCCTGAAAGCGCATCGGGCCTTCGGCCGCTTCGACGCGCGATCGAGCTTCGGGACCTGGATCTATCGCATCGCGGTCAACTGCGCGATCGACCTCATCCGGCGTCGGCATCGGGGTCACGTCGCGTCGCTCGGCAGCGCCGAGCGCGACGCGATGGACGTCGTCGAAAGCCTGCCGTCGAGCGATCCGCTGCCCGACCAGGTCGCCTTTTCCGGTCAGGTGGAGCGCAGCGTGGCGTCCGCGCTCCTCCTCCTCTCGCCGCTCGAGAGGGCCGCGTTCGTTCTGCGCCACATCGAGGGTCTGCCGATCGACAGGATCGCGACGGTCCTGCAAAGCCGCCCGAACGCGGTGAAGCAGACTGTCTTCCGGGCCGTACGAAAGCTGCGGCACGAGCTCGCGCCGCTCATGGGTGCCTCATGAAACATCTCTCCGACGAAGATCTCGCGATTCTCGTGCCGGGCGAAGAGCCGGACCGCGCGGTCGCCGCGCACCTCGAGGAGTGTCCGGCCTGCCGGAGCCGCCGAACGATCCTCCAGCAGATGATCGGTCTCGTCTCGGCAAACGAGCGCCTTCCGCGACGGGGCGAATCGTACGGCCGCGACGTCTGGGCGCGCCTCTCGCCGAAGCTGCCCGAGCGGCGGAGGGCGGCCTGGCCCGCGTTCTTCGCGCCGCCGCGTCTCGCGTTCGCGGCGGTGCTCGCGCTCGTACTCGTCGCGACGTTCCTCGCCGGCCGGTTCTGGCAGGTCCCGCAACCGGCGCCGCTCTCCGCGGGAGTCCGGGAGCGGATTCTCGTCGTCGCGCTGGGAGAGCACCTCGAGCGCTCGCAGGCGGTGCTCGTCGAGATCGTGAACGCGCCGGGGAACGGCGACCTCGACGTCACGAGCGAGCAGGTGCAGGCCATCGACCTGCTCGCCGACAGCCGTCTGTACCGTCAGACCTCATCACAAACGTCGGATCCGGCGGTCACATCCGTCCTCGAGGAGCTCGAAAGGCTGCTCCTCGACATCGCGCACGGTCCGTCTCACCTGACACCCGAAGATCTCGCCTCGCTGCGCCAGCGGATCGAGCAGAAGGGCGTGCTGTTCAAGGTGCGCGTCATCGGAGCGAACCTCCGCGAGCGCGGCGAGCTGCCCGGACCTGGCGCCCTCGAAAGGAAAAGAACATGACGTTTCGATCTCTCCCGGCTCTGTTGCTCCTCGCCTTCGCCGTCGGCTTCGTGGCGGTCCCGGCGGCGGCGTCCCCCGTCGACGCCGACTCCGAGAAGGAAGAAAAGAAGGACGCGGACAAGCCGGCCGACAAGCTCTACAAACAGGGGCGAAAGGCCGTTGACGACGAGCGGTGGAAGGACGCGGCTGCCGCGTTCGCCGAGGTCATTCGACTGAAAGGCCCGCGTTCCGACGCCGCTGCCTACTGGCTCGCGTACTCGATGAACAAGGAGGGGCGCAAGTCGGAAGCGCTCGCGCTGGTGCGCGCATTCGCGGGACAGTACCCGTCGAGCTCGTGGTTGAAGGACGTCCGCGCTCTCGAGCTCGAGATCCGCGAGGGCCGCGGGCCCGGAGCAAACCCCGAAAGTGAAAGCGACGACGACCTGAAGTTGATGGCGATCAACAGCCTCGTCCACACGGATCCGGAGCGGGCGCTGCCGCTGCTCGAAAAGATTCTCAAGGGGAAGAGCTCCGACGAGCTGAAGGAGCGTGCCCTATTCGTCCTCGCCCAGAGCGGCGCTCCGCGCGCGCACCAGGTCATCGCCGACGTCGCGCGCGGGAACGCTCATCCCGACCTCCAGGAGAAGGCGATCCACTACCTGGGCGTCTTCCGGGGGAAGGAGAACCAGCAGCTCCTCGATGAGATCTACCGGAGCACAAACAACGTCGACGTCAAGGAGCAGATCCTCCACGCGTTCATGATCGCGGGCGCCCGCGATCGCGTGCTCGATGCCGCCCGCAACGAGAAGTCCGTCGAGCTCCGCGGAGAGGCCGCGCACCAGCTCGGCGTGATGGGAGCGCGCGCGGAGCTCTGGCAGCTCTACCGGACCGAGAAGTCGCGCGAGGTCAAGGACGAGATCATCCAGGGGATGTTCATCGCGGGCGACATCGACCACATCCTCGAGCTCGCGCGCACCGAGCCCGACCAGGAGCTCCGGCTGGAGGCGATCCAGAAGCTCGGAGTGATGGGAGCGCGCACGACGCCGGCGCTCTGGGAGATCTACCGCGGACAGAACGACTCCGAGGTCCGCGAGCAGGTGATCCAGGCGTTCTTCGTCCAGGGGAACGCGAAGGCCCTGATCGAGATCGCGAAGACCGAAAAGAACCGGGAGCTCCGACAGGAGGCCCTCGAGAAGCTCTCGGTGATGAACAACAAGGAAGCGACCGACTACCTGCTGCAATTCCTGAAGGAAGACTGAAAGGGGAACACATGCGTCGAAACGCCGTCTCGTCCATCGTTCTCATGCTCGCCTTCGCCGCGGCGACGCGGGCGCACGGGTCGTCGGTGAACATTTCGATGAACGCCGACAAAGAGGTCCGGACCTGCGGAGACGTCCGCATCCAGTTCGACGGCCGCGCTGCGCAACGAGCCGAGGACAACTTCACGCTCCCCGCCGGCACGCCGCTCTCGGTGCGGCTTCCGGTCAACTCCGGAATCCGCGTCACCGGGACGAACCGTAGCGACTTCGCCGTGACCGTCTGCAAGGCAGCTGACCGTGCGGAGGCGCTCGCTGCGATTCGCGTGTCTCCGGAGGGTTCCGGGCTCGCATTTCGCGGACCGAGCGGCGACGACTGGACGACCTACTTGATCGTCGAGGCTCCGAAAAATGCGGAGCTCGACCTCGAGGCGAAGAACGGCTCGATCGGCGTCCGCGCGATGGCCGGCCGCGTGACTGCCCGAACGACCAACGGGCCGATCGGGATCTCGCACACCTCGGGAGAGATCCAGGCGAACGCGCAGAACGGACCCATCTCGCTCGACGACTGCTCGGGGTCCGGCGAAGCGCGCGCCGTGAACGGTCCCATACACATCGCGGGACATGCGGGAACCTACCGCTTGAGCACGCAGAACGGGCCGATCTCGGTCGAGCTCGATGGCGATCGCTGGGAGGGGACGCTCGACGCGCGCGCGGTCAACGGCCCGCTCAGCCTCAAGCTCTCCGATGCCTACCGCTCCGGTGTTGTCGTCGAAGCGACGGGTCACGGACCCGTCTCCTGCCCCGACTCCGCGTGCCGCTCGGCGCGCCGCACGTTCGACGACGCTGGAAGGCGAATCGAGTTCGGCGACTCCGAGCCGGTCGTTCGACTGTCGACCCGGAACGGCCCGGTGTCCATCGAGCGCGCGGACTAAGGCGGGGGGCGTGATCCGCATCGCGCAGGTTTTTTTCGTTCTGCTGGGATCCCTCGCTTCGCTCGGGATGACAGAGGAACGGCTGCAGGCGCAAACGGTCGCCCCCCCGGCGGCGCTTCGCAACGCGAAGCTCTCGACGCGCGCCGTCGCCCCGGGAGGTCTTTCCGGAGAAGTCTCGCGCGCCGCCGCCTCGGCCGGCCCGGTCTGGATCGGCTACTTGCAGCCGCTCGTGGCCGGAAAGCACCGGATGTGCTGTTTCGGCGAGTTCAAGGGGAGGATCTCCGACGCGAATCTCTGCTGCGGCGGCTGCGCTCTGGAGCGCGACAGCTCGTTCACGATCGGCGACGACCACCGCCGTTCCGTGCAGCTCGAGGGCTCACCCGGTCTCGTCGTGCTCCTTCGAGCCGAGCGGGGACGCGTCGGGAAGGTCCGGGCGCTCGACGATCAGTGTGCTCTGGACGCGGGCGGCCTCCCCTTCTTCTGGCTGACGAACGTCCGGCCGGAAGAGAGCGTTGCCCTTCTCGCGTCGATCGCACGCCAGCTCGAAGGCGACGGTCGCGACGAAGACACGGCAGGATCAGCTCTGGCCGCAATCGCGCTGACGGCGCACCCCTCGGCCGACGAGGCTCTCGAGCGTCTCATCAGTAGAGGAGAGTCCCGCGAGCTCCGCAAGAAAGCCGCGTTCTGGATCGGCAACTCCCGCGGGCGCCGCGGATTCGAAATCCTGAAGGCGAACCTCGCCGATCCGGATAGCGACTTCCGCAATGACCTGACCTTCGCTCTTTCGCAGAGTCCGGTCGCCGAGGCGGTCGCCGTCCTGATCGGAATGGCGAAACGGGATCCCGAAGGCGAGGTGCGCGGCCAGGCGCTCTTCTGGCTCGCACAGAAGGCGGCCGACGAAGCGGCCGAGACCATCCAGAACGCGATCCGGGACGACCCCGACGAGGAAGTGAAGAAGAGGGCGGTCTTCGCCCTGTCTCAGCTGCGCGGCGACCAGGGCGTGACCGAGCTCATCCGGGTCGCGCGAACGAACCGGAACCCCGAAGTCCGAAAGCAGGCGGTCTTCTGGCTCGGGCAATCCCGGGATCCCCGGGCGCTCGCGTTCATCGAGGAGATCCTCGACCGGTAAAAAAACGGGATCAGACCCCCGACCAGTTTGACTTACCGGCTGCCGCCGCCCTTCGCGGCACCCACCGGCTTTCCCTCGGCGTCGAGCAGCACGATCTCGCCCAGGTTCGTCTCCCGGATCCCCGCCTCGATCTTCGCGCGGTCGCCCACGAGAACGACCGCTGCGACGGCCGGCTTCGCGTACTTCGACGCCGCCGCGCGAGCCGCCTCGAGCGTGACCTTCTGGGTCTCGTCGACCTCGCGCTGCAGCTCGTCCATCGAGAGAGTGAGAGACCAGAGGTCGGCGATCTGCTGGGCGATCCGGCCGAGCGATTCGAACTGCTGCGCGTATCCGCGGATTCGCTTGACCTTCGCGTCTTCGAACTCCGCGGCGGAGATCGGCTTCGTGCCGGCGAGCGCCTTCAGCTCCCTGTCGAACTCGACGAGCGACTCCTTGGTCTTGTTGGTCTGAACGCCGCCCGACGCGTACCAGAGGCCGGCCCTCTGGAACTGCGAGAGGGTCGAGAACACGCCGTAGGAGTAGCCCTTGTCCTCGCGCAGGTTGAGGTTCAACCGCGTCCCGAATCCCCCGCCTCCCCAGACCGCGTCGGCGAGGTGGAGCGCGTAGTAGTCGTCGGTCTTTCTCGCAGGAGCCGGAAGGAACGGCGAGATCACCGTCTGCGCCGCGTCCTGGCGGTCGATGAGATAGAGCTTGCCGGCCGCCGCGGGCTGCGCCGGCGGAATGTCGATCGCCGGAGCGGCACCGCCCTCCCACGACGCGAAGTTCTTGCGGGCGAGATCGGTCGCCTCGGCGAGCGTGACGTCGCCGACGAAGATCAGCGCGCTCGAGCCCGGTTTCCAGTAGGTATCGTGGAACTTCGCGAGGTCGGCGCGGGTGATTCCCTCGATCGAGGACGGAAGCCCTTGCACGGGGCGTCCGTAGGGATGGTTCGGACCGAACGCGAGCATCGAACGCACCCGGCCGGCGATCGCGTTGGCGTTCTTCGCCTGCTGTGAAAGTGCGTCGAGGTGGCGCTTCTTCTCGCGGTCGAACTCCGACTCGGGGTACGTCGGATTCCGAACGACGTCCGAGACGATCGCCATCGCCGGCGCGAGGTTGCGCTTCAGGACTTCGAAGGAGAGCCGGGAGGATTCCCGCGTCGCCTGCCCGGCGAGCTCGGTCCCGAGATCGCCGAGCGCGTCCTCGATCTCGAGCGCCTTGCGGGTCTTCGTTCCGAGATCGATCGTCGTCGCGGTCAAGTGAGCCGTTCCCGCCTTGCCGTCCGGGTCCGCGACCGCGCCCGCCCTCGTCGCGAGCGTGACCGCGACCTTCGGCAGCTCCGGCCGCTCCACGACGTACAGATCGATTCCGTTCTCGAGCTTCGCCGTCTTGACCTCCGGAGTGCGGAAGGCGCGATCCGCCCCCATCGCCGGCTCCTTGGCGCGGTCGAGGGCGGCCTCGGCGGCGCGGCCCGACTTCTCCGGGTGGAACCGCACCAGCAGCCGGTTTCGCGTGTTCAGCCAGCGGTCCACGGTGTGCTGGAGGTCGGCCGCGGTGACCTTCTGGTAGCGGGCGACGTCCTCGTCGAACTTGCCCGGGTCCCCGAGGAACGTGTTGTACTGGTTCAGGAGGTCGGCCTTCCCGCCGAACCCGCCGATCCTCTCGAGCCCGGTGACGAAGTTGTAGCGCTGCTTTGTCTTCGCACGCTCGAGCTCCGCCGCCGTCGGCCCGGTCTTCGCGAGCCGCGCAATTTCGTCCGTGACGATCCTCTCGATCTCCGACAGCGACGTTCCCGGCCGCGCCGTCCCGATCACGGCGAACCAGCCGGAGATCTCGGCGGAGTTCTGGAAAGAGTTGACGCCGGTCGCGATCTGCTTGTCGTAGACGAGCACCTTGTTCAGGCGGGACGAAAGGCCGTCCGTGAGGATGAGGGACGTCAGGTCGAGCTCCGCGTCGCCGGGTCCGAAGGCCTGCGGCGACGGCCACGTCATGTAGACGCGGTCCTGCGGGACGCGGTCGGTCGCCTCGATGATCCGCTCGCGGTCGAGCGTCGGGATCCACAGGGTCGGACGGTCGAGCGGCGGACCGGCGGGGATACCTCCGAAGTACTTCTCGACGAGACGCTTCGCCTCCGCCGGATCGAAGTCGCCGGCGATCACGAGAGAGAGATTGTTCGGCGTGTAGAACTGCTTGAAGAAGTCCTTCACGTCGTCGAGCGACGCCGCGGTCAGGTCCTCGTGGCTGCCGATGACGGTCCACGAGTACGGGTGGCTCGCCGGGTGGATGTTCTCGGTGACGAGCTTGAACCAGCGGCCGTACGGCGTGTTCTCCAGACCCTGGCGGCGCTCGTTCTTGACGACGTCGCGCTGGTTGTCGAGCTTCTCCTTGGTGAGCGCGTCGGTCAGCGTCGCCAGACGGTCGGACTCGAGCCACAGGATCTCTTCCAGGTTTCCGGAGGGAACGGTCGCGAAGTAGTTCGTCCGATCGTTGTTGGTCGTGCCGTTGACGCCGCCTTCCTGGAGGTTCGCGCCAGCCTTCTCGGCGTACACGAAGTAGTCCTTGGAAGCGTTCTTGGAGCCCTGGAACATCATGTGCTCGAAGAGGTGCGCGAACCCGGTCCGGCCGAGTCTCTCGTTCTTCGAGCCGACGTGGTACCACTGGTTGACGTGCACGATCGGCAGCTTGCGGTCGACGTGCAGGATGACCTGCAGACCGTTCGGAAGCGTGTACTTCTCGAACTCGATCTTGGGAATCTCGCTCGACGCCGGCGGCACCGAGGCTTTCCGCGGAGCGGCACCGACGAGCGACAGCGCCGCGAGGAGGACGGGCAGGGAATTGCGCAATTTCACGGGAAACTCCTTTCCGGAGGAGACACTACGAACCGCTTTCTTTGGGCTCTTTATACGTCGGAAGCCATCCGGGTTATCGGACCCGGGACTGCGGGCGCAAGGCGAAGGACCGAAGGGACTTAAGATAAAACCGTGATTCTCGACGCAGCGCGCAAAGTCCTCCAGATCGAAGCGGACTCCGTCCGGGAGCAGATCGGCAACCTCGGCCCCGAGTTCGTGCGGGCCGTCGAGGAGATCGCTGCCTCCCCCGGCCGCCTTTGCGTCAGCGGTCTCGGCAAGTCGGGCCTGATCGGACAGAAGCTCGCCGCCACGCTCTCGTCGACCGGAACACCCGCCTTCTTCCTGCACGCCGCGGAGGCGAGCCACGGGGACCTCGGGATGATCGTCTCGGGAGACACGGTCCTCGCGCTGTCCTTCTCGGGCGAGACGTCGGAGGTCGTGCGGCTCCTCGAGTTCGCCCGGCAGCGCGGGGTCAAGACCATCGCGATGACCGGGGAGCCCGGGTCTTCCGTGGGCCGCGCGGCCGATCTCGTGATCTCCGTCGCGATCTCACGTGAGGCGTGCCCCCTGAACCTGGCGCCGACCGCCTCGACGACGGCGATGCTCGCCATGGGAGACGCGCTCGCGATGGCCGTGTCGGAGAAGCGCGGCTTCGGCGAGGAGGACTTCGCGGCACTCCATCCCGGCGGACGGCTCGGGCGGCGGTTCCTGAAGGTCCGCGACCTCATGCGTACCGGCGATCGGATCCCGCTCGTCACGCGCGAGACGCCGATGACGGAGGCGATTCACGAGATGTCGCGCAAGATGATGGGGATCACCGCGGTCGTCAACGGCCGGGGCGAGCTCGCCGGTGTGATCTCCGACGGCGACCTGCGTCGGCTCCTCGAAAACGACCCGTCTCTTCTCGCGCGCACCGCAGGCGAGTGCGCGCACACCGACCCAAAGACGACCGCGGCGGAGGAGTTCGCATCGGCTGCTCTGGACCGAATGGAGCGGGCGAAAATCACGAGCCTTTTCGTCGTCGACGAAGAGGGCCGCCTTGCCGGCGCCCTCCACCTGCACGACCTGCTCTCCGCGGGAGTCGCTTGAAGCGACCGACCTCGGGACGAATCAAGGCCCTCTTCCTCGACGTCGACGGCGTACTGACGGATGGACGCCTGTACATGGACGATCGCGGGCGCGAGCTCAAAGTCTTCGACACCAAAGACGGACACGGCGTGAAGATGGCGATCGCGGCGGGACTCAAAGTCGTCTGGATTTCGGGACGCGAGTCCCTGGCGACGTCGCGACGGGCGCGCGACCTGGGAGTCACACACTGCTACCAGCGCGTGGCCGACAAGGAGGCGCTCTACCGGCGGCTGTGCAAGCGGTGGGGCCTCGCGCCGGCGGAGACCGCGGCGATCGGCGACGACGAGCCCGACGTGCCGCTCCTCGAGGCCGCGGGCTTCTCCGCCTGCCCCGCCGACGCAGCGCCGCCCGCGCGCGCCTCCGCGAAGGTCGTTCTCGAGCACCCCGGTGGCCGCGGCGCCGTTCGTGAGTTCGTCGAGCGGGTGCTGGCCAGAAACACGAGGCGCTGATCCAAGGTTGCCCGGCGAGGGACTATGATCAGCATGGAACCAGGTCCCGCCATATGGCTCCGAGAAGCAGCATTCTTACAGGTGTCGCGGCCGTTAGACGGCAGGACTTGCAGCCTAACTCGCCCGCCTGTAAGCACGATTTGCCGCCGAACCTCCACCGACAGAGCCCTGTGCGCGAGCTAAGCGAAGACAATGGCGCGCGTTAGGCTGCAACGAATCGCGCGCCGCGCGCTTTTCGTTGGGCGGCCTAATCACATGTTAGCCCGTCCAAACAGCAATCGTTCCGGGGACCAACACAATTAGGAGGATGCCAATGAAGTACGTGATCAGCTGGTTCGAACGCCCGCAGGGTTCGCCCATCGAGTACGAGAATGCCCAGAAGCGAATCCTCGAGGTATTCGGTCAATGGAAGGCGCCCGCCAATTTCAAGGTCGAATTCTTCGTGGTGCGAGTCGGCGAGTGGGGTGGGCATATGCTGGTAGACTGCGACGATCCGCTGACCATTCACAAATTTTGTTCGCTGCTTCCTGCTTTCGTATTCGAGGCGCGACCCGTCATTACGGTCGAGGAAGCCGTCCGCGGCGAACTCGAGGTAATTGCCTGGCGGGATGGACTGAAACGTAAGTGATGATGTCATCGCCTTCGGCCCCGGCCAGACTGCAGCCTAACCAACGGTTGAAGTCCAGACCGGCGGAAGTCACGCTCATCTTCTTGCCGGCATTTCGTCCGCCGGCCGCTCAACCGCCGGGCGCTAGGCGGTCCCATGGAGGATAGGAACTCCAAGCGGTCGAAATCGACATGGAACCTGCTCACGCGATTCTGGGGGAGACGTCATGACGATGAAGATCGTGTTCGCGGCGCTGGCGATCGCCGCGGGCGTGGCGGCGGCCATGCAGGCAGCAACCAACGCAGGCCTCTCGAAATCGGCCGGACTCGGCCCTGCGCTCGTTGTCAACACCGTAATCGTCCTAATCGGGGCGACCGGGCTGTGGGCGGCGACGGGCGCGAAGATGACCTTCTTCCCCTCAGGTGCATCGTGGACGCTCTATCTCGGCGGCCTCTTCGGCTTCGTGATCATCGCGAGCCTCACGTTCGTCTTCCCGAAGATCGGTGCGGCGTACGCCGTCGCCC
>DASYUL010000048.1:0-27883 GCA_036001245.1 Thermoanaerobaculia bacterium
GTGTACGGGTAACCGGACCTATACGCTGACGATTAGCTGCCCGCCGATCGCGCTTTCGCCCGCGACCCTGCCGCCGGCGTCCCAGAACGTCACGTACAACCCACCGACGCCGATCACGGTTGTGGGCAGTCAGGGACAAACGTACACGTTCTCCGTGACCGGCGGGGCGCTCCCGGTTGGCCTGACGCTGCTGCCGTCGGGGGCCTTCTCCGGCGCGCCCGCAGAGATCGGAACTTTCTCTTTCACCGTCACGGCCACGGATGCCAACGGCTGTACGGGCGTGCAGAGCTACACCCTGACCGTCTGCGCGGCTTTGACTGTCTCGCCGGCGTCTCTGCCTGGGGCGACGGTGGGAGTGGCTTACAGCCAGACGATCGGGGTGAGCGGCGGGACCGGGCCGTACGTCTTCGCGCAGACGGGCCTTCCGGCTTCCCTGACGCTGGCTCCGGCGACCGGCGTACTCTCGGGAACGCCCACGGCGCCGGGCGTCTTCCCCGTGACGGTGACCGTGACGGACGCCAACGGCTGCTCGGGCGTCCAGAACTACGTTTTGACGATCTGTCCGGTCCTGGCTCTTTCACCCGAGTCTCTCCCGGACGGCGCGGTGGGCATTGCCTACAGCCAGACGATCGTGGCCAGCGGGGGAACGGCACCGTACCAGTACAGCGCGACGGGGCTTCCTTCTTCTCTGACGATCTCGCAAGCGGGCGGTGTTCTCTCGGGGACGCCCACCACGCCGGGCACCTTGACCTTCACGGTGACGGCGGCCGACGCCAACGGCTGCGCGGTCAGCCATGCCTACACGATCCGGGTGACCGACGTGCCGCCTTCCATCGCCGATCTGACTCTCTCCCCCACCGGTCCGGACTTCACCCTCGCGGTGACCGGCTCGGGCTTCGTCACGGGTGCGGTGATCGTCGTCAACGGGGTCTCCTATCCGGCGACCTTCGTCTCGCCCAACCTGGTGACGGTGGGGCTTCCGGCCTCGGCCGTTCCCACGACCGGGTCGATCACGGTGACCGTGACCAACCCGGGTCCCACGGGAGGCACATCCAACCCGGCGACTCTGACCTTCTGCAGCCCGCCCGATGCGCCGCAGAACGCGACGATCGCTCCTTTGGGCAACCCGACCGGGCCTCTGACCGCGACGGACTTCCTGCTCGTGCGCTGGCAGCCGCCGGCGAGCGGGCCGACCCCGTTGGGTTATCAGTACCGCATCAACGGCGACTCTTACACGACGGTGATTGGCGCCACGAGCGCGATTGCGCCTCCCCGAGGCTCCGACGACCCGATTACCCTCTCCGTGCGCGCCATCTGCAACCCCGACGTCGCCGGGCCGGAGATATCCAGCCAGACCTATTCGCTCGCCCCGCCGGTGGCGGACTTCACCTTCTCCGCGGCCCGGATCAATAGCCCCGTCACCTTTACCGACACGAGCGCGCCGCAGGCCACCAGCTGGCTGTGGATCTTCGACGACGGCGGAACGTCGATCCTCCAGTCCCCCACGCACACCTTCACGACTGCGGGGACCCACCGGGTAGCCTTGATCGCCTCCAACGGCTCGGGCTCGAGCCTGAGGATCAAGGACGTCGGCGTCAGCGCGTCGTCGTCAGGAGGCGGCGCGGTGACCAGCTCGATCCGGTTCTTCGAGCCGTCACACGGCTCACGCTGGAGGCTACCCGAAGTGTCGATCTCTGGTGAGTCGCCCGTCTGGCTCGAGCTCAAGTCGGAGGCCTCCGAAGAGACGGTCGCGTACCTGCGGTTCCTCGATCCGGATGGACAACTCGTCATGGAGCGCCGTCTCTCGGTCGCCCCGGGCCAGACCGCAATCAACGACGTGACCGCCTACGGGCTGGAAGGCATCTACACGATCGAAATCGTCGCGGACCGTAAAGTCATGCCGATCCTGGTCGAACCGGCGGAACTGCCGGAAAGAGAGAGGAGCAGGCCCCATGACAATCCTTGAGGACTATCCGCTGCGCAAGGCGACCGCGCTCTCCACGGCGATGGCGCTTCTCCTGACCTGCTCGCCCCTCGCGGCGCGCACGCAGCTGACGACGACTCCCGGCCCCGAGTCGCCCATCGAGATCGCCCATGACCCGCTCGCGTGCATGACGCCGGTCCTGGCGCCCGAGATCGACGCGGGGGTCACTCCCGGCTCGGACTACGACCGGAGTTACGTCTACTTCCGTGCCGCGGGGAGCGACGACTACTACTACTCGAGAATGGACGGTCCGGCGATGACGCTGGCCGCCATTCTGCCGCGGCCGCTGCCGGAAACGCGCGCCGTCGATTACTTTCTTCGGGCCTACGACCTCAGCCAGTCTTCGAAGAGAAAGGGAGACTGGACTCCGCCGGTCGTCCCGGGAACAGCGTGCAAGTCGAAGGGAGTTCCCGTCGGGGCCGCCGGGGCCGGCCTGACGATCGGGCTCACTCGGCAGGGACAAAACCCATATCCGCCCGGCTTCAACAAGAAGGACATCGCGAAGATCATTCTGGTGTCGGGAGCGATTGTCACGATCGCGGAGGCGCTCAAGGGCGCCGGCGCATCTTCGGGCGGAGGAGCGGGCGCAGGTGCAGGTGCCGGAACCGCCGGCGCCGCCGGCGGGCTGAGCACCGCTGCCATCGTTGCGGGAGCCGCGGCGGTCGCAGGCGGCGCGGTCGCCGTCGCCGCCGCCAACAAAGACGATAACCCGACGGCCACACCGACGCCGACGGTCACTCCGACCCCGACGATCCCGCTCCTGCGGTTCATCGAGGTCGATGTCAGCTGGAGCGGGGTCGGAGACGTCGAGGTGAAGTTGATGGGTCCGAGCGGCCGGGTCGGACAGACCGTCGCCGAGGCCGGCTGCGAGTCGACGGCCAATCGCACCGAGCGAGTCGTTCTCCAGCCGCCTCCGAACGGTGCCTACCACGTGGATCTCGAGGGGAAAGCGTGCGCCGGCGCTACGACTCCGACGACGATTTCCGTCGTCGTCTCCGTTCAATCGGACATCGGCCAGAAGTGCGCGAATCAATTCGTAGCCGTCCCTGTCCCCGGCACGGTCTCGGTTCCGGCCCCGTGCAGCTCGTTCAGCGTGCCGTAGTCGTTTTGCAGTCAGCGTGAGAGGATCCGTGCTCTCCTCGGCCGAGCTCGCCCGAGCCTTCGAGACGGCTCGCGACGCCATGCGAGCGGATGCGACCCGCACGCGCGCCGCTCTCGTCGCGCTCGCGATCGCGATGGCGATCGTCGTCTGCCTGACCGCGCTCGTCGAACGCGGGCGCGCGGCGACGATCCGCGCGCTGGAGAGCGCCGGTCTGAACAACCTCTACCTCATCAATCGCAAACCGGTGGGACCGGCGGACCCCGGCGTCTTGCGCCTGACGGCGGCGGATTCGGAAAGGTTGCGCCGGCTGACCCGCGCGGGTTCCTCCCTCGCCGTGCGGATGGATCGGCGCACGGTGGCGGCGCGCGGAGGACCGTCGACCGCGCCCGTTTACGCTATCTCCGGGCGGGTGACGGAGCTTTTCGGCATGCGCGCGCAGGCGGGACGTCTGCTCGCCGATCTCGACGTCGAGCGAAAGTTGCCCTACGCTGTCGTCGGCAGCGAGCTCGCGCGCCAGGTCCCCGACGCACGGCCCGGGAGCATCTTGACGGTCGGCGGGCGGGGATACGAGATCGTCGGTCAGCTCGCGGAGAGCGGCACGGAGAGCGCGTCCACGGGAGAAATTCCGTCGCTCGACTGGAACCGCGCGATCGTGTTGCCTCTCGGCGCCGAACCCGGCTCGGCGGAGGAGTCGGACGCTCATTATCCAATCGACGTCGCGGTTCTCTCTTTCTCCAGCGCCTCGGAAGCGAGCGACGCGAGGCGTCTCGCTCTTTCGTTGGATCCTGCCCGGTATCGCGACGGCCCGGTGCGCCTCGCGTCTCCGTACCAGACCCTGCGTCAGTACAAGCAGACCCGGCGCACTTTCGATCGCCTGATCTGGCTCGTCGCGCTGATGACGGGAGCCTCGGCCGTCTTCGGAGTTTCCAACCTTCTCTCGGCGTCGGTCATCGCACGCACCCGCGAGATCGGGGTGCGCCGCGCGGTGGGCGCGAAGGCGCGAGACATAATTCTGCAGTTCCAGCTCGAAGGGATCCTGCTCGGGGTCCTCGGAGGAGGCGCCGGCTTGTTGCTCGGAATCGTCGTGACCCTGTTGTCGATGGACCGATCGGGCGGAGGTTCCTCGCTGTCTCTCTTTTCTTTCTCCATGCTGGCGGTTTCGTGCGTCGCCGTCGGGATACTGGCGGGGATGCGGCCCTCCCGGCGTGCGGCTCGGATCGATCCGGCCGCGGCGTTGCGCGACGGCTGATCCGGCGTGTTTTGGCGCGCGGCGTCGGTGACCGCGGCTCTCCTGGCTTCCGTCGCGCTCCGGGGGCCTGCCTCCGGCCAGGAACTACCGGCCCCGCCCGTACAGGCGCCGCCGGTAAACGGTGCGCCGCTCCTGACGATCGGGACCGCGCTGCGACTCGCCCTCTCGCGCAACCCCGAGCTCCTGAACACGTCCGATTTCCTTCTCTCCGCCCGCTGGAACGAACGCGCCGTCCGATCGACGTTCCTTCCTCAGGTCACCCCGTTCTTCGCGTTCGAGAAGAGCGATGAGACCGGACAGCGGACCGACACCTACGGTCTTCTCTTGTCGGAGCAGTTTCTCTTCGGCACCGCCGTCGATGCCCAGGTGATCGTCGACCGCCAGCCGCAGGCCCTCGGCGGCGAGGCGTATGCCGGCGACTACCGACTGACCCTCCGGCAGCCGCTCCTGCGCGGCGCGGACCCCGCCGTGACCGCGGAGCCTCTGCGGTTCGCCCGGCGTTCGACGACCGGGCAGGAACGCGCAGTCGAGACCGCGAGACGCCGGACGGTGTTGCTCGTCTACCAGGCCTACCTCGGCGTCGCGCGCGGGCAGGAGGCCTTGAAGCTCGCCGCCGATCGCGTCGCGCGAGCGCAGGAGCTCACGAGCTTTTCCCGCGCGCGTTTTTCCGCCGGAAGCGTCTCGCGCCTGGACGTACTGCGCGCCGAGCAGCAGGAGGCGTCCACGGTCGTGACGAGGAACGACGCGGAGAATGCGTTGGACGACTTTCGCGACCTCCTCCGCAGGACCGCCGGCTTGACCGAGAACGAAGCCTTCTCGATCGAGATACCGCTCGATCTTCCCCTCGAGGTGCCGGACTTCGAGTCGGCGGTCGCGGAGCGGATGGACCGGCGGCCGGAAGCTCTGGAGGCCCGGGATCAGGTGACCGACGCGGAGTTCGCGTTGCGGATCGCGAAGAGCCTCGAGCTCCCCTCTCTGAACGGCTTCCTCCGATACGAGGGGTCGGGCGGCGGCGGAAGCGCCGGGGACGCGCTCCACTTTCGAAATCCCGCGTTCGTTTTCGGTTTGAGCTCCCAGTACGGCCTGAACAGCACGGTCCTTCACGCCCGCAAGCGGCAGGCGCAGATCGACCTCGGCGCCCGGAAGCGCAACTTCGTCGTCCTGGAAGACGACTTCGCCCGGGAGGTGCGGCGGGCGTACCGCCGGCTGGATGCCCTGAAACGCAACCACGCGATCGCCGTCGAGAACGAGCAGGTCGCGGAGCTGCAGGCGGAAGTCGCGCGGCTGCGGTTCGAAAAGGGGCTGTCCGACAACTTCAACGTCGTGGACGCCGAGAACCTGTTGAATGCCGCCCGCCTCCTGGAGCTCGATTCACGCGTGAGCATCCTGCTCGCGCGGCTCGATTGCCTGTATTCTTCGGGCCGGCTCGACGTGAATCCTTTTCTGAACCTGCCGTGAGCGCCGCATTTCCGTTCATTCGGGGAATCGTCCGCCGAGCGGTCGAATCGCGACGCGTTCGCCCGGTGACTCTCGCGATCGCGGGAGGCTCGGTCCTCCTGCTCCTCGGAGTGGTCGCGGCGCTCCGATCGACCGCGGATCACAAGAGTGAGTTCGTCGTCCGCCGCGGCACCCTCGAGCCGTCGGTTCCTCTCGTGGGAACCCTCTCCGCCGCGCGGTCCGACTCCTACGGCGCCGTAGTGCCGGGAGTCGAGCTCAAGATCCTCTGGCTCGTCGAAGAGGGCAGCCTCGTCTCGACCGGCGACCGTCTGATCCAATTCGATCCGGCCCCCTTCCAGAAGGACCTGGACACGGCGCGCGCCCGGTCTCGCGAGCTCGCGAACGAAGCGGAGCAGGCTCGCCTCGCGCTCGCGGCGCTGCGCCTGAAGGCGACCGCCGAGGTCTCTGACGCGAAGACTTCCGCATCCTCGTCGGAGCGGGATCTTTCCGCGCTGGTCAACACCGCCGCGCCCCTGTCCGCGCGCGAGTCGGCCCACGAGATCGAGCAAAGAAAGCGGCTGCTCGAGGAAGCCGAGGAGAAGCTCGCCGGTCTCGCTCCGTTCGTCGAGAAGGGTTTCATCTCGCAGGAGGAGTACCGCACGGCCAAGTCGCGGCGCGACCAGGCGGCCGCCGACCTGGAGCTGGCCCGCGCTCGTCACGCGGCGCTCGTTCAGCAGACCACGCCGGACCTGATCCGCAGGAAGCTCGACGAAACCTCGAAGGAGAAGACCGAGCTCGAGATCCTCGAAAAGACGTCCGTCGTCTCCGCCGCGCAGGCCGAGGCCGCGGTGCGGTTGGCCGCAATTCGCCTCGACGAGGCCAATCGCCAGATCGCCGACGCGGAGAAGAAGATCGCGTGGTGCACTGTGACGGCGCGAGCGCCCGGACTTGCAGTCCACAGCGAGACCTTCGACCGCAGCGGTGAGCGGCGGAAGATCCGCGTCGGCGACTCCGTGTGGGGAGGGACGACCGTGGTCACGCTCCCCGACCTGACGCGAATGACCATCGGTGGAAGAGTCCCCGAACCCGAGATGCATCACCTGGTTCCCGGCCAGCCGGTCAAGGTCACTCTCGACGCGTTTCCCGAACGGAGCCTTTCGGGGGTCCTCCGCTCGATCGGCAGCGTGGGCGCGTCGGAGAAGAACGAATCCCGCTCGTTTCCGGTGACGATCCTTCTCGACCAGACGGATGCCCGGCTTCGCCCCGGTATGGTCGCAAGGTGCTCGATTCGGGGCACTCGGATTTCCGACGCACTCTACATTCCCGTCGAGGCGGTCCACGGCGACGAGGGCGGATCGTTCGTCTGGGTGACCTCGACTTTCCGCTCACCGCGCTCGCGGCGGATCACGCTCGGAAGGAGCACGTCGCAGTTCGTGGAAGTGCGCGCCGGTCTTCGCGAGGGAGAGCGGATCCGAATTTCGGAAGCGGACTAGCCGGCGTTCGCGGCCTTCGCTACGGTTTCTTGGCCAGCTCGGCCTCGGATGGGAACCGCACCCGGAACGCCACGTCGCCGAAGTGAATCAGATCTCCGGCGTTCAGCTTGCGCGGCGCCGTGATCTTCTCGCGGTTGACGAACGTCCCGTTATGGCTTCCCAGATCTTCCACGACCGCCTCGGCGTTGGACACATGGATGACCGCGTGCCGCCGCGAGATTTCGTGAGCATCGAGGCGGATCGTAATCCCCGAAGTTCGGCCGACCACGTGGTCGCCCGCAGGAAGCGGCAGGGTTTCGGTTTCACCTTCCAGGTACACGCGCGGCTTGGTCGCTTCGTCCTGAATGAGCGCCTTCGTGGCTTCGCCCGAGACGCGGACCTTCCGTAGCGGGGGGGCGACAGAGGCGCCAGCCGGCGGCACCGGCGGTGGAAGCGTGGAGCGGGAATCGACTTTCTTCGGTTCGGCGGCGACGGGTGCGGATCCGGGTCGAGGGGCTGGGGGTGGTTCGGCCGGCTTCGGGATTGCGGGCGGCGGCTCGACCTGCGGCTTCGGAGGAGCGGTGGGCGAAGCCTCGGCTGGCGCTGGAGGTGCGACCGGAAGCACAGAGCCAGCCGGCGGCGCCTGCGGTGGAAGCGTGGAGCGGGAATCGACTTTCTTCGGTTCGGCGGCAACGGGTGGGGGTACGGGGTCGGCGGGTTTCGCGGCTTCGGGCGGCGGCGCGGCCGGCTTCGGAGGAGCAGCGGGCGAAGCCTCGGCTCGCGCTGGAGGTGCGATCGGTTCGGCGGCAACGGGTGGGGACACGGGGAGGGGGGCTGGAGGCGGTTCGGCGGGTTTCGCGGCTTCGGGCGGCGGCGGCGCGGCCGGCTTCGGAGGAGCAGCGGGCGAAGCCTCGGCTCGCGCTGGAGGCGCGACGGGCGCCCTGGCCGCGGATTTCTGAGGCGAGACCGCGGGCCTCGCCGCGGGCTTCACCTGTGCCGCGGGAGGCTTGGCCTCGGCGGGCTTCGCCGGCGCAGCCGCGGCAGGTTTGCTTTCGGGCTTTGCCGTCGCGGACGGCTTCGCCTCGGCCGCCTTCGGAGCCGCGGGTTCCCGCTTTGGCGCCGCAGCTTTCGCCGCAGGGGCTGCCGGGCGGACCTCTGGCGCACGAAGCGCAGCGTCCGCGGGTCGCACTTCTTTTTTACCTCGCTCGAACGAGGCGATCTCCTCGGGTGTCCACTCGATCCGGGTCTTCCAATCCATTGGAAGGGACGACTCGCTGCGTCCCTGGAGCGGCAGAGGGCTGACCGCGCTCGTCTCGATACTTCCTTCTTCGACGTGCACGCGAAATCGGCGCGCGCCGGCGAGAAGGAACTCGTCTCCGCCGTTGAGCACTCGCGGCTCGTCGATCTTCTTCCCGTCCACATAGGTGCCGTTGTGCGAGTGAAGGTCGGTGATCACGAGCTCCACTCCCGTACGCTCGATCCGTACGTGCATCTTGGAAATCAGCTGGCTGTCCACCACGACGTTGTTCGACGCGGCCCGGCCGATCGTGATGCTCCCCCGAGGAACGGGCCAGCGCGTCCCGGCCTCGGCGCCGTCGACCGCCTCGATCTCCGCCGACAGGATCCCCTGGCGGGTGGCCCGCGCACCGTCGCGCGCCTTCAGGAAGAAAATCAGATCGGTCGCGCGGCCGAGCGTAACGACGTCGAGGTGCTTCAGGCGTTCTCTCTTCCTCACCCGGACGCCGTTCACGAAAGTTCCGTTCGACGACCCCGCGTCCTCGAGCCAGTAGTCCTTGCCGTCGAACGTGATCTTCGCGTGATGACGGGAGACGCCTTCCATCGGGACGCGAACGACGTTTCCGCCACCGAAGCCGAGCATTGCTTCCGGCGCGTCCGGCAGCGGGAAATCCCGGTGCGGCCCGCTGCGGTAGAGAAGAGCAGCGCGGATCAGATCGGCGGCCATGGCTCGGTGGGTGGATGATAGAAGTGGCACTCGGCGCAGTCATCTCTGGTCTTGCCGGGGTGGTGGCATTCCCGGCAGGTTGCGACGCCCGGGAGGTTCACCTGCTCCGCTCTCTTGCTCTTCGGAATTCCCGTGTGACACTCCTCGCACTGTTTCTGCTGGACGTGGGGAAGGTGATTGAACTTCGCGTGTTCGAGGAGAGGCATCGCGGCGTTCACCGACTGCATGATCGGACCATCGTACAGGTGACATTTCACGCAGGGCGCGGTCATGGCCCTGAGAGCGGCGAAACGCTCTTCGCGCTGCTCGGGCGGAACCGGGGTCGCCGGCGACGCGACACTATCGAAGTAGGAGAGATACTCCATCCGCTGCGCCAGGTCAGTCTCGATCTGGCGGCGATCGCGCCCGGGAGGAGCGGTCATTTGACCCGGGCCAACCTCGATTTGCACGCGGATGCGGGCGAGGTCCCGCTCCGCCCGGGACCGCTCGTAGGATGACGAAGCTCCCCGGGACAGCGCGGCGACTCGCCCGACCAGGCGCTGCTCCTCGCGCCGGAGCACGGCGGGGGACATTCCGCGGGTGGGAGGCTGACGCAGCTGGTATCGCAGCTCGTCGATCTTGCGGACGAGACCTGCGCGCTTCGCCGCCAGACCCGAAGAGTCCACCTCTCGCGCGATCTTCCAGAGATTGAAGATGACCCAGGGGTCCTGGTGCTCGAGCCTGTCGACCACGACGTTGGCTCGACCGACTTTCTCGGTGTCCGCCACCTTCTTCTGGGCCCAGGGCGCATCGATGTCTTCCGGGAGGATGACCGCTCGCCGGGGCAAGGGGTCGGTTGCTCCCACGGATCCACCCTTGGTGTGACAGCGCGCGCAGTGTCGATCGAAAGAGAGTGGCTGGAAGTCATGGCGGTCGGCGGTCGGCTCGTGGCAAAACTGGCAGCGGTCGAGGCCGGCCTTCACGACTTCGGCGACGTGACGATCGTGGGTGAAGCGAATCCCCTCGTCTCTCATCACTCCGGCCTTCACGATCGAAAACTCGGGATGCCGCGCCATCGTGGCGAAGTGGCAGCGCGCGCAGTCGCGCTCATCCACCTCCGCCATCGGAAACTTTCTTCCGCGATGGTCGGAATGACAGGTGGCGCAATCGATCGCCTTCGCGTTCCGGACCTGCGCCGGGTCCTTCGTGCCGAACCAGACGTGGCCCGCGTTGCGGAATTGGTTCGAGCCGAATGGATCGTGGCAGTTCTCGCAGCGAACGTCGACGACCGCGGGCGCGTGGCATTTGGCGCACTGCGTATCGAAGGGAGCATGTGCGCTCGAGAGACGTCCGGGAGTGGCCAGGGTCTTCTTGCCCCCCAGGACCGCGACCGTGAGCGCCGCCGCGACCGCCAGTCCGCCCGCGAGCGAGATCAGGATCAAACGGAGACGCCGGGGCGGATAGACGTAATCCTTCGTCCGCGAAGGCGTGCCGGAGGAGATCAGCCGCATTGGTCGTGCGCGAACGGGTCAGTCATAGGAGAGGCTCGTCCAGATGTGAAAGAGCATCAAACCGAAGAGCAGAAGGCAGGGAGGGACGTGGATCGCGACCCAGCCTCGCAAGATTCGCTGGAGCGAGTACTGCGCATCGAGCTCGAGCTTCTCCGTGTAAACCGCCTTGAGGTCCTCGAGTCGCGGTCGTTCCTCCTCGGCAAGAAACCGCGAGATGCGGGAAAACGGCTCCAGCCGCCGGTCGCGGCCGCTGCGGACGTCCGTCAGATAGCCCCAGGACGAATCGATCCCGGCAAGCGCGGGTCGTACGTCCTCGCTGTAGAAGCGCTCCAGCATCTCCGAAGCGCCCGCCATCAACGCGTCCGCCTCGGCGAGCGACTTCTCGACGAGATCGGGAATGCGTTCGAACAGCGCTTCGACCTTGAGCCCGCTCGCGAGCGCCGCTGGAACCCACTTCTGCAGCCACACGCCGACCAGTCCCGAAACGGTCGCCCAGCCGGAAAGAGACAGGAGCAGCCACCCCATCCTCCCCACCGGCCACCGGAATCCCTCGTGGACGAGCACGAAAAAGAAAGCCAGAACTCCTCCGTAGATGTGGAGCTGGATCCACGTCTGCGCGTTGCCGAGGGGAAATGCGAGGAGCTTTCGCCGGAGGGGATACAGGAGGTCCATCAGGTAGAGGACCGAGGCGGCGATTCCGAAGAGGAGGCCGGCGGTCCGTCCGGGGTGCCAGGGTTGCCGGATCGCGACCACCAGTCGGACACCGAGAGCTGCGCCTGCGATCGCGAGCGTGACCAGGAGCCACTGCGGTTTCTTCGGCCGCAGAGTTTTCACGTCACGAGAGCACCGGGAGCGCGGAGGTCAGCCGGCCCACGTCCTTGAAAGAAACGCGGATGGCGGATCCGTGCGGACACATCTGGACGCAAGCCGGCCGATCACGGCCGAGACAGAGGTCGCACTTGGTCGCGAGCTGGATGTCCTTCTTCAGAACCGGATGGCTGTACGGAACATTGACGATGTTGCCCCAGGGACAACGCCTTCCGCAGTTGCCGCAACCGATGCAAGTCATCGGATCGATCGAGACCTCCGTCGTCCCCATCGGGCGACTGATCGCGCCGGTCGGGCATCCGATCATGCACACGGGATCGGTGCACTGATAGCAGGAGGTCGGGACCAGCCAGTTCTGGAACTTGAAGCCCTCTCGAATGAAACGCGGTGTTCCGCCGTGCGTGTCCGAACACGCGCGCACGCAGTCGTCGCAGCGCGTGCACGTGTTCAGGTCGATCATGAGGACGCTCTCGCCGTGGATGAGACCCGTGTCCATGGCCATTTGCAGGTACTCCGCGTCGACCGGCCGGCGGACGGCGGCGCCCCGCTCTTTGAGTCGGGCCACGGTCGCTGTCCAGAGCTCCTGCTTGACGTCGGGATGTTCGGTGAGCAGCTGGTCGAAATCCGCCCGCGAAAGGCGGATGACCTCGACGCTCTCGATGGCCGAGAAGGAGAAAGGCCACGGCTCGTCCAGGAGGATCGCGGCCTCCCCGAAATGGTCCCCCTTGCGCAGGTAAGTCAATGCGAGGTCGGCGGCCCCCGCGCGGACTGAGACCTTCACGTAACCGCCGCGTACGAGGTGAAACGAGCTCGCCGGCGATCCCTCTTCGACAATGAGCTCTCCGGGCTCGAACGAAACGAGCTCGACGCGCTCTTTCAAGCCTCGCAGGAACTCATCGCTGCAACCTGCGAACAGCCCGACATGGCGCAGGTGGGTCTCGAGCGACCGCTGACGGTAACGGCGATCCACGAATTCCTTGAACTTCGGGGCGGAGCGCTGGAGGATGCGCAGCGCGGGCGTGCGGATCATCAAACAGACCACGTCCGATCGCGCGCGGACGGTGGCGGAGACTGGATACCGTGAGAGCGCCGAAATCTCGCCGAAGATCTCGCCCTTCTCGAGCATGACCTGTTCTCCCCGCCGGATCTCGGCGGGGATGTCGGAGAGAATGACGGTCTCCGTGCTCCGGACCGGCCGGGCCACCGACCGCTCGCGGGGAGTCTTGTCCATCAGCTCCGCGGCGCGGGTCGCGAGAGGCTTCGCTTCCTGTCCACCCTTTGCCGGAGGCGGCGCCTGCTGGCGGTTCGGAAGATTCGCCAGCAGGACTTCGACGACCCCCGAAAGGATGCAGTACGCAGCGTCGGAGTACTCGCCTTCCCGGAGGACCACTTCGTCGGGGCGGTAGCGCGCGTCGAGGACGTACGCCTGGATCTTTTTCAGGAGGGTCTCCGCGAGCCCCGCGAAGATCGGGAACTTCTGGAGCTCCTCGATCGAGAAGATCTTCTCCGGGGCGGAGAGCGCCTGCGGGAAGGCTCGGGCGACTTCCTTCTCTTCCATCGTCTCAGTGGGGAGGACGGCGAGGGGGTTCGAGCGGCGCTCGCACCCGGGTCCGCGTCGGCGAGGGGGCAGCGGCAGGAACCGGCGTCGGCGAACGCCGAATTGTCGGAGGACTCGCGACCGACGTCGGCCGGACCGGAGCTCGAGTTCTGCGGACGAGCGGAGGTTTCGGCCGGGGCTTCGTCGCGGCGCGCGTCGGCGGCGGCGCTGCGGCAGGCGCGCTCGACGGCATAGGCGTCTCGACCGCCGCCGGTATGGAGGTCGGTTCCCGCCGTTCCCGCGCGCGAGGCGTCGTCGTAGGTATGGGTGTGGCCTGTATCAGGATCAGGATATCCGAAGTGGCTCGGGTCGTCGCCGGCGTCGGCGTCACTCTCGCCGGAACCGGCGAAGGCACCTCGGTCGGAGGAGCTTCGGGCGCGAAGGTCGACGTCGGACTCGGGACGGAGGTCGGCGCCTCGCGCGGAACGGAAGTCGGAGTCGGCGGCTCGCGCCGCGGCGGTGCGGCAGTCGGCGAGCGGGCGGCTTCCGGCCGCGCCGGAGCAGCGGACGTCGGCGTCGCCCGAGGCTCCTTCGCGACGGGTGACGCAGTCGGGGTCGGCTTCGGAGGCTTCGTTGGGACGGGCGACTTCGTCGCAACCGGCGAGGGCGTGACCTTCGGCGCGGCGGCGGCCGGCGGCGGAGCGCCCCCCGCTCTCCGGGCGACGGCGGCTTTCCCGGCGGCAGCCAGCCGGGCGAAGTCGTACGTTTCCTTCCAGTGCACGATCTTCCTGCTTTCCGCCCCCGTTTCGAAGTTCGCGCCCGACTTGTGTCCCGCGCCGGTCAGCTTCGCATCCGTCACGACGTGACAGTTCACGCAGAGCGCCGCCCACACCGGATAGTTTCCGCGGGTGTCGATCATCCCGAGTGACACCGCCTTCGCGTAATTCCCTTTCTCCTGGTGAGGCGCGAGGTAGTCGCTGCCGGGGCCGTGGCACTTCTCGCAAGACACGCCGGCGTTCGCGTCCCCGCTGAACACGGTCGCATGACAGGTGACGCAAGAACCTTTCAAATCGTACGGGTCGGAGAGGCCGATGGCGGCGGCGTACTTGGCCGCCTTCGCGTCGTCGAGCTGCTGCAATGCGCGCGAGTGCTTGTCTTTGTCCGCCCACGCTTTCAGGGTCTCGTGCTCGTGGCACGAGACGCACTTGTTCGGGCCGAGGTATTTCGGCGCCGCCGCGGCCGGACTCCCGAGAGCGATGCACGAGCTCACGATCCACGCAACTCGCGCCCGCCGTCGAAAGCCTGGTGAGCGGCGGACGCTGGGCATCGCAGGATGGCGGCCAAACTAGAGGTTGGGATGCCTCGGAAACTTGACCCAGGGCAGACGGACGCCTCGCACGAAGACCCGGTCGGATCGGATCGCCTCAGGAGCCTCGAAGCCCGCGCTCGCCATCGCGGCGACGATGTCGTCCTGGTCCACTCCATCGCCGGAGACTCCGATCCCTCCGACCAGGACTCCGTTCTTGTAGAGCGGCACGCTCCCGGGAAAGATCTGGATGCCATGGGCGATCGCCGGGATCGGCGTGCAGGGCGGTCCGAGCGGGTGCGTCCCCACAACGATTCCGAGGAGAGCGTCGCGCAAGAGGTCGGACTGGAGACCCACGTTGAACACGCTCCACTCGACGATCGGCCGGGAAAACGGGCCGGCAGCGGTCTCGTTGATCCCGTCGGGGAAAAACGGGCGCGAGAGAAAGCCGGTCGCGCGGTCGGAAAAAGCGACGTCGCCGTTCAGGCGCAACCCCTCCCGACCGGCGTTCGCGACGTACTCGCCCAAGCCGGCAGCCGTGAGAGCCGTTCCCGCCGACGCGGAAGAGAAGAACGCGGCCGTCCGGGCCTTCTGCGCGGAGACGTCGAATCCGAACACCGGCGCGTCGGGCGTGCGCGCGATTCCGAGGACGACGCCCTGTGCGTCGACGACCGCGACGTTCACCTGCGCGGCGCTTCCGAGCGGCCTCCGGATCGCGGCGCGCGTGCGATACGCCTGCGCGATCCCCTGGCCGATGATGCGCGAGACGTCCTCCGCGGTGAGTCCGCCCGGCGCCCCGCTTCCGGAGAAGGGATAGAACCGGGGATCCGCGGTCGCCGCGAGCCCGCCGACGACGATGGGCACGAACGCCGTCGGCAAGCCGTCGCGCGGGGCGAAGCCGGGAACGAACGCTCCCGCCGGAAGCGCCCCGGTTCCCTGGGGAACTTCGGAATCCGCGAACGGAAGACGGATTCCATTGACGAAGATCTGATCTCCGCGGATCTCCGTCGGGGGCTCGAAGCCGCGCGTGCCGGCGAGCGCCGCGACCTCTTCGGCGTCGACGGTCCGGACCGCGGGATCGAGATCCGCCGTGTAGATCCCGTTCGCCTCGACGCCGATGGCGCCGACCGGTTGACCGTTCTTGTACAGCGGAAGTCCGCCGGGATCTGCAGAGAGACCGAGAGGAAGAGCCAGATTGCCGGCGGCCGGATCGACTCTCTTGACGTCCGTGCACGTCAGATTCGAAAACTGCACGCCGAAGAGCGGGCCGCCCGAAGTGAAGTCGATTGCGGGAGGGAAGTGCTCCTGGATGATGAATGAAGCGGTCCGCGTCGAAAACGCGTTTCCGGTCGTTTCGAAGACGGCGGCCGTGCCGGCCTTTGACAATGCCGCGAGGACCGTGGGGTCCGGGATGCCCGGTCCCGCGACGATGACGTTCGGACCGGCCGGGTCACCGTTCGGCGCGAGCGTCAGTCCCTCGAACCCATGGGTGCCGTCGTTGGCGGCGGCGCCGCCCCGGCGGGCGGAGAACTGGAGGCGGCGTGGGGCGTCATCCATGCGGAAGACTCCCAGGACGTTCTCCTCGCGGTCGACGACCGCAATGACGGCGCGGATCCCGTGTCGCTCGGCCTCCCCCGCCGCGTTCGAAACGATCCCCTCGACGTCGGACGCCGTCAGGAGCTCGGATGAGTCAGTCGGTGTCGTTGTCGACACCGGCCGAGCTGCCACTTCGATGGGGGGGCGCCGCGAGGCAGCCAGAGAGAAAATGCCGAGCACCAGCGTGGCCGGCAGATAGACCCGCTTTCCGATGCGAGGTCTCACGTCGCCTCCAGCTTCGATCGGCTTTTGCCCGGGTGTTTCGCGAGAGCGGCTGTCACGCTATTTGGTCGCCGAAACCTTGTCAAGAGAACCTTGACTCGGTCCGGAGAAAGCGCCAAGAATGAACCAACCAGTCTCCGGTCCAAGCTGCTCGAAAGTCGTGCCACGTCCTTTAGTCCCGGTCGCGGAGCTTGACGATGACCTCGGTCGACCGTGCCGCGTTTCCCCGCGGTCGCCGCCTCGCGACCGAAGTCCTTTTTCTGCTCGCCGCTCTCGCCTCACCCGCTCTTCCCCAGACGCCGCCGCCGGAACCGACGCCCGCCGCCCCTGTCGAGGAGACGCGCGTTCAACCCCCGGCAAAGCCGCTCGGCTACGCTCCCGGGCCGGAGCCAGCCGTCGCCGAAGAAGATTTCCTCCCGGTGCCCGATCGCTGGCGCATCGGATTTCCGGATTGGCCGCGTTACACGCGGGGGCGTGCTCTGGATCCCTATCGCCAGAACGTGCTGAAGGGGGACTATCCGATCTTCGGCCAGAGAACGTTCCTGAACCTCTCAGCCGTGAGCGACACGATCGGCGAAGCGCGCCGAATCCCGGTCTCGAGCGACGTGTCCTCTCAAAACCCGAACAGCGAGGAGTTCTTCGGCCGGGGGCAACAGGGAGCATTCATCGAACAAGTCATCCTGTCGCTTTCTCTGTTCCACGGCGACGCCGCCTTCCGTCCCCGCGACTGGGAGTTGCGGATCACGCCGGTCGGCAACTTCAATTTCCTGGCCGCGCGCGAGAACGGAATCGTGAACATCGACGTCCGGAGGCGAAAGGAACGCACCGACCGGCACGTCGGCCTCCAGGAGGCTTTCGCGGAGGTGAAGCTGTTCGACGTGTCGCGATCGTACGACTTCACCTCTCTGCGCGCGGGCATACAGGGCTTCACGAGCGACTTCCGCGGGTTCGTCTTCGCGGAGAATCAATATGGCGCGCGGCTCTTCGGCAACTTCGCCTCGAACCGCTACCAGTGGAACCTGGCGATCTTCGACATGCTGGAGAAGGACACGAACTCCGGCCTGAACACGCTCGACCGGCGTGGCCAGCGCGTCGGGGTTGCGAACTTCTATGCTCAGGATTTTCTGTGGCCGGGGTACACGACCCAGCTGTCGTTTCTCTACAACGACGACGAGGGAAAGCTCCACTACGACGAGAACGACTTCCTCGTCCGCCCCGCGCCGATCGGCGACGTGGCCCGGCACGCTCTCCACGTCGCGTACGCAGGGTGGACGGGAGAAGGACATATCGGTCGCGCGAACATCTCCCACGCTCTTTACGCGGCGTTCGGGACCGATGACCGCAACCCGGTCGCCGGACGGCGTACCGACGTAAACGCACAGATGGCGGCGCTCGAGCTCTCGGTCGACGTGGATTGGTGGCGGCCGGTCCTGAGCCTCTTCTGGGCGTCCGGCGACGACGACCCGACCGATCGGACCGCGCGAGGGTTCTCGGCGATCTTCGACAACCCCAAGTTCGCCGGAGGCCCGTTCTCCTTCTGGAACCGACAGGCGATTCCGCTGACCCAGACCGGCGTCAAGCTCGTCAACGGAAACAGCATCCTGCCGGACCTGAGATCGTCCAAAGAAGAAGGTCAGTCGAACTTCGTCAACCCCGGCCTCTTCCTGGCCGGTCTGTTCTTCGATTTCAAGCTCACCCCGAAGTTGACGCTGGACGTGAACGTGAACTATCTCCGGTTCCACCGGGTGGAGAGTCTCGAGCTGCTCCTCTTTCAGCCCGGCATCCGCAAGGAAATCGGGTGGGACTACGGACTCGGCGTGCAGCTCCGACCGTTTCTGAACCAACAGGTGATTCTGCAGGTCGGAGCCGCCGGCTTCTCACCGGGTGGAGGGTTCCGGGACATCTACTCTTCCAACTGTGAAGGAGAGGGCTGTGGGGCGAAGGCGAAGACTCTGTACCAGGCGTTCGCTTCGCTCGCCTTCGCGTACTGAGGTGGATCCTGTGACGGCTCGCGACACGGTTCGGCGGACTCGCCCGGGCGCGGCCGCTCTCGCGCTGGCTGCGCTGTTTCTGGGCGGCGCCGGCCTTTCGGTGGGTCCGGCTCAGGAGGGCGCGGCGGCGCCGGGGACCGCTGCCCCGCCGCCGTCGGGCTGCGTGAGCTGCCACCTCCAGACGGACTCGCCGACCGGCCACGAAAGCGCCGCGGTGAAGGTCGCCTGTGTCGACTGCCACGGCGGGAACGCGTCGGTTTTCGGCGCGGCGGGCGCGACTCCGGGATCGAAGCCCTACGAGGAAGCGAAGAAGAAGGCCCACGTCGCGGCCAGACACCCGGAGTGGTGGAGGACGTCCGGGAATCCCGAACGGAGCAGCGCGCGATGGAATCGCGAGAGCGCCGAGTTCGTCCGCTTCGTCAACCCGGGCGACCTGCGCGTCGCGGCGCAATCGTGCGGGACCGAGAAGTGCCATCCCACGCAGGTGCGGAACGTGTCCACGTCGATGATGCGTCACGGCGCGATGCTGTGGGGCGCCGCCCTCTACAACAACGGCGCCCATCCGTGGAAGGACGCCTCTTTCGGGGAGTTCTATACGGCGGACGGTCAGCCGGCGATGGCTCGGACGCGTCCGGCGCCGTCTCCGGAGGAAACGCGCACGAATGGCATCCTGCCGTGGCTTCTGCCTCTGCCCCGCTGGGAGATCACCCAGCCGGGCAACGTGCTGCGCGTGTTCGAGCGGGGCGGAATGCCGGTTCCGGAAATCGCGAACCCCGGCTCGGCGCCGGAACAAGCTGGCCGCCCCGACGACAAGCTCTCGGCGCGCGGTTTCGGGACCCTGCTTCGAACGGACCCCGTCTTTCTCGGGTTGCAGAAGACGCGCCTGCTCGATCCGACGCTGAACTTCCTCGGCACGAACGATCATCCGGGCGACTACCGCTCCTCGGGTTGCACGGCCTGCCACATGGTGTATGCCAACGACGGCGACCCGGCGCATTCCGGTCCATTCGCGCGCTTCGGAAACCTCGGGAAGACCGGGACGGTCGATCCAACGATCTCCAAGTCCGAAAGAGGACACCCCATCCGACACGTGTTGACGCGCGCGATCCCCTCCTCTCAGTGCATGGTTTGCCACGTTCATCCCGGCACCAACGTCGTGAATGCCTTCTACGGCACGATGTGGTGGGACAACGAGACCGACGGTCGCTGGCTCTACCCGACCAAGACGCTGAAGCGCTCGCCGGCGCAGATCGACGCCATTCAGCAGTCGAATCCCGAGGGATCAGCGGTCCGCGGCCTCTGGGGGGACCCGCAGTTCCTCGAGCAGGTCGCGTCGTTGAACCCGAAGCTCGAGCACACGCAGTTCGCAGGCTTCAACGGGCACGGCTGGATCTTCCGGAACGTCTACTGGCGCGACGAGAAGGGGAATCTGCTGGACAAGGAGGGGGGCACGGTCGATCCGCGGGACCCCAGGAAGTTCGAGAAGGCGCTCCACCTCGCGGACATCCACCTCGAGAAGGGTATGCACTGCGTGGACTGCCACTTCGTTGCGGACAACCACGGCGACGGCAAGCTCTACGCCGAGACCCGCGCCGCGGTGAAGATCCGGTGCGTGGATTGCCACGGCGAATACGACCGAGCTTCCACCCTCACGATGTCCGACGGAACGGACCTGACGGGCGTCGCGACCGCATTCGGTCCCCGCTTTCAGAAGCGACGGGGAAAGATCTTTCAGCAGTCCGCGATCGACCCGGAAGTCAAGTGGGAGGTCGTTCAGACGCTCGACACGATCACGCCCGGCAACGAGCACTACAACGAGCGGTCCCGCCTCGCGAAGACGATCCGCGCGGACGGCTCGACCTGGGGCGATCTCTCCGATCTGACGGGACTCGCTCATGCCACCCGGAAGGTCGCCTGCCAGACGTGCCACACGTCGTGGGTGACGTCTTGCTTCGGCTGTCATCTCCCGATGTCCGCGAACCGCAAGAAGCCGAACCTCCACAACGAGGGGACCGACTCCCGCAACTGGACCGCGTACAACTTCCAGACTCTTCGGGACGACGTGTTCATGCTCGGCCGGGACTCGACCGCGCACGGCAACGACGTGACGACGATCCGTTCTTCCTGCGCGGTCCTCGTGGACTCCCAGAACCAGAATCGCGAGTGGCTCTACACGCAGCAGCAGACTGTCTCTGCCGAGGGTCTGGCGGGGACGGCTTTCTCCCCCTTCTTCTCGCACACGATCCGCGGCGGACGGCAGACGAAGATGTGCACCGACTGTCATCTCTCGCGGGTCAACGACAACAACGCGAAGATGGCCCAGCTTCTGATGCTCGGTACGAACTTCTACAACTTCATCGGCCGGTTCGCTTACGTCGGAATGAGCCGGTCGGGGTTCGCCGCCGTTGCGGTTACGGAGAGAGACCAGCCGCAGGCCGTGATTGGGAGCTCCCTCCATTCGCTCGCTTATCCGGAGAAGTTCGCGTCGTTCGTCCGCGAAGGCCGGCGCCTCCGAGAGGCGTACATCCACCGGGGTCGAGACATCCGCTCCCTCCAGCTGCGTGGCGAGTACCTCTACGCGGCGAGCGGCGCCGACGGCCTGGTCGTGTACGACGTCGCCAACGTGGACAACAAAGGGTTCTCGCAGAGGATTCAGACGGCGCCGGTCTCGCCGCTCGGCCAGCGGTTGTTCGTGCGAACCCGGGACGCCGCCGGCGTCGCGCTCCCCTCCACCATGGCGATCGACCCGACGCGCCCGCGTCTTCCGGCCAACGAGGAGCCGCCGATTCACCCGATGTATGGCTTCATCTACGTCGCGGACCGGCAGGAAGGCTTGATCCTCGTGCCCGCGGCGACTCTTCTCGACGGCGATCCGACGAACAACTTCCTCCAGAGGACCCTCACTTTCAACCCGGACGGCAAGCTGACCGGGGCGCAGAGCGTGACGATCGCCGGAACGTACGCGTACGTCGCCACCGACCATGGTCTCGTGGTGGTCTCGCTGAAGAACGCGCCGAAGCGCCTCTCGATCACGGCGGAAATCGGCGCTCCCTCCCTGGACAGGCCGCGGGCCGTCGCGGTTCAATTCCGTTACGCGTTCGTCTGCGACGCCGAAGGCGTGAAGGTGCTCGACGTGACGGACCTCGCGAACCCGCGCGCGACGGGAACGACGGTCCGGATGCCCGAGGCGAACGCCGTTTATCTCTCGAGGACCTATGCGTACGTCGCGGCGGGAAGGAAGGGTCTCGTCATCCTGGATATCCGGGACCCGGAAAGGCCGCAGCTCGACCAGGTCTACGACGCGGAAGGGATCCTCTCCGACGCGCGCGACGTCAAGGTCGGGATGACCAACAACAGCCTGTTTGCATACGTCGCGGATGGCCGAAACGGTTTGCGGGTCGTGCAGCTCCTCTCACCCGACACGAGTCCCGGAATCTACGGATTCTCGCCGCGTCCGGTTCCGAAGCTCGTCGCGAGCTTTCCTACGAAGGGGCCGGCGGTCGCGGTCTCCGAAGGACTGGACCGGGACCGCGCGGTGGATGAATCGGGAAACCAGCTCTCGGTCTTCGGCCGCCGAGGCGCCCGACCGTTCGATCAGTCCGAGATGTACCGGATGTATCTGCGTGGAGAGGGAACCTGGACCGTCACGAACGATCCCCCCGGGCCGCCTCGAGACTTCCAAGTGCCTCCGACGACGGCGATGCGTTGAACGAGCGGAGTTTCCGCCCAGCCGAAGCCCAACCACGAGTCGGAATGTCCTGCGATTGGGCGCGGTTGCAATCCAGAGCCCCAGATGGCATTGATTTCCTGTCGTTGGATGAGAAGAATCAGTCCGTGAGCAGCCTCGCGTACCTCGCCGTCGTCAACATCGTCATCTGGGCGGGGCTGTTCCTCTACCTGTGGCGGCTCGACCGCCGGCTCACCGAACGGGAAAGGGACCGATGAAAAAGGGGTACTGGATCGCGGCCGGGCTCGCGGTAGCCTTCGGGCTGCTCGGGGTGACGTCCTTTCAGAAGACGTTGACGCCCTATCTCTCTTTCGAGGAAGCGCGCGGCGCGAAGGGGGTCGTCCAGGTCATGGGCGGCCTCGACAAGACGAGCGATCGCTACGACACGTCGACTCAGCGGCTCTTCTTCGACCTGACGGACGAGCGGGGCGGTCGCATGCCCGTCGTCTATGGCGGCACCAAGCCGGCGAATTTCAAGGACGCCATCTCGATCGTGGCGATCGGACGCTACCGGGAGGGACGGATCGAAGCCGAGAAGCTCCTCGTGAAGTGTCCCTCGAAGTACCAGGGCGCGGAGGTCGAGCGCGCTTACGGGTCCGGCAAGGGAGCGTCGGGGATCTGACGGGAGCCACGATGTACTTCTGGCCGGGCGTCGCCGCGATCTGGGCGGCGCTCCTCTTCGGACTCGCCTCCCTCGTCGCCTATTTTCGGGTCGACCGCGGCCGCGCCGATCTCCTTCCGGTCGCACGCAGCGCTTACGCCGCGTTTGCCACCTCGGTGGTGTCCGCGAGCGTCGTGCTGATGATCCTCCTGCTCCAGCACCGGTTCGACGTGGCTTACGTCAATTCCTATTCGAGCCTCGACCTCCCGCTGCACTTTCTCTTCTCCACGTTCTGGGCGGGGCAGGAAGGCTCGTTCCTCCTGTGGTGCTTCTGGGGCTCGCTCATCGGGCTCGTCGTTTGGCGAAGCGCGAAGGAGCAGGAAGCGCCCGTCATGATCGTCTACATCGCGACGTTCATCGGGATCATCGCGATCCTCTGCAAGCAGAGCCCGTTCAAGCTGCTGCCGCCTCCGGCGCCTCCGGACGGCGTGGGACTGAACCCGCTGCTCCAGGACCCGTGGATGGTCATCCACCCGCCCGTCATGTTTCTCGGTTTCGCGTCGCTGTCGGTCCCGTTCGCGTTCGCCATCGCCGCGCTCTGGAAGAAGCGTTGGGACGGCTGGGTCCCGCGCGCGATCCCGTGGGCGCTCGTCACGTTCGTAACGCTCGGCACGGCGATTCTCATGGGCGGGTACTGGGCCTACAAGACGCTCGGCTGGGGCGGTTACTGGGGATGGGATCCCGTCGAGAACACGAGCCTCGTGCCGTGGCTCTTCACGGCCGCGCTCGTGCACGGCATGTTTCTCCAGCGAGTGAAGCAGCGGCACCGCAAGATCAACCTGATCCTCGCCTGCGCGGCGTTCGCCACGATTCTGTACGGCACCTTTCTCACGCGGTCCGGCGTGCTCGCCGACTTCTCGGTCCACTCGTTCATCGACCTGGGGATCACGGGCTGGCTGGTGGCGATCCTCGGGTTCTTCGTCCTCCTGTCGGCCCTGCTGATCGCGCTGCGCTGGCGCACGATTCCGGTGCTCGAAGAGGAGGAGACGGGGGTCCTCTCGCGCGGCGTGCTCTTCATCCTCGGGATCGCGGTCTTCTGCGCCCTCGCCTGCGTCATCCTGCTTGGAACCTCGGCGCCCCTCCTGACGCGCCTCTCGGGAAATCCATCCCAGGTCCAGACGTCGTTCTACGGCAGGACCGCCGCTCCCGCGGCGTTTCTCCTCGCGGTGCTCTCCGGCCTCGTTCCGTTCGTTTCCTGGAAGAGCGCTCCGGCGCGCGAGCTCTTTCGAAGCGCGCGGCGATCTCTCGCCGTCGGCGCCGCCGCCGTGGTCCTCTCTCTCGTCCTCGGAGGGCGCGATCCGGCGAGCCTGGCGCTCCTCTTCGTCGCCGCCACCGCCGCGGACATGAACCTGCGTGCCGTGATTCGGAAGGCGAAGAACGGGAAGCTCGGAGGAGCGGGCGGTTACCTCGCGCACGTCGGCGTGGGCATCATGCTCGCCGGGATCGTCGTGTCGGGCGTCTACGCGCGGTCGCAGCGGCTCACGCTCGTCCGGAACGTGCCGACCCGGGTCGGCGACAAGACGCTCACGTTCCTGCGCGTCGTCCCGGGCACCGCGACGCGCAAGCAGGCAATGGAGGTCCGCGTCGACTCCGCCCGGGGAAAGACCGCTTACGTGTACCCGAAGATGTACGTGAACTCCCGCACGGGCCAGCTGATGGCGAACCCCGCGATCCGGCGGTCGGCGGTCATGGACGACTACCTCTCGCCGCAGCAGTACGACCCGGGACAGCCGGAGCGCGTGGGCCGCGACGTGCAGTTGAAGAAGGGAACGACGACGAACGTCGAGGGGACCGGCTTCACGTTCCGGGAGTTCAACGCCGATCGCACCGCGATGCTCCAGGGCGGGAAAGAGGTGCTCGTGCTGACCGAACTCACGGTCACCCCGCCCGACGGATCGAAACACGACGCGACGGTCCGCTACCTGTACCACTTGGACGGGGCTGAGCCGGAGGCGCCGGAGCTCGAAGTCCCGGGAGTGGCCGGCGCGTTCATGAGGGTGATCGCGGTCTCGCCGTCCGACGGCGCCGTCGTCCTGCGCCTGCGCGGGATGTCGAAGGATCCCGCCGCGGAGTTCCAGGCGGCGACGCGCGAATCCCTGTCGATCGAGATGACGCGAAAGCCGCTCATTAACCTCGTGTGGGGCGGGTTCTACGTGATGATGGCCGGCGGGCTTCTCGCGCTCGTCAAACGAACGCGAGAAGCGAGGCGAGCGACCGTCCCGGCCGCCGAACCCTCGCGCGAGACGGCGCCATCCTCGGGGGCGGTCGTTCCCGCGACCGCGCGCGCCACTCTTCCGACCGAGGCGTAGTTCCAAGTTTCAAGTTCCCGGTTTCAGCGTTCCAGGTAGCTGGGCTCGGCGACCCTCAGTAACTTACTGGTTCGCAACGGGTTTAGCGCCGGAACGGATCCTGCAACGAGTGTCTCCGGACGTGAGGTGTTGCGTGACTTACCGGAGACTAACCATGAAATTCAAATCCACTCTTCTCTCGATTCTTTCCATCGCCCTCCTGACGGCGTCGGCGAGCGCGCAGATGCCATCCGGCGACCAGATCGGCGTGGCCACGACCGTCAAAGCTAAGGTCGATCCGTCTCAACTCGCGCCGGTCAAGCTCGTGTCGAGCCCAGACGGGCAGGTCCTCCTCGTGTCCGGGCAGAAGATCTCGGGAAGTCTCGCGCAACAGAAGTTGATGGCGAGGCTCGCGAGCGCGCCTCTGTCACTCGCGCTCATGAAGGCCAAGACCGCGAGTCCACAGATCTCGAGCGCAAACCTTTCGTCGGCCCTGGTCAAGGCGAAGGCGGCGAAGGCTGGGACTGTCACGACGACGGCGATCGGAATGACGACCGGCGCCCGGACCGGAATGTTCGCGCCGAGCCAGACCGTCCCGATCGGAAGGACGGGAACGACGACGACCGTGACTCGAGCCGACACGCTCGTCGTCTCGGCGGCGCGCGCCAGAGCCGCGTCAACGACCTTCTCGGCGAATCCGCTCGCAGCTTCGATCGAGCGCCAGGTGTTCGTCGGTGACCTGCCGAGGGATACCTCCGCGGGTTCCCGCGGCCTGACGGCCGGCACCATTACGACGTCGACCGGCGCGACCGCGATCGGACCGAACGGCTTTCCGATCTTTCTGGACACGGCCGTTCCGCAGAGCGGGACCAACCCGATCGGGCCCAACGGATTCCCGCAGCCGCTCACGAACGGCCCGCAGGCCGGAATCCAGCCGATCGGCCCCGACGGTTTCCCGATCGTTACGGTCCCGCCGTTCGCTCAGACCGGTGTGACCCGCGCGGGCGTGCCTCGCGACACGACGGTCCCGGCGACGACTTCGGTCGGGAGGGGTGCGACCGTGAGCACGATCGCGGCGCCCAACGCGGCGACCGCGGTGATGAGTGGGCCGGCCACGGGCGTCGGGACGGCGACGGCAGCTTCGCCGCGGTAGGAGAATCGCCTGGGGGACAGGCTCTACGAACCTGCACCCCACACCTCATTTCTGGGGGACAGGTTCTACGAACCTGCACCCCACACCTTATTTCCTGGGGGACACGCTCTACGAGCCTGCACCCCACGCCTTATTCTCGATTACAGATCGAGGGTCCAGCCGTCGCGCGCGGCGCTGACGCGGCATCCGGGGGCGCGTTCGGAGGCCAGTTCCTCGAGCGCTTCCCGGAGGGCCTTTTCTCCCATCTCGATCGGTCCCTTTCCGAAGTGTGAGAAGACGGCCCGCGGGACGCCATGTTTTGCGAGCCAGCCGAGCTGCGCTCGCACGGTCGTATGTCCCAGCAGCGCCCCGCTCGGATGGCGCCGGACGAGTGAGGTCCGCAGGGTGGACCCGTCGCCCACGTAGATCTCCGCGCTGTCGAGAGGCTCCTCCGGCCGCTCGAACGCGACGATGTCGCCCGAATAGACGAGCACGCGGCCGGCGACCTCGAAGCGCGCCGCAATGCACGGGCAACGCACCGAGTGCACGACCGAAAACGCCGTCAGCCGGATCGGTCCGACCCGTACGCGCTTTCCCGGTTCGAGCACCACGCGGTTCTCGATCGGAAACTTCTCGATGAGCGCGTGGGTGATCTCCGACGCATAGACCGGCGCCGTCGTTCCCTCCTCCAGCCCCCAGGAATGGTCCGGATGCGCGTGCGACACGAAGATCGCGTCCGGGCGGATCTTCGAGAGCATTCCCTTGCGGTTCTCACCAAAGTCGCAGAGCAGCCGGAAACCGTCCGATTCGATCGTGAAGGCGGAGTGGCCGGCGTGCGCGGGCGACGATTCTTCGACATACCCCTTCGAACCGTAGAAGTGGAGCTTCACGCTTTCTATTGTCATCCCGAGCGCAGCGAGGGATCTCTTGCCTTTCCGAGTCAGAGATCCTTCGACGCTACGCTCCTCAGGATGACATTCCAAGAAGCGCCTGCTCGCGAAGGCGGTCGGAGAAGTGGCTCTGTGTCTTCGAGCACGATCCCGAGGTGCCGTGGGGAACGATCGTCGAAGACAAAGAAGGGAAGCGGCGGGTCGAGCCTTTCCGGGATTAGCGATCGTTGCGGCGCGACCGCTCGATTTCTTCGAGTAGTGCTCCGAGGATCTCGAGCTCGACTCGATCTTTCGGGCGACCCGCCGCTTTCTTCAAGCGAATCATGTCTTCGAGCGCCGCGACCTGCACTCGGATCCCCTCGACGTCCATTGGAGTCGCTCCCTGGATCAGATCGAGGTAGCCCTGCGACCCCGCCGGAGTGCCGAGGCAATCGAGATTCCCCGCGTTCGTCTCGAACGTGAAGTGGTCGCCCGCCTCGAGTGTCCTGGCGTCGAGGAGGAACGGTAAGTCGCTCGGCGCGCCGCGCAGCCGTGCTTCGAGGTCCCGTAGTGCGGAAGCCAGAGCCTCGAAGTTCTTCTTGTCCCGCGCGTAACAGATGTCGAGGTCATTGGTGATCGAGTTCGATCCCCAGAAGCGGCCTGCGAAGGCGCCGACGACCACGAAGCGGACTCCCCGGCCCACGAGAACCTCGAGTGCCCGAATCGGGTCGAACATCGCAACCTAGCGGACCGGTCTTCGGGGAATCCGCTCGAGATTGCGGGCCTCCGCGACTGCCCGGTGCGCGCGCTCGGCGGGTGAGAGCGCAAGTAACTGACCGATGCCGCTCCGGTCGATGCCCAGTCCCCGCTTCGGAACGGGCTCGAGCTCGAATCCGCAGGTCGAGAGGAGCCGATCGAGTGTCTCGAACCGGGGCGAGGTTTCTCCGCTCTCGATGCGCGCGATGGAAGCCTGCGTCACGCCCGCCCGGCGGCCAAGTTCCCGCTGGCTCAGGTTGGCCTTCCCTCGTG